>NZ_FOWR01000096.1 GCF_900115495.1 Enterovibrio norvegicus DSM 15893 | reverse complement strand
CAGGCGATGAGTCGATTTATTATCGAGTTCGGGGAACGCCTCGAAAAGCATATTAATTAAATGGCAGTTACACAGAATCTGTTACAGGCTCCGGTGGCATCATCGATTCTGCTCTCCGTAGCAATAACCCCCCTCTAACTCCCCCCTTGAAAAGTGTGGAGGACCTAAGAGCCATATCGCTTCTGGCTCTTTCTCTTATCTCAACTCTCGCAATCTCTTCTCTCGCCCCTGAGCTTTTACTCATGTCGCAATACAACACGTCATTCAACCGATGCATTGCATCTCTATGCTAGGTTCGTAGAGGCATTCATGACGTATCGGGTGGGCTAGACCCGTGAATGAGCAGTAAATCACTCATCTGCGCATAGACAGGGAGAAGAAGAAATGGAAGTGAAAAAGGTTCACATCGCAAAATGTCATTGTGGCGCGGTCGAGCTTGAATTGCGGTTACCCAATGGCCTTGAAGATCCGCGTCGTTGTTCATGCTCTATGTGTCGGAAACGCGGTGCGATTGCAGCTTCAGTATTGTTAGAAAATTTAAAGATCATCAAAGGCGAAGAGAATCTGACGCTTTATCAATTCAATACAATGACGGCAAAGCATTACTTTTGTAAAACGTGTGGCATTTATACGCACCATCAAAGACGTTCGAACCCGCATCAATTTGCTATAAATGTAGCGTGCTTAGAAGGCATCAATGCCTATGAGTTAGAGCCAGTGAAAATCTACGATGGTATTCATCATCCCAAAGACTCGATTGATTTGTAAAGTGGGGAGAACCTAAGAGCCATTTCGCTTTGGCTCTTTCTCTTATCTCGATACTCGCAATCTCACTTCTCGTCCCTTCCCTCACTTCTCCACTTTCTTCACTGAATCGGCCTTGGAAGACGTCGAACCCAGTGTTCGCCACGCTTCGTGTTCCTCGCCGTTAATCCATGTCACGCCGATGTGTTCTTCCCAATGCGCAAAATCCGCACTGCGATAACGTTCAACGGCGCAGCCACCCGCACCGAAAGACATTTGGCACACACTGAGAATAATGTATTCGCCGTCATGCTTGAGTGGCTCTCCCTCGCCTTTCCAATTCTCACACGATGCCAACGGGCGCGAAGGAACGCGAAATGTGGTGGTTTCGGGTGGTGTACCGTCGATGCGCTCAACACGGACGATGGCGCACTTTCCGGCGTAGAATGAATAGACACCGACTTGATAGACACACTTGAGTTAGACATGATAACTAACAGAGAGGTGTTTATGAGTGGTAAGAGATTTCCAGAAGAATTCAA
>NZ_FOWR01000093.1 GCF_900115495.1 Enterovibrio norvegicus DSM 15893 | reverse complement strand
ATTCAGTAAACCGTGACTTCTTCATGATGATCTCCTGCTTTTTCTGTGGCAGAAAACTCCAGTTTAGACTGTCTCAGCATAGGGGAAGTGGACAATTTTGCATCGAGTTTGGAACTGGTTTGATGAAACTTTTGGGTTTAAACAGCCTGTGACGAAGAGAGGAAATAGCTAACCAAACATCGCAAACTAAACACTGAGAAGAACTGACGGATAACGTCGTTTTAAGGGGCGTAAAACATTCACTTCACGCAAGAAAGCCACCGTAAACGCCGTAAGTTGATATAACAAAATTTGCGGAGATGTTTTGCGTCCGCCTTGAAAACCTTTGTTATAAAGCTGCCACCCAAACTGTTTGACTAGCCGCACCTCGCCTTTTGCCTTTGCGAGCAGCCCTTGGGATGCTTGATCTGTTCTGGCCATTGATGGCTTGTTTGCAACACTTTCAATGGTGAGCGGTGATCCAAAACCAAACCGCTTTTTTGTTGAGAAAACCACCGTGTTTGAGTTTCAAACTCACTGGCTTACATGTAAGTAAAATCACAGCGTATAACGCCAACCTAAGCGGCGCTTAATTATATAAAAATCAACCACCTGAATCACAGAGGTCGTTTGAAAAAACTGCGGGAGGTTTAAGCGTCCAGCTTTAGGTTCTTGTTAGCCCTTGCTCCGGCCTTTCACGGCTTGCCGCCGCCCCCGCTTGAGAAAAAGACACCTTCCCTGCCGTTTTCCTCGTCCTTGTTTATACCACCAAGAAACAACCGACTTGACCAGAACTCCCTTCATATTTTGAAGGAGAAACACTCAACTCAAGCCATCAATAATGCACGTGAATGGCCAACCCAATAACAACCGCCGGCTATGGAAACCTGACTTAGCCCGTCAAATAGCGGGGTAAAGTACATTAATAATGAACTTGGGCTAACGCTGTGATAACGGGCACTTGCCCGCACTAAACCTCACCAAACCAATGTATTCACCACACTTTCTAAGCGCTTCGAGATTGGCAAGGTGTCCCGTTCATGACCTTGTTAACATTCGTGTGTCCGTGTAAACCGACATGAAATTTTCCGCTAATTGCGATGGTACTCCAACCAGAATAGTAGCGCTGCTATCCCAACAACCTATTTCAAAAAGAGCCCGATCTAGTTGAGGGGCTGGATTTGAACCATTCCAGTAATCAGGATTGCCATCTACATAGGGGCTTGCAACAACGTCAAACTTAGTACCCGCAGGAAATGCAGAGAAAACAGCCCAGATGAACTGAATTTGATTACCCTGAATTAGGGAATCCAAAGAGTCGCCACTGTACCATCCCTCATCAAAGAGATATCCGTTTGTCTCGATGTCGCTGATGTACCAGTCATAGTCTGTACAGCTGATTCTCAATGCAGAAAATACATCCAACATGTATGTAAAACATTTTACTTGTTCGGTATTTTCAAGAATCAAATTCATATGTATATAGAGTTAACGTTCGAATAACGGGCGTTTACTACCCAAAATTGATTGAAACCCCTGAATCACAGTGTTTCTATAAAAACTGCGTCACGAGTAAACGTCCAC
>NZ_FOWR01000071.1 GCF_900115495.1 Enterovibrio norvegicus DSM 15893 | reverse complement strand
AAGAGGCATTTTAGACGTCGTGCCTGCTACTTTCCCTAGTGGTAAAAGACCGTTAGCTGTCATTGCCCTTGCGGGAGCCATCGCCGCCATTACACCAAAGTTAGGTGCTTTTATTTCTTCTTCGCAGGCTTGCGTGTCGCCATAAGGTCGGGTGCAAGATTTAGCAAAAACCTTGTCTGCTTGAGGCGATTTAGCGAAGTTCTCTGATATCGCATGCGGTGGAGTCGGTGTTAGCGGTGGTTCTGTAACGACAGGCTCAGGGACATAGTTTGACTCTGAAAAGCTAGACGAGGGGCCATTGTTTGCGGGACGCGATGTGCCCATGCGAAGTTTGGTAGCCAAAAAACGCTGTTTGGCATCATTGAACGCCTGGTCTGTCACCGTGATTTGGTTGCTGGCATTGGCGACCAACTTACCATCAGAGAACGTAAACAAGGGGGCTGCCGGGTTATCTGAAATCACCACCATCTCGCCCCGCGCGAGGGAAGATGTAATCGACACACCGCTTGAGCCTGAAGGCAACATCGCCAGTAAGTCGGCTTCACTGTAACGTGAAATGTTCCCTTCAATACGAACTGCTTCACCGTTTGACAGGCTATCCAGCCTTACAATTTTTGCCATTTCCCTATGCGCCTACATACACCTAACTATTGCCTACGCTGAGTAAGCAAAACACGTGCCCCGAATGCTAGAGGGTTTATAAGCGTCTCACGTGCGTATGAATGAGACGCAAGCGAATAACTGCCTAATGTTGAGCAAACTCTTGCTCAGTAGGCAATAAATGACCCGATGTGAAGGTAAAAGAGCGAGAAGCTGCTTTGGCATGTTGGCGCTGAATGAGATGACTTTTCCAAACCGAGCCACAACTTTGAGCCAACACACGTACATATTTACTGACAGAATGATAAATTATATTCAATAAAATCAGGCAATGTATCGCTCGCTCTGTCACCGTTGTCGTTATAAAAAGCGAGAATATCACCCGTTCAGAAATAGCGAACACATGGCCTTTGGCATAGAATGCGCGCATTCAGAACGGCGTTGATGTATGACCGTTCGATGGCTTACTCAGGAAGCCAATTATCTATTTCCAGGAAACCATTCAACATGGCCCAAACTCCAGCAAAGAAGAAACCGACCAAGGGCTTTGAAGAAACCCTTTGGGATACCGCCAACCAGCTGCGCGGCAGCGTCGAATCGTCTGAATACAAGCACGTGGTGTTGAGCCTTGTGTTCCTTAAATTCATCAGCGACAAATTCGAAGCTAAGCGCCAACAACTGATTGATGAGGGTGAAGAAGCCTTTGTTGATATGCCGGAGTTCTACCAGCAAGACAACGTCTTCTTCCTTGAGGACCACGCACGTTGGTCGTTTGTGAAAGCCCGCGCCAAGCAAGATGACATCGCCATCATCATCGACAGCGCCCTGAAAGCGATTGAAAGCAAGAACAAAGCCCTTGAAGGCGCATTGCCAGATAACTACTTCTCGCGCATGGGCCTTGAGACCAAAAAGCTCGCCTCTTTGATTGATGCTATCGAAAACATCGATAACTATGTTCACGGAGAAAGCGCCAACCAATGCGACATGACCGAAGAGGACTTGGTCGGGCGTGTGTATGAATACTTCCTTGGTCGCTTTGCGGCTACCGAAGGCAAAGGTGGCGGCGAGTTCTATACACCAAAATCTGTGGTTACCCTGCTGGCTGAAATGCTCGAACCTTACCAAGGCAAAATCTACGACCCGTGCTGTGGTTCAGGCGGTATGTTCGTTCAGTCGCTCAAGTTTATTGAAAGCCATCAGGGCAAGAGCAAAGACATCGCCATCTATGGACAGGAGCTGACCAGTACCACCTTCAAGCTGGCAAAAATGAACCTTGCAATCCGTGGCCTGACGGGCAACCTTGGCGAGCGCCCAGCAGATACCTTCTTCAGCGACCAGCACCCAGACCTGAAAGCTGACTACATCATGGCGAACCCGCCGTTTAACCTGAAAGACTGGCGTAATGATGCCGAGCTCACGGACGATGCGCGCTTTAACGGCTTCCGCACCCCGCCAAAAGGCAACGCTAACTACGGTTGGATTCTGCACATGCTGTCGAAACTGAGTGAAGACGGCACCGCAGGCTTTGTACTGGCGAACGGTTCAATGAGTTCGAACACCAGCGGCGAAGGCGAAATCCGCCAGAAGCTGATTGAAGATGACCGCATCGAGTGCATGATTGCCCTGCCAGGTCAGCTGTTCTACACCACGCAAATTCCGGTCTGCCTGTGGTTCATGACCAAAAACAAAAAGGCCAACCCGCGCTATGGCTACCGTGACCGCACAGGCGAAACCCTGTTTATCGATGCCCGTGAAATGGGCACCATGGTCAGCCGTGTACATAAAGAACTGACACGTGACGATATCGCCAAGATTGCAGACACCTACCATGCATGGCGCTGTGAGCAAAGCGAACTGACCCGCCGCATTGACGCCAAAGAAATCAGCGTTGAGAAGTACCAAGACACCGCAGGCTACTGCAAGGTGGCGACCATTGCCGACATCAAAGCCAACGATTTTGTGCTGACACCGGGACGCTACGTGGGCGCAGCGGATTTGGAAGATGACGGTATACCGTTTGAAACCAAAATGACCGAACTGACTTATCTTCTATCAAAACAATTTGCCGAGTCCAATGATTTGGAATTGTCCATTCTGTCAAGCCTGAAAGGACTCGGTTATGAAGCATAACCAAGAGGGATTATATCCAAGAGGCTTTTCGTCAAAGACAGACTGGAAATATCCTCTGGTACAAGCGGGTAAACTTGTTACTTTAAACTATGGAAAAGCCCTCACAGCGCAACACAGAGTAGAGGGAGACGTTCCTGTTTATGGTACTAACGGGCAATGTGGGCACCACAACGAATTTTTAGTGAGTGGGCCAGGAGTGATCTTAGGAAGAAAAGGTCAGGGACCTCTAGGAGTGGAGTGGTCCGAGAATAACTTCTGGGTGATCGATACGGCTTATTATGTGACTGCTAAATCTGAAAATATTGACTTGCAATATTTTTACTATTTAGTTCGATTTATTGGTCTGAATCATCTAAAAGATGGAACTTCAAATCCAAGTCTATCGAGAGATACATTTTCGCGTTTGCTACTGCCTTTACCCCCTGTCCAGTGTCAAAAGGGGATTTCCAAGCTTTTGCGAAATTTCGACAACAAAATCACCCTAAACCGCCAAATCAACCAGACGCTGGAGCAGATGGCGCAGACGCTGTTTAAGTCATGGTTCGTCGATTTCGACCCTGTGATTGATAACGCGCTGGATGCGGACAATCCTATCCCCGACGAGCTGCAACACCGCGCTGAAGCGCGCAAAGCGGTACGTGAAAGCGAAGGCTTCAAACCACTGCCAGATGATGTACGCCAGCTGTTTCCTGATGCGTTTGAAGAAAGCGAACTGGGTTGGGTGCCGAAGGGGTGGGTGGTATCTACCGCAGGAGACGAATTTACAGTCAAAGGTGGTTCAACACCGAGTACCAAGAATGCCGAATTCTGGGAAGGGGGTGATATCCACTGGACATCACCAAAAGACCTTTCAGGTAAAGCAGAAAAAATCCTGCTCGACACCGAAAGGAAAATCACTGCTACAGGCTTAAGTAAGATAACTTCAGGATTGCTTCCACCAGAAACGGTGTTGATGTCCTCGAGGGCCCCTGTTGGCTATCTAGCGATGACCAAAGTTCCCGTCGCAATAAATCAAGGTTACATTGCTATCACAGAGTGTAAGTCACTGACTCAAGAGTTTGCGTTGTATTGGCTCGACTCCAAAATTGAAATGATAAAAAGCATTTCTGGAGGCACCACTTTCGCGGAAATCAGTAAAAAAACATTCCGGACCATCCCGATTGTTGTTCCTTCAGCCCAATCAGCGAACGCCTTTTCTGAAACAGTAGCTTTGTACCTAAGTAAAATCTCAAAGAACGTTGAAGAATGCCGCTCTCTAAGTGCTTTGCGAGATTCATTGTTACCAAAGCTGATATCTGGTGAACTGGAGATCATCTGATGTCTAACGACACGTTTCGCTTGAGATTGAGTACTAGGGCAGTAGCAGAGACTGATACAGCTACGCATTTGATCGAACAAAAAGAGCGGCTAGAGTCAGCTATTCAAGAAGGTGACTCATCTTTATCTATCGATTTATCAAAGGCATTCCTCGAATCAGTTTTCAAAACGATTATTTCTGATCGTGAAGAGACACCGAATCTAGGCAAAGATTTTTATCCTTTGTTTAATGATGTTAAGCAGCATGTTCCTTTTAGTAAAAATGATGATATCTCTCAAAAAGTTTCAAGGTTAGCTGGCTCGATCGTCAATGTGACAAATGAACTCAGGAATCGATATGGCGCAGCTTCGCACGGTGATGATGGTTATCATGAAAATCCGTTACGGATGGCGGAAGTAGAGTTTGTTTTGTCATCAGTCGATGGCCTCGCGGCCTTCCTCTACAAAAAGCACAGAGAGACACTAGAGCCCGACACCCATCATAGAATCCAATATGATGATTATCCTGATTTCAATGACTGGCTTGATGGCCAGTTTGACGGTTTTTCCCTAAAACTGTCTGAGAAAATCAACATCGAATACACCGCTAGCCAGATGCTTTTTTCTCAGGACCCATCAGGGTATCGAGAAATGCTGATTCAATTTACGTCCACCGAAGAGGAGGATGATGATGAGTAATCGAGTTTTCAACGAAGCAAAACTGGAACAGGCCATCATCACCTTACTCGGTGAGCATCACACCGCATCCGGCCAGCGGGTGTACCCGCACCACATCGGCAGCGATATTCCGCGCCCTGATGACTCAGAAGTGCTGATCCTCGATGACCTGCGCAGTTACCTTAACGCGCAGTACAAAGCAGACAGCATCACTGAGGGCGAAATTGAAACCATCGTCCGTCAGCTGCAAACCCTGCCAGCCAGCGACCTGTACCAGAGCAACAAAACCTTCTGTCAGTGGCTGAGTAATGGCTTTCCCTTCAAACGTGCTGACCGCACAGAGAAAGACCTTCACATTCATCTGATTGATACAGCCGCCCTGCCAGAAAAACTGACGGCGATGTTTGTGGAAGGCATCGACACCATTGAGGCGGATAACAACCGCTACCGTTTGGTGAACCAGCTAGAGGTTGAGGGTGTAGACCAACAGCTGCGCATCCCTGATGCCATTTTGTACGTCAATGGTTTGCCTGTGGTGGTGTTCGAGTTCAAATCCGCGGTGCGAGAAGAAGAGGCCACCACTTATGACGCGTGGGATCAGCTAACCAACCGTTACCGACGCGACATCCCCAAGCTGTTTGTTTACAACGCACTATGTATCGTCAGTGATGGTGTAAACAACAAAATGGGAAACCTGTTCTCGCCCTATGAGTTCTTCTACGCATGGCGCAAAGTAACGGGCAATGAATCGACCGAGAAAGACGGGATTAATGCCCTCTATACGATGATTCAGGGGCTGTTCCATCCAACCCGCTTGCTGGATGTTATCAAAAACTTTGTCTTCTTCCCTGATACCAGCAAGAAAGAGGTGAAGCTGTGTTGCCGTTATCCGCAGTATTACGCTGCCCGTAAGCTTTACTACAACATCAAAAAAGAGCGCAAGGTACTGGACGCCAAAGGGGAGATTGTCCCTTACAAAGAAGGCGGTGGCTCTGGTAAAGGTGGCACCTACTTTGGGGCGACGGGTTGTGGCAAAAGCTACACCATGCAGTTCTTATCGCGCCTTCTGATGAAGTCGGTCGATTTTGAAAGCCCGACTATCGTGCTTATTACCGACCGTACCGATTTGGATGAGCAGCTTTCTAAGCAGTTCTGCAACGCGACCGGCTACATTGGCGATGAAGTGATTGAGCCTGTCACCAGCCGTCAGGATCTACGCGATAAGTTGGCAGGACGTGCCAGCGGCGGTGTGTTCCTCACGACCATTCATAAGTTCACTGAAGACATCAAGCTGCTGACCAGCCGCAACAACGTGGTCTGTATTTCGGATGAAGCGCACCGCAGTCAGATTAACCTCGATCAGAAAATCACCATCGATCAGGACAAAGGCACCATCAAGAAGACCTATGGGTTCGCCAAGTACCTGCATGACTCGCTGCCAAACGCGACCTATGTAGGTTTCACAGGTACGCCTATCGACGCCACGCTGGATGTGTTTGGCCCTTCCATCGACACCTACACCATGACCGAGGCTGTGAACGATGGCATCACGGTGCGGATTGTTTACGAAGGCCGCGCCGCCAAGGTGATCCTTGATAACAGCAAGCTGGAAGAAATCGAGCGGTACTACGAAGAATGTGAACGTCTGGGCGCCAACGAGCACCAGATTGAAGAGAGCAAGAAAGCCTCTGCCAATATGAACGCGATTTTGGGTGACCCTGACCGGATTGAAGAGTTAGCAAGGGACTTCGTCACTCACTATGAAAAGCGCGTCTCTGAAGGTGCCACCATCAAAGGCAAGGCGATGTTTGTTTGCGCCAGCCGTGAAATTGCTTATGAGTTCTACAAGAACGTTAAAGCACTTCGCCCTGAGTGGTTCGAAGAGAAGCAAGCGATTGATGGTGTCGAACTGACCGACAAAGACAAAGAAGAGCTGATGTCGCTGCCGATGGTCAATATGGTGATGACCCGAGGCCAAGACGACGATGCCGACATGTACGCGTTGCTCAAAACCAAAGACTACCGCAAGGAGCTCGATAAGCAGTTCAAGAACGCCAAGTCGAACTTCAAAATCGCTATCGTTGTGGACATGTGGCTGACGGGCTTTGACGTACCCGAGCTAGACACTATTTACATCGACAAGCCGTTACAAAAGCACAATCTGATCCAGACCATTTCGCGGGTTAACCGTAAGTTTGAAGGCAAAGACAAGGGATTGGTGGTCGATTACATCGGTATCAAGTCCCGTATGAATCAGGCACTGGCGATGTACTCCAAAGCCGATGAGTCCAACTTTGAGGATGTGCGTCAGTCATTGATTGAAGTGCGCAACCATCTTCACCTGCTGGCCCAGGTCTTCCATAAATTCGACAGCAGCGATTACTTCGGGGGTGAACCCGTCAAGCAGTTGGAGTGCCTGAACCAAGCCGCCGAGTTTGTGCTTCAGACCAAGAAGACTGAAATGCGCTTTATGGGCTTGGTGAAACGTCTGAAAGCGGCTTATGACGTGTGTGTAGGCAGCGAGGAGATCGAGCAAGAGGAACGTGAGCATATTCACTTCTACATCGCTGTTCGCTCTATCGTGTTCAAGCTGACCAAAGGCGATGCGCCAGACACTGCCCAGATGAACAAGCGTGTCCGCGAGATGATTGCGGAGGCATTGCGCGCAGAGGGTGTGGAGGAAATCTTCACCTTGGGCGATGACAAAGCCGAGACCATCGACATCTTTGATGATGAGTACATGGCCCGCATCAATAAAATCAAACTGCCCAACACCAAAATGCAACTGCTGCAAAAGATGCTGGAAAAGGCCATCAGCGATTTCAAGAAGGTGAACCAGCTACAGGACATCAACTTTTCTAAACGCTTTCAGGCGCTGGTAGACCAGTACAACGAACGCAAAGAAAACGACGTGCTCAACGGCGAGGAGTTCGACAACTTCAGCCAGATGATGACCGACATGATCTACGACATCAAAGCAGAGATGTTGTCGTTTGAAGATATCGGCATCGACATGGAAGAGAAGGCGTTCCTCGACATCCTGGAGCACATGTGTGTGAAATACCAGTTCACCTACGATGACGAGAAGATGCTTGAGCTGGCAAAAGCAATGAAGGTGATCGTTGATGACAACGCACAGTACCCAGACTGGAGCAAACGCGACAACATCAAAGCCAAGCTGAAAGTTGACCTTATCAGACTGCTACACCGCTTCGGCTTCCCGCCAATTGCGAATGATGACGTTTACAAGAACGTGCTTGAGCAGGCGGAGAATTTTAAGAAGTACAACGGGTGAGGTTGTTTTTTTGAGTGCTTGGTCTTAATCACCAAAAATGTAAAGGCAAATTGTAGGATTCATCTGGTTTGCTCGGATGACAGCTATCTATTGTCATTTTGAAAGGGATTTGTAAATGGAAAAGAAGAGAAATTGATATAAGATATTGTTTTATAATGATTAATAAAAAAATCCCAAAAAAAGCTTGTGCATAATGGCAAAGATTCAACACTCACACTTTATAGGCTTCAGCAAAACCCTGATTATGACGTCGTCGGCTTGTATACGTCGTATGTCGATGGGGAAGTACCATTTCAAGCCACCCCCATTGATATCGTTAAGGCGCAAGCGAAAAGCATTGGCCTGCCTTTGGTTCTGATCGAACTGGATCAGGTGTTCCCTCCTAACGATGCATACCAGCAAGCGATCATTAGTGGTATCAAGCATAGCGGCCTTGAGGTTGATGCTGTCGCGTTCGGGGATATGTTTTGTAACGGCATAGAAGCATACCGTCGAAGTTACATAGAGCCGGCAGGGTGGGAATGTGTGTTTCCGCTTATTGGCCAAGACAGCGCACTGCTCGCCAGAGAGATCATAGAGGTGGGTATTGTTACGAGACTGACCACAGTTGATACCTCGCAACTAGACGGAAGCTACCTTGGAAGAGTCTACGATCAGCGACTTCTTGACGAGTTGCCCACCCATTGTGACCCATGCGGTGAAAATGGTGAATTCCATACATTAGTCACAGATGCGCCTTGCTTCTCTTACCCACTTACTACAGAGGTCGATACTGTCAAAAGGGAAGGGCGCTTTCATCATCAGATACACCGCCTTCTTGAGTGAGAGATTTTAAAAGCTGAGCATGCGCAGTATCATGACGGCGAAAATAATGACGAAGGTAATAAATGTGAAAAGTGTGCTGATTTTTGATTCTGGTGTAGGTGGGCTTTCAGTCTATCGAGAAATCACGAAGATGATGCCTGAACAGCATGTGATTTATGCCTTCGACAATGCAGCGTTTCCTTATGGTGAATTGAAAGACGACGTATTGGTGTCTAGGGTCACTGGTATGGTGTCGTCGATCTGCGCTGAGCACGACATTTCGTTGGTGGTCATTGCGTGCAATACCGCAAGCACACTTGTGCTTTCATATCTTCGAGACATGCTATCTATTCCTGTCGTCGGCGTCGTTCCCGCGATAAAGCCTGCCGCAGTATTAAGCAAGACGAAAAACATTGGTCTTTTAGCCACGCCAGCCACAATAAAGCGTCCTTATACTTTCCAGCTCGTAAATGATTTCGCGCCTGATTGCGACGTTAATATGGTCGGTTCGACTGAGTTGGTTCAAATGGGGGAGTCCAAATTACGTGGCAAGCTTGTAAATAAAAGTATATTAAAAGACATTCTCGCCCCGTTTATTGGGCAGGTAGACTGTATCGTTTTAGGCTGCACTCACTTTCCATTGCTTAAAGAAGAAATTGAAGAGGTGGTTGGTAAAGACTGTAGGGTGATCGATTCGGGAGAAGCGATTGCGAGTAGAGTTGCAGAGCTAATAAAAGAAGAAGGCCAAAAGGCCTTCTTCAATAAACATAAACACAGAGTATTTAGTAGTGCACCAGTAAAAGAAGAGAGTGCGTTAAATCAGGAGTTGTCACTACTAGGCTTTTCGCCTATTGAACGCGCTCCGACTTTCTAGGGTCATTCGCTTCCCTGACTTTTAACGTCCTTTCGCCGTATTCACTATTGTTTAGTTGGTCAAT
This sequence comes from Enterovibrio norvegicus DSM 15893, assembly GCF_900115495.1. Taxonomy (GTDB): domain Bacteria; phylum Pseudomonadota; class Gammaproteobacteria; order Enterobacterales; family Vibrionaceae; genus Enterovibrio; species Enterovibrio norvegicus. The sequence continues at coordinate 1,015 of NZ_FOWR01000071.1, read as the reverse complement.
GGCTGCTGGTGCATCGGCGGCGGCCATGACAACAAAACCAAACCCTCTGCGTTTCCCTGTCCTTTTGTCTTTCATCAAACGTACCGCAAACACTTCACCGTATTCAGCGAAGAGCTCCTTCACGTCATTTTCATTTGCACGATAAGGCAGGTTACCTACATAGATTGTTTTTGAATTAAGCGAAGACGCCTCAGAAGTAGTGTCTGTAGATTTAGTAGATAAAAGAGAAAGGGCAATACCTACGGTTATGGCACCCATTGCAAATGCGAACCCGGTACTCGATATTAGTTGTGAAGTATTGAGCAGTAATGCGCCCAGTCCAGCAATGACTGCTGCAATAAGCAAACTTATAGATGTTCTCATAATCGTCTAATTTAAAGTTCTGTTAGAAGAAGTAGCATGAAGAATAGAAATCAATGCTGATTGAAATAAATACAATTGTCGGTTTGATATTACGGTTATTGAATTGTTATTACCAGTGAGTGAATGTGACCGTTATCTAATGTTGCAATATGTTGTGTTTTTTAAAGTTTAGGTTGAATTGTGTTCAGTCGAAATAAAAACGAATAAAAACGCTTGCCAATGTGATCTCAGTCTCTATAATGCCGCCTCACTGACACGGAGAACGACTTCTTAAAGAGAAATCGCTCTACGAAATCAGGTGGGAAATGGCTTCTAAAATCGATGATAAATAAACGCTTGACGCGTTGGTTTGAATCAGTAGAATGCCCGCCTGCTTCAACGTAAAAGCCCAGTGCTTATCTCGGTTGAAGGAAGTCAACAAGACGTTTTGGATGCGGTGAACACCACGCTGAAAAATCTCAAAATTTCTTCTTGACTTCATCTCCTGGCAGCGTAGAATTCGCAGCCCTGACGATGAGAAGCAAACGCTTCTACAGTCAACGTTCTTTAACAATTTGACCTATACAATCTGTGTGGGCACTCGTACTTGATAGACATAAGATTTATCAATGAACTGAGTGACCCAAGATGGTTGAGCTCTTCGGAGTGATGC
>NZ_FOWR01000091.1 GCF_900115495.1 Enterovibrio norvegicus DSM 15893 | reverse complement strand
CCCACCTGAACCCATGCCGAACTCAGTAGTGAAACGTAACAGCGCCGATGGTAGTGTGGGGCTTCCCCATGTGAGAGTAGGACATCGCCAGGCTTTAATTTCAATCTTTCTATTTGCTTTGCAAATGATAGATCCTTAAACAAAGCATCGATGAGTAAGACTTTGTTGAAGAAAAATTCGCTGATATAGCTCAGTTGGTAGAGTGCACCCTTGGTAAGGGTGAGGTCCCCAGTTCGAATCTGGGTATCAGCACCAGCTTTAAAAATTTTTCTGGCAGCCATAGCGCGATGGTACCACCTGATCCCATGCCGAACTCAGAAGTGAAACGTTGCTGCGCCGATGGTAGTGTGGGGTTTCCCCATGTGAGAGTAGGTCACTGCCAGATACCTCTTCAAACCCGTAGCGGAAACGCTGCGGGTTTTTTCGTATATGCGCGCCAAATTCGATTCTCACAAATAGTCTTGAAGAGACGAAAAGGATGTTATAGGGTTATTGGAATTCTAGACGTCTATACATCTTAAGAAGGGAGTGCTTTAAGATGCCCATTAAAATTCCTGATCAGCTACCCGCGGCAAGTACATTGCGTCAGGAAAACATCTTTGTGATGCCTGAAACACGTGCTGCCAGTCAAAGTATTCGTCCTCTTAAAGTTCTGTTACTCAACTTAATGCCGAAGAAGATAGAGACTGAAACGCAGTTCATGCGTTTGCTATCAAACAGTCCACTTCAAATAGACGTAGAACTTCTGCGTATTGATGATAGGCCCAGTAAAAATACGCCAACTGAGCATTTAGATACCTTCTATCGTCAGTTTCAGATGATCAGAGAGCGTAACTTCGATGGCTTGATCGTCACAGGCGCGCCGCTAGGTCTGGTTCAGTTTGAAGATGTGATTTACTGGGAGCATTTGCAGGACATCATGACATGGGCAAAGGACCATGTGACATCGACGCTGTATGTGTGTTGGGCTGCTCAGGCTGGACTGAAGCTGTTGTATGATTTGCCGAAGAAAACCCGCAAAGAGAAACTGTCGGGTGTGTATTGGCATAACACCAACAAAGAGCACAGCCACAATCCTATTCTTCGTGGCTTTGACGATGCTTTCCTAGCGCCCCATTCACGTTATGCTGATTTCTCTCCAGACTTTCTTGCCGAACATACGGATCTCGATATATTGGCGACATCGCCGACGGCGGGAACCTATTTGGCGGCGACGAAAGATAAACGCAACGTTTTTGTTACGGGCCACCCTGAGTATGACCCTCTGACTTTGCACAATGAATACGCGCGAGACGTTGGTGAAGGCATGGAACCTGCCGTTCCTGTTAACTATTATCCAGATGATGATCCATCAAAAGAACCGTATGTGAGCTGGAGAAGCCATGGTTATATGCTTTTCTCAAATTGGCTCAACTATTGCGTTTACCAGCAAACACCGTTCGACCTGGATCACTTCTCAGAAGACGCATTCACCAAAGACGAAGACGCGTAAATTACCAATCCAACGAACCAAAAAAAGCCTGCTTAAAGCATAATGCCGATCGTTTTAAGTCATTGAACGATCCTACGCAGGCTTCATAATCGGCCTCAACATTGTTGAGGCCGATTTTTTATGTCTGAGTTT
>NZ_FOWR01000088.1 GCF_900115495.1 Enterovibrio norvegicus DSM 15893 | reverse complement strand
CATCAATGAGCAGCAATATCAGTGGGCTATGCTCGAATATCAGAGGCTGACACATTCGTCAGGGTTGGGCGAATTATGAGGGGATCCTTCAGCGTTCGAATAACGGGCGTTTACTAGCCAAAACTGATTGAAGCGCCGAGACCACAGCGTTTCTATGGAAAAATGCGCCACGAGTAAACGTCCATCGTTGATTCGCTTGTTAGAACGTACTTTAAATAAGTAGTCCTTGCATTCTTTTCATCTCTCTCAAAGCAACTCTATCGGCTTCAATACCTATTTGAGACTCCGAGAATGAACACCACATAACTTCGTCAGCTTCTCTGCTAAACAATTTACCGCTCCAATCGAGAACAACGTAATAGTGGATCAGTTGTAACTCTTGCGTTGGGTGATGAAGAGAGCACAGGTAATAATATGTATTTGGTACAACTTCTAACTCTTCCATGAGTTCACGAACTAAGGCTTGCTCGCGTGTTTCACCTAGCTCAATATGCCCGCCGGGCAAGGTGATCAATCCAGGGTCGGTCTCCTTATGTAAGGAACGCTGCTCGAAAAGTACTTTGTCGCCATTGACCAACATGAAACTGACGCATTCCTTTACCGTCATCAATTACCCCATTGAGTTCTAACGTTAGCATAACGGGAATTTACTAGCCCAAACTGATTGAAACGGCTAAATCACGGCGTTTCTGTAAAAAATGCGCCACGAGTAAACGTCTCTCGTTCGCTTGTTAGGCTTGTAGCTCAAGCAGGAGCTCATCCCCAGAGCTTTTCACCACTTCAAAACCTAACTTCAAATACAGTCGCTTAGCTGGATTCGTTTCAATCACGCTTAACCCAACCTTAGATTTCGTTGTTTCCGCTTTAGCAATTAGGTCAAGAATTAGCTTACTGCCAATTTTCAAACCTTGAAACCCTGGAGAAATCTGAATTTGAACTAAATACCAATAGTTAAGTTCTTCGGTGTACGTGGCTTTGAACAGCCCAACAGGCTTACCATCCAATTCAACGATTTTTGCATGAGAAAATTCAAAGCGTATTCGCCTCTCATACTCTTCAGCAGTCGTTGGCATACCGACTTCTTCTAGATACTGCCTCATCGTTTTATCACGTAATGACAACAAAAAAGGAATATCTGTCTCACTCGCCCGCCTAAGGGAAATTTCCATGTTTTCTCCAAAAGCCTAACGCTGTGATAACGGGCACTTGCCCGCACTAAACCTCACCAAACCAATGTATTCACACCACTTTCTAAGCGCTTCGAGATTGGCAAGGTGTCCTGTTCATGACTTTGTTAGGCTTTCATTTCGCACAAATATTCCAACAGTTGCTTTTCAACTTTAACTGGATTTCCATGAATTCCATCATAAGCTAACTTCAAGTCATCCCAAAATGAGCACAATCCAGAATAGCCTTGCAGTGAAGTCTCGTATGCAGACCAAATAAATAGTCTCTCCGCTACTGTTAAATAATCTGCAGTACCGAGCACTAAAGAGTCGTAACACAATTCAAAAAATACTTTTATTGCCTGTTCTTCGTCATATCCTAAGGATAAAGTTTTTAGGTGAATTAGCGCCATACTCTCTTCTTTACACGAAGAAAGTTCGAGCAATTCGAAACAGCGATCATCTTCTTTTAAAATGATCGAGTCTGCCCATAAAGTCACGTCTTGAAGACGAATAACACCTAATGGTAATGCTTGAAGATACGCATAAGATATATTGCTTTGATTCATATAGAAGCCTAACGCTGTGATAACGGGCACTTTCCCGCACTAAACCTGACCAAGCCTATGTATTCACGACACTTTCTAAGCGCTTCGAGATTGGCAAGGTGTCC
>NZ_FOWR01000084.1 GCF_900115495.1 Enterovibrio norvegicus DSM 15893 | reverse complement strand
GACACCACCGCACCGGGCGAAGGCACCGGCCCGAACGGCACCGATGAACTGCCCCTCGTTGAGATCCCTGAAGCATCAGATGGTGTCAATCAAGATGAGGCATCAGACGGTATCCATGTTTCGGTAACGCCTCCAACAGGCACCAATCCCGGTGACACGGTAACGCTAACTCTGACATCTCCAGATGGAACCACAACAGACGTCGAGGCTGTAGTTCCTAATAATTGGAGCGCAGGTGACTCTGTTTCGGTCATAATCACCCCAGATCTGATTAGTGATGACAACGGCTTTATCAATGGTGATTACTCTGTTTCCGCAGCTATCACAGACCAAGCAGGTAACACCAGCCTGCCTAGTAACGATGCTGGTTTGACGCTCGACACAACGGCACCGGATAAAACAACAACATCAATCATTATTGATGACATATCTAACGACAATGTCATCAATATTTCTGAACAAAACCAATCTATTGGGGTTACAGGACAAGTCTCAGGTGAATTCACCGAGGGAGACACGGTCGTTTTGACTATCGACGGAACTCAATATACTGGCGCTGCTGAAGAGGACGGCTCCTTCACAATTGCAGTGCCCGGCACAGCATTGACCTCTGACAGCGACACAGTAATTGAAGCCAGCGTGTTGGCCACAGATAGTGCGGGTAACGTTGGCGAAATCAGCACCACTAAGGACTACGATACTGACCTTCAGGGCCCAACAGCAAGTACAACGGCGCTTACCATTGATAACGTGACATCTGACAACATTCTTAACGCCGCCGAAGCGAGTATGCCTGTTAACGTCACAGGTACAGTAACGGGTGAATTCAAAGAGGATGACGTTGTCACATTAAATGTTAGTGGTAAGGATTTTATTGGAAAGGTCGATGCCGAGGGCAATTACTCTATTCCAGTTCCTGGCATTGATTTGATGACTGATGGAAACTCCTCAGTTACCGCAACGATTCTTGCCACTGATCCTGCCGGAAATACCGGAACCATTTCTGCAAATAAAGACTACAACGTCGATATTGTGGGGCCTAACACTCTTACGACAACACTCATCATAGATACCATCACATCGGATAACGTGATTAATATCGACGAGTCAGAGAGTGCCATCAATATTACTGGCACAGTGAGCGGAGAATACACCGCTGGCAACATTATTACTCTCACCATAAATGGTAAGGACTTCAACGGCCCAGTCGCAGCAAACGGAACGTTTAGTTTTAGTGTTCCAGGTGGGGAACTGGTTAGCGACAACGATACCACGGTAGACGCTAGGCTGATTGCCACCGACGCCGCGGGTAATTTGGGCATTCTCACTACTGCCAAAGAATATGTCCTCGACCTTGTGGCTCCGGGACAGGGAACAGGATCAAATGGCGCTGATGAAGCGCCTACCGTCGCTATCGCCGAAGCAGCTGACGGTGTAAATAAAAACGAAGCAAATGATGGCGTTCAGTCGCAAGTCACTCCCCCTGCTGGCACATTACCAGGGGATACGATCACTCTAACGCTCTCAGATCCAGACGGTCATCAAACAACGGTAGAACATACGGTTCCAAGCGGTTGGGTGGCTGGCCAGGTCGTCGAAGTAACCATACCTGTTAGCGATATCTCAAATGGGAACACATTTGACGATGGAATATACAACCTAATAGCAACGGTTACTGATGCCGCTGGTAATACGAGCCTAAACAGTAACACTGCTACCTTTGAGCTAGATACTATCGCGCCGGGTGAAGGTACGGGTGATGATGGCACAGATGCTTCGCCTATTCTGGTTATCCAAGAATCAAGCAATGGCGTTAATGCCCAGGAAGCATCAGACGGTATTCAAACGTCAGTTACGCCGCCAGTCGGCGCCAAACCAGGGGATTCTATAAGCCTGGAGGTCACCGACCCTTCTGGTAATACCTCAACCATTACTGTCGCTGTGCCAAACGACTGGCAAGACGGCATTTCAGTTCCTATTACCATCCCTGTCAACCAGTTACAAAACGGTGGCAGTTACGAGGATGGCACCTATGGCATTAGCGCAACAGTCACAGACACTGCTGGAAACACGAGTACTGCTGCGGAACAGAACATTACCTTGGATACCACTGAACCCAGCGATGAAACCACTCAACTTACGATTGATGTGATTACCGCAGACAATGTCGTTAATGCAAAAGAGAGTGGCACTTCAATTTCTGTTACTGGCACAGCCATAGGCGAATACACAGCCGGTGATAGAGTGACGCTTTCTGTAAATGGAAACAACTATACAGGTGCTGTGAATACAAGTGGGGAGTTTTCAATCGCCGTTCCTGGAAGCGAGCTTGTCGAAGACTCTGATCTAAAAGTGAATGCTCAACTTGTTGCCACTGATCCTGCCGGTAACACCGGGGTGATTAGCACGACGCAGATCTATAGTGTTGATTTGGTAGCGAACGCTTCAATTACCCTCGACAGTACGATAGCTGGTGACGACGCAATCAATTACGCAGAGTCTCAGCAAAACATTGATATTAAAGGTGTTGTTGGTGGCGATGCTAAACCGGGTGATGTAGTCACCATTACAGTTAACAACACTGAGTTTACTGGCACTGTAAATGCCGATAACAGTTTCAAAATCCCAGTATCTGGCAGTGTATTGGCATCCGCTCCTGACAAAACTATCAAAGCGGCTGTTACAGCGACTGATAATGCAGGAAATACTGTCACTGTCACTGACTCCGAAACATACACTGCTTACGAACCCAAAGTTGAATCAGTCACTCACTTGTCTGATGCAGCAGAGGGGGAGTCAACGATTGGGTGGGATTTAAACCTTGATCACGCCACCACCATTGATACAACTGTGAAGCTTGGGTTCGCGAAAGTCGCCCATGACGTCGTATTTGGCGAAGACTATACAGGTAAAGTGTATGTCTACAGCGATGGAGGAGACTTACTTCAAGAAGTTGAATTGAACAGCTCAAATAAGTGGGTAGCTAATATCACGGTTCCTGCTGGTGAAAGCGGCGTGAAACTCTACGCAGAGACAGTAAACGACGATATTTACGAAGGCGATGAGACCTTCGCCATATATGCAGCAGCCAATACCAGTGAAGGTTGGCAGGATTGGGTTAAATCTGAATCTGCGATTATCACTGACGAAGCTGACAAACCAAAAGTCACCAATGTTTCTGACGCCTCCGTCGACGAAGGAGGCATGGCGACACTCACGGTTTCACTCAGTAATGAATCCACTGCCCCTACCCGTGTGTTTATCGATGCCTATGGTGGTTCAGCTACCGAAGGCGCTGACTTCAACACCAAAGACCTGTGGGTGAACTATGGCAACGGTTGGGTGAAAGCCTCTGGAGA
>NZ_FOWR01000030.1 GCF_900115495.1 Enterovibrio norvegicus DSM 15893 | reverse complement strand
CAAACTGACGTCGGCAAACATTTTTTTGAGCTTGGCATTTTCTGCCTCTAGCTCCTTGATGCGCTTCAGTTCAGACGCGTCAAGCCCACCATACTTGGCTTTCCAATTGTAATAAGTTGCGCTGCTGATGCCGTGTTGGCGACAAATATCGTCAACTTTCATGCCTGCGTCGGCTTCTTTGAGGATCGTGACTATCTGTGATTCAGTAAACCGTGACTTCTTCATGATGATCTCCTGCTTTTTCTGTGGCAGAAAACTCCAGTTTAGACTGTCTCAGCATAGGGGAAGTGGACAAGAGCGAGAAACCTTATTATGCGGCGCACCTCTCGCTAATTTGTTTATTTTTCATTGAGGTAACGTCATGTCGTTTTCTATATTCGTAGAGGGCAAGTAAACGACGAGTGGCAAAATGGGACACAACTTAGACATTCAAAGCATGTTTGTTTTGGTGAAAATGTATGAATTGCGCAATGTAAAACTTGTCGCCGACGCCTTGGGCAAAACCTCAAGTGCGATCAGTAAGATCCTCTCTAAGTTGAAGGTGCATTTTGAAGATCCCTTGTTTGTTCAAGGTAAGTTGAGTTTTGAACCCACGACGTTTATGGACACCAACCATGCCCATTTCGAGCAGATCTTAGCCACCTTCGATGCGATTCAGCACAGTGAGTTCTCGCCGCAGACCTTAAAGCAAGAAATCGTTCTCTATGGGCATGCGCTGTTTTGGGATAACTTCGGCGGCAAGCTCTACTTGGCACTGAGAGAAGAAGCCCCTCTAGCAAAGATCTCAATGCGCCAGTGGAGTTTAGAAGCGCGTTCTCGCATGGTGGAGGGGGAAAACGCCGTACTGTTCAGCACCTACGATGAAACACTTCCACAAGTCATTTTACAAAAACCGTTGTGCGAAGTGTCGCCAACGTTTTATGTTCGACAAGACCACCCTGCTCACACCTTTGATGAGCTCAGCCAATACCCGTTTGTTATTACACGCAACCCGGGCTGGAATGATGTTCGCTACCCATTGCTTGAACGCTTGGCAGCTATTGGTTACCAAATCACACCGACCGTGGAAGTGGAAAATACCATGGCCATCGAATGCATCGTCAAACACTCCGATCATTACTCGTTCACCATGTCTCGACTGATCCCTGAAAACTGCCGTGGTGTTGCGTTACCCACCATGTCTGACGTTCGTGTTAACTGCGTCATGAGTTATCACCGCGCTAAGCAAAACGATCCGCAAAAGGAATGGATTCACCGCGTCTGTCAGCGTGTTCTCAATCAATGTGAACAATAAACACTGATGGCATGATCACACGCCTGAGCTTTTTCACCCAAGCCGCCTTTCATGTGCTTGGGTGTGCTTCGTTTAATCTTCACTTCACTTCACTTCTCTTCACTTCTCTTCGCCCCCCCTCACCTGCACAGGCAGCGTCTGAGCGTAGCATCTCTCGGTTCACCGTTATTTTATGAGACATCAATCGCACCACTTTCCAAAATGGAAACCTTGAGTTTCCTCTACTTGTGATCAATATCTCAGTAATCTTATTCCTGTCGAGAGGGGAAACCCGCTAAACATTCACTGAATAAGGTAATCACATTATGAAAAACATACTCATCATCGCGCTATCACTCTTCTCTGTATCTGCTTTTGCAACGGGCACGGCAGGGTCTAACAACGGCCTAAACGGTGATTTGATTCAGAAGGCAACGGCGGCCGGTCTTTCTGGCGAACAAGCAACAAAAGGTGTTGTTACCGGCCACATTAACGCTGGCATGACAGCCGAACAAATGCGCGAAACGGTTCGTTAATTCCAAGCGGCGAGCACTGATTAATTTCTGGTAACACGCGCTGAACCACACAAAGTAAAAACAAACTCAAAAACAACAATAACGACGAATCAAAAAGGAAAACATTATGAAAAACGTACTCATCATCGCGCTATCACTCTTCTCTGTGTCTGCTTTCGCAACGGGCACGGCAGGATCGAACAATGGCCTAAACGGCGATTTGATTCAGAAGGCAACAGCCGCAGGTCTTTCTGGTGAACAAGCGACAAAAGGTGTTGTCACTGGCCACATCAGTGCTGGCATGACGGCAGAACAAATGCGTGAAACGGTTCGTTAATGTCGAACCACAATGGGCGGGCTCACTCACTCCCTAAGCAACATGACGATGTTTGAACAAGATGTAGGTTGTTAACATGAACATGTATTGGGCTGGAATGCATCATGAGGTGCATTCCTTGTGTTTTTCTTGCGCGCTCTCCCTATTCCTCCCTCTGCCCCGCATTTATTTTTCTGTTATTGCAACAAATCACCTATCCTGTTGTGACAAGCTCAAAATTTAAACAGTCGTTTTATGTCTAGATGCCAATCGTCATCTAGGATGCATATAAGCTTACAGTTAACAAGGTTATAAGACGATGCTAGACAGACTTGATTACCTTCAAACGCTGTTACCCAGCGAAGAAAAGAACCGCGTTGTCCCTATCTATATGTTTACGACCGACGATGGATTGCCCGTTATTCTTCGCATCAACATGGGCAATGCACGAAGCGATATCCCCGTCGCGTTAGTGGCGTTCGATATTGACCCGACAGCCCCGTCGTTTCGCTGTGAAATCCAATACCCAAGAGAGGGAGTAAAACGCCATCTCTACGGAAAGTTGACGGGCAAGCGGTTTGTGTTGGGCACCACAAAGATTGAAAACTGGCAGACATTAGAAAAGATAGTGACGGCACTTCTTGTTGAGCAAGAGGCCGAACCAATTCCTGAGTGAAATACAATGTAAACAGCTTGCCTTTACGCTCAGTTATTAAGGGGTTACCACGGCTTAATACACCACATATTTTTGCGTTTTTGTATCCCACTTGAATGAGCGTAACAGGGTTTTTGTCGCATGTTCAATGTCATCTAAAATCAGATGAATGCCTTCATCATTGATCGCTTTAAGTTTGGATATTTGGTGATAAAAAACAGTCCAAGACACGGTCGCATCATCCCAATACACAACATCTTTCCCCTGACTTCCCTCGGTCACAAAGATATATTCTGGTGGCTCTACATGTGGATTGGAAGCGTCTGAATCGACATGATAACGCGCAATTTCCGCTTCAATCTCATCCACCAGTTTTTGTTGGCCAGCGCCACAGGCCGAAATGCTGATGAGCACTTCACCGTTGTACTGGCTCATGTCTTTCAATATGGGAGAAAGGGCGAGAAATAAGCGGTGCCAATTCAGGAAATCGCGACCAAAAGAAATGCCACTCGCGTTGCCGTGCGCAGAAATGTGAATACATAATGGCACCCTGCTATGGTTGGCCGCAGCGTAATTCCCATCAATGGATGAAATGTAATCAAGGTATTTCACCAAGTCCTGCTCACAGAACGCCCTAAGAATGGCGACCTCGTGGCCAATGGCTTTGCAAATTTTTTCTAATGCTGTCGCTTCTGAGCGCTCTTGAAGTAGATCCATGGGATCAACACACTCGATGATAAAAAGGCGAATTTTATCTATCACTGCAACATCCGTTTATCAGCCAAATAGTCTAAAAAAGTTACCATAATCTTGGCGTCTGTCTGCGATAACGGTCGAACCACGAGAGGCACTCGAAGAAAAAGGTCATTGGCAGTCTCAACGGATAAGCCATGACGACCACCAATCTCGCGTGTAAGGGGCCAAGCTAACTCTTTGGCGACCCTGACTCTTCGCTTTGAAGACGAGCACTCACTTGCTCGCGTAACTGAAACTTTTGAATTTTCCCCGTCGGCGTTCGAGGGATCGGCGTAAAAGAGAAATGCTTGGGTACTTTAAAGCCCGCCATATGTTGGCCGCACCACGTTTTTAGCTCTTGTTCCGACACGGTTTTACCTTCGCAGCACTCAACAAAGGCAAACGGAACCTCGCCCCATTTTTCATCGGGGCACGAAACAACTGCAGTCACTGCAACAGCAGGATGCTTGTAAAGAACATCTTCAATTTCGATGGATGAGATGTTTTCGCCACCAGAAATGATGATGTCTTTCGAGCGGTCTTTGAGTTGGATATACCCATCTGGGTGTTTGACGGCCAAATCGCCGGAATGGAACCAGCCTCCTTCAAAAGCAGATTGTGTTGCCGTTGGGTTTTTGAAGTAGCCTTTCATGACCACATTGCCTTGAAACATGACTTCACCCAGTGTCTTTCCATCTGCGGGTACTGCCGACATGGTTTCAGGGTCAAGTACGTCAAGATTTTCGAGAGGTAAATATTTCACGCCTTGGCGCGCTTTAAGCTTTGCTTGTTCTTCGATGGGTAACAGGTTCCACTCTTGGTGCCATTCATTGACGACGGCAGGGCCATAAACTTCTGCTAATCCGTATAAATGCGTGACCTCAAACCCTGCTTCTTGCATCTGCGCGAGCGTTCTTTCCGGTGGCGGCGCGGCGGCAGTGAAGAAGGCCACCTTATTGGTGAGGGTCTGATTTTCCGCAGAAAGGATGATATCCATGACAATGGGCGCACCACATAGGTGTGTCACCTTGTGTTTATGCAATGCCAGCCAAATCGGTTCTTTTCGTACCTGCCGTAAGCAAACATGCGTGCCGCAAATCGCCGATAGCGTCCACGGAAAACACCACCCATTGCAATGAAACATGGGGAGTGTCCATAGGTAGGTCGAATACTTGGGCATGTCCGCAGTGAATACGTTTCCTAACGCGAGAAGGTACGCCCCGCGGTGGTGACAAACCACCCCTTTAGGGTTACCTGTGGTACCCGATGTGTAGTTGATGGAAATTGCGTCCCATTCATCTTCGGGCATCAGCCACGAAAACGCGCGATCACCCTGAGCGACAAACTCATCGTAATCCTGATAGTGATCGTCGGTGTCTACGCTTGATAATTCTGTCCATTCGCTGTCGTGATAAACAATGACCAATGGTGACACGTCAGCCACCGCAAGTGCCGCTTGTGCGACCGACAAGAATTCCCGATCTACAATCAGCACTTTGGCCTGCGCATGAGCGAGCTGATAAGCAATGGTCGCGGCTTCCAATCGTGTATTGACCGAATGCAGCACAGCACCCGCCATGGGGACACCGTAATGACACTCCAACATTGCGGGGGTATTCGCTAACAAAGCTGACACGGTATCTCCGCGCCCCAATCCCAGATTCGCTAACTGGGAAGCGAGCTGGCGGCTTCTGTCATAAAACGTTTGATAGTTCACCCTGATGTTGCCATGAATGATGGCGATAGCATCGGGATAGTTGGCCGCATTTCGCGCGAGAAATCCCAGAGGCGTTAGCGGCTGAAAATTCGCGGGGTTACGATCGAGCCCGACGTTATATGGGTTTTCCATGCATCCACCTCACTCATTTCGCCAAACAGGGGGACGTTTTTCGACAAAGGCAGAAATCCCCTCTTCGCCGTCTTTGGTCAGCATATTGTCCACCATCACGTCGCTGGCATAGGCATAGGCCTGCGCAAGTTCCATGTCCTGCTGGCAATAAAACGCTTCCTTGCCGATAGAGAGTGTCAGCGACGATTTTTCCGCAATCTTATCGGCAACCGCTTGGGTCATTGCGGTGAGAGACTCACTGTCTGTGGTGCGATTGATCAGGCCTATGCGCTCAGCATCAGAGGCTGAGATCATGTCTCCAATGAGCAGCATTTCCATGGCATGTTTGCTGGAAACATTGCGGGATAACGCCACCATAGGGGTTGAACAGAAAAGTCCAATATTGACGCCAGGGGTCGCAAACCGCGATGTGTTCGAGGCATACGCCAGGTCGCAACTGGCGACGAGCTGACACCCTGCGGCGGTAGCAATACCGTCTATTTCAGCAATCACCGGCTTCGGGCAATGCACGATGGCGGTCATCATTGCGGCGCATTTGTTCATTAAGGTGGCGAAAAATGCCCGTCCCTTGTCAGATTCCTCTCTCGCTGCAGTGATCTCTTTCAGATCGTGCCCCGCACTAAAGGCAGGACCATTGGCATTAAGAACAATAACATTCACCTCTGACGATTCAGCTGCATTTGCAATGGCAGCATGCAACTCGCCAATCATGGCTTCTGAAAGCGCATTCCTGCGCTGAGGATTGTTCAGGGTAAGTCTTAACACACCGTTATCACTGAGATGAGATTCAATCTGCGTAGGCATTTTTCACTCCATTACTGATGTAGGCAGATTGATTCGACAATCAAAGAGGCTCAATCGTACCTAGTGTCCTTAGTTTGGCTTCCATTACAGAACACACAGGCTTATCACGATAGGTTAGATGTAAGAATTGTCGGAATCTCACAACCTAAAGACGTATTTGGTATCGTTCAAATACACACACTTTTGTCGCTCAATGCGGCGCACCAAGGTGTTCCTTCCCAACATCACATCTTCCATCCCCTCTTGTATCGAATCCAAGAAAACAGTGTCAGTTCATCCGTGGCGTTAGTTACAAATAAAAGTGAAGAGCGTATATCTACGGGGTAAATGAGTCAGAAAAAGAGCGCCGCACGAACAACAAAGAAAGCGCTTTCAAAAAGCACATGGCTGACTGTCACTGTCGGCATCTTGTCCGTAATAGGAGTAGCAACATGGAAGTGAAAACACTCTCAGCGGCTTTTATCGCATTGTCTTCAACGATGATGCTGTCCTGCACACCTGAATATGACAGGGAGAAACCATTGATTCAGGCAAACAGCAAAAATTTCGGGTTATCGTCAACATCGGAAATTCTACTGACCAGCGAAGCTGGCGACAAAATGTCAGTAATGGCAAACCACACCTTTATCAGTGAGGCTGCAAGCGGCACGCAGATCGTGATCCAACCTGATGTGGTTAAACAAACCATTTCGGGCATTGGTACCTCGTTCACGGAATCCTCGGCGTTTGTTCTGGCGCACCTTCCAGTTGAAAAGCGCCATGAAGTGATGAATAAACTATACGCCGACACGGGCGCGAACTTTTCTTTGACGCGCACGCCGATTGGCTCCACTGACTTTTCCGTTGAAGGAAAGCTGGGCTACGCCGAAGTGGAAGGTGATAGCGCGCTTAAACACTTCACTATCGCCCCTGACAGCGACGGATTTTCAAAGGCGAAATACGCAGGGATTCAGGATGAATCGTTTGATGTGCTGCCCATGATCCACGAAGCCATGGCGATCAAAGCGAAACAAGACGATGGCACCTTGAACATCATTGCTTCAGCTTGGACTGCGCCGCCGTGGATGAAAGACATCGATACTTGGTTCATCAAAGGAACAAAAGAAAACAACTGGGAAGGCACCGGCGGAAAGCTCAAGCCGGAATATGTCTCGACCTATGCTGATTACTTGGTGAAATACCTTGAGCATTACAAAGAAGCAGGCGTTGATATTTGGGGTCTAACCCCTGTCAATGAACCGCACGGCAACAGTGGCAACTGGGAAAGTATGCATTTCACAGCAGAAACCCAGAATACGTTCATCAAAGAGTTTCTTGGCCCGAAATTAAAAGAGAGCGCGTTCGCTGACACTCGCGTGCTGATCTACGATCAAAACCGCGATCACTTGGAACATTGGACTGACGTGATCTTGGGCGATCCTGACACTGCACCTTATGTATATGGATCGGCGGTTCACTGGTATTCCAGCACCGTTGATGTGTATGAAGACGTTATGGATCGCGTGCACAATACATTCCCTGATTTTGCGATCATTCACACTGAAGGCACCATCGATGATCTTGGTAAGCCTGCGCCAAACGGGATTTTAGATCCGGTGAAGTTTCAAGAATCAGGTTGGTTTAACAATGACGAATTCTGGTGGAATGAGAACGCAACGGATTGGGCATACACAGCAACGTGGGCACCCAACCCTGAAAACCATCCGATTTATACGCCGGTTCACCGCTACGCGCGTGACATCATTGTCAGTTTGAATCACTGGATGGCAGGCTGGGTTGATTGGAACGCCGTGCTTGATAGCAATGGGGGCCCTAACCATGCCGGGAATTTCTGTGGCGCACCCATCATGATCGACGTTGAGAGCGGCGATGTGTATTACACCCCTATTTACGACGTGCTCGCACAATTCAGTAAAACCATTCGTCCTGGCGATAAAGCGGTACAAGCCGATACGCTTTTGGATGGATTGGATAGCGATGCCCTGCACGCCAGCGCATCGATCAACAGCGACAATCTGTTGAGTGTTCAATTGCTGAATACCACGAAACAACCCATCGCCTATGACTTGGTCATCGGTGCGCAGCACTCAGCCATCACTATCCCTGCAAACGCCGTCCAAACCGTGCGTGTGCAACTTTAGTGAGGGCACTTTATCGTGAACGGTGAGATATGAGCGCGCACAAATAAACGAAAATCTCATTGATTTTCAACCGCTATCAGCAATCAGTTGATGGCGGTTTTTGTTTATTTCGAGGGATTGATCAAAATTATTTCAAGCAATAAGAGGACATGACCTTACTCTCACATACTTACTGATAAGTTTGACATATTAGACAATGTTTTCTTGTACACTCAAAAAGAAGGACATAAGTGAATGGCGCATAAAAAAGCAAGACAATACCTAAAAAGTGGTAAAATTTTTGCGCTGACATACATAAATGTACTACTCCGTTCACATATATTTGAAACCAATCGCAGTTTAATCACTGCGAGATGATAAATTTCACAGACTTTCTCTCATGAATGTAAGCGCAATGCCCGATTTTAAGGCGATACTCGATCTACATCCTAACCCTTGTGTCATACACATAAATTTCGTGCCGCAATACGCGAACAATGCGTTTGCGAAATTTAGTGGTATGGCGTGTGCGAAAGATGTTCTCGATCTCGAAAGCATTCGCGTGTTGTTCGAGGAATCTCATTGGCCTGAAGCTCAGCGCCGCTATGAGAATGCTATCCGTACGGGCATTCCCACCCCGCCGCAAGTGATCAACCACACTGATCTCAAAGGCAATCCAATGATTGCTGAAATCACCGACCAAGTAATTGATTGGCATGGCCAAAAAGCCATGTGCACCTTTATCAGCGTGGTGACAGACCAAATTCATCGTGAACGCACACTGCGTGACATGGCGAACCGTGACGATCTTACTAACCTGTATAACCGTCGTTATTTGGTGGATCAGTTTGGTCGACGTTTGACGATCCCCGATCGCATCCAATACCTTGCCATTGTGGATATCGACCACTTCAAGCGCATTAATGACACCTGGGGACACCCTGTTGGCGATCAGGTGTTGCGTCAGCTTGCTCGCCTTATTACCGAATTTAGCGAAACCGGTGAATGCGCCTCGCGAATGGGCGGTGAAGAATTTGCTTTGCTTTTGTGGGTGAAAGATCGAGACGAAGCACACGCGCGCTTAGAGTTTCTACGTAATAGCATCGAGGAATTGGTGGTGCGCGTCAGCCACTCAAACCGTCAGCCGTTGTCGATTCGCAGCACGGTATCCATTGGTACTACGGCGTTACTGGCGAATGAAGATTTTCTCTCCGCAAGCCTTCGCGCTGATGAAGCGCTGTACATGGCGAAAAAAGCCGGAAGAAACTTAGTGATCGACAACGACACCAAAACAAAAGTGCCACGCTCTTAATCTTCTCTACGCTTGCAGTGATTGACTCAAATCGATGAAGAGTTAATCACTTTTTGGGTTACATTCTTTACACAAGGTGTTGGATGTCACTCGAGATAATCACTATTCAAATCGTCAATAATCCAGTGATAACAACCGTCTAATCACCGTTAACCTCGCCGTTCTTGTGGGGAAATCCCCTCTGTTCCCGACTCTTTGCTTAATCGTTGCCAATTAGTGATCTACCTAAACTTATGTGGTAAATTTACAGCCCCTGAACCGAGGCACGATGTCGTATCGTTTAGGTGGAAAATGAAATGAAGATGGGAATATCTTTTTTTCCATTGCCTGCGATCAAATTTCCGCCACATAAAGCATGTATACTTGTGCCCGCCTTCATGGATGAGTTGTGTTGTCCAAGCGAATTAGCGGTTTTCGCTCGTTTGGACAACGCAATTAAATTGTCATGAACCTGTATTAACGCTGTAAGAGCTCTGTGCAATCCTGCCGCTCAACATGTTTCGCTTGTTGTTTTATTACAAACATCAAGCAGATGAAAACTGTCATTACAGCGACATTTTATCCCTTGGGTAACGTTCGACCGGAGAGAACCCTACATGAAAAAGACCAAGATCGTTTGTACGATTGGACCAAAAACTGAATCCGTTGAGATGCTGACCAAGCTTGCTGATGCAGGCATGAACGTTATGCGTCTGAACTTCTCACACGGTGACTTTGCTGAGCACGGCACGCGTATCGCGAACCTGCGTCAAGTAATGGACAACACCGGTAAGCAACTTGCTATCCTTCTGGATACCAAAGGTCCTGAAATCCGCACTATCAAACTAGAAGGCGGCAACGACGTTTCTCTGGTTGCAGGTCAAACCTTCACTTTCACCACTGACGTGACTGTTGTTGGTAACGTTGAGCGTGTAGCGGTGACTTACCCAGGTCTTGCAGAAGATCTTAAAGCAGGCAACATCATCCTTGTTGACGATGGTCTGATTGAAATGGAAGTTGTAGAAACCACAGCAACTGACGTTATCTGTAAGGTTCTAAACAACGGTGACCTAGGCGAAAACAAAGGTGTCAACCTTCCTGGCGTTTCTGTAAACCTTCCTGCATTGTCTGAAAAAGACAAAAACGACCTCGTATTCGGTTGTGAGCAACGCGTTGATTTCGTTGCAGCCTCTTTCATCCGTAAAGCATCTGACGTTAAAGAAATCCGTGAGATCCTAGCGGCGAACGGCGGCGAAAACATCCAAATCATCTCGAAGATCGAAAACCAAGAAGGTGTAGATAACTTCGACGAGATCCTTGAGCTGTCTGACGGCATCATGGTTGCTCGTGGTGACCTAGGTGTTGAAATCCCTGCAGAAGAAGTTATCTTCGCGCAGAAGATGATGATCGAGAAATGTAACCGTGCACGTAAAGTTGTTATCACTGCAACTCAAATGCTGGATTCAATGATCAAGAACCCACGTCCAACGCGCGCAGAAGCGGGTGACGTTGCGAACGCAATCATGGATGGCACCGATGCAGTCATGCTTTCTGGTGAAACTGCGAAGGGTAAATACCCAGTTGAAGCAGTAACCATCATGGCGCAAATTGCTAACCGTACTGACGGCGCAATGAAAGCTGAAATGGGTTCACGTCTAGACAGCAACCGCCTACGCATTACCGAAGCGGTATGTAAAGGTGCAGTAGACACTGCTGAGAAGCTAGGTGCTCCACTGATCGTTGTTGCTACTGAAGCGGGTAAGTCTGCACGTTCTGTACGTAAATACTTCCCAACTGCAAACATCATCGCAGTCACCACTAACGAGAAAACTGCAGCGCAACTATGCCTATCTAAAGGCGTAACGACAGTTGTTGTTGACCAATTCTCAAGCACTGACGAATTCTACCGTCGCGGTAAAGAAATCGCGCTAGAGTCTGGTCTTGGTGCTAAAGGCGACATCGTTGTTATGGTTTCTGGCGCACTTGTAACGTCAGGCACGACTAACACGTCTTCTGTACACGTTCTGTAATAGACGTTTACTGAAGCAGAAAAAAGGAGCCGATTGGCTCCTTTTTTTATGTCTGGGGAAAAGTGAAGAGAGCAGGAAGTGCAGGAAGTGCAGGAAGTGCAGGAAGTGCAGGAAGATTCTGGTCCTCTTCACCTGAGAGGCAAGTACGTTTTTAAATTTGTCTCTCCTTAAACAAAACCAGCCCTTTCTCGCTCTCATACCTCGAAACAGCTCTTTCTGCTTTCCCTCTCTGCTCTTCTCGTTCTCGCCCCTCGAAACTGCTCTTACTGCTTTTCTGCTCCCCTAAAAAAAACCGACAGCGTCTCCGCCATCGGTTTCTCTTGTTCAAGCTGCTTGTCGTATCAAGCAGTGACAATACGCTTACTGACGTAAGGCACGTTCACCACGAGCAATACCCACAACACCGCTTCGTGCGACTTCAATGATGTCTGTGACGTCTTTCATCGCAGAGATGAAGGCATCAATCTTTTCACTCGTGCCCGCTAACTGAACGGTATACAGCGAGTTAGTGACATCGACGATCTGTCCACGGAAGATATCAGCAGTACGCTTCACTTCTGCACGTGCAAAACCAGACGCCTTCACTTTGACCATCGCCAGCTCACGTTCAATGTGGTCTGACTCCGACACATTGCTGACTTTCAATACGTCGATCAGCTTATGAAGGTGCTTTTCAATTTGCTCACGCTCAGAATCTCTTACCACGGTCGTGGTGATATTAAGGCGAGACAGCGTTGGATCATCTGTCGGCGATACCGTCAGCGATTCGATATTATAACCGCGCTGAGAAAACAAACCGACAACACGGGACAATGCGCCTGGCTCGTTCTCCATTAAAACCGATAAAATACTGCGCATTATGTTCTCTCCGTCTTACTCAACCACATTTCGTTCATCGCACCACCTCGAACCAGCATTGGATATACATGCTCGGTTTCATCAACGCTGATATCAAAGAAGACCAATTTGTCTTTCATCGCCAAACCACGTGCCAGCTCACTTTCAAGCTCTGCAGGGTCATTGATGCGAATGCCCACGTGACCATAGGCTTCTGCAATCGCAGCGAAATCAGGCACTGAATCCATGTACGATTGTGAGTGACGACCTTGATAAATCATGTCTTGCCACTGCTTCACCATACCGAGGAAACGGTTGTTGAGGTTGATAATTTTAACGGGAATGTCGTATTGCAATGCGGTCGACAGCTCCTGAATGTTCATCTGGATACTCCCATCACCGGTGACACAAATCACTTCAGCATCTGGGAGGGCAAACTTCACACCCATGGCTGCTGGTAGGCCAAAGCCCATTGTGCCGAGGCCACCAGAGTTGATCCAGCGACGTGGCTTATCAAACGGGTAATACAGCGCTGCAAACATCTGGTGCTGACCCACATCGGATGCCACGTAGGCATCACCGTTTGTCAGCCTATAGACGGCTTCAACCGCTTGCTGCGGTTTAATACGCTCGTTATTGGTTTCGTACGACAGGCACTTGCGATCACGCCAAACGTTGATGTTGCTCCACCATGCCTCAAGCGCGGCAGCATCGTTCGTGCCACCCTGCTCAACAAGGATCTTAAGCATGGTGTTCAGTACTGCATCTGCAGAACCAACAATCGGGATGTCTACCGAGACGGTTTTCGAAATACTGGATGGATCGATGTCGATATGCATGATCTTGGCATTCGGACAGTATTTCTCGACGTTATTGGTGGTTCGGTCATCAAAACGCACACCGATACCAAAGATCAGGTCGGAATTGTGCATCGTCATGTTGGCTTCATAGGTGCCGTGCATGCCAAGCATACCCAGCGATTTGTCACCCGTACTCGGATAAGCGCCCAAGCCCATCAATGTACTGATAACAGGAATATTTAAGGTGTCTGCCAGCGTTTTAATTTGCTCGCCACACTCAGAGATGATGGCCCCACCACCCACATAAAGTACCGGTTTCTTCGCCTCAAGCAGGGCTTTCAAGCCACGCTTGATTTGTCCTTTGTGACCCGTGGTTGTTGGGTTGTAAGAACGCATAGATATGCTATCTGGGTACTCATACGGGAAAAGATTGGCTGGATTCAGCATGTCTTTTGGCAGGTCAACAACCACAGGACCTGGACGGCCTGTCGATGCGAGATAAAAGGCTTTTTTGATGATTTTCGGAATGTCTTCCGCATTTTTCACTAAATAGCTGTGTTTGACGATAGGACGTGAAACACCCACCATGTCACATTCTTGGAATGCATCGTTACCAATCAGGTTACTCATCACCTGACCAGACAGCACCACCATAGGAACGGAATCGTAATACGCGGTAGCAATACCTGTAATGGCGTTGGTTGCGCCTGGCCCTGATGTCACCAGTACCACGCCCACTTCGCCGGTCGCACGGGCATAACCATCTGCCATGTGAACCGCTGCTTGCTCATGACGAACGAGCACGTGCTCAATATCGCTTTTCTCATGCAGTGCATCATAGATATCCAACACTGAACCGCCCGGATACCCAAATATATGTTTTACGCCCTGATCGATCATTGAACGAACGACCATGTCGGCTCCTGATAACATTTCCACTATATGCCTCCATGTATGCATAGTATTAGGACTTATTTGTAGCCTAGTGATGGATGCCAACGTGACGTCTTAACTGCTGCCATCCATGCCAGCTATGCCTTTGATTCCGGTCGTAACAAGAATCAAAACAGCACTGCTTGAATCCTCTGATAAAACACGCCAAACAGCGGTGTTTTGAGGCCATCCAAGCAACCCCAACTTTAACGCTTTGTTAGCAAATCTGTCTATTGGATAACCAATATTTACATGAAAACTCTATCTGATTACGTTTTCATCACCAAAGACTCTACAAAGCCTCGCCAGTGCAGAATCAAAAACTACAAAATAAAATCTAAACGAGATTTACTGTTTATCAGAAGTGAAAATACAGCGTACTGAAAGGGCTTTTTTTGCTGCGTTGGGACGAAAATCTGGCTAGATTGGGAGGAAAGTGAAATTTCTAGATTTAGATATCATTTTTGAGACACATAAGAAACCTCACAAACAGCCTGCTGATATCACTTCATGCCACGCGTTAATTTATATTTCATCAAACCCAAAACATAAAAGAACGCAGAGGTAGAAACCTCTGCGTTCTTTTGTGTATGTTGCTGAAATCTGCGTCGTAATACCGGTTAAGAATGCTTCTTATACATTGATTCAATTTGCTTTTTATAGCGTTCCAGAATCACTTTACGGCGTAATTTCAGCGTTGGCGTTAGCTCGCCGTGCGCCATGGAGAACTCGCTCGGCAACAAGGTGAATTTTTTCACTTGTTCAAATTTCGCTAACTCTTTTTGTAGCTCGGCAATGCGCGCTTCAAACATCTCGACCACGTCACTGTGTTTTATCAATTCCATACGGTCGTGATATTTGATGTTTAGCTCTTTCGCCCAACCTTCCAACGATTCGAAGCAAGGCACTACCAAGGCAGACACGAAGTGGCGTGCATCTGCGACCACGGCAATTTGCTCAATGAAGTGATCTTTACCTAGCTTACCTTCGATAACCTGTGGTGCGATGTATTTACCGCCAGAGGTTTTCATCAGTTCTTTAATACGGTCGGTAATGAACAGGTTACCTGCTGCATCAATGTGTCCCGCATCGCCAGTTTTTAGGAAGCCATCTTCGGTGAAGGTTTCTTCCGTTTCTTTTGGCTTGTTGAAATAGCCGCGCATAACCATTGGGCCACGCACAAGAATTTCGTTATTTTGACCAATCTTTACCTGTGCACTTGGCATCGCAAGACCGATTGAATCTGGGTCGAACGTAGCGCTGTCCCAGCACGATACGGTCGCGGTGGTTTCGGTCATGCCGTAACCCAGTTTGACGTTAATACCGATGGCATGGAAGAAACGGCCAATCGCTGGCTCAAGTTTCGCGCCGCCACACGGCATCATTTTAATCTGACAACCCAGTAATTGACGCAGTTTGCTCAATACCAGTTTGTCCGCCATTTTGTAGCTTGCTTGAAGCATCGCTGATGGCTTTTTGCCTTGCTGTAAGGTTTCAGACATTTTGTTGCCGATCGCCACTGCGGCGCGGAACATGCATTTTTTCACAGGGCTCGCCGACGCCACTTTCTCGTGTACGGCGCTGTAAATTTTCTCGTAGAAGCGTGGAACCGCACACATGACGGTAGGCTTCACTTCTTGCAGCGCGTCACGCACCGCATGGGTGTTCGATAAGTAACAGTTGGTCGCACCGTTGTGCAGTACAAACAGCGTCCAGCAGCGTTCAAACACGTGTGACAGTGGCAAAAACGCCAACGATACTTCGTTTTCGCTAATAGAAAGCACTTGATCATGACTTTCAAGCTGCGCGGCAAAGTTTGCGTAATCCAACATTACGCCCTTTGGCTCGCCCGTGGTGCCAGAGGTGTAAATCAGGGTCGTTAGATCATCCATTGACGCATCAGCAATGCGTGTCTGCATTTCCTGCTCAACATTGTCATTGCCCAAGGCGATGAACGCTTTCCAGTTCATTCCCATTGGGTGACCTGCAAAATCAACGTTCTCGTTGAAGCTAACGATGTGCTCAAGCGCAGGGCACTGTTCTGAAATCGACATTGCCGCGTCGGCATGAGTTTGGTCACCCACAAATAAGATACGCGCGCCTGCATCTTTTAGGATGTAAGCGGTTTGGTCTGGGGTGTTTGTCGGGTAAATAGGCACAGGCACACAACGGATTTGTAGTGCCCCCATATCTGCAATGGTCCACTCTGCACAGTTGTTCGCAAAGATACCCACTCTGTCCTGAACCGCTAGCCCTGATACAAGCAGAGCACGGGAGATCGCATCAATATCTACGCCAAACTGACGCCAGCTAATGTCGCCCCAGCCCTTTTCGGTCTGGAAACGGAGTGCGGTCTTTTCACCTTGAGCGATAACTTGCTCACGGATACGGTTCACGATATGAAACTTCAGCGCCATTCAATTCTCTCTCAGCACATCAATCGCCCCAAGAATGCAAAGTGGGGGCTCGCTTAAAATGAGCTTACAAGTGTTAGCTCAAACTTTCAGGCAGTGTAATGCTTCACCTCGTAAATACAAGCAAAAGCCGCTTAATAATGCCTAAAAATCGAACGATTGTTCTGCTGAACAGCGTTCATTTGAGAGTACACCTGTTCTCTCAAATCATGGAAAAGTGTAACAATCTATATCTGTAAAAAGCGCCAGATACAAAAAAAGCCAGCGTGTGCTGGCTTTTTAATACATGCGTAAACGTTACGCTAAAGAGTTGCCACAAATCGACAACAATTGGTCACGCATCCAGAGGTGGCCTTTGTCTTTTTCAGCAGATGCATGCCAGCTCAAGTAACCGCTGATGCGATTATTGTCTTGTGGCAGCGGCAACATTTTGAGGTTATCGCGATGGTGACCGGTTTCGATCATCCAACGTGGTGCGACCGCAATCAATTCTGATTGGCTCACAACGTAAAGAATGTTGCTCAAGCTTACGCCTTGGTAAGCTTCGCGGTAGCGACCGTCGCGATATAACGCTTCGGCATACCCTTGCATCTCACCGTTACGCTTCAACACAGCGTGAGATTCACTTTGCAGCTCTTTCGAGGTAATCGTACCGCCCAAGCGAGGGTGGGATTGGTTTGCCACCACCACCAACTCATCATTGAACATTTCAGTACTGCTGAAGCCCGCTTCGCCAAAGTGCATGTAATCAATCACGAAGTCGATTTCTTGATAACGCAGCTTACGCGCCACATCACGATCAAACTCGGTTTCAACTTGCACTTGTACGTTCGGCGCAATGGCGCTGATGGTGTTCAAGATTTGTGGCGCAAAACGCATGTCTGACGGACTGCAAATGGCCAGCTTGAAGGTGCGTACACTTGTCTCAGGTAAAAAAACGGACGTCGGCAATTCGTTTTTGATCAATTGAATCGCTTGGCGAATAGGACCGAACAGTTGGCGTGCACGTTGTGTTGGTTTGATACCACGGCCATTTCGCACGAAAAGTTCATCGTTAAACATCACTTTAAGACGTGATACCGCGTTACTTACCGCTGGTTGTGACATACCTAAATTTTGTGCTGCGCGAGTAATGTTTTGCTCTTGCATCACAGCGTCAAACACAGTGATGAGATTCAGATCCACACTACGCAGTGTTGTATCTGTACGGTTGTCCGAAGTGTTTACCAACTCTTTTTGTGTCATATCTAAACCTTGAGGAGTAGCAAAGTGTAAAACGTTCTATCCGTTCGTTTGCGTGCAACTTCTTGCCGAAGAAGTTGTGTTCAATGTCGCGGCAAGACAGTGCTTCAAATAAACGTCAATCACTCGTTACCTTGATGAACGTGCAGTATAAATTCGCAAACTGAACAACAGTTGACCAAGACTCCAATTTAGTAACATACGTTGATGATACGACCCCAGTAAATCGTTATAAAACCTTGTGTATATGACCCACTGAAAAACCTAAAAACATCCACACAAAAACATTCAATAACAAATGGTTAGATCTAAAAAATGAGCCATAATGACATGTTGCACATCTATTCGTCTAATCAATATTGCCGTGCTTTTTTATTTGCAATCGCAGACAGTTGCAGACTGAACATGGCGCGTTTTCGTTGCTGACTTGGCCAAAAATCTGACAATAAATCGGTGACATGTTCAGGAAAGATGACTTGAGACCAAAGGTGTTCTCTAAGTGCAGGCAATGTTTCCATATCACCTTCAGCAAGCCATTTTGCTAACGCGCTCGCCACATCGGGATACACGACTTTACTGCTGTCCGTTTTCGTTAGCCATCGGCGAATCACATCAATATCCAAGGTATTCATCGCACTGGCTAAGCCAAGCATATCCAAGGTGGCAACGTTACTTTGCTGCTCGAACTGCCCGCTTAGCGGCTTGAGTAATAACTTTTTACCCAGTGACAACACTTCTGACGGCAGCTCAAACCCACCATTAGCAATCACACCATCGCACTGCATCAATGCCTCATGAAATTCGTGCTTACTCAATGGCCGAACATCCACGTTACCTTGTCGGTTTGCCGATTTACACTCAGGGTGGAAACAGATAAAGGAATGGGAGAAATGTTGCAGCGTAGCAACCACGTCCTCTAATTTTTCAAACGGTAAATACGTCAAAATCGGGCCTGAACGGGACGATTCGACATCAGGTAAGTCAATGATCGGCGGCAGGATCGGCTGATTGAAGTGATACCAGTGCAAACCGATTTTACGCTCTGTTGGCGCGAAATGGCGCATGACAAACTTATCGAACAGACCTTGCCCGTAGATTGGCACATCGTAGGTAAATGCAGACTGATGACTGATCGACAAAGACGGCACGCCTTGGCGTTTTGCAGCGTGAGCGGAAACCGGCTCAAAATCAGAAATAACAAGATCGTAGGCCGACACATCAAGTTGGCGCACATCGAGCAAAAACTGCCAGACGTTGTTGCTCTGCGCCGTTTTGAGCAAATCCACTTTGCCCTCATGGCTTACAAAGGTTAACCCGCGCCTGACGAGGTAATCACCAAACGCCGCCATGTCGAAGTAATTCGCTTCAGGCCGACCTGAAAACAAATACTGCACCTTCACATTGGGGATTTTTACAAACGCTGCTGCCATCGCACGCGCACGAGATATATGTCCGTTACCTGTGCCTTGAACACCATAAAGGATCTTCATTTGTTCACTCTCTTTTGTTGCATTCAAAGTGGAAACGAAAAGGTCAGCGCGTAACTCGCCACCCCAATGCCAAGTGCTGCGCCAGCCAATACATCAGTAATGAAGTGCACACCTAATAACACACGCGACAAACCGATCGCTGCCGCCCAACTCCAATAAAGTGTTTCCATCTCAGGGTAAAAATGGCTCAGCAACATCGCCATAAGAAAGGCTGCCGCGGTGTGCCCAGAGGGCATGCTGTAGAGATCAGAAGGGGTAACAAAGGCAGGCAGGTGCGTGGGTCTCGCTCGGCGAAAACAACGCTTCAAAGAGATATAGATGGGTAACTCGAAGGCAAACGCCAACAACCCACAGAGTAAAAAGGTAAGGCCGTTCTCGCCGCCACTACAGGCGAGCAATAGACCAATCGCGAGATAGAAATGTCCATCCCCACTCTTTGAGACCCAACGCGATACGCGGGCCACTGATGGGCTGAATCGGTGACTTAAACATAGGGTTGATACTGCCTGATCAACCCGTTGAATCGTGCCAAGACTTCGCATGCATCAACTCCACATTTATTGATGTTACAAAGTCAGCGTAGAAGGGAGGAATGACAGTCCTGTGACGCTTTGCAGACGTCTTGATGAAATTTAAGATCGAGAGACGAGAGACGAGGTGCGAGAATAGAGAAAAGAGAAAAGAGAAAAGAGAAAAAAGCCTAGCTCTTATCTCTATTCTCTTTTCTCGAAACTCGAGACTCAAATCTCGCCTCTCGCCCCTCTAACCTCACCCAGGCTTTCTAAACCAAGCGCGCGTGTCGTTTCACTTTGCCGAAATCCGCCAAGATCGCGTAAGCGGCAGGGATCATAAACAGCACGAGCATGGTAGAGGCGAAAATACCGAACACGATGGAAATCACCAACGGTTTAACCACTTGGGCTTGGAGGCTGGTTTCCAACATCAGCGGTAACAGACCCGCAGCGGTGGTCAGCGAGGTTAAGAACACGGCGCGGAAACGTTCCTGACTGGCGCGTACAACAGCATCGTAGATGTCTTCACCTTCATCAAGATGGTGACGAATGTATTGCACCAACAAGATGGAGTCATTGACCACCACGCCTGCCAGCGACACAAATCCGAGCATGCTTGGCATACTCAATGGGTGACCAAGGATCCAATGCCCCCAGATCACGCCGATTAGCGCCAGTGGGATCGCCAGCAAAACAACAAATGGCTCTAAGTAGCTACGGAATTGGTAGCTCAAAATCACGAAGATCCCGAACAGCCCCATCGCAAACCCTACTGCCATCGATTGCTGCGTTTCTGCCGTGTCTTGGCTTTGCCCTTCAAACAGCACTCTCAGCCCTGGGTACTGCTTTTCAAGTTCAGGCACTACATCCACTTTTAGCTGTGCAAGTACATCGCCAATGCTGACCTGACTTTGTATGACATCGCCATACACACTCAATGTGCGCAGGCCATCAATGCGTTGAATGCGCACATAGTTACGTTGATAGTTCAGTTCAGCCACGGTCGACAGTGGCACTTGGCTACCATCGCCCAACACGATTGGAAAATTCGCCAACCCTTGTAAACTGCTCGCATCCCCTTTGGCGAGCCTGACATCAATTTCGATGCTTTCAGGGCCGACCTGAATTTCATCCGCGGTTTGTCCGAAATATGCCGATCGAAGCTGACGCGCAATCATTTGACCATTGATACCAAAGGCTTCGGACCCTGGACGCAATGTGATTTTGACTTCTTCTTTGCCGGGACGCATGTCATCAAGCACGCCGGACACACCTTCAAACTGCGCGATGAATTGCTGAATGTCGACAGACGCTTGCTTCAGCTCATCCAAGTTATCGTGCTGCAATCGGATATCAAAATCTCGCCCACCCGGCCCCATGGCTGGCTGCTTGATCACCAAGGAAATCGGCTCGGTCAACACACCAATGTCTTGTTCCCACGCAATGGCAAAGTCATCAATCAAGGTGTTTCGAATTTCAGCACTCAGCAAATCCAACCGCACGGTCGCGATATGCGGCCCACTTTCGTCCGCATCGGCATTGGCGTTAAATTGCTGAGTAATGTGCGAAATCAAAGGCTCACTCTCGCCGTTGTCTTCACTCATACTATCCCCAACGCGCACCGCGGAGGCCACTAAGGTGTCGACCACCTTTTCGGTTTGCGACAGTGACGAGCCCGGCGGCAAAATGATGCGCGCTTCCACGATGTCGCCATCCAGCTCAGGGAAACCCACAAACCGGACAGAACCTGACGCAAGAAGCGCAAACGAGATCAACAACATCGCCATCACGCCGCCAACGAAGGCATACCGCCATTCAACAACACGTGTTACTAAGGTAGCGAGCGTGCCTGCTCGAAATCGTTCAAATGCCGCCAAGAAGCGACGCTTAAACGCCAAGTCGGGTTTGGGATCCCCCACTTTTGATAACGAATGCTGAAGGTGATGCGGCAATATCAGGAAGGCTTCTACCAAGCTCAAGGTCAGCACCAAAATCAGCACCATGGGCACGACGCGAAGCACGGCCCCCATTTCCCCTTGAAGGAATATCAGGCTCCCAAATATACATACGGTGGTGAGATAGGAAGAAACCACGCCGGGCATCACTTTCTTTACGCCATTGACCACGGCATCTTCAAGCTTCTGTCCCCGATCGATGTGTGCGGCGATGGATTCCGATATCACAATGGCATCATCCATCATGATACCGATGGCCATCAACAGCCCCACCAGCGACATGATGTTTATCGATAAGCCCAATTGAGCCATCAAGAAGAAACCGCCCAAGAAAGCCACGGGCAAACCTGCTGCAACCCAGAAGGAGTATCTGAATGAGAAGAACATCCACATGACACCGAACACCAAGAGCATACCCTGCCAGGCATTGCGTACCATCATGGTGAGGCGATCCCAAAGCAGTGACGAAAAATCATTGGTGAGGTTTAACGTGACGCCGTTTGGTGCAATGGCTTGCTGATCGTTAACAAACTGCTCGACCCGCGCTTTGATCCGCAGGGCATCGTCGGCTTTGTTTTTGCTGATTTTGAGCAGCGCAGACGGTTTTCCATCAAACCAAACTTGTTGCTCCTCTAACTCAAAGCGTTCAGTCAGCGTGGCGATGTCCTGCAATCGGATCACACCACCTTGGCTATCTGCCGCCACCACCACGCGCCCCAAGGTGCTCGCGGTAATGCGCCTTTCATCAAAGCGAATCAGCAAGCTTTTGTCAGCAAGTTCAACGTTACCACTCGGCAAGTTGATGTTTTGGGCACTGATTTGCTCAGCAATGTCTGACACGCTCAAACCAAGCTGACGCACGGCACTTTCTTTTACTTCTACGCGGATTTGACGATCAGAAAAGCCCGCGACGCTGACCAAGGGCACGTCATAGTCTTGCTTTAAGGTTTGTTTGAGTGACTCTGCATAGGCTTTTAACCCGACCCAATCGGTGTCTGCAGCAATCGCGACATCTACGACAGGTTCATTCCAATCAAGCTCACGGACAACAGGCGGTTCAATGTCGCTCGGGAAATTGTTCACCGTATTGATCTGCGTTTGAATATCCACCAACATGCGAGAGATATCGGCAGTTTTATCGAGCTTCACCACCAAAGAAGCTGAACCTTCTAACGCTTCACAGCGTGTTTCTTCGATGTTCGACAACCCATCAACGGCTTCTTCCATCAGCAAGCAAATGTTTTGTTCTACTTGCTCAGGGCTCGCGCCGGGATAAACGACATTGGCGAGAATAAAGGGAGGAGCAAACTCGGGGAAGGTTTCCCGCTTGAGCTTAGGTAATGAGGTTAAGCCAATTAAGATCAACGCAAGCATCAGCAAATTGGCCGCGGTGGGATGCCGCGCGAAATAGCGGATCATGATGCATCCTCATTCGCTGCGTTGTCGCTTTCGGCACTGTCATTGGCAGCTTGATCATCGTCAGCGACCACGCGCTCCCCATCAAGCGTAAGGGCGCGCAAAGCCATGCCCGGCACAGCAGGCAGCAGATCGTTCACTACCAATTGCTGACCGTCTTTGAGATCGCCAGCAATCGCAACCCGATCGCCATGTCGGAACAATACCTCAACAGGCTCAACAGCCAGCACACCCTCTTCCATCAAATACACCTTGTCGCCACGCAGCGCTTGCTCTGGGATCACCCAATGCGCCACCGACTGCCCTTCGATCGTGGCTTGAACAAACATGCCATTGACTAACGAGGGCAATGCGGCCAATGGGTTTTGTGTTGCAACATCAGATTGTGACGATGAAAGGTTGAGAGGAATTTCGAGGATCACGCCGACCGTTGCCTGATTCAAGTTCACCGTGTCGCTCAATCGTGCCACGTTGGCTGACCATGTTTGATTGAAGCTACCACTGGACAGCGCAACATTGGCGGTCAATCTCGCCAAGTGCCCATTCGCTGGGGATTGCGTGTCGTTTGGGCTTGGGCTTGGGCTTGGGCTTGGGCTTGGGCTTGGGCTTGGGCTTGGGCTTGGGCTTGAAGCAGCATAAAGAGAATCAAACAGGGTTTGCATGTCGTGAATCGAGACCTGCGCATCGACTTCTACCGCTTCCAATCCGTGTGCAACCACCATGACTTGTTGGGGTGTAACGAATTGATCTTTTTCGATGTTCACTTCAGCTATGCGGCTGTTTACAGGCAACACAACGTGGGTTTTTTCCAGATCGCGCTCCGCTTGCGTGAGTGCCAATTGGCTTGCATCCAACTCTGCTTCGGTAATCAGGCGCTCGTCGGGCAGCACTTTCAGTTGGCTTTCTAAATCTTGCACGCGGGTTTGTTGCGACAGGTACGCTTGCTGTTCGGTGTCTAAATCCGATTGCGATGTAAGGCCTTTTTGGCGCAGATTTTTCTTTCGTGTTAACTCGTCTTTGCTCAAGGCTAAACGACGTTTTTCAATGTTCAGCGTGGTTTTTAGGTTGCTACTGTCCAAATCTAACTTGGCTAATCGCGCTTGCTTGGCACTGACATCGGCCTGCGCTTGGGCAACGGCGAGTTGATAATCTGTCGGATCGATGCGAAGCAACTCGGTGCCCGCAGGTAAAATGCTGCCTTTTTCTAGTGCAGGGTTTCGATAAATCACCTTGCCATTCACTTCCGCAATGGCTTGCCAGGTGAGTTTTGGCGTCACCCGCCCAAACCCGGTCACCACAGGAGAAATGGTTTGCTGCGACAAGGTGAGAACGTCAACCGGTCGCGCTTTTGATTGCGCGGGTTTCACAGGAATGTCTGGGCGGGTTTTAATCGCCACCACCAACACCAGAATGCCAATCGCAAGAACAGGGAAGAAAAGCAGCTTTCGGCGCAGTGTCATCGTGGGAGACCTCCAAATCTAACAAGGTGTTTTATGCCGTTGAACGCATAACCGTTCATGCTTTAGGCACGAAGAGTGTATTCAATGACAAATACTACGTTGGAACATCCACCTTTTCTCTCAATTTACAAAACATTGCATTCCTAGATAATCAAATTGTGACAAGCCGAACTGAAGAATGCTCTTGATACTTCATGACATCACGTTCACTTCTTTGTTAGTCATAGCAGCCACATACCGATAATCAGCTTTCAGTGCTGAGAAAGTGCAACATTCGCCCAAAACTCTAGTTAGTGAATAAAACCAACTCTCAATGCAAAAAGCAGTGTTTTACACCACAGTTAACACAATGAATAACGCTTTCTTGTTATTTTCTAATTTAATATTGACGTAATAGTAAACAGTTTGGTATTTGTTTGTGCAGAGCCTTTTAGAGAACTGTAAAAATGATGAAACGCATTTTCCTCCTAGATCTACTCCTTCTCGTGAATTTTTCGCGCGGGTAGTCATGGACTGAAAATAGCATTCACCAAGACTTACGAAACCCGCGCCGAGAGCGCGGGTTTTTTCGTTTGGCCTGCAGCGGTGCGGAGTATTAACCCAAAAACGGGCAAAAGAGGGAACGACCATGAAAGACCGAGTCATCATATTTGACACCACCTTACGTGACGGCGAACAAGCGCTGTCTGCCAGCCTAACTGTGAAAGAGAAGCTGCAGATTGCACTCGCACTCGAGCGTTTGGGTGTGGACGTGATTGAAGCGGGTTTTCCGGTTTCAAGCCCAGGTGATTTTGAATCTGTTCAAACCATCGCGAAAACCGTCAAGAACAGCCGCATTTGTGGTTTGTCTCGCGCCGTCAATAAAGACATTGATGTTGCCGCTGAGTCATTGAAGGTGGCAGAAGCTTTCCGTATCCATACCTTCCTGTCGACATCGACCATTCACGTTCAAGACAAATTGCGCCGCAGCTACGACCAAGTGGTTGAAATGGGCGTCAACGCAGTGAAGCGTGCGCGTCGTTATACCGATGACGTGGAATTCTCGTGTGAAGATGCTGGCCGAACGCCCATCGATAACTTGTGCCGCATGGTTGAAGAAGCCATTAAAGCGGGCGCAACCACGGTGAATATCCCTGACACTGTAGGCTACACCGTACCGGGTGAGTTTGGCGGCATCATCGAAACCCTGTTCAACCGTGTTCCTAACATCGATAAAGCCGTGATTTCTGTTCACTGTCACGATGACTTAGGTATGTCAGTGGCTAACTCCATTGCAGCCGTGCAAGCTGGGGCGCGTCAAATCGAAGGCACCATTAACGGTATTGGTGAGCGTGCAGGTAACTGTGCGTTGGAAGAAATTGCCATGATCATCAAAACCCGCAGCGAATTGCTGGGTGTGGATACTGGCATTAATCATTCCGAAATCAGCCGCACCAGCAAAATGGTCAGCCAGCTTTGCAACATGCCAATTCAATCGAACAAAGCGATTGTGGGCACGAATGCATTCAGCCACAGCTCTGGTATTCACCAAGACGGCATGATCAAAAACAAGAACACCTATGAAATCATGACACCCCAGTCGATAGGTCTTGGTCAAAAAGCCTTGAACCTAACAAGCCGCTCTGGCCGTGCTGCGGTGAAGAACCACATGGACACCATGGGCTACAGCGACACAGATTATGATTTGGACAGCTTGTACCAATCATTTTTGAAGTTGGCCGACCGAAAAGGCCAAGTTTTCGATTATGACTTGGAAGCCTTGATGTTCTTCAATAACCTGCAAGAAGAAGATGACTTCTATAAGTTGAAGTACCTAAGCGTACAAAGCGGCAGCGTGAAAGCCACCGCCACCATCAGCTTGCAGTGTGGTGATGAAGAAGTCAGTGATGCCGCCATTGGTAACGGCCCTGTCGATTCGTTGTATCAGGCGATTTACCGCATTACTGGGTATGATATCGTGCTGGACAAATTCGACCTGACCGCGAAAGGCGAAGGCGAAGATGGCCTGGGTCAGGCGGACATCATCGCAAACTACAAAGGCCGCAAGTACCACGGTACAGGCGTGTCGACAGATATCATTGAAGCGTCGGGACAAGCGTTGCTACACGTCATCAACAGCATTTATCGCGCTAACCGCATCGCTCAAATAAAAGAACAAGCAACGTTAAAAACGGAGACAGTGTAACCATGGCAGGTACGTACAAAATTGCCGTTCTACCGGGCGACGGAATTGGCCCTGAAGTCATGCAACAAGCGCACAAGGTGCTGGATGCGGTTTCTAAAAAATTCGATATCCAATTCGAAAAGCAAGAGTTCGATGTGGGCGGCATTGCCATTGATAACCATGGCTCACCACTGCCAGACGCAACCCTAAAAGGTTGTGAAGATTCTGACGCGGTTCTGTTTGGTTCAGTAGGCGGCCCGAAATGGGAGCACCTGCCACCAAACGAGCAACCAGAGCGCGGCGCATTGCTGCCTTTGCGTAAGCACTTTCAGCTTTTCTGTAACCTTCGCCCAGCGCAAATTCATGCAGGTCTTGAAGCGTTCTCGCCACTGCGTGCTGACATTTCTGAGCGCGGGTTCGACATCGTCGTTGTACGCGAACTGACGGGTGGCATTTACTTCGGGCAACCAAAAGGCCGTGAAGGCTCTGGCCCTGAAGAGAAAGCGTTTGATACTGAGGTGTACCACCGTTACGAAATCGAACGTATTGCTCGCATCGCGTTTGAATCAGCGCGCCTTCGCCGCAAGAAAGTGATGTCTGTTGATAAAGCGAACGTTCTGCAAAGCTCTATCCTATGGCGTGAAGTGGTTGAAGAGATTGCCAAAGATTACCCAGATGTTGAGCTTTCACACATCTACATCGACAACGCGACCATGCAGCTGATCAAAGACCCTTCGCAGTTCGACGTGATGCTGTGTTCAAACATCTTTGGCGACATCATTTCTGATGAGTGCGCGATGATCACAGGCTCCATGGGCATGCTGCCTTCTGCTAGCCTGAACGACAGCAAGTTCGGCATGTACGAACCAGCAGGTGGTTCAGCACCAGATATCGCAGGCAAAAACATTGCCAACCCAGTGGCGCAGATTTTATCTGCTGCACTGATGCTTCGTTATAGCTTGGGCGAAGAAGATGCGGCGCGTGCTATCGAAGATGCAGTAAGCAAAGCACTCGAAGCAGGCGAGCTAACCGCAGACCTTGCAGGTGACAGCACCCCACTGACCACGTCAGAAATGGGTGATAAGATCGCCGCCTATGTCAGCGAAGCATAAAAAATTATACGGATCATGATAGCTCTACGTCATCGGATTCACAGGTAGATCCTAAGCGAGCTAACGCCCTGTGAATTCGATAACAATGAGAAAAAGGATTGAGCAATGTCGGCAAAAACATTATACGAAAAAGTTTACGACGCCCATGTGGTGGTAGCAGCAGAAGGCGAAACGCCTTTGCTGTATATCGATCGCCACTTGGTGCACGAAGTGACCTCCCCTCAAGCCTTTGATGGCTTACGCGAAAAAGGGCGTCCTGTACGTCAGGTATCGAAAACCTTCGCGACCATGGATCACAACGTTTCCACACAAACCAAAGACATCAACGCGTCTGGCGAGATGGCGAAAATCCAAATGGAAACGCTGGCGAAAAACTGTGAAGAGTTTGGCGTCACCCTTTACGATTTGAACCACCCATACCAAGGTATCGTTCACGTCATGGGCCCTGAACTGGGCATTACCTTGCCAGGTAACACGATTGTTTGTGGTGATTCACACACCGCCACTCACGGCGCATTTGGTGCATTGGCGTTCGGCATTGGTACGTCTGAAGTTGAGCACGTTCTTGCGACGCAAACCCTGAAGCAAGGCACTGCCAAGACCATGAAAATCGAGGTCAAAGGCAACGTCGCGGAAGGCGTGACAGCAAAAGACATCGTGCTTGCCATCATTGGTAAAGTGGGTCACGCAGGCGGTACGGGCTATGTGGTGGAATTCTGCGGTCAAGCGATTGAAGATTTGACCATGGAAGGCCGCATGACGGTGTGTAACATGGCTATCGAATTGGGCGCGAAAGCGGGCTTGGTTGCACCTGACCAAACCACCTTCGATTACCTGCAAGGCCGCAAATTCTCGCCAACAGGCGCAGATTGGGACGCAGCCGTTGCCTATTGGAAAACACTGAAAACCGATGACGACGCACAGTTTGATGCCATCGTGACGCTAGAAGCGGCTGACATCAGCAACCAAGTCACTTGGGGCACAAACCCAGGTCAGGTTGTTGGCATTAACGGTGTAGTTCCAGCCCCTGAAAGCTTCAGCGATCCGATTGAGCGTCACTCTGCTGAACGCGCGCTGAAATACATGGGCATTGAAGCGGGTCAGAAAATCACTGACATCAACATCGACAAAGTCTTTATTGGTTCTTGCACCAACTCACGCATCGAAGACATGCGTGCTGCGGCGGCCATTGCGAAAGGCCGTAAAGTGGCGGCTGGCGTTCAAGCCTTGGTCGTACCGGGCTCTGAGCAAGTAAAAGCACAAGCAGAAGCAGAAGGTCTGGATAAGATCTTCGTTGACGCGGGTTTTGAATGGCGTCTGCCGGGTTGTTCTATGTGCTTAGCAATGAACAACGACCGCTTAGGTCCAAAAGAACGCTGCGCATCAACCAGTAACCGTAACTTCGAAGGCCGTCAGGGCCGTGAAGGTCGTACGCACTTGGTGAGCCCTGCAATGGCTGCGGCAGCCGCCGTTGCTGGCCACTTTGTTGACGTTAACAGCTTATAAGGAATCACCATGTCAGGAATTAAACAACATACCGGTTTGGTGGCACCGCTGGACGCAGCAAACGTCGATACTGATGCCATCATCCCGAAGCAATTTTTGCAGAAAGTAAATCGTACCGGATTTGGTAAGCACCTTTTCCACGATTGGCGTTTTCTGGACGAAGCAGGACAGCAGGATAACCCTGAGTTCGTGCTAAACCAACCACGCTACAAAGGCGCAAGCGTGCTACTTGCTCGCGAAAACTTTGGCTGTGGCTCTTCCCGTGAACACGCACCGTGGGCATTGGCAGACTTTGGTTTCCAAGTGATGATCGCACCGAGCTTTGCTGACATCTTTTACGGTAACTCCATCAACAACCAGATGGTGCCTGTTCAGCTAACAGAAGCGGAAGTGGATGAGCTGTTCGCGTTTGTCGCAAACAACGAAGGCGCGGAGATCTCACTCGATCTTGAAGCACAAACAGTCACTGCTGGCGACAAATCGTATTCGTTTGAAATCGATGCATTCCGCCGCCATTGCTTGCTAGAGGGCTTGGACAGCATTGGCCTGACGCTACAACACAGCGATAAGATCGCCGAATACGAAGCGAAGATTCCTTCTTTCTTGGCGTAAGCGCGACAGTCGCTCTCGTATCAACAGAAACAAATTCAAAACCGGCGCTCATCGCCGGTTTTTTTCTATTCTTATCTCGTTGTCCCATCAATTTCCTTAAAGGCCAACTATGCGCTTATTTATCTTTATCTTGATATTATTTACGTCTCAGAACCTTTCGGCACGCACAGAAATCGAGGTACTCGCACCACAGGAGCCCGGTGACGAGTATTGGCAAGCGCTATCAAAAGAGGTGGCCAAAGAATTGGTTGATTTTGCGAATACCTCATTGCCGATCAATGATGAGTTAACGCTTCAACTTGGAGGTAATGATGGACCACTGTTTGACCCTCAAACACTCACTATCCAGATTCCCTACTTCTTTCTAGAAGAAATCCATCAAAGATATAGCAATGCAGAACCCGTTTTAGAGGATGTCTCTGCTGATGAAGCAACACAATTCGCTTTACTTCATACCTTGCTGCATGAATATGGCCATGCCTACATTTTCAGCTGGGACATTCCCATTGTTGGAAAAGAGGAAGATGCTGTAGATAACTTCGCAACGATTATTCTGCTCGATGAATTCGATAATGATCATGCTGCCTTTGTTGCAGCTGACTTATTTGCTCTAGAAGACCTAGATACAGATGCTTTCACTGAAAGCCATTTCTGGGGTGAGCACAGCCTTGATGCTCAACGATACGCAGCTTCACTTTGTCTCATTTACGGCAGCAATCCAGAGAAATACGCAGATCTCCTCAACGATGAATTACGTGATATGAACAGAGATCTGTTTTGCGTTGAGGAATACGAGTCAAAACGGCGGAATTGGTCTCGAATTATACATTCCTATTCTAAAGAGAAATAAAAGCCGATCAAACGAGGTCTTAATGAATATATGCATTTTTGGGGAATAACATGAATAAACCACTGCCAATCAAAGCGCCCATTTTTTTGGCGTTACTTTTAGCCACAAGCCCGGCGGTAGCAGCACCAAAAAGTGATCTTTGGTCTTTCTGGGACAAGAGTGATGAAAGCAATGGTGGTGCCTTTGAACACAAAGCATGGCAACAAACTCTCGATACTTACCTTGTGGAAAAAGGGCAGCACAATCTGTTCAACTACAGTGCAGTATCGACAGCAGATAGAGAGGCGCTTGATCAATACATTGAAACTATCACATCAAAAGATCCCCGCAGCTATTCATTGGATGAGCAGTTCGCATATTGGGTGAACCTTTACAACGCCCTAACCGTTCAATTAATCCTTGATGAGTACCCCGTTAAGTCCATTAGCAAGCTTGGCGGTTTTCTAAGTTTTGGCCCTTGGGATGACAATGTCGCAACTGTCGCAGGAAAATCGCTGACACTCAATGATATAGAGCATCGCATCCTTCGCCCAATTTGGAATGATTCACGTATTCATTATGCAGTGAATTGTGCAAGTTTAAGCTGTCCAAACTTAGCCACTGACGCTTTCACTGCTGCAAATACAGAAAACCTACTCGAAAATGCCGCCTTGCAGTTTACTAACAGTGAAAAAGGTGCACGCATCGAAGGTTCGACACTCACACTCTCTTCTATCTACGATTGGTACGGCTCAGATTTTGGCGATGATGAGCAAGCGATCTTGCGTGAGATTGACAAGTACCGAGACGGTAAGAAGCTGGAAGGTTGGTCAGGAAAAATCAAATACGAATACGATTGGTCTCTCAATCAGCCTTAGGTTTTAGATTGTTCATGTGTTGAAACACAATGATCAACCACAGATCCCGCACCTTAGACGGGTGCGGGTATCTCTCGTTATCTTCATGGTTTACAATGTCTGACATCTCGTGGGGAGCATGTGCAATTCGCACTGGCTGAGATTGCGAAAGCTAAACCCATAGACCTGATCCAGATAATGCTGGCGTAGGAATTGAGATGATCCGAACTCGGATCAACCCACCTCAAGCCTCGCCGAACATGAAGTGAGGCAACCATGAAAATTCGCGTTTCTGCAATGATGTTAACTATGGCCATGGCAGGTCCTGTGTTAGCAGACCCTTCTGATACCCTAACCGTATACACCTACGACTCTTTTGCTGCGGATTGGGGCCCTGGTCCTTCCGTCAAAAAAGCGTTTGAAGCGCAATGTGATTGCACCTTGAATCTCGTGGCATTGGATGATGGCGTGACCATTCTTAACCGCTTGCGTTTAGAAGGGAAAAACAGCAAAGCCGATGTTGTACTCGGGTTAGACACTAACTTGATGACAGAAGCTGAGAAAACCGAATTACTGGCTCCTCACAGCGTTGACACCAAAGCGATATCATTACCAGATGGCTGGAGCAACAGCACCTTTATTCCTTATGATTATGGCTACTTCGCCTTTGTTTACGATAAAACCAAGCTGAAGAACCCGCCTAAGAGCCTAAAAGAATTGGTGGAATCACGCGATGACATCTCTGTGATTTACCAAGATCCGCGCACATCAACGCCAGGACAAGGTTTGATGTTTTGGATGAAAACTGTGTATGGCGATGATGTTTCCAATGCATGGCAGCAACTGGCAACGAAAACAGTGACTGTCACCAAAGGTTGGTCAGAAGCGTACAACATGTTCCTGAAAGGCGAGTCTGACATGGTGCTTTCATACACCACCTCCCCGGCTTATCACCTGATTGCGGAAGAAAACCCAAACTTTACGAGCGCAAATTTTGAAGAAGGCCACTACATGCAGGTTGAAGTGGCGGCAAAAGTAAAAGCCTCTGAAAACCAAGCACTCGCCGATGAGTTCATGCAGTTTGTCTTAAGTGATGGCTTCCAAAACACCATCCCTACTGGCAACTGGATGTACCCAGTGACCAATGTTGCCCTACCAGACGGTTTCGATACACTGTCTGTTCCTCAAAAGAATCTGCAATTCACGCCAGAGAACGTCGCGGATAACCGCCGCACTTGGATCCGTGAATGGCAATCCGCATTGGTGAAGTAATTCTGTGCTAACCCCTTCAAGAACGTGGCCGGGCCTTGTCTCGGCATCGTTAATCGCGGTGCTCATTAGCGCCGCGTTGTTTTCTTTGCTGTCTCAAGCACCGAGCTTAAATATCGCCTCGCTGTGGCAAGATCCGTATTTGCAACATGTCACCGTGTTTAGTCTCAAGCAGGCATTCTTCTCTACCTTGCTGTCGGTCGGTCTCGCCATCCCCATCGCACATGCGTTATCGAGACGCACTTTCGTTGGTAAAACGCTGCTGTTAAAGCTGTTCTCCATGACACTGGTGTTACCCGTGCTGGTCGGCGTGTTTGGCATTCTTGCAATTTATGGGAAAAGTGGATGGCTTGCCAACGCACTCCCTGCAATCGGCATGACGTGGGACATCAACATTTACGGTTTGTCCGGCATTTTGCTGGCACACGTTTTTTTCAACCTGCCTTTTTCCGTTCAACTTCTGGTTCAAGCACTCGATCAAATTCCCAGCGATCAGCGTCGTCTTGCCCAGCAATTGGGAATGCGTGGATGGTCTCAATTCACCTTGCTTGAATGGCCATACTTGCGCCAGCAACTCCCCCACGCTATTGGCTTGGTGTTTATGCTGTGTTTCACCAGCTTCGCGACTGTCATGGCGTTAGGTGGCGGTCCAAGCGCAACCACGATTGAACTGGCGATCTATCAGGCCATTCGTTTTGATTTTGATTTACAAACAGGCGCGTTATTGGCGCTGTGGCAGCTTTTGCTTTGTGGTTTCTTCCACATCCTCATTCAAAGACTCACGAAGCCTATCGCGCAACAAGGTAAAGACAGCAACATCTCTCTTCCTCCTCGTTTAGACAGCATCGCGGAGAAAGTATGGGATGGCGTGTGGATTTGCGCCGCCGTGTTACTCGTTATCCCGCCGTTGTTAATGGTTATCTTGAGTGGGTTAAATCCCAGCGCCCTTGCCATATTGACGGAATCCGCGATTTGGCATGCCACCGCAAACTCCCTGTTATTGGCCAGCAGTTCAGCCCTCAGTGCCTTTGCACTCGGTGCCACCATCGTGTTGACGAGCCGATATTGGCGACTCTTCGGGAAGCGCTCTCAAGCGGACGGCATTGAAATGACAGCCTCTTTGGTGCTCGTTGTACCAAGCGTTGTACTCAGCACGGGGCTTTTTTTAATGCTCAGAGAACATGTCGATGTGTTCAGTTCTGCGTATTGGCTTGTGTTGGCGGTGAACACCTTGATGGCACTGCCCTACGTAGTCAAAGTGCTCAGCCAACCTGCTTACCAACTTGCACAGCAATACCATGGTTTGTGCAGCAGTCTCGGCATCAAAGGCATCAACCGCTTGCGCTTGATTGAATGGCGAGCGTTGAAAGCACCTATTGCACGGGCCCTGGCGATCAGCTTTGTTTTATCGACAGGTGATCTTGGTGCGGTCGCGTTGGTGGGTGGACAAGGGTTCGAGACCTTACCTTTATATCTCTTTCGTTTGATGGGCAGCTATCAAATGGATGCAGCGGCAGCAGCATCACTTATTTTATTTGCAGTGAGTCTTGGCAGTTACGCGCTCATTGAAAAAGTCATCACGAGGAACGCCCATGCTCAAGGTTAACGCACTGTCTTATCACTATCAGGCAGAATCGTTGTCGTTTACGTTTGATCTTGAGCCTGGCTCTATTACCGCGATTTTAGGCCCAAGCGGCGCAGGAAAAAGTACGTTACTTTCTTTGCTTTGTGGCCTTCTGCCGCCAAGTGGAGGGAACGTTGCGTTTAATGATCTCAACTTTACGCAACTGCCCGCCCACGAACGGCCATTGTCGATCTTGTTTCAGGAACACAATTTGTTCGGGCATTTAAGTGCATTCGACAACATCGCTTTAGGCATCGATCCGCGCTTAAACCTGAGTCCTGAACAAAAACAGCACGTTCAACAGGCTGCCTGCAACGTCGGATTGGAAAGCTACCTTGAGCGTCTTCCGGGGCAATTGTCCGGCGGTCAAAAACAACGAATAGCGTTAGCGCGATGCCTAGTTCGCAATCGACCTTTACTGCTTTTGGATGAACCATTCTCGGCATTAGACCCGTCTTTGCGACGTGACATGCTCGAACAAGTGAAGGTGCTGGCAAAGCAATTTGGCACAACAATTTTGATGGTGACGCATCATCCTGAAGATGCAAAAACGATAGCGGATAACGTGTTGTTTATAGATCAAGGCACTGTCGCTTATCACGTTGATATTGCTGAACTTGACAACCCTACCGACCAGATAAAAACCTATATTTACTGATAATCTTACGAGGTTGCCTGACAAACATTGCGCATCAAACAACCGCATCTATACTTATTTTTAAGACACTTAACCCATAAGAGAGATGCGATTGTGACTGTTACCAGTATTGATGTGCTGGACTCGGTGGTTGATATCACAGCACAGACAGAGTCAGATACCATTTCCGAAAGCCTCATCACGACCATCTTGCAGTTAACGCCAGCCAATCAGGTTTTGGTTCTCGACTACAATCCTGACACAAACCCTGACTTCATGGTCGTCGCATGCTCGGATATCTTTCTCTTTGAAGAAGAAAAAGACG
Source organism: Enterovibrio norvegicus DSM 15893 (assembly GCF_900115495.1). GTDB lineage: Bacteria > Pseudomonadota > Gammaproteobacteria > Enterobacterales > Vibrionaceae > Enterovibrio > Enterovibrio norvegicus. The sequence goes on along the minus strand of NZ_FOWR01000030.1, from coordinate 28,556 downwards.
CCATTGAACGTGTCCTTCGCAGCTGCGTCGCCATTGGCGATAACGTTGTCGAGTACAGCAAAACAGATAACCAATCTTTGCTCGCCGTGCCGATTCGCTTTGGTGAAAAAGACGACATTCACGCAGTGGTTTTCTGCAAGTGTGATCAGGTGAAAGGCGATGAAGTACAGCTCATCGAAGGGCTAGCAAAGATCTATGAAAACTATCAAAAGATCATTTCTGCCAGCGAGCGCGACGGATTAACGGGTCTCTATAATCGAAAAGTACTGACGACGAAAATCGACCTTCTCCTCGATCGTTTTCTTATTCAAGGTTCTAGCATTACGGATGATCCAACGCATCATCATTGGGTCTGTATTTTCGACATCGACCATTTTAAACAGATCAATGACACACTCGGTCATGTGTTTGGCGATGAAGTTATCTTGCTCATTACGGCAATGATGAAGCAAAACTTTGATGATGAGGACATCTTGTTCCGTTATGGCGGCGATGAATTTGTTGCCATCATGCACCCTCAATCTCGCGAGGACATGGAGGCAACGGTCAGAAATTTCTTCGATGCCGTCAATAATCGAGATTATGGACAAGCCAAAAACGTGTCGATTTCTATGGGGGCCGCCTCAATTAACGACCAAGAGCTCAACGCGATCACTGTGTTGGGTTTCGCAGACCAATCACTCTACAAAGCCAAACAAAATGGACGCAACCAGGTCGCGTTTTACGAAGATTTGATTGCAAGTGGAGAGCTAAAATCGCTGGTCCCTGAAGACGACGTCGAACTTTTCTAGGTTCAGTCACGCATATTTGAAGAAGCCGCCTCTATTGGCGGTTTCTTTTTGAGAAGTTGATTGCAATTTAAACAGCAGTGAAGGATTGACAATAGTTCAATTTAGCCATTTCATCCCCGTGTGTAGTTGCGTATAATCAGCGTCAGGGAATCTAGACAGGGTTGTTTTTAGAGTTGGTTTTTATGTCCGGCATTCGCCAGTTTGTAGCTATTTCACTGACATTGCTCTTTTTGTTCGCGTCTCCACTTTCTTTGGCTTCGCCGAAACAACTGACCATTACAGGCTCATCCACGTGGCAGCCTTTCTCTTACATTAACCGAGAAGGCAAACCTGACGGCATTATGATCGACTATTGGCGACTGTATGGCGCAATCAATGACGTGGATATTACGTTTAAATTGTTACCTTGGAGTGAATCTCTCACCTACGCAGCAACGCATCCAGGCGTGGTTCACGGTGGGCTGGGGTACACTGGCGAGCGAGCGAAGGTACTCGCTTTTTCACGCGAACTTCCTTTACAACGTTATAACGTCAATCTTTTTGTTCAGAAAGATCTTCCTTTTGACGATCTGAAGGTGTTGGACTCTGTTATTGTCGGCTCCGTCAGCCAAAGCGCAAAACATGCGTTCTTAAGCGCTCGCATCCCCGAAAAAAATATCAAAATTTTTTCCACCTTCGGAGCACTCAATGAAGCTGCATACCGTGGTGAAATCGATGTATTTATTGATGATTTAAATACCGCCTTATACGACATGCGACATACAGGGAACATGGGATTGTTCACGCCACGCGGTAAATTATATTCCTTCCCGTTGCACTTTGCCGTGAGTAAAAGCGCGCAAGAAAACATTGCCATCATCGAGCATGGTTTGCACCGCATTGATGAGCAAGATGTGCAGAAAATCTATGACAAGTGGATGCCCCCGAATAAAATGCATCTTGCATTGCCATGGCTGGACAAACACTCTCAACACCTCATTTTTGCTTCTGCCATGCTGTTGCTGATTACGGGTTTGATTTTCTATCGTAGGCTACTGAATAATCGCACAGAACAGCTAAGAGCCATGGTCGAAGCGCTCAAAGATTCCAATGAGCGTCTTGAAAACGCAGTACAGAATGACATGCTAACAGGCGCGAAAACACGGCATCAGTTCTTCACGCAGTTGGCGGATAAACGCTTTTCTCCGACCCCTTACGTGGTGGCAGTGGTCGATATCGACATGCTCAAGCATATCAATGAAAGTTACGGACAAGACATCGGCGACATGGCACTCAAGCACCTGTCGATGCATCTTCGCCTTCAAATGTCGAGCCGCGCTTTGTATGCACGCCTTGGTGGAGGGCAGTTTGCGGTCTTGTTTGATTTGAGTGATAACAGCCAAGCCACACGAAAGATTCAGCAGCTACAAAATGCGCTGCAATTGAGTCCTTTGCACATCGACCAACTTGTTGTTCCGGTGAAAGTCAGTGCCGGTGTTGCTTGTTACCCTTATGACAGTGAAGACGGTGAGTCACTCGTGCGTATCGCGACGTCACGTATGCGCGCCAATAAACCGAATTATGGTTTTGCCTCTGATAGTGAAAGCGACGTGAGAGAATCGGGGCTGAAACGCCACTGGGCGTAGTGTCGAGAAGGCTTCACCTATAACCAAATATAAAAAAGCTGCCGATTGGCAGCTTTTTTCTTACATTTGGCCTGTCCTAAATCAGGATTACAAATTCTCTTCTGCAAACTCTGCCAAGCGACTACGCACAACACCGTTGAGATAGACGCATGCACTGCCTTCAAAGTTTTTGAAGCGCTCTACAATGTAAGTGAGCCCCGATGTTACTGGGGTGAGGTAAGGGCTATCAATCTGCGCCAAGTTACCGGAACAGACAATTTTTGTGCCCTCACCGCAGCGCGTGATGATGGTTTTAAGCTGTGATGCTGTCAGGTTCTGACACTCATCTAGGATGACAAATGCGTTTTGAATCGAGCGCCCACGCATAAAGTTAATCGACTTAAATTGAAGATTTGCTTTATCCATGATGTAACGCATTGAGCCTTCAGTGCACTCGTCGTTTTTGTGCAGCGCTTCAAGCGTATCGGTCACCGCCCCCAACCAAGGCATCATTTTTTCTTCTTCCGTACCCGGCAAGAAGCCTATCGATTCCGCAATTTCAGGTGTATTTCGCGTCACGATAATTTTGTCGTACATGCCCTTCTCAACCACTTGCTCAAGCGCTGCAGCCATCGCAAGAATGGTTTTACCACACCCAGCAGGGCCGGTGAGAATAACAAGGTCAACATGAGGGTCGAGCAAGGCGTCTACCGCCATTCCCTGATAAATGTTTTTCGGCCGCACACCCCATGCCTCTCGGTGCATTAAGCGTTCACGGCTGATGTCTTTCAATTGCATTTCTTGGTCGCTAAGCGCAACCACACGTCCTGCAAAGTCTTCACTTTCATCCAGTAGATACTGGTTTACATAGGTATTTTCAACCAACTCACGAGGCACAGTATGCAACGTGGTTCGGCCGCTGTTTTGCGTTTCAACCTGACCCACTTTGTCCCAGAAGCTACCTTCAACGATTTGGAAACCTTTGGTCAGTAACTTCACATCATCAATCAATTGGTCGGTACGGTAATCCTCCACATACAGCACACCCGCCCCTTTGGCGCGCAGTCGCATGTTGATGTCTTTGGTGACGAGGACCACTTTTCGGGGAGCACGTTTGGCTTGGATGAATAAGACCGCGTTCAGGATTCGGTTATCACCCGCTTTGTCCGCGAAGGCTTGTACCGTTTCTTTGATTTCAAAGTCTGCAACAATGGAGACAGTACCCGTACCGCCTTCCTTACCGACCACAATACCTTCGGTAATCTGATCGGGCGTTGCATCCTTGAAGATGTCTTCGAGCGCTCGAATCGCAACACGTGCATCGCGGGCGATGTCACGTTTACTGTCTTTGATTCGGTCGAGTTCTTCTAGGACGGTCATCGGAATGACCACATCGTGTTCTTGGAACGAATAGATGGCGAAAGGTTCATGAAGCAAGATATTAGTATCTAGCACAAAGAATTTCCGATCGGCATCGCCCATAGGCACCTCCTTGGTAGTACAGGCACGTGGGTTACCCCACATCTTCCCCAACTCACCACTACCCGTTTTTACCGTGTAGCGTAGGTCAATTGGGTATTATCTTAATCGTAAGACAAATTCGGCGTATTACACGTCGACTACTGCACATTTTCATTAAAATGTTACTTATCTGTTACTCAGCCCGAAATTCCTACTTTGACCGTGACCATGCTCACAACTTCAAGTACCATTGTCGGCCATTTTCGCCATGCGAATCATGGCCTACACTGTAGTTCTCATCTGGGGCCTGTAGTTTCGAATTAAGTCAGTTTTAACCAGAGGTTTCTCTCCCTATGTCATACGCCATCGGACAACGTTGGATCAGCGATACTGAAAGTGATCTTGGTCTAGGTACTGTCGTCGCCATTGACGCACGCACCGTGACCCTCATGTTTCCGGCCAGCGAAGAAAACCGCTTATACGCCAGCAGTGATGCACCCATTACTCGTGTGATGTTCAATGTGGGTGACGCCATTGAAAGCCACGAAGGTTGGTCGCTAAACGTTGAACAGGTCACTGAGCAACAAGGTGTACTTACGTATATCGGTACCCGTACTGACACCGGTGAAGAAAACGTGCAACTGCGCGAAATTCTGCTCAATCACCACATCCGATTTAATAAACCTCAAGATAAACTGTTCGCTGGTCAAATAGACCGGATGGATCGCTTTGCACTTCGCTATCGCGCGCTAAAAAATCAATATGAGCAACACAAGAGCCCAATGCGTGGCCTTTGTGGTATGCGTGCAGGCTTAATCCCGCACCAGCTTTTCATTGCACATGAAGTGGGTCGTCGTCACGCACCGCGCGTTTTACTTGCCGATGAAGTAGGCCTAGGTAAAACCATCGAAGCGGGCATGATCATCCACCAGCAAGTGTTGTCAGGTCGTGCTTCTCGTATTCTGGTTGTTGTGCCTGAAACATTGCAGCACCAATGGTTGGTTGAAATGCTTCGTCGCTTCAACCTGCACTTTTCTGTGTTTGACGAAGAGCGCTGTATTGAAGCCTTTGCCGACGCTGACAACCCATTTGATACCGCGCAATTGGTGCTGTGTTCATTAGATTTCCTTCGCAAGAGCCGTAAACGCGCTGAACAAGCCGCAGAAGGTGAATGGGATCTGTTGGTGGTTGATGAAGCGCATCACCTTGAGTGGAGCGAAGCAAAACCAAGCCGTGAATACCAAGTGATTGAAGGTATCGCCGAAAACACACCTGGCGTATTACTGCTTACTGCGACACCAGAACAGTTGGGCCATGAAAGCCACTTTGCGCGTCTTCGTCTTCTAGATCCTGATCGCTTCTACGAATACCAAGCGTTTGTCGACGAGGAGCGCCAATATGCGCCTGTTGCAGATGCAGTAAGCCAATTGCTGTCCAGCGATGTCTTGAGCAATGAGGCCAAAAACAGCATCACTGAGTTGCTGTCTGAGCAAGATGTTGAACCCTTGCTGCGCATCATTGAAGCCGGCGATGTAGAAGACCAACAACGCCGTGATGCCCGTAACGAATTGATTGACAACCTCATGGACCGTCACGGTACCGGACGCGTTTTGTTCCGTAACACCCGTGCAGCGATCCAAGGTTTCCCTGAACGCCATTTGAACGTGTACCCATTGGCATTACCAAGCCAATACCAAACTGCAATGCGCGTAGCAGGCATGATGGGCGGCAGCCAAAGCATTGAGCAAAAAGCGGTGCAGTGGTTGTACCCAGAAGATATCTACCAACAATTCGAAGGCGAAAATGCTAGCTGGTGGGGCTTCGACCCGCGTATCGATTGGTTACTAGATTTACTTAAATCGAACCGCAACGAAAAAGTACTGGTGATTTGTTCTCGTGCGCAAACGGCGCTGTCTCTTGAACAAGCGTTGCGTGAGCGTGAAGGCATACGTGGCACGGTATTCCACGAAGGCATGTCGATCCTTGAACGCGACAAAGCAGCGGCGTACTTTGCGCAAGAAGAGAGCGGTGCGCAAGTACTGATCTGTTCTGAAATCGGCTCAGAAGGTCGTAACTTCCAATTCGCAAACCAATTGGTCATGTTCGATTTACCAATGAACCCTGACTTGTTGGAACAACGTATCGGCCGTCTTGACCGTATTGGTCAGCAACGTGATATCGAAATTCACGTGCCTTTCATGGAGGGCACATCGCAAGCCTTGTTGGCGCGTTGGTACAACGAAGGCCTGAATGCGTTTGAAGAAACCTGTCCGACGGGTCGCGCCGTGTTTGAACATGTTCAAAGTGACCTTTTGACACTGCTAGCCAAAGGCAGCATTGATGAATCACTGGACACGTTAATTGAAACCAGTGCCGACATGCACCACCGCTTGAAAGCCTCACTAGAGAAAGGCCGTGACCGTTTATTGGAAATGCACTCTAACGGCGGCGATGAAGCGAAAGCATTGGCTGAGAAGATTGCCTCTTTTGATGGCGATACAAACTTAGTGACGTTCGCATTGGGTCTGTTCGACACTGTAGGTTTGAACCAAGACGACAAAGGCGAGAACGCCATTGTGGTGACCCCCTCTGAGCACATGCTGGTTTCTAGCTACCCGGGACTGTCAGACGAAGGCTGCACCATTACCTTCGATCGTGAAACGGCACTGTCTCGCGAAGACATGCGCTTCATGAGCTGGGAACACCCAATGATCCAAGGCGGTATCGACTTGATACTGTCAGAGGATGTAGGGACAACCGCGGTTTCATTGTTGAAAAACAAAGCGCTACCGGTAGGTACACTGTTTTTGGAAATGCTGTTTGTTGCCGATGCGCAAGCACCGAAAAGTTCAGGTATCCATCAATTCCTACCCGCAACGCCGATTCGCGTTCTATTGGATGCAAGCGGCAACAATTTGGCGGAGAAAGTGGAATTTGAAGGCTTCCACCGTCAGCTAAGCCCTGTTAATCGTCATTTGGCGAGCAAACTGGTGTCATCCATTCAAACCCAAATCCATGGTTTGATTGAACTGGCCGACCCAATGGCGCAAAAGCAGCTCGCGACCGTGAAAGAGAATGCGGAAGTGGAAATGACGCAGAAATTGCGTGCAGAGCTTGATCGCCTTCAAGCCCTAAAAGCGGTGAACCCAAACATTCGTGACGATGAGTTGGAAAGTTTGGAATCACAAATGGGCGATTTGCGTGGCTACATCAACCAAGCACAAGTTCGCCTCGATGCGCTGCGTGTGATTGTGGTTAGCCATCAATAATCAGCGCTAACGTGTAACCCGTAAACTCAAAAGGTACGGCTTCGGCTGTGCCTTCTTTTTTCTCTGTGTCCCTTTGTCTCTCTTCTCTTTCAAGCCTGTCGTGCTACACTTCCGGCCGTCCAAATATCGAGCGAAAACATGAGCGATTTTATCTACAATCCGCCAACGGAGCCTTGGCTAGATGTTATTTATCAGGATGACGACATCATTGCCATCAACAAACCAAGCGGTTTGCTGACGAATCCTGGCCGCGATCCTGCGCATTACGACAGTGCTTGGTCTCGCATTAAAGCGGAATACCCAGATGCCGAACTAGTGCATCGTCTCGATATGTCGACGTCAGGCTTGATCGTGTTTGGCAAACACAAAGATGCTGAACGCCACCTAAAAGCCCAATTTCGTGAGCGCGTGACACACAAACTTTACTACGCACGTGTTTGGGGTGTGGTTGAGCAAGATGCGGATCGTATCGATCTGCCATTAATCTGCGATTGGCCAAACCGTCCGTTACAAAAGGTCTGCTTCGAACACGGCAAACCGTCTGTGACCGACTACGAAGTGATTAAACGTGAGAAAAAAACCACCTTGTTGCGTTTGCTGCCGATCACTGGCCGATCACACCAACTTCGCGTACACATGCTTTCTCTCGATCACCCGATTGCGGGCGATGATTTTTATGCGCCCCCTCACGTACTGAGGTATTCGCCAAGACTTCAACTTCATGCCGCTGAACTCGCATTTTTGCACCCAGGCTCTGGCGAACCCATGCATCTGTCTGCGCCTTGTGAATTTTACAAAAATGCACCAAGCGATACTTTGGTCACACGCGGTATCGAAGCTGACCCGAGCTTATTGAAATAACGGTGACGACCTTTTACAGTGGCGGAAAAAGGAAGTCCGCCATGGAAAAGATCGTCTTTCTCGACAGTGCCACTATCCCTGCTCATATCCACATCCCGACACCGTCGTTTGATCATCAATGGATAAGCTACCAAGAAACAGCCCCCCATCAGGTTATTGAACGTCTTACTGATGCCACCATGGTGATCGTCAACAAAGTCGTTTTAGATGCAAATACGCTAAGTCAACTCCCTCACCTTAAGCTCATTGCTGTTTCAGCGACGGGTTACAACAATATTGATCTGACGTGGTGTCACGAGCACAAGCTGCCTGTGTGCAACATACGCGGCTATGCGACGCGTTCTGTTCCCGAACATGTGATGGCATTATGCTTTGCCCTTCGCCGCAACCTCACGGCGTATCATCGCGATATTGAAGACGGCGTTTGGCAACAAAAAAACCAGTTTTGCTTTTTCACGCACCCGATCGGTGACATTGCAGGCTCAACGATTGGTATTGTGGGATCAGGCAATTTAGGACAAGGGGTTGAAGCGTTAGCAAACGCCGTTGGCATGACGGTCCTCAAAGCAGAACGCAAAGGTGCCACCGCCATCCGTGACGGCTATGTCTCGTTTAATACCCTGTTAGAGCACGCAGACATCGTCACTTTGCATTGCCCTCTCGATACCTCGACATCCAACCTCATTGGTCGAGAAGAGCTTGAACGCATGAAACCTTCAGCCATATTGATCAATACCGGACGTGGCGGGCTAGTCGACGAACTCGCACTCGTTGAAGCATTGAAAAAAGGCGACATTGCAGGTGCGGGAGTAGACGTGTTCACACAAGAACCCGCATCGTTCAGCAATCCATTACTTGCCCATGCGGGTATGCCCAATCTGATTTTAACCCCCCATGTCGCTTGGGGTTCAGATTCCAGTCTCCAAACACTGGCCAACATATTGATTGAGAACCTCGATGCGTTTATCGCAGGAGCACCTCAAAACCTGGTTTGATGCAGCGCGTTCAGGGTGACGTGTGAAGAAAAAACGCTCAGGGCGATAACCTTCTGAGCGTCTTTTGAAAGGTGAGTAAGGGCTTATTTGAAGCCCTTTTCCTTTTTGATGAGATCGTAAGCCGCTTGGATTTCTTGGGCTTTTTGTTTCGCCATCTCCATCATTTCAGGGGGTAAGCCCTTCGCCACCAGCTTGTCTGGGTGATGTTCATTCATCAGCTTGCGGTGAGCACGTTTAATGTCTTGTCCGGTGGAGTTTTCATCCACACCGAGGATTTTATACGCGTCTTGCAACCGGTTGGCTGCATGCTCAGGTTGCCAATGTTGCTGGCTGCCACCGCCTTGACGATAAAACTTAAACGATGCTTCTTGCATGGCAAGACGCTGCTCCAACTGCTGGCGGGAAAAACCCAGTGCTGACGCAACAGTAAACAGAATCTGTCGCTCACTCGGGTGCATCGACCCATCGGCGTAGGCTGCCTGAATTTGCAATTCGAGGAAAAATTGAAGGAGATCAAAACGCCCTCCGCAGTTACGGCGAACGTCATCCAGCACCTCATCCAACGGAAAGCCGCTGTCTTTCCCCTCACGAAACGCATCTTGTGCTTGTCGACGGGATTCGCCTTGCAGCCCCATGCGATCCATGATTTCTGACGCTAAACGGATCTCATTTTCAGTGACCTGTCCTTTGGCTTTAGCCACATGCCCCATGACAGCGAAGGCGCCATGAAAATACGCTTGCTGGCGCTGCTGTTGACTCGCCCCACGAAATCCACCACCAAAGGCGACATTTTGTTTCGCTTTATCGAACTTATGACCTAAGAAGAGGCCTAACAATAAGCCCGGAATGTTCCCCAGCAGGAAGCCAAAGAATGCCCCCAGCACTTTCCCCCAAACCATCATCAATCTTTCTCTATTGGTTGATTTATCTTATTTGCGCCAGACATCTGGAACCTAGCAGGTGCTGTTAGACGCAATTTGCATTATCATGACCCACATTTTTCAGCAAAAATTGCTAGGACGCAGCGCAAGAGTATACCAGTGCTGTACGCCAACAACAGGATTGAGTTTTTAATGTCACTGACAGCAAGAAGTTTTTTGTCCACCATGATTTGCTTTGCCCTCTATGGACAAGCCATGGCGGAAGAGAATCCTGCCGCACAGGACGGCCAAGCACCACTGGTAATCCCTACGGATACCTGTCTCGCGCCAGAATACCGATGCCTTAATAAAAAAGAGCAAGTCGAAGACGTTAACAACGAACCTGTCACCATTGTTGCCGATCGCGCAGAAGCGAAAAAAAATGACAAGGCGATTTATAGCGGGGATGTTGTCGTAACTCAAGGTCATCGCACCATGAAGTCTGACACAGCCACCTTGCGCCAACCTGAAAATATCGTGACAGCCGAAGGCAATGTCTATTTTCATGATGGCGAAATGGCAGTCTCTGGTAAATCGCTGCAAAGTAACTTAGATACCGAAGACACCACACTGCTCGATGCTGAATACCAAATGATGTGTGAGCCGGGACGCGGGCAAGCGAAACGCGTTTTTAAAAATGGCACCACGTTTTATGAACTCGAAGACGGCACCTACACCACGTGCCCTGATAACGATGACAGTTGGCGTTTCAGTGCGGGCAAAATAGAAAAAGAAGACGGTGATATCTTTGCCGACCTCTACCATGCACGCTTCGAAGTGCTCGATACGCCTATTTTCTATCTTCCGTACCTTCGCGTACCGGTGGAAGATGGCCGACTCACCGGCTTTCTCTATCCATCGATCAGCTGGAATGACAATGATGGGGTCGAAATTTCAACGCCATTCTATTGGAATATCCATCCTCAAACGGACATGCTGATCACACCAAAATACATGTCCAACCGTGGTACATTCTTAACGGTTGAACCTCGTTACCTGACAAAAGCGGGTAGCGGTTCAATGGTCATTGAATACATGGGTCAAGATGACCTATACACCGAATACTCAAAAAGCTGGGGATTTAACTGGCAACATGCGGGTGTTCAAGACCATTGGAAGTATGACGTCGATTACAGCAAGGTCAGCGACATCAACTATTTTACGCGCCATACCGATTCTCGTGTTGGTAACCGTGAAGATAACACCTTGCTACAAACCGGCAGTGTGTCTTACCGTGAAGAGAACTGGAACAGCACGCTAAATGTTCGAAACTTCCAGGCGCTGAGTGACAATGCCTCGGTATACCGCCTGCTGCCCCAGCTTGCCTTTAACTACTACCGTCCTGAGATGGGTTATGGTTTAGATTTTTCTATGCCCAGCCAAATCAGCAAGTTTGCTACAGACGATGACAGCAAGCCTGATTCGACGCGTATTAACGTAGAGCCAACACTGACTCTGCCTTACACCTTGCCATGGCTAACAGCAACCGCCGAAGGTAAGGTGTTTTATACCTATTACGATCAAACCAACATTGATGGTGTACAAGGGCTAAATGGTGAAACGCTGGAATCAACGGTGTCTCGTGTGGTGCCTATGGCAAGATTGCACAGCGTGGTGACCTTAGAACGTGATACTTCGATTTGGGGAAGTGATTACACCCAAACGTTGGAGCCTCAAGTCCAATACCTTTACATCAAAGACGTTGATCAAAGTGGTATCTATAACCCAGTAAATTATTCGGGGGGTGGCTATGACACGGCCCGATTGCAAACGGACTACTATGGTCTATTTCGCGCGAACCAATTCAGCAGTGTGGATTACATCAACCCTGCGAACCAATTTACTATTGGTGCTGCCTCCCGCTTCTTTGATGATGGATACAAAGAGCGTTTCAACATTGCCTTTGGCCAAATTTACTATCTTGATAGAAAAAACAGCGAAAACGATAATTCTATCAACTACTCGGCATGGGCTGTAGAAACGGAGTTGAACATCAATGATCAATGGTTTGTTCGTGGCTCAGCCGAATATGACAGCAATTTAGAAAGCCTTCAATTCGCAAATACAACAGTGGAATATCGCGCTGGCGGCTTTTTTGCGCAAACCAGCTATCGCTACGTATCGAAGGATTACATTTCCAGCACCATTGGCTCTGAAAATTTAGACTCGATTACAGAAGACGGTATTTCTCAAGCCGGCATTGTGACTGGCTTCCCCCTCGGAAAAGGGGTGAGCTTTAGAGGTCAATACTTCCAAGACCTGACGCAAAATATCATGCTGGAAAACCAATTTGGTTTTACTTACCGCTCCGATTGTTGGGTGATAGGCCTGAGCTACAACGAATACCTGCTGTCACGCAGTAATATCAACAACGATGCGAGATATGACAACAGTGTTTCTTTGTCATTTAGTCTCCTTGGTTTAGGTGATGGTGCAGGATTTGGCTACAGCACCGCAAGCGGCAATGCATTGGGGTATCGCAGCCCATTCGGATTAAAAAATTAATGACGACATCTTTGGAAAAGCAAATGAAAAAATGGACGAAAGCTTTACTGGCCGTTGCTATCTCTGCCAGTTCGTTATCAGTGTCGGCAGCTCCGGCAGAACTTGATCGCGTCATTACCGTGGTCAACGAAGGGGTAATTCTTTCTAGCGATATTGATGCACTAAAGAAAACGGTATCACTGAACGCTAAGGCGGAAAATTTGCCGCCAGAAGATGTGCTCGAACAACAGATCCTCGACCAACTAATTCTTGAAGAATTACAGCTCCAAGAAGCAAAACGCCTTGGTATTCGCATTGATGATTCGCGTTTAGAGCAAGCCATTGATGGCATTGCAAAAGACAAAAACACCTCGGTAAAACAGCTTCGTAGCGAATTAAAAGCCAACGGCATTTCTTGGGCGCAGTATCGCGACCAAATTCGTCGTGAGATGACCATCAGCGAAGCGCGAAATGCACAGGTTCGTCGTCGCATCAGCATCTTGCCGCAAGAGGTGGAATCGTTGGCGACGCAACTCAACGCCAAGAACCTTGAGAAAGTCGAGTACCGCCTCAGTCATATCCAACTTCGTCTCGATGAGGACGCAGATAAAGCAGAACGCGATAGCGTCTCTGACAACGCTGATGAGATCGTGACAGAGCTAAAAACAGGCCGTGACTTTGCCGCCCTTGCCCTTGCCAACTCAAAAGGCCCTAAAGCCCTAGACGGTGGTGATTGGGGATGGATGCGCTTGGAAGAAATGCCCACCATTTTTGCTGACCACATAGGTAACAATGGCAAAGGGGCCATCATAGGTCCTTTCCGAAGCGGTGCGGGTTACCACATCCTCAAAATTACGGATGTAAAAGGCCTAGAGTCAGTGGCTGTTACTGAAGTAAAAGCGCGTCATATTCTGATTAAACCATCGATTGTATTGAGTGATGAAGGTGCACAGCGCCAATTGAAACTGCTCACCCAGCAGATCAATGACGGTGACAAAACGTTCGAAGAACTTGCAGAGCAATACAGCGCAGATTCAGGCTCAGCAGTAAAAGGTGGCGACTTAGGTTGGCAAACCACTGAGATTTATGTCCCTGAGTTTAAAGATACCGTTGATACGCTCTCTGAAGGCGTCATCAGCGAACCGTTTAAAACCGTTCATGGTTGGCACATTGTTGAAGTTCTTGACCGTCGCCAAGCCGATCGAACAGATGCTGCAATGCAAAACCGCGCATACCGTATGCTCCTAAATCGTAAGTTCAATGAAGAAGCACAAGCATGGCTCCAAGAGCTTCGCGCTGGTGCTTATGTTGAACAGGTGGGTGATGAAAATGACAACAGCTAATCCGCAACGCATTGCCATTACGCCAGGCGAACCTTCAGGTATTGGCCCTGATTTGGTGTTGGCACTTGCACATGACAAATGGGCGCATGAGTTAGTCATTTGCGGAAACAAAGAAATGCTGGCACAGCGTGCCAAGCTATTGGGTCTCGATGTCACCTTGGTGGACTACAACCCAGACGCTGCACCGAAAGCGCACACACCGGGCACACTTGTTGTTTGCAACGAACCTTTGGATGCAGAGGTTATTGCAGGCCAACTCAATGAAGCGAACGGCAAGTATGTGTTAAACACATTAAGCCGTGCGGCTGAAGGCAATATGCAAGGCGAGTTTGCCGCCGTGGTGACTGGCCCTGTCCACAAAGGCGTGATTAACCGCTCTGGCGTTTCCTTCAGCGGACACACCGAGTTTTTCCAACACCAAGCCAATGTGCAACAAGTTGTTATGATGCTGGCCACAGAAGGATTGCGTGTTGCGCTGGTAACAACGCATATCCCGCTCGCTTATGTGTCAAAAGCCATTACCGAAGAGCGCCTTTTTCAAGTCATCCACATATTGCATGATGATTTGAAATCTAAGTTCGGTATTGCAGAGCCGAAAATCTATGTGTGTGGTTTAAATCCACACGCTGGTGAAGACGGTTGTTTGGGCAGAGAAGAGATCGAAGTGATTGAACCTGCACTTGAAAAGTTGCGTGAACAAGGGATGAATCTGGTAGGTCCATTGCCCGCGGATACCCTTTTCCAAGACAAGTACCTGAAAGAAGCAGATGCCGTGTTAGCGATGTATCACGATCAGGGCCTGCCTGTGTTAAAATTTAAAGGATTTGGTAAGTCAGTCAACATTACGCTTGGACTGCCTTTTATCCGAACTTCTGTAGATCATGGTACCGCATTGGATTTAGCGGGTACCGGAACGGCGGATACTGGAAGCCTGCGGACAGCGCTCTCCCACGCCCTTGAATTAGTAGATAAGAAAGCATGAGCGATAACGTCCACTTAGGTCACCGCGCCCGTAAGCGCTTCGGCCAGAACTTCCTAAACGATCCGTACATCATTGACGGCATCGTATCAGCCATCAACCCTCAGCCAGGTGAAAACTTGGTAGAAATCGGTCCCGGCCTCGGTGCACTGACTGAGCCTGTTGCGAATGAAGTCGACAAACTCAGCGTGGTTGAGCTTGATCGCGATCTGGCCGAGCGTCTGCGCCACCACCCTGTGTTGTCAAAGAAACTGACGATTTATGAAGGTGATGCCATGAAGTTCGACTTCACAGCGCTATCTTCACCAGAAAACCCACTGCGTATTTTCGGCAACCTGCCATACAACGTATCAACGCCATTGATGTTCCACCTTTTCACTTTCGCAGGCGCTGTGAAAGACATGCACTTTATGCTGCAAAAAGAAGTGGTTAACCGTCTGGCGGCGGGTCCAGGTAGTAAAGCATATGGTCGTTTAACGGTCATGGCGCAATACTACTGCAAAGTTGTTCCGGTGTTAGAAGTTCCACCAGAGGCATTTACCCCTGCCCCTAAAGTGGATTCAGCCGTCGTTCGACTGATGCCGCATAAAGAACTTCCACATCCAGCAACCAATTTAAAATGGTTAGAACGAGTATGTCGTGAAGGCTTCAACCAACGCCGTAAAACAGTTCGTAACTGCTTCAAGGCTTTGATGGACGTCGATACGCTCGTTGCATTAGGCATTGACCCAACAACGCGCCCAGAGAACCTCACTCTGGCTCAGTTTGTTGCCATGGCAAACTGGCTGGACGCAAACCACCAACAATAATAAAAAGGACACATTACAGGGATGGTAAATAACAATTTCACGGTTCGCGTACTCACGCATTATGTTGAAGAGCAATCTGAACCGGATAATAAACGTTATGTGTTCTCATACACGGTCACGATTGAAAACAATGGTGGCCGTGATGCGCAGCTTTTACGTCGTAAATGGTTAGTCACAGACGCGAATGAGAAGAAGTTGGTGATTGAAGGGGAAGGTGTAGTCGGCGAGCAACCTGTGATTGTCGCGGGTGATCAATACACTTATACCAGCGGCACTGTCATTGAAACTCCTGTTGGTGTTATGCAAGGTCATTACTCCATGCAGTTTGACGATGATGAGACACCGTTCACCATCGACATTGCTCCTTTCCGTCTTGCTCTGCCAAATATCCTTCACTAGGAGTTTTCTTGGCTACCTATCTTGTTGGCGATATTCAAGGTTGCTATTCCGATCTTCGCAACTTGCTTGATATCGCCAAATTTGATCCCAACATCGATCATCTTTACATCGCCGGCGATCTTGTCGCGCGAGGCCCTGATTCACTAGCCGTACTTCGCTTTGTGCGGGATCTAGGCGAACACGGACATGCCGTTCTAGGGAACCACGATCTACACCTTCTTGCGGTTTCAGAAGGGATCATGAAGGTCAAAGCGAAAGACAAAACTCGGCCCATACTCGACGCGCCTGATAGCAACGTACTGCTTACATGGCTACGTCAGCAACCTCTGCTCATCCACAAAGCGTCGGATAATGGCACTGCACCAGGCTTTGTTATGACACACGCTGGCGTGCCGCCCGTTTGGGATCTTGCCAAAGCAAAAAAACACGCCCTTGAGGTTGAAACCGTATTGCGCAGCGACCGCTACGTATGGCTTTTACAGAACATGTATGCCAACGAGCCGTCTGTATGGTCTAAATCCTTAGAAGGTATCGAGCGTCTTCGCTACACCATTAATGCATTTACCCGTATGCGCTTTCTTACGTCAGAAGGTGGTCTGGACATGGCCTGCAAGCTCCCTCCCGACAAAATACATGACAACTCACTCGTGCCTTGGTTTGACGTTCAACGTCATAAGCCAATGAAAGAGACCTTGGTGTTTGGTCACTGGGCAGCACTGAATGGCGTCTTTCACGAGCAAGTTCTGGGGCTAGATACAGGGTGTGTTTGGGGCGGTGCATTGACCATGGTACGTTGGGAAGATGGGCAAAGATTTTCTCTTCCTTGCCCAATACACGCTGACTAACGTCTATACACACATTTCGACTTATCGATCGAGTACAACAAACTCCATGTTGTATTTGTTCTTCTCATCCGCAGCGTAATGCTCAGAGTGACTTGTATTCCATCCTTCCCCCCAAGCAGGAAAACAGGTGTCTCCGTCAATCTCTGCATCGATAAACGTTAAATACAGACGATCCGCTTTAGGAAGTGACGCTTCATAAATCGTCCCACCACCAATGATCACTGCCTCTTCCACACCTTCAACCAAGGTCAGTGCTTGCTCGATGCTGGTCACGCTTTCAACGCCTTCCGCCATCCATTCACTGTTACGGCTAATGATGATATTCCGACGTCCTGGTAGCGGTCTACCGATAGATTCATACGTTTTTCGCCCCATGATCACAGGCTTTCCCAAGGTGTTGCGTTTAAACCACCCAAAGTCGGCAGGCAGGTGCCATGGCATCGTGTTGTCTTTACCAATGATTCTATTTTTTGCCATCGCTGCGATCATGCTGATTTTCATCGTGAACGGATTTCCTTTGTCATTGAGCGTCGTATTTTATTCAGAGATCGCTATGCTACACCACGGATTTTCTGCGGTAAAACAAGAGTCCTGGCATTGCTAGACCGATCGCCAACGCCGCGATAATAAACAATGCCTTGATACCATTATTCATCATGCTCGCCCAGAGTGCATCACTGAACCCCAAGCTATTAATTTCCACTAATGCAATCATGGCTTTGAACGCAAACACCCCCGGTACCATCGGGATAATGGCAGCAACCGTAAACACTTTAGGGTGCGCCATAAAGCGTTGAGACCAATACACTCCTACCATACCCACTAGGGTTGCAGCACATAATGTCGCCCATTCAATCGGTACGCCGTAGTGCATCAAAAGGTATCGACCACCGTGCCCAAGCGCCCCACCAACCGCACAATATTTCAGGGCCTTCACAGGCACATTAAACACCAAGGCAAATCCAACAGCGGGAACCGCTGCAAACAACATGTCATGAAGGAGACCAAGTAGCAGTGTCATAACCACCCCCAAATGCCTGTCACATTCATCGCACCAACAATGCCAAGGCTTGTTGCGAGGGTTAACAAACTCGCCATCACCCAACGGGCTATGCCCATATTGACGTACCCTTTTACCATGTCAGACACCGCGTTAATCAGTGGGAAGCCGGGCACCAACATCAGTACTGACGATGCCATGGCAAGGTAAGGCTGATTACCGATGCTCATCATGGCGCCAATGCTCGATATGAGTGTTGTCACAAACGCCGTGACACCAAAATTTAGCAAAGGGTTGAATTGACGATGACCAATTTCCTGACGCACAACCATGCCGATGAACGAAGCAACAAATGTTAGGGAAAACACCGACCAATCACCGCCAGATAAGCGGCTGAAACTCGCACATGAAAAGCCGATGACAACGGCCACAAGCCAGCGGTTATAACGCTGAGGGGAAATACGATTTAAGCGCGTCTTTACACCATCTTTATCAAGAAGGTGTTTTTCCGTCATGATCAAAATACGCTGGATCTCCGTGATCACCCGCATGTTGATCCCACGATCAGGGCAACGGCGTGCCGTCGTAATACAGTGATCATCGTGTATCGTGGTGATCACCATTGAACTCGCCGATAACGATATCTCTACGCTGTCTAGGCCAAGGGCTTCACCCAATCGGCAACAAATGTCGCTCACCAAACGGCTTTCTGCACCGTGTTGAAGTAACATTTGCCCCGCTTGACTCACTAAGCGAGAAACGTTCCGCTGCGCCTCTTCATCCATTTCACAGACTCCCTGCGACATGTTCACTCCCTCGTCGATATTAACCACAATGTGATGAACTTCGGTTTTACGTGAATTCTGTTCGGTTTACTTTGATTTGGGCGAAAAAAAACCGCCTCTTAGGGCGGTTTCTTATCGGGGTATAATTATGGGCGGTAGATGATTTCTACGTCGTAATCATCTTCGTTCCAATCATCCCAATCGTCATCATCGTCGTCACTAGACTCAGCATTTTGCTTTTTAAGCTGCTCTTCGTGGTAATCGTCCCACTTGAACTCAACCTTACCTTCCTCTTGGGTTTCTTCAACCAACTGAGATGGCATTGAATCGATAAGCTCCATCAAGTCAAAGGTAAGTTGCTGTGTATTGTTACGATTGATCGCTGAAATCATATAGTAAGGTTCATCCCAACCTAATGCTTCCAGCACACGTTCTACCTGAGCTTGCGCGTCTTCTTCAGACATCAGGTCCATTTTATTAAAGACAATCCAACGAGGCTTATCAGCGAGCTTCTCGCTATAGCGTTGAAGTTCTTCAATAATAGTAAACGCATTGTCGACAGGATCTGATTCGTCAACCGGCATCAGGTCGATCATGTGCAACAGCACACGACAACGCTCAAGGTGCTTCAAGAATCGAATACCGAGACCCGCACCTTCCGCAGCACCTTCAATAAGGCCAGGAATGTCAGCAACAACAAAGCTTTTGTTATCAGCAACACGCACCACACCTAGGCTTGGCACCAATGTTGTGAACGGGTAATCCGCCACTTTTGGTTTTGCAGCAGATACCGCACGAATGAAGGTCGATTTACCGGCATTCGGCAAACCAAGCATACCCACATCAGCAAGAAGCAAAAGCTCAAGACGTAAGTGGCGCAATTCGCCTTTTGTACCCATAGACTTTTGACGAGGCGCGCGGTTTACAGAAGACTTGAATCGGGTGTTACCCAATCCATGCCAACCGCCTTTTGCCACCATGATCTTCATACCATGTTGGGTCAGGTCGGCAATCACTTCGCCAGTGTCTTCGTCTACAGCACGTGTACCAACAGGCACGCTTAGTACCAAGTCGTCACCACGCTTACCTGTACAGTTACCACCTCGGCCGTTTTCGCCACGAACAGCGGCATGAAAACGCTCAAAGCGATAGTCAATCAGGGTGTTCAGGTTTTCATCAGCCAGCAAATATACATCACCGCCGTCACCACCATCGCCACCGTCAGGACCGCCTTTTGGCACGTACTTTTCGCGACGGAAACTGATGGTACCGTTACCACCGTCTCCTGCTTCTACGCGGATCACCGCTTCATCTACAAATTTCATCTTAATTCTCCATACCCTACGTCACCCAGACATGCTCAGGTCAAACACGCCTCAAGGGTTAACGTTGGCGATATAGCAGCAACCCTGATAGAGCAACTTTGGGTTAATGATCCTTTTGATCTTAGGATCAAAAACCGTTAAGCGATCTTTTACGCCATGAATAGTTCACAGACTTAAACAGTCGTGCCATTACTGACGCATACGTGACGGTTATTCCTCACGTAAACATGCTTACGTTTTTCACGAAAACAGCTGCGCTATCGCCTTTAAGGGCGATATACCCAAGTGACTTTAAGCTCAAAATTCAGCAGGTTAAAGTCACTTGGGTACACAACAAAAAGCCCCGCCTAAAGGCAGGGCTTCTAAATTAGAATCGAGTGCTATTATTCAGCTTCGATGCTAACGAATTTACGGTTCTTAGGACCTTTAACTTCAAATTTTACTTTGCCATCAGACAGAGCAAAAAGAGTGTGGTCTTTACCGCAACCAACGTTAGTGCCTGCGTGGAACTTAGTACCACGTTGACGAACGATGATGTTACCTGCTAGTACAGATTCGCCACCAAAGCGCTTAACACCAAGGCGTTTACTTTCTGAGTCACGGCCGTTACGAGTAGAACCGCCAGCTTTCTTATGTGCCATTTATCTCTTCTCCTAAATTAAGCGCTGATGCCAGTGATTTTGACTTCAGTGAACCACTGACGGTGGCCCATTTGCTTACGAGAATGCTTACGACGACGGAACTTAACGATTTTAACTTTGTCGCCACGACCGTGAGTAACTACTTCAGCAGTTACTTTACCGCCTGCTACGAATGGTGCACCAACAGCGATTTCTTCGCCATTAGCTACCAGCAGAACAGTGTCAAATTCAACAGTTGAGCCAGTCTCGATGTCTAGCTTTTCCAAGCGAAGGGTTTGACCTTCACTTACACGGTGTTGTTTACCACCACTTTGGAAAACTGCGTACATGGTTTTCTCCGCATTTCCGCACAGCCTACTGCGTTTAAAAATTGTGCAGCGAGGGGTGCATTTAATTCATCAATAGGGCGCGAATTCTACGGCAAGATTCGCTAACTGGCAAGGGGGGAATGAAAGAAAATTGGTGAAAACCTGCTCAGTGATTATTCCTTTGTTCTTTATCGCAACAGACCCTGTGTCGAGGGGCTAAATTTAGTGTAATATCATCGCAAAAATGACAGCAGCGTACTGCATTATACCTTGGACCGGACGCATCAATGGATTTTAACACCATCCAAGCACTTACTGCCGATGACATGGCAAAAGTGGATAAAAAAATACTCGCGCAACTGAATTCTGATGTCGCACTGATTAACCAACTTGGTTTTTATATCGTCAGCGGTGGCGGGAAACGCTTGCGCCCAATGCTGGCTGTTCTTTCTGCCCGCGCGCTGGACTATCAAGGAGAGGGTCACTGCACGGCAGCCGCTTTCATTGAGTTCATTCACACCGCCACTTTGCTTCACGATGATGTTGTCGATGAATCAGACCTTCGTCGAGGCAAAGCCACAGCCAACGCCATGTTTGGTAATGCTGCCAGCGTGTTGGTTGGTGATTACATTTATACGCGCTCTTTCCAAATGATGACGGAACTTCGATCCTTGAAGATCCTCGATCTAATGAGTCATGCAACCAATGTGATCGCTGAAGGTGAAGTTTTGCAGCTAATGAACTGCAACGATCCTGATACCACCGAAGAAAGCTACATGCAGGTTATCTACTCAAAAACTGCACGTTTGTTTGAAGCCGCGACGCAAATCGGTGCCATTTTGGCTGATGCGCCAGAAGACATCGAAAAAGCGATGCAAGATTACGGGCGCTACCTTGGAACGGCATTCCAATTGATCGATGATGTCATGGATTACACCTCTCAAGGCGACGAGATGGGTAAAAATACGGGCGATGATCTTGCCGAGGGTAAACCAACCCTGCCATTACTTCACGCCATGGCGCACGGAGATCAAGATCAAATTGCAATGATCCGCGAAGCGATCGAGAAAGCCAATGGCCTTGAGAAGCTCGAACAGATCCTTGCCTGCATGAAGCAACACGGCTCACTGGAATACACGCAGCAACGCGCAGAAGAAGAAGCGGAGAAAGCCATTCAGGCACTGTCGCCGATTCCTGAGTCGCCCTATAAGGAAGCACTCAAAGCACTTGCCCACCTTGCAGTGAACCGCAAAAAGTAATACCAAAAACGCACTTCATAGAAGTGCGTTTTTATTTCTGCCTTATCTTATCTTATTCATTCATATCCCCACCTAAATCGATCTTCATAACAAGGAGCCTGTTTTGACGTCCCTCATTGCGAGAACCACCTTATTTCTGACACTGAGCCTTTTTCTGTTTGGCTGTACATCGAGTTACCGTCCTGCCGCCACCAGCTTTACAAGCTATGAAGATTTTAAAGCGGGGCCTGAAGGAGGCGTGGATCTCGTCTGGACACGAATAGGGTTACGAGATGCTAAAAGACTAAAGCGGAAGATTGCGCAATACGACGCAGTGGTGATTGATCGAATCTATGTACTCACAAATGAAGACAACGCACTGAGTGACGAACAGATTACGGAATTAACGGTTTATTTAGCTGATCGTCTAAAGAAAAAAATTACGCAGTACAAACCTGTCGTGGATACCCCTACAGCGAACAGCCTGCGTCTTAGCATCGCGATCAGTAATGTAGAGACGCCAAACCCTATCCTCGCAGTAACAAGCAGCCTATTACCCGTAGGCTTAGGAATTTCAACCATCTCTAAGATCACCACAGGTCAGCACACCAATGTTGGCAGTGCGACCATCGAATTGCTTGCCAGTGATGCAAACACTGACAAGCCTCTCTTTGCAGCCATTGATCGCGAGACCGGAAACAAAGATCTATCAACGATGATCGATTCTCTGGATGACGCAAAAGATGCCATTAACTGGTGGGTGGATCGTTTAGGCCAAACCTTGGTCGGTCAGTTTGATCAGACGCGCTAGGTTGTGGGCTTTTTCATTTATCTGTCACTTTGAACACAAGATAAACGCCAAGCACTTCCGAATATAACAGGCATAAAAAAAGCGGCTAGTCAGCCGCTTTTTTCGTTCATGGCGAAGTTTATTTTACAAACTCTTCGCCCATGGTGATATCACCACGTAGCGTATCTAGCATGCTATCAAGCGCATTTTGCTCAAATGCACTCAGTGGGCCGTGGTCAAGAATTTCTTCTACGCCATCTTTACCCAAACGTACTGGTTGTGCGAAGAAGCGAGCGTACTTACCGTCACCCTCAACGTATGCACATTCAATAACGTCTTTCTCACCTTGTGCAGCGCGAACCAATGCCAAACCAAAACGGCAAGCTGCTTGGCCCATAGATAGCGTTGCAGAGCCACCGCCTGCTTTGGCTTCAACCACTTCAGTACCCGCGTTCTGGATACGAGGTGTCAATGCTGCCACTTCTTCTTCAGTGAACTCAACACCTTCAACTTGTGAAAGCAAAGGAAGGATCGTCACACCAGAGTGACCACCGATAACCGGCACACTCACTTCTGTTGGGTTTTTACCTTTCAGTTCAGCAACAAACGTTTCAGAACGGATGATATCCAGCGTAGTGATACCGAAGAGACGTTTCTTGTCGTAAACACCCTTCGCTTTAAGCACTTCTGCAGCAATCGCAACAGTGGTGTTTACCGGGTTAGTGATAATACCGATAAGTGCTTTTGGACATACGTCAGCAATTTTTTCACTTAGAGAACGCACAATGCCAGCGTTCACGTTGAACAGGTCAGAACGATCCATACCAGGTTTACGAGCAACACCTGCAGAAATCAAAACGACATCTGCACCTTCAAGCGCGGGTGTTGGATCTTCACCGCAGAAACCTTTAATTGAAACGGGTGTAGGGATGTGGCTTAGGTCAACCGCAACACCTGGTGTTACAGGGGCAATGTCATACAGTGCCAGATCTGAACCCGCAGGCAGGTTGTTTTTCAGAAGCAGGGCTAACGCCTGACCAATGCCGCCAGCGGCGCCAATCACAGCAACTTTCATCTCGTTCTCCTTATTTACGATTTTTATATTTCAGACCTTTGGTGGCATTCCATTGCGATGCCGACAGCGGCACGATACTCACAGGAAATGACACAAAAAATGAATTCACAAGCATCATACGTGCCTATTACCTTCAGCGACAAGCCTACGACTGTGAGGATAAGCCCCGCTTCTCAATTTTCTTTTTTACAGGCGAAAAGCAATGACCAGAGTCTGTTGAAAGGTGATTAGTGCGTCACTTTACTGCGGATTTTATTGCCCATGACTGAATCACTATGCAAAAATGCGCCATTCTGACACTGGGAAAGAAAAAAAAATGCGTAATTCAGATAAACAAGACTTATTAGTGAAAGCGTTTAAAGCGATCCTAAAAGAGGAAAAATTCAGCTCCCAGGGCGAAATTGTTGATGCGTTAAAAGCGCAAGGCTTTGAGAACATCAACCAGTCTAAAGTGTCTCGCATGCTGACTAAGTTTGGTGCCGTCCGTACGCGAAATGCAAAAATGGAAATGGTTTACTGCCTGCCAGTAGAACTCGGCGTGCCAACCACCAGCAGTCCGCTCAAAGAACTGGTGATGGACATTGATTACAACGATGCATTGGTTGTGATTCACACAGGCCCTGGCGCAGCACAATTAATTGCGCGTCTTTTAGATTCACTGGGGAAAGCGGAAGGCATCCTTGGTGTGGTCGCGGGTGACGACACCATCTTCATTACTCCAACCAGAGCAACAACCACCGTTGCTTTGTTTGAAGCAGTGTGTGATTTATTCGATTACTCTCGCTAAAAAAACAGCCCTTGTTTTTTAAACACATCTGTTAGGCAGAAAATAACACCTACATTTTCTGCCTAATTCTCCTTCCTCCCCTTCCCTGCACTATCATTAAGTGTCTCATTATTGAGTATGTGATGCATTTATCTACGGTTAGCCCACAAATCATTGTGAAATGCCATGACAAAATATTTCCCTAGTTTTAAATTTTGGATACAAGTTTGTTATCATTCCCAACTATGAAACTCGAATAGAGCAAAATAAACTGAGTGTTAGCCGGAATCCTTGCCACCAGTCGTGACAAGGGAAGCCATAACAAATTTGTGTGAACACGTTGTAGAGTCGACCCGCCAAATTGGCGGGTTCTCCTCATCTTGTGTCAGTAAATTTTACACTTTCATTTGCCGATAAGGGACAATGGCATGACGAAGACGACCGAGACACCGCTCGACGCACAGGACATCGTCGCGCAAGCGGACACTGGTGCCCGATCACCTTCAGGGATCCCAGGACGTATCCTGTGGTTCGTTCCATTGTGCTGGTCTATATTCCAGCTCTGGTACGCATCACCCTTTACTGTTGCGCTAAACGATACAGAAGCGCGCTCTATCCACCTTGCGTTTGCTATTTTTCTCGCATTTACCGCTTACCCTGCACTAAGAAGTTCGCCACGAGATCGCATCCCACTCCAAGATTGGATCTTTGCTCTCGCAGGCAGTTTTTCAGCCGCGTATCTTTTCCTTTTCTACTCCGATCTCGCTACGCGCGCAGGCGCACCAACATCGACGGATATCGTTGTTGCCGTCACAGGTATGGTTCTGCTCCTAGAAGCCACACGCCGAGCACTTGGACCACCGTTGATGGTGGTTGCTGCTGTCTTCTTGGTATACACCTTTGCGGGTCCACACATGCCAGATGTGATCGCGCACAAAGGTGCAAGCCTCAACAAAACCATGTCACACATGTGGCTAACAACCGAAGGTGTCTTTGGTGTTGCCCTTGGCGTGTCGACCTCGTTTGTATTCCTGTTTGTTTTGTTCGGCGCATTACTTGATCGTGCAGGCGCGGGTGGCTACTTCATCAAAGTCGCGTTCTCTTTGCTTGGCCACATGCGTGGCGGCCCAGCAAAAGCAGCGGTTGTTGCATCGGGTCTATCAGGCCTGATTTCAGGCTCTTCTATCGCCAACGTTGTAACCACAGGTACCTTTACCATTCCGTTGATGAAACGTGTTGGCTTCCCTGGCACGAAAGCAGGTGCAGTCGAGGTTGCGGCGTCAACGAACGGTCAGCTTACGCCACCTATCATGGGTGCAGCGGCGTTTTTGATGGTGGAATACGTGGGTATTCCGTATATCGAAGTCATTAAAGCGGCGATCTTGCCAGCCATCATTTCTTACATCGCACTGATTTATATCGTTCACCTTGAAGCGTGTAAGGCGGGCATGACAGGTTTGCCACGTCGCCATACGTCGACATTCCTACAAACCCTTCAGAACATCGTGGTTATCGTTATCGGTATCTGCGTACTGAGCTTCGCGGTTTACTACGGTATCGGTTGGACGAAAGATGTATTCGGTGCAGCAGCAAGTCCAATCATTGGCGTGTTGATATTTGCCGCTTACGTCGCACTCGTACGCTACTCTTCACAATTCAAAAAAGAAGCGGTTGAAGATCCTGCCGCCACAGACCTTTCAGAAGTGCCCGATCCAGGCCCGACGGTTCGTTCAGGTCTTTACTATCTGCTACCGATTGTCGTGTTAGTGTGGTGCTTGATGGTAGAGCGCTTCTCACCAGGTCTGTCTGCATTCTGGGCAACCTTGTTCATGATGTTCATTGTTGTTACCCAGCGCCCATTGATGGCTTTCTTCCGCAAAGAAGGTGAATTTGCCGCAGCGATAAAAGCAGGCTTTGTCGACTTAGCAGAAGGTTTTGTCGCAGGTGCGCGCAACATGATCGGTATCGGTGTAGCAACGGCTGCAGCAGGTATCGTTGTCGGCGTAGTCACGCTAACAGGTATCGGCTTGGTCATGACCGACTTCGTTGAGTTCATCTCTGGCGGTAACATTATTCTGATGCTGCTGTTCACTGCCGTTATCAGTCTGATTCTGGGCATGGGTTTGCCAACCACAGCAAACTACATCGTCGTATCGACCCTGATGGCACCCGTTATCGTAACGCTAGGCGCACAAGAAGGCCTGATCATTCCATTGATTGCTGTCCACTTGTTTGTGTTCTACTTCGGTATCCTCGCGGATGACACGCCACCTGTTGGTTTGGCCGCATTCGCCGCCGCAGCGATCGCGAAATCAGACCCCATAAAGACGGGTATCCAAGGCTTTACCTACGATATTCGAACCGCGATTTTGCCGTTCATGTTCATCTTCAATACACAGCTGTTGTTGATGGATCTTGATGGGCCGTTGCACTTGTTCCTTACCATATTCTCGGCGGTCGTCGCCATGTTGGTGTTCTCTGCCGCCACACAAGGTTGGTGGCTGACGAAGAACAAATGGTATGAAACGGTGTTGATGCTGTTGATCACGTTCGCACTGTTCCGTCCTGGGTTCTTCTGGGATGAACTGTACGCGCCAACCAATGATTACGCGGGCACAGAAATCATAAAAGTGGCGGAAACACTGCCTGATGGCCAAACCCTGAACATTCAAGTGAAGGGTGAGAATATCGACGGCAACATCGTCACTAAACACGTGCACCTACCTGTTGATACCGCACAAGCAGAAGGCTTGGCGCGCGTCTTGTCTACGGGTCTAGAGCTACGTGACGAGGACGGCGGCAAGTACATCGATATGATTCAATTCGGTAGCCCTGCAGAGAAAGCAGGTATCGATTTTGATTGGGAAGTGGTTCAAGTCAGCACACCGGCTGAACGTCCGATGAAAGAATGGGTATTTGTACCAACCTTATTGCTACTGGCTGGTTTGGCGTGGAATCAACGTCGCCGCCTGAAGCAAACGGCATAACAACGGTCGGGGCCTTGCGCCCCGCCGGATTACTTTAACGAAGAGAGTGTAATCCATGTATAAGCACATTCTGGTCCCGGTTGATTTGAATGATGAACACTTTGGTGACAAAGCCGTTGAACATGCCGTTTGGTTAGCAGGACAAACAGGAGCAACCTTGCACTTACTGACCGCATTACCCGGTATTCATAACTCCATGGTCGCATCATACTTCCCCGAAGATGCTGCGCTCAAAATGAAGCAAGATGTTCAATCCAGCCTTAAAGCATTTGCCAAGCGTATGATCCCTGAAGGCATTGCCTACGATTACTCTGTATCAGAAGGCAAGCCTTATAAAGTTATCGTGAAGTCAGCAGAGCGTCTTGGCTGTGATTTGATTGTCATGCCAAGCCACAAGCGCTCTCGTGCCAACAAGCTACTTATCGGCTCTGTTGCCACCAAGGTACTTGAGCAATCTAAAGTCAACGTGTTGATTTTAAAGCCTCAACAAAGCTGATTGGTCTGACAAGAATAAGAACGAAAAAAGGGCAGTATCGACTTAAGGCCGCTCGCTTAAGAGCGAGTGGCTTTTTTCTCTCTGGTTCTGGTTGGATATTTTGCGGGTCTTTTCAACACTGCCCGAGGGTACGCTTTCCTCTTTCTCTTGTTAGGTAATATCAGCCGTTTGCCATTTTCTCTAAGCATTTTTAGTGCATTTGGGACTGCACCAGGACTTCTGCCACTCGCCCAGATAAACTCATCTTGGATGAGATATAGCGCATTGAGGAAGCTTATCCTAAGCGGCTCAACTTTGTGCTCTTTCGCCATCGCTGCCATTTCTAAACGGACGATATTGTAAGACGTCAGGATCCCCCACAACTCCTGATAGATGCCCTCGCTTT
>NZ_FOWR01000092.1 GCF_900115495.1 Enterovibrio norvegicus DSM 15893 | reverse complement strand
GTATCTTCAGTGATGCTCGCTGCGGTCTCGCCCGTAATAATGGCAGCATCGTTAGTGCCTGTGATCGTAATCGTAATATCTTGCGTCGTGCCGTCGGTTGCAGTCAGGGTAATGGTATCAGTGGCTTGTTCCCCTTCACCCAACGATTGGATATTGTTTTGATTGGCCGTGTAAGTCCATTCACCCTCAGTCAAGGTTAAAGAACCATATTCGCCTTCAACGGTGGTATTCTCGAACTCAGGGGTATCTTCAGTGTCGACGTCAGAAATTGAAAGTGTTCCACTAACGGATACATTATCCCCAGCATTACCCTCTGTGACGCGACCTGTAAACTCCCCGCTGACAACAGGTGCGTCGTCAGTGCCTGCTATTGAAATAAGGATTTCATGTTGACTGCCGTCAGACGCAGTAATGATGATTGAATCTACGGTATCCTCTTTTGCGTTGATGGCAGTGTCTGGATTCAGAGTATACGTCCACTCGCCATTGACCAGAGTCAACGAGCCGTAATCGCCTTCAACTGTAGTGTTCGGTAGCGTCGGTGTGTCTCCGCTGTCAGCATCTGTGATACTGATTTGACCGTTGACTGTGATGTCTTGAGTTTGTTCCTGAGTTGCGTTAACTGTGAAATTGACATCATTAAAATCTCTATCGCCACCACCGACAAGATCTTCCCATGATGAACTGTTACCTGAGTTTTGCTCGTAATCGAAGCCGTTTCCATTTTTCGATGATTCTGAGACCAACGTAGTTGCTGACGCTGAACCTTGATAGGCCGTAACGCCGTTGCTGCCGAAGCTTAGTGTGACTTCGCCTACATCAAAGCCATTCGCATCACCATTAGGAATAAGAAACAGACCGACTTTCTCTCCGCCTTCCGTATTGACATTCGCACTGGCATTGTTGACATCATGAGCATCATCAAAA
Source organism: Enterovibrio norvegicus DSM 15893 (assembly GCF_900115495.1). Classification (GTDB taxonomy): domain Bacteria; phylum Pseudomonadota; class Gammaproteobacteria; order Enterobacterales; family Vibrionaceae; genus Enterovibrio; species Enterovibrio norvegicus. The sequence goes on along the minus strand of NZ_FOWR01000092.1, from coordinate 658 downwards.
ATGATTTCAGCGCGTAGAACATTGCCTTCAGCATCAAGGACGTAGTACCCAAAACTGTTGTGATACCCAGCATTGCTGGTGATGTTACTGAAATCGAGCGTCATGCTGTCACCGCCGCTCGCATCCCATGTGCCTCCTGCATCACGGCTAATATTGGTATCGATAATTGTTTGATCAGTTGTTGAAATAGTGCCAGACGTATCACCTGTCAAAACGGCGGTATCTTCTGTGCCTGTGATCGTAACAACAATGTCTTGTGTCGTGCCGTCGGACGCGGTCACTGTAAGGGTATCGGTGACTTGCTGATCTTGATTGAGTGACTGTGCTGCGTCTTGATCAAGCGTGTAAGTCCACTCGCCATCGACCAAGGATAAGCTACCGTATTCACCGCTTATGTTCGCATCCGGGAAGTTAACGGGGTCGCCATCTGGGTCGATAACACTAAGTTCGCCAGATGCTGTCGCAATATCCCCCGCATTCCCTTCGGTGACTGAGCCAGTGGTTGTGCCTGAAATCTGTGCAGCATCGTCGGTGCCTGTTAGGGACACAACGATGTCTTGTGTTGTGCCATCAGAAGCGGTCACCGTAATGGTATCTGTAGTCGTTTCGCCTTGCCCGAGAGATTGAACAGCTTCGCTATTGACGGTGTATGTCCATG
>NZ_FOWR01000083.1 GCF_900115495.1 Enterovibrio norvegicus DSM 15893 | reverse complement strand
AGCGTACCCTCGGGCAGTGTTGAAAAGACCCGCAAAATATCCAACCAGAACCAGAGAGAAAAAAGCCACTCGCTCTTAAGCGAGCGGCCTTAAGTACGAGACTGGGGTTTTTGAACGTTGCATCAGACTAACGTAAAGGTGATTAACCTTGTGTCGTTTCTGCCTTCGCTGCGTCACCTTTGATTTCGATGAGCTCAACATCAAACACCAAGGTTGAGTTTGCTGGAATCGCAGGTGTGTCTTGTGCGCCGTAAGCCAACTCAGGTGGAATGACGAATTTGAACTTAGAGCCCACTGGCATCAATTGAACGCCTTCCGTCCAGCCAGGGATCACGCGGTTAAGCGGGAAAGTCGCAGGTTGGTCACGATCGTAAGAGCTGTCGAATTGTGTACCGTCAGTCAATGTGCCTTTGTAATGGACAACAACGGTGTCTTCCGCTGCAGGTTTCGCACCTTCACCCAAGGTTTCTACTTGGTACATCAGACCTGAATCTGTGGTGGTTACACCTTCCGTTTTTGAGAACGTTGCGCGGAAATCTTCGCCTGCTTTCACAGCAGCCGCCGCTTTCTCTTCAGATTGTTTTTGTGCCATCTCAGCAACACGCTGATCCAGTGATTGAAGCGCAGCTTGTGCTTCTTCATCACTCAATTTTGATTTATCAGCAAACGCATCTTGTACACCTTGCAGTACAAGATCAGAGCTTAAGCTCAAGCCAATTTCTTCTTGCTGATCAAGGTTCGCTTTCAGGTATTGCGCCAACGATGCACCGATTGCATAAGCGGCTTTGTCATCTTCTGTTGCAAATGTCACGGTTTCTACGGCAGCAGGAGCTTCAACCGCAGCTGTCTTCGTTTCTTTTACTTCTTCCTGCTGACAGCCCACAGCTAGAGCGACAGTCGCAGCTAACAGTGACATTTTAAAAACTGATTTCATTGGTTACTCCGTTGGTATTCAAACCACATTTCTCTTATTCGCTTACGCGACAACGATGCGAAAGCCTGAAACGATCAATATACTCGACGTTATAGGGTCCCAAGAAAAGGAACACAAGCGTGATACGACAAATCGTCGCCACAATTTGCTTAATTCTGACACTGCTAGCACTTTCAGGGTGCTTTCACTCCTCGCATGAAGCACAACGTTGGACGTTGCAGCCTGATGGAGTGACCAGTTTCAGCTTAAGTCGTGAAGGCCGTTTCGGCCTTATGGCATCAAAAGAACAAGGTATCGTGCTCTGGGATCTTATGCAAAACAAACAGTTGGCAGATTTCGGATATCAGGATCAAGATAGAAACACTGTGATCGCGAGCCAAATATCAGACAACAATCGCTACGCCATTACTGCCACATCACAGAACTTTGCGGTCTGGGATTTAGCGTGGGGGCAAGCCGAGGGCCTGTGGTCCATATCAGACGGCATCATTAGAGACCTCGATATCAGTAACAACGGACAGAAAGTATTGCTTGCGTTATCGAACGGAAAAGCCTTGTTCGTGGACTTAGGCACAGGAAGACGCTTAGAGTTCCTTGCTCACCAAGATAAAGTGAATAGCGTGTCTTTGTCGCCCAATGGCAAGTTCGCGCTATCAGGAGGGAATGACCATAACGCCTTCTTTTGGAGCACTGAATCCGGCCAAGTGCTGAATGAATTTCCACACGCACACCGTATAACTCGCGTTGAGTTGCACCGCACGGGAAAATACGCCTTTTCAGCAGACGGAGACGACACAGCCATTGTGTGGGATCTCTCTACGGGCGAACCACGTACCGAACTCAATATGTTCCACCGCCACCCAAACTTCTCAACGGCACGTTTCTCGGATGATGGCGAGGTCTTAGTCACAGGGACTCCCGGCAGACGCATAGAGTCATGGGACACCCAAAGCGGTGATAACATCGGACGCTGGCTAGCGGAGGAACAACAAAATACGCGACCACCGAGTGCGGTGGTGTATGATGTCGCGATAGATCCAACAGGGCGTGTAATATCCGCAACATCAGCCGGCATTGCACAAGCCTGGATATCGCAGGAATAGTAACGATATGAAAGAATTAGAGCGATTACAGAAGCAAGTTGAAGACCTTGAAATCAAACAAGCATTTCAAGAACACACCATCGAAGAACTCAACGATGCGGTCACTGAACAACAAAATGCGATCATGCGAATGAACACGCAGATTGCCTTCTTGGTGACAAAACTGAAAGCGATAGAACCCGCAAACATCGCGAGCATGAACGAAGAAACACCGCCGCCTCACTACTGAAAGCAGGTACTAGGGGCGAGAAAAAGCAGATCGCGAGGAACGAGAAAGAGTAAAGTTCTCGAACCTTGCCTCTCGTTACTCGCTCACCACAGAAAGGGATTCATCTGCAAATATCGCTACCCGCGCATTGCCATCCGCATCGACCGTCGCACGGTACATGCCCGGACAGTTCAATTCGAAGTTCACTGCACCGCTCGCGTCAATCGCAATCACACCGCCCTCGCCGCCTAGCGAAAGAAAATCACCGTGAATAACGTCACGACATGCTTGCTCCATATTGGCATTGCCATATTGCATGCGTCCCGCAATGTCGCCAGCAACGGTACAGCGCATCAATAACTCGCCCATTCCTGTTGCCGATACCGCCACGTTGCCATTGCGCGCAAAATTTCCGCCACCAATGATTGGCGTATCTCCGACGCGCCCCCAACGTTTGTTGGTTAATCCACCGGTGCTGGTTGCTGCCGCAAGATTGCCATTTTTGTCCAACGCAACAGCGCCAACCGTGCCGTGTTTTTTCTCATCAGGATAGCGGGCTTCAGAAAGCGCCACGCCACCCGTCTTTTTCATGACGCGCAGTTCTTTGTAGCGCCTCTCGGTAAAAAAATAATCTTGCTCTGTATAGCTATAACCGCATTCTTTGAACGCAAAAGATTCCGCCCCCTCGCCCGCTAACATCGCATGCGGGCTTTTTTGCATCACGTCACGCGCGAGCTGTATAGGGTTTTTGATGTGACGAATCAAAGTGACAGCGCCAGCATTAAGCCCATTGCCATCCATCACACTGGCATCCATCTCAACCGTTTCATCATGCGTGAGCACTGATCCTTTTCCCGCATTAAAGAGCGGGCTGTCTTCCATCACCTTTACAGCAGCAACCGTGGCATCAACAGCGCTGCCACCTTGAACAAGAACCGCATGCCCTGCCAATACCGACTGCGCCAATGCTTTGCGATAATCAGCTTCAAACTCTGGGGTCATTAATCTGCGTTCAATTGTGCCTGCGCCGCCGTGGATGGCGATGGAGAATGGTTGAGACATAGCGATTCCTTCGTTAACGGGTACTGGGTACTGGGTACTGGGTACTGGGTACTG
>NZ_FOWR01000080.1 GCF_900115495.1 Enterovibrio norvegicus DSM 15893 | reverse complement strand
CAAACATTCTGAATCGAGCGATTGCGCAGTAATCCAATCCCTAAAACTAGCCAAACAGCCTGCTCAGCGGGAAAGCGACGTTTACGCAAAGAAGCGCGTCCGGTTTGTTTGACTGCTTCTTCAACCCACTCAAGAGGAATGTGTTTAGAGAATGCGTTGATAGGGTGGTCTTGGCAAAACTCAGCGGTGATGTGTAACTCTTTCAAAAACTCAGACATAAAAAATCGGCCTCAACAATGTTGAGGCCGATTATGAAGCCTGCGTAGGATCGTTCAATGACTTAAAACGATCGGCATTAACCCGATAGGATGGCTTTTATCCGCTTATTCTTTGTCATCATTGTTCGCAGGGCCTGGCACCTTGCGGCAGTTCGCGTTGAGCGCGACGTATGGAAAAGGCGTAACGCGCTGATGAGTAGAGAATGATGAAATATGCCATCAACTCCGTGCCTTCTTCCACCATGTTCTTTACTACTCGAACATAACCGTCACCCAGTGTGTCTTGCCAGAGCGAACCCATACCAAAGAGGCGAGAGAACACTAAGAGCAATACCAGCCCAAAACTGAGTAACGGAAATTCTCTATTAGAAACAAAGGCATTAAAACCTTTTATGGTTGCTTCGCGGTTGCTCAATGCATAAATTAACGCAGAGGCTGCAACGAACGTGGCTGGGTAAACCCAAAAACCATGAGCGACGGCTTCATCGAAGAACAAATCGAGTTCGCGTATTAACAGTACGGAAAAAAACCAGACACTAAGGCTAGAAATCTTCTGCATGCAGGCTGACAATAAGCGACAAATAAATAGCAACAGACCGTCGCTGCAAGCAGAATCTGCTCGCTATATTCTGTAAGTGAACGCTCGGATAAGCCATTTTTTAGAATAAGGACATCGGTACGAACAATTAAAATAGGTAGCGATACGAGTACCGCAAGAACAAAAAATTGTACTATCGATTGCAGGATGACCTTATTTCGGTTGGGTGAGTACGACATCAACAACCTCGATAAACGAATGTTTGGGTTAAATGTTCACTTTCCAACAATCCTTGTTTATCGCTTCCGCGCTAACGGACGTGCAATTCCTTTGCACAGCGCTGACTGTTTGTCAGTCGAAAATGAAATCACGACCTAACGAGTATAAGTATTCACTTAAATAATTACTTTCTCACTATGGAGACATTGACGTCATAATTTTATGCAGCACTCTGCGAGATCACGCTATCAAGGCTAAAACGACGAAAATAGGATCATTAGTGAGAAATATTGCGACACTTGAGGGGGGAGAAATGGAACGCAAACACATTCGTTGGGGCATGATTGGCTGCGGCAGTGTCACTGAGCGCAAGAGCGGCCCTGCATTTTGGCAGGTAGAGAATTCATCGCTAGAGTGCGTCATGGGCCGTCGCGAAGAGAAGGTAAAGGACTATGCTTCGCGGCATGGCATTGGCTGCTATACCACTGATGCAAAGGCGATGATCAATGACCCGAACATTGACGCGATATACGTAGCGACTCCGCCAGATAGCCATTTGGAATACGCCTTAATGGTGGCCAGCGCGGGAAAACCCTGTGTGGTGGAAAAACCGATGGCGGTTAGCGTTGAAGAATGTGATGCGATGATTGCTGCCTTTGAATCTGCAAAGCAGCCTTTATTTGTTGCGTATTATCGTCGATCTTTACCGCGATTTGAGGTGGTGAAAGGTTGGATTGATCAAGGCATGATTGGCACGGTGCGCCACATTCATTGGACGTATCACCGTCCACCAAATCCTGATGATGTGGCTGGAAAGGAAAACTGGCGTGTGAATCCAGCACAAGCCGGTGGCGGCTATTTTGTTGACCTCGCTAGCCATGGTTTGAATCTGTTCCAACAATGGTTTGGAGATATTCGTCAGGCGAAGGGCATCTGCAGTAACCAACAGGGTTTCTATGACGCGGAAGATGCGGTATCTGGTTGTTTCTTGTTTGATGGCGGTGTTATGGGCTCTGGCTATTGGAATTTTGGTGCGGCATCGCGTGAAGACAACGTTGAAATTGTAGGCAGTGAAGGGCGGATCGTTTGTTCAGTATTTGGTGACACGCCTTTCGTGCTAGAAGGTAAAGAGAGCCATGTGTCTGTGGTTGATAATCCTGACCCGATTCACTACTTTCATGTCGAAAATATGGTTAAGCACCTGAATGATGAGAAAATGCACCCAAGTCTTGGCAAAAGCGCGAGAAACACAACGTGGGCAATGGAACAAATTTTGTCAGAGCAGTAAGTTTTAGTGAGTGAAATACAGGCTAATCGCGTGAAATAGCTCATCAATTCGCCACTTGATATGATTTTTGGGCCGGAATGTAAATTAGTGCTTGCATGCATTCGGCCCTTTGCCTAATATCGACCTCGTTCTCACGAGAAAGCAATCTTCAAGAAAGCTAACTCTTGAGTCAACAATTCCCCCTTAGTTCAGTTGGTAGAACGGCGGACTGTTAATCCGTATGTCGCAAGTTCAAGTCTTGCAGGGGGAGCCAAATTTAGAAGCCTCGTCGAAAGACGGGGCTTTTTTCGTTTTGGGATACATCGCGCTGCGATTTTGTCGCAAGCCTAGGCGGCCCCGTCAAGTCTCACAGGGGGAGCTAAATTTAGAAGCCTCGTCGAAAGACGGGGCTTTTTTCGTTTGGGATACATCGCGCTGCGATGTTGTCGCAAGCCTAGGCGGCCCCGTCAAGTCTCACAGGGGGAGCCAAATTAAGAAGCCTCGTCAAAAGACGGGGCTTTTGCGTTTGGGATACATCGCGTTAGGACGTTGTCGCAATGTCGAATGCTATAAGCCTCATCGAATGATGAGGCTTTTTGCGTTTTAGGGCGATATTGTTTTTTCGTCGAAAAATGGCGTTTTATTTGTCTAGACAAGGCATTGGCAAACAAAATCGCGCATAGGCAAGAAGGATATGGAGTGTTATATTATAACATTACATACCGATACACCTGTGATGTCATGCTGCTTTTGTTTCGTAAAGGATTACCACTGATTCTTGTTGTCCTACTAGGATGGCAAGGTTTGTTGGTTGCTGAACATAAAGGGTCGCATCATCATGAGTTAAAAACGGACGCGCATTGCACCATCTGCGTGTTAGGTTCTCCGGCGGTACTTGGTCATGATTTACCCATGCCCGTCACTTGGCTCGTCGAATCAGGTGAGAGCACGTTTCTGGTTTCTTTACCGCTAATTGTTTCCATCACCGCAAAAGCACGATCACCACCGCGCAATCTCCTCAATGTTATCTAGAGTTATATCGATTTATTTTGGAGAAATTATGCGTACTACCCCTTTATTTACCCTTAGCGCCGTGGCTTTGTGCCTATCCTCAACTGCTTTTGCTGAATCAGCAGAGTTCCGCCAGCATAGCGCTCATCAACATGGTTTGGTTGAGTGGGTTATCGCTCAAGATGGCAATGATCTGCTTGTCGAAATCGCTGCACCTGGCAGCGACGTTGTGGGTTTTGAACATGCCCCAAAAAATGACGAACAAACAACAGCCCTAAATTCGGCGCTTATTGCCTTAGCAGATGCCAGTGCTTTGTTTGCGGTAAACAGTGGCGCAAATTGTTCGCTAGAAGAAAAAAACATCAGTCACACGTTGGCCGCATCGAAAGAAGGTGAGCATGACGATCACGGTCATGACGACCATGGTCATGATGATCACAAAGGCCATGACGACCACGGTCATGATGATCACAAAGACCATGACGACCATGGTCACGATGATCACAAAGGCCATGACCACCACGACCATGATGATCATGAGGGTGAAGATGGGCACGGTGAGTTCAACGTGCAGTACACCTTTCACTGTGACAACCCAGAGAACTTAACGTCTGTGACTACTGGCTGGTTTAAGGTTTTCCCGCAGACTGAGCAAATCAAGGTTCAATCTCTCACAGACAGTGGCGTTACAGCGACAGACATGACAGCGTCATCAAACACCTTTAAATTTTAAGCTGCGATACAGTCAGACATAAAAGAACAACAAGGAGTAGGCCCTCTCTATGAGGGTCTTTACCACATGTCGATATTGAAATTAGAGAACGTGCGTTTTCGCTGGGAAGGTCAGTCAGACTGGCAAATTGATATTCCTGCTTTTTCCGTTGAGCAGGGTGAGAAAGTGTTTTTGAAGGGCGCAAGTGGAAGCGGTAAATCCACATTATTAAGCTTAATTGCTGGTATTAACCTCGCATCATCGGGGACTCTGCAACTCTGTGAAACCGAACTGACCGCATTAAAAGGCAGTCAGCGTGATGCGTTTCGGGCTGACAACATCGGTTATATTTTTCAGCAGTTTAATTTGCTTCCTTATCTGTCGGTATTGGACAACGTTCTCCTGCCTTGCCGTTTTTCCTCTTTGCGTAAGCAGCGCGTGTCAGGTGACTTAGCGCAAGAGGCTAAACGTCTTTTACTGGCACTTGACCTACCCGAAACATGTTTAACCAAGCCTGTGACTGCGTTAAGTATTGGGCAACAACAACGTGTTGCTGCTGCACGAGCGTTGATCGGAAAACCGGCTTTGTTGTTGGCAGATGAACCCACCTCCGCCCTTGATTTTGATAGCCGAAATGCGTTTATCGCGTTGCTGATGAAAGAATGTGAGCATGCAGGGTCTAGCTTGCTGTTTGTGAGCCATGACCACACCTTAGAATTGCATTTTGATCGTTCGGTATCGCTTACCGAAATAAATGGAGCCAGTCTTTCAGGCACTGCAACTCATACGGAGGGCGTATGACCATTTTTAAGCTCGCCTTACAAAGCCTGAAAAACCGTAAAGCAACGGCGCTGTTAACCGTGCTGACCGTGGCCATTTCTGTGATGTTGTTGCTGGGTGTTGAACGTGTTCGAACGCAAGCGAAAGACAGCTTCGCGAATACCATTTCAGGTACCGATTTGATCGTGGGTGCGCGTTCAGGGCAAGTGAATCTGCTGCTATATTCTGTCTTCCGAATTGGTAACGCCACCAATAATATTGATTGGAAAAGTGTTGAGGACATTCGCGCAAACCCCGCCGTTAAGTGGAGCATTCCGATTTCGCTAGGGGATTCGCATCGTGGTTTTCGTGTGGTTGGCACCACGGGTGACTATTTCAAACATTACCGTTTTGGTCAGAAACAAGCGCTCACCTTCCGTGAAGGGAAACCGTTTGAAGGGCTGTTCGATACAGTTATTGGTGCGGAAGTGGCGCAAAAGCTCGGCTATTCGCTCGGTGACAGCATTGTGATAGCGCATGGCTTGGCGGATAAAAAATTCAGTCGCCATGATAATCTTCCTTTCACCGTCACGGGCATTCTCGCGCCGACAGGAACGCCCGTTGATCGCAGTGTGCATGTTTCCTTGCCTGCCATCGAAGCTATCCATATTGGATGGGAAAGTGGTGCACAGTTAGGAGCAGTTATTTCCGCGGAAGATATTGATATTGAAACACTTCAATCTGATCAAATTACGGCACTATTTGTTGGGTTGAAAAGCCGTATTCAAACCTTTGCCTTACAACGTAGCATCAACGAATACACCAAAGAACCGCTGACCGCCATTATGCCGGGTATCGCGCTGCATGAGCTTTGGAGCTTGATGTCAGTAGCTGAACAAGCATTGCTGGTTGTGTCGGGGTTTGTCGTGATTGCGGGCTTGATGGGTATGTTATCGAGCCTACTGACCAGTTTAAATGAGCGTCGCCGAGAGATGGCTATATTGCGGGCAATGGGTGCGCGACCATCGCATATATTTGTTTTGTTGTTCAGCGAAGCGCTGTTATTGACCGCGTTGGGTATCGTATTGGGCGTGGTGACGTTATATGGTGTGTTGGCTGTTGCGTCACCTTTTGTGTTGTCACATTACGGGTTACAACTGTCAGCCTCTTGGCTTAGTCTGCACGAATGGATGTTGATGGGCATTGTGCTCAGTGCAGGTTTTCTCGTTGGTGTGTTTCCCGCCCTTCGTGCTTACAAACAGTCACTTTCTGATGGAATGACAATTCGGATTTAATTGAATGAAAAAATGGATATTACTATTGGCAACATGTTTACCGCTGCTTGCACAAGCAAGTAACGAAGATGTGTTAACGCTGGATTGGATTGATCTGGTGCCAGAAAAAGAGAGAAATCAATTTGATGATCGGGGTATGCCTTCGATTGACCATAATAATGTAGAACCGCAACAAAGTTTGTACGGTGCAGTGCGTCCTGAATTGAACAACAGCCAAGTGAAGATCCCTGGGTTTGTTATTCCACTCGAAGGGGATGCAGATAAGGTTACAGAGTTCTTGCTGGTGCCATTTTTTGGGGCGTGCATTCACGTGCCACCACCGCCACCGAACCAAATTGTGTATGTGAAATTTGAAGAAGGTGCGCCTGTTCAGGAGCTTTGGGATGTGGTCTATGTGGTGGGTACGTTGAAAACCCATACTGTTTCTCATGACCTTGCTCAAGCAGGTTATCTGATAGAAGGCACCGCAATCGAACCTTACGATGACGAATAAGTGATGACGGTTTAGTGATGTGACTTTCGCTCACAAGCATAAAAAACGCCCTTTAAGGGTAATGCATGTGAATTAAGCTGAATTACGCCTTCTAGAAGGCCTGGTCGCATAGCGACTGGGCCTTTTCTTTACTGCTCTTGGATATGTCCTCTCCATCCTCTCTGGAAGCACAAAGCTCTCTGCCATATCGAGGATATACCTGAGCACTTCTGGATATCTTCCGGGCGCGACAGCCGGGAGCATCTGCAACTGACTCACCAAAAATATCGATGCCTGCTTAAAACCTATTTGGTATGGCATTACCGTATTCAAGGAATACGCCATCTGGCACATCATAAAACGCAGCAGGTTGTAGGCAAGCAACATCCCCCAAAGCTCCTGCTTGACCAACGCCGGCGTT
>NZ_FOWR01000035.1 GCF_900115495.1 Enterovibrio norvegicus DSM 15893 | reverse complement strand
CCAATATATTAGGATTGCGCATGTATGGACTCCTTTGGCTAATCTTTCGTCGGATTAAGACCGTAACCCCCTGTGGGGAGGGAGTCCATACATCTGGGAAGAGCGAGAGAGGGTAACGCAGAGGCGAGGATTGAGATTGCGAGAGGCTAGAAAGAGCAGATAAGAGATCGTGGCGAAGAAAAGGGCGGTGTGGTTGTTACTCTTGCCCCAACTCAGGGACCGCACCCACACTGATTCGCAATCTCGCAATCTCGCAATCTCGCAATCTCGCAATCTCGCAATCTCGCAATCAAAACACCAGTGGCTGGAATATTTAAAACAGCAAGTTGGGACACTTTTTTTCTAACATAATTGGCAATACTGGCGCGACATTCATTGGTCGGGTTCATTATGTCACTGAGTAAAACCATCATCTTATCCTTACGCTATATCCGCCTCTTCTCGCCGGCTGTCTTGCTGTCGATATTCAGGGAGGTACCTCATGAAGCGTAAAAAGATTCTTGCGGTTGGTGCTGGGTGTCTCGCGATTTTTTTTGCCTTGGTGATTGTTGACGAACTCGAGCCAGACGTGCAAAAGGTGAAAGAAAAGCCGCCAGTGTTAGCCCCCGTGTCTGTACTAGACGTTACCCCAAGTGCACATGCATCGAGTTTGACCTTGTTGGCGACAACCTCGGCGCGCTGGCCTGTGCAGTTGAAAGCTTCCAGCAGCGCCAGATTGGCGTGGCTAAATCCAAACATTGAGCCGGGCATATTGGTGCAGAAAGGCACGGAGTTAGCACGTTTAAATACCAGTCTGTTGGTATCCAATATGGCGCAGGCAAACAGTGACCTCAAACAAGCGGAATTAAACCTTAAAAAAGCAGAGCATGAACAGACGGTAGCATTGCGTATGCTATCGCTTACAAAAAGCTCGCCATTTGCACGAAAGGAGCCTCAAGTTGCTGCTGCAAAAGCAGAATTAAACAGAGCCAAGCAAGCCTATGAGAGCGCGGATGTTTTGCTAAGAGACGCGAATATTGTTGCACCGTTTGATGCTGTGATCATGCGTCGCAACATCAGTCCGGGAGAATGGTTGGTTGCTGGGCAAGTCGCATTTGAATTGGCGGCGAGTGCGTCAATAGATATTGAATTGCCTGTGTCAGAAATGGATTGGCAGAAGGTGCAATCTGCGTTGATTGTGCCTGAGATTCGCATTGTTGATCGCAACGCAAATGAATGGCCGGCAGATGTACGCTATGTGTCTCCACAAGCTGATGAAGCAACGCGTCAAAGAAAGGTGGTGTTATCGGTCAGCTATCCTTACCAGCACGAGCCTCGCCTTCTTCCCAATCAGCAGGTCAGTGTGGTCGTCAATTTGGGGGAGCAACAACAGGTTTCTGCCTTGCCGTTGAGTGCGATGACACGCGATGGTTATGTTTGGACGATAGACAAGCAAGATCGCCTGCAAAAAGAGTGGGTCGTGCCCGTCGGGCAAGTTCAAGATACGGTGTTTGTTCGCTTTGATACTGAGCGGGATAATCCGCGCCGTGTAGTGGCGTATCCGTTGATGTCCATGTTGCCCGGTAAGCATGTTTCTCCTCAGCGCTTGAACGTGCAGGAGGTGGCGCAATGAATTGGCTCACCAAGTGGTTCATTCATAATCCTGTTGGCGCGAACCTGTTGATGATTGCCATTATTGTGAGTGGTGTGATGGCTGCTGGGCAATTACGGGTTGAATCCTTTCCTCAGATTGCGCCTTCGTCAGTCATGATCACTGTGGCGTATCCCGGAGGCACAGCCAAGCAGATTGATGAAAGCGTTACACAGCGAATTGAAGAAGCCATTAGCGGCGTGGCGGGCATCAAACACATCACCAGTCAATCAAGTGCAGGGCAGTCGAGCGTGGTGGTGCGAAAAACCAGCAGTGCTGATCTTAATCAATTGCTGGATGACATTCGCAACCGGGTGAATACAATTAATGCGTTTCCCACACAGGCAGAAAAACCGCAAGTTGTCCGAAATGAATTTACTAATCTTGCTGCATTTGTTGTGGTGTCTGCTCCGCGCAGTGACCACGAATTACAGCCCATTGCGAGGCAAGTCGAACAGGCACTTAAGAAGCATGCTCAGATCTCAAATGTTACTAACTGGGGCAGTCGCTTCCCAGAGTTGGTTATAGAACCAGACCCTGCAGAGCTTAAAAAATTGGGGCTCAGTTTAGATGATTTGGCGACGCTTATTGAACAGCGGTCGCTGGAGTCCCGCACGGGTGAATTAGTCAGTGATAAAGGCCGTATGATCATTCGCGGCGATGGTTACGCAGATGATATTCAAAAGCTACATCGATTAGCGATTGTCGCTGGGCCCTCGGGTACGGTGTATCTGGGTGAGATTGCTATGTTACGCCGAGGTTATGAGCAAAGCGGTGCAATTGTAAGAAACAATGGACAGAACGCCATTGCTTTGTTGATCAGCACCAGCCAGACCGACAATTTACTGAGCGTCAGCAAGGCCATAGAAGAAACCTTGGCGGCACAACGTCACATTCTGCCATCGGACATTGTGTTAGACACAATGGCGGATATGGCCCCCTATATTGAGGATCAGCTTTTCAGGTTGGGCGACAATGCGTGGCAGGGGTTGGCAATCATCATCTTATTGCTTGGTCTCTTTCTTGAACTGAAGCTCGCGTTTTGGGTGGCTGTGGGAATCCCCGTTGCTTTGGCTGGCACGCTAGGGGCCATGCAATTGGCAAACTATAGCCTTAATGATATTACCTTGTTTGGTTTCATCTTAGTGCTGGGGATATTGGTCGATGATGCTGTGGTGGTTGGTGAATCCATTTATGATGAACGCGCAAAAGGGCTAAATGGTCAAGAGGCCGCGTGGCAAGGGGTGCATTCGGTATCTGTTGCGACCGTGTTTGGTGTATTGACGACCATCGCGGCATTCTCGCCCATGCTTTGGATCGATAACGATTTAGCCAAAGTGCTGGCAGGTTTTTCTGCGGTCGTCATTTTTGCGCTGATCTTCTCCCTGATTGAAAGCAAGCTAATTTTACCCTCACATTTGGCGCACCTGTCCCCGCAAAAACCATCAAAAAGTGCAATCGGGCGCGTTCAAAAAGCCGCCCAGCAAGGGTTAAAAACAGTCAACATGCATGTCTACAAACCCCTGTTAAAAGTGGCGTTAGAATACAAGTTAGCGTCGCTATTAGGGTTTGTTGCAGCCGTGGTGCTGGCCTATGGGATGTGGTCAACAGGATCGATAAGAAGCGCTATTTTCCCCGATATTCCAGGTCGTTATGTCACGGCAAAAATCTCGCTGGAAGACGGCGCGCCATTTCCACTGCAACAACAGGCATTGTTTCAAACGGAATCCGCTATTGAGGCCGTTGCACAGGCATTGAAAGATGACTATCCACTGGTTGCGTCACCGTTGGTGAACGTGCTGGCTTGGTCGGATGGTCATGGCAGTATAGAAATCACCGTAGAGTTAACCCATGAAGCATTAAGTGTATTGCCTGGGAACGTGGTGATTGATCAGTGGCGGGCGCAAACGGGCGCCATTGAAGGTGCGTATTCCGTGCAATTCAGTGCTGCGGATTCACCAATCGGTGGCACGTATGTGTCTATTTCATCCAGAGATCGAGAGTTAGCGAAACGCGTAGCGGGCCAACTGGCTCAAACACTTGAAACGTTGCCAGGTGTCACCGACATTTATGACGATGGGAAGTCCGGACAGCCTCAGGTACGCATAGTGCTAAATGCGTTTGGTCAGCAATTAGGGGTGACGCAAGCGACATTGGCACGGTTGGCCGGAGAAGCCTTTGGAGAACGTGAGATCCATCGCTTATTGGAGCAAGGTATAGAGACTAAGTTGCTGCTCAAATACCCGCGAGAGGAACGTAAAACGCTAGCGCAATTAGCACAAGCTTTGGTCAAATTGCCGAATGGTGAGAGCGTTCCCTTAGGCGACATTGCGACATTCCAACACGAGCAAGAAACGCAGATCATTCATCGTCGAAATCGCGAACAGGTGGTGAATCTGTATTGGAAACAAAATCGCGATATCCAAGCGCCAGAACAGACACTTATTCAGCTAGAAAAGACGATCGAAACATTGCACCTCCAATATCCTGATGTGGAGATCAAAGCGGGGGGAGAATTTGAAGAAATCGATGATGTATCTGATGGGTTTACATCAGCGATGGTGCTGACACTTTTGTTGATTTACATCTTGCTTGCGGTGCCGCTCCAGTCCTATTGGCAGCCATTTATTATCATGGCGATAATCCCTTTTGGGTTTGCTGGGGCGATATTCGGGCACTACGTGATGGATTTGCCGATCAGCTTGTTGTCGATGTTTGGCATGATGGCAATGACAGGCATCGTTATCAACGATTCCTTGGTGCTCATTACGCGGTTCAACGAAGAGTATCGACATGGCATGCCATTAAAAGACGCTTTGATCACTGCGGGAACAAGCCGCTTTCGGGCGATATTTCTGACCACGATCACCACGGTGTGTGGATTGATTCCGCTGCTTAGCGAAACGGCTGAGCAGGCACAGTATTTAAAACCAGCCGCTGTTTCTTTGGTGTTTGGTGAGTTGTTTGCAACTGTCGTTACCTTGATTTTGATTCCTGTGTTGCTGGGGATGACAACACGCAAGTTACCGAAAGTGGACGATGAGTTGTCTTTGAGCGCTGTGTAATTGATTTTAGGGAGTATTGGGGCGATAGTAACCTTATTGTCCCATGCTTTCTGGCACCAATGACTGAACCCCCATCCCCTTTTTACCTCGTTCCTGAAGTTGCCTTGCTCGAACAACTTCCTGAGCATTTGCGTAAACGTTTCATACATGCACTGACTTTGATGCACAAACATCTTGATGATCAGCTTTCATGGGAACAAATTGCCACGAAAAGTGCTATTTCTCCTTATCATTTTCATCGTCAATTTACGGATCTGTTCCATGAAACGCCCGGGCATTACTTAGGCCGACTGCGATTACAGCGGGCAGTGAATCTGTTGATGAAAAATGCACCTTGGACCATCACTGAAATCGCACAACATTGCGGCTTTTCTTCCTCTCAAGCATTAGGGAAAGCACTTAAACGTGAATTGGGTGTGACTGCAAAACAGATCCGAAAAATGGGGATTACATCCACCGCGAATGAAACGGTGGCGTTGATGAACAAGTTGGCGCACCCGGGCGAAGGGAACACGCTGGAGCAAGAATTAGCGCAAGCGATGCCGACCGAGTTGGTTTGGTACCCGCAAAGAGGGATGAAAAAGATAGCCCTTGATGACCGCAACTGGGACAAGGTATTCAATGCCTATGGTGAGAAAGCTGTTCGGCTCATGGGCATTACGCCGATCAAAGACATAGAGAAATCATGGGAAGAAATTGAAACTGTGATTGGCGATTGGCAGGTGGACAATGAGGAATACGATAACGTTATCCAAGAAGGGTATTTTTTGTGTTGTGATGTCTATGTGGCGTCGGATATCGGTTATATCGCTGCCATTGAATCTTTATTTCAGCGTACAGAACAAGAGCAACTGTCTGTTGATGTAACAGGCGTTTTGGTAGAAATGATCCGAGACATTGATCTGTCTGATACTGGCGGTGTCACCTTTTCACTGCAAATACCCATCAAAGTGAAATAAGCTTTTCTCATTCGTCACCGTTATGATTTTACCGCCAGCACTTCATCGCCAATCCATTGTTGGAGTAGCTGGCCGAATATCATCGACACGTCTTCTTCTGGGAAGCTCTCCACCAGTCTCGCGCCAATATCATTTAGCGTGTTGCCCTCACGCACATAGCCAATCGCAGCAGATTCCAACGGTGAAATACTGCGAAAATGCGGCGAATCGCCCTTGCGCCAAATCAGTATGTCGATGGAGTGAGGAAGTGGCGCAACCTCGGGTGGTGTTTCATCCTGATCGATGGCGTGCCAGATTTCCAGCGTGTTGAATTGCAGGGTATTGATGGTCAGGGTAGTGACAGGGTGTAGCGCAAAATTTTCTGGGTCACTGCTGGCAAGTTGCTGCAGATCGTCCATGGTCATCACTGTGCTGTTACCGCCGTCGAAGGTGCGACGCAACGTCCAATCTAATGTGGCTAATTCTGCCACTTCCAAATCATTGGGAAGCTGTTCAGCCAAAAATGTCGTGAAGGTTTGACCGTACAAGCCGATGTTGTTGAAGGTGGAGTGGTGCGTCTGCACATAGTTAGCAGCTAACTGGCGAAACCAATTATCGCCAAGGTAGGTCGCGGTATGCTCAAACGTATCCCACAGCACATCCATTAACCGCACGCGGTATGCATTGTGATAAATGGCGATACGGTGTTCAGGTGTAATACCGGGTGCTGTCTTGGTCACCCAATCCGCGCCTGCGCTTTCTTTCGCCAATACAGTGCGTTGAAAGTCGTCTTGTATTTGTAGCAGATTCATAGGGCAACCTTTGGATGCAGAATGGCTTGTGCAACCGTTCGCGCGGTATCGAGTTCTTCCAATAGCTCGTCCAGCGGGGGAATGTTGTCGTCGCGCTCAATCATGGTGGGGGTTTCCCCAAACCGAACGAGTGCTTGTTGATAGAGTGTCCAAACGCTGTCGCACACGGGGTGGTCGTGTGTGTCGATCAAATGGTCGCCGTTATTTTGGTGACCGGCTAAATGGAATTGTTGAACACTGCCAATGGGAATGCCGTTGAGAAATTCTTTGGATGAGAAGCCGTGGTTAAAGGCACTGACGTAGATATTGTTGATATCCAATAGCAGCTTTGCACCGGTAGCGTTATGAATGGCTGCGAGAAATTCCCATTCCGTCATTTCTGACGAGGTAAATTCCACGTAGCTAGAGACGTTTTCCAACACCAAAGGGCGCTGAAGTGCATCTTGTGCTTGGTGAACGTTACGGATCACCACGTCGAGCGCTTCTTGCGTAAAGGGCAGGGGCATTAAATCGTGGAGTTTTCGTCCATGTACGCCTGTCCAGCAAAGGTGATCAGATACCCACATGGGTTCTATGCGTTGCTCAAGTTTTTTGAGGCGCTTGAGGTAGTCTGTATCAAGGCCATTGATAGAGCCTATCGACATTGATACACCATGCATTGCCATGGGGTAATCGGCACGAATGCGGTCTAGCATGGTCAATGGCTTGCCGCCATCGACCATGTAGTTATCGGAAATGACTTCGAGCCAATCTACCGGCTGCGGCGCAGTCAAAAAATCGTTGTAATGTTGAGTGCGTAATCCTAAGCCAAAGCCTGAAGTCATTTCCGTTCTCCTACAAATTACTTGATATCAGAGATAGTGCCGCCTTCGTTCAGGCACTCTTTCGCTTCCATTGCTTTAAAGCCATGACCTGCACAAACGTTCTGGCCTTTACACGCATTTTCAGCAGTTTTACAGTCTGAGTTGCCTTTACAAGAGTGGATGCCGTAACAGTGAACTTTGTCACCCGCACCAATCGCTGAACCAGAGCTGCCCGCTGGAAGTTCAGCGGCTGATACGCTTGCGCTCATTGCTAGAGCCAGTGCTACAGATGCGAATGTGCTTGTTTTTGCGATATTGTTCATGGTCTATCTCCAATATGTATTAAGAATGAGTAGCCATTGTTGTGCTCTAAAAGTGAGTGGAATTGAGAGCACTGCCACCATCTGGTATTGACGAATGTCGAATCCAATTAAAGAGACCCACGACATTCTGAGTTTATTTCAAAAATGTAAAAAATATGGAAAACACTTTTAACACATTGTTTTGCAGATAATTATTTTGGATGAGAAGGTAGGTTGCCAAAAGCTATTGCATGTTTGTCTCATTTACTGAAATCATTCAGTAAATGAGACTTAATCTGGCGTGTGTTGTTTTGCAGAAAGGTGCATATAGTGCGTTTTTTAGCTTTTACAGTTGGAGTGACGGTTTATTTTCTTCGATGGAAACAGACGCAGTATGGAAATGGCTATTGCCGTTTTCTGCTTATTTTATGGCGAGATAAAAAATCAGACATGGAATGAAAAAGAGAGGTTTAGAATTAATTCGTTTGTTTCTCTACTTGAGAGAACGAAAACAAAACCTCTTTGGATAAACCTAAAAAAAGCCGCTGAGCAGTGGATGTCAGCAGCGATGTTGTTTCTATACGATAGAGGCTGTGAAGTGCGAGGGTGAAGCACTCTCTACGTATATAAGATGAACAATGATCAGTTCAATGGTCCCAACGCTTCCGCCACCATGTCAACGTTGCCAAGCCCTTCAGATGGGATGTAACCGCTGCCTGAAAAGCCTGTAAATGCGCTACGGTTTGTACCAATCAGTTCATTGATGGTCGTGCCATCATTGGTGACAACAAACACATCAGGGCCTGCGGTGTCGGTGAAGGTTTGATCAATAACCTCATTACTTAACGCAGTGACACGATCGTGTTTATCGACAGACCACCAGTTTGCAATGAAATCAGCGCCACCCACATGGCATTCAGCCGTGGCTTCAACAACATTACCTGTAATGCCCAACGCGTATTGGCTCTCGCCTGGTACGTTAACTTTCAAGTTGGCCGTGCTGCATGTGTTGGGATCGTTGTCAGTGAGTTCATTGACGATGCCTTCATTCAAATCAATGTTCTGCATCCCCGCGCGTTTCATTGCACCGAAGTAAGCTGGCGATGAGGTTTGGTAGCTGAGCGCGTAAATGTTGAAATCTGCGCCATTTACGCTGTCGTTTGAGTACGTGGTGGCCGGAAGGTTTGATACATTAATTGGTGTGCCCACATGTACAAAAGCAACGTTGTTATCTGCTCTTACCCTGTCTTTTGAATCGGTTACCAGAATGGCTTCACATGAGAGCGAACGCACGATCAGCATGCCTTGATCGTCTGACCCTTCGAACACAAATCCCATGTCGGTCAGGCTATTCACCGTGATGCCTTCAGGCACCTGCGATTGTAAATCGGCCTTTGCGACCACAATGCCGCCAGCGATTTCTCGGCAGTTAGAAAAGTCGACATCTGAATTGCTGAGTTTTATTTGGTTGCTGTGGCAGGCGGTAACACCCAAACATAATGCGCTAATAAGTGCGGTGCGCGGGTTGATTGCTGCTCTGCGAATTTTCGTTGTTATGCTCGTCGTCATGAGGAATAGCTCCGGTTTAACATTCTGAGAAATGGCGTAGCGAGAAAAAACGGTTACTGAAGTGAGGACAATTTCTGCCCTGTAACGAAATCAAAAGACGCCAGTATGAGTTGGTAAACGGTATCGACTTCGCTGTCAGTGGTAGGGGTATAAATCATCACAAACCCCTCCCAGCCCAATCTTTTTTTCGACCAAGGGTGAGGTGTCGCCCACCCAGCATTGACCGCTTTTACGGCTAAATCGGGTGACAATGAGGCATGCAAACTGCCATCTGGGTGCATGTGGGCGAATTCGCGACCACCCACAATAGATTGTGGGTTTGCCAGTGATACGTGCTCTTCAATCCAGAACCCTTTTGTCCCAGACATGGAAATCACAGTCTCTCGAATATCCACACCAGGAATGCGAGAAGCACGGGCCATCAGATCTTTCAACAAAGCAGGGTTTGATTCTCCGCCTAGCTGAACATGCGGCACGCTGTTTGTCGTAGCAGGGACAGGGCTGGTTCTTGTTGGTAACGTTTCAACGCCAGTCGCGAAGGATGTTTGAACGACAGAAGATGACAAAATGAAGGCAAATAGCGCGCTGATTTTCCGTTTCGTGCTCATAACATCGCTCCGTGACTGAGTATTGGGTTTTGCTTAGAAGTGGTAACGCAAGCCCACTTGCACTTCGTGTGCGGTTGCGTCATCGATACGGAAACCGTCATTGGTTTCGCCAGAGCCAAAATCAAGCGAATCCACACCCGTGCCAGCATCACCCAATGAAATATATTGATACTCACCGATTAGACTGAGTTGATCTGTAATGGCATAACTCGCGCCCAATCCAATGTTCCAGGTAAATTCGGTCGAGGTTTCATCGGCATAGTCATCGTAGTAGCCGTCCACGGTTCCATCGAGTTGGTCAAAGAAACCTTGAACACCTGCGCCACCTAAACGTGCGGAATATTCGTTTCGTGCCACACCCACGCCTGCCTTTATGTAAGGGGTAAATGCAGTGCCAGTGTCAACGTCGTAGAAACCTTCCACAGTCAGCGTCGTGCTCTTGAGTTTGCCGTTAAGCACATATTCTTCACCTGTGCGTGCACCAGTGCCTACACGTTGGCTATTAAATTTGCCTTCGCGATAGCCCAAACGCGTTTCAATGCGGAATTGTTCGTTGATCACATAGCCCAAGCCCAACGTGCTTACGGTGCCGTCACCTGCGCCGAACTTACCGGGGAAATCGGTATCTTGTGCGATGTTGTTACCGTAAGGTTCTGAGTCTGTCGCTTGGTAGCTTTTACCCACTAAACCTTTGACGTATAAGCCCTCTGCGCTGGCGAGACCTGATAAAAAGGTCGTTGCGAATGCGGCAACATATAGAGGTGTGCGCGTTAAATTCATGATGTCTCCCTTCGCGTTACGTGATGTGGTGTATTACGCAGTGAGAAGTTACAACAAATTTTTTACATCTGTTATCCTGTATTATCAGAAGATATAATTCCGCAAAGCAGAACAATGATTGATTACCTAAAGCACATGGCGATATTTGCCCGCGTGGTGGACGAAGGTTCTTTTCGTGCAGCGGCAAAAGATTTGAACTTGGCACCGTCTCGAGTGAGCCAAACCGTGTCAGATCTTGAAGACCATTTGGGGATCACCTTGCTTTACCGCACCACACGAAAACTTGCACTGAGCAATGAAGGGAAGTTGTTTTATCCCCGCGTGGTGGAAATGCTTCGGAATGCGGAAGTGGGGTTGGATGAGTTGAATGCCTTGTCCGTTGAGCCGCTTGGTGCGCTGAATGTGTCGTTGCCTGCCTATATGGCCTCTTCTCGGATCTCTACGATTTTGGCCGAATTTGTACGCGAATACCCTCGCGTTACCTTGTCAGTTTCTTATACCGACCATCTTGTCGGGTTATTGGAGAACGGCTTCGATTTGAATATTCGAATGGGTTGGCTAGAGGACAGTTCCATGGTGGCGCGAAAGCTTGGGGAATATCAACGAGTGTTGGTTGCAGGGACTGAGTATGCCGCGTCTCGCCCTAGCCCTAAAACACCCGAAGATGTGCAATCGTGGGATTGGATCAGCTACAAACAGCGCAATGAGAACATTGAATTCACCGCGAGTGACGAAACCTGCGTGATTGCTTTCAATAACTATCGCTTGCAGGTCGACAGCATCGATGCTCTGGCACATTTAGTGCAGCAAAACGTGGGTGTGACAGTACTACCTTGGCACCTTGCTGAAGAGGGGGTGACGTCGGGCAAGCTTGTTCACCTGCTGCCAGAATGGACGCTGAGTCCTTTAGGCTGCTACGCCGTCTGGCCAGACAAATCTCGACGCGCCAATTTGACCTTGTTACTTGCCCGCTTTCTTGCGGAGAAAGAACAATATTATTCAGTCATTCCCCGGCAGTAATAGCCTAAATGCATCCCCCAACGTATCCGCTGAACTCTTTCTAACGTGCTCGTGTCGTATGATGCTCGCGTTGCTTGCCTTCTTTTTACCCAATTTTTTGATACTAAAATTCTATTAAATTAAGTTAAAACAGTCAGTTAAAATTTCTTAGCAAAGCGGTATTACACAACACATAGTTTCGATACAAAACTATGTTGATTTCGTCACAAAGTATTGCTAGTTTATATTGTATTGAGTCGAAACCATTAACTCAGAGATGACTAATAAACTACCTATTATCAAGGAGATTCAACATGGCGAAGATCAACCCCGTTAACGTTGCTGAGGCGAACACACAACAGAAAGCACTTTTTGATGAGATACATGGCGCATTTGGCGCTGTTCCAAACATGTTTAAAACCATTGGGCATTCTGCACCAGCTCTTGAAAGCATGTGGACATCCTTTGGTGCCCTAGGAAAGGGCAAGCTAGGGGCAAAACTCGGCGAGCAAATTGCAGTGCTCGTTGCAGATATAAATCGCTGCGAGTACTGTCTTGCCGCTCATACCCTCCTGGGACAAAATGCGGGCGTCAGTTTGGAACAAATGCAGAGTGCGCAACGTGGTGAAGGAAGTGACCCAAAAACACAAGCAGCGTTAGACTTTGCGGTAAAGTTAGTAAAACAGCATGGCCAAGTTTCTGCTGACGATGTTCAGCGGGTGCGCGATGCGGGATACTCCGATGGAGATATTGCAGAAATTCTGGCGCACGTTGCACTGAACATCTTTACCAATTACACCAACGTGGCTTTTGATGTAGACGTTGATTTTCCAAAGGTTTCTCTTACCTAATTCTCGTAATAACTACGTATTCCTTCTTGTGTTTTGACGCGGTGACCGCTCTCTCGTGATATCAAAGAGAGGGTGGTCTGGTTTTTCAGCTAACGACATTGATTGAATACAAGCTTTACTTGAAAAGTAAGCATGCAGTAAGGAGATAACAATGATTGCTTGCGACATTCACGATTACATTGAGATTACCTGTCTTTATCGGATCCGCGTTGCTTTAACGCTAAAAAATGGTCAAGTACTTGACGGGATAGGCACGACAACGAAGACGGAAAGCATGCCTTCCGAGCTTAATAACCCAGGTCTGAAGAGGGAATTGTTGTGTTTTGTGCTCACTCATACACCCTCTGGCACTATGGGCAGAGATGAAAGCGTCGAGGTCGATTTAATGGACATTTTGAGCATGGAAGCCTTAGAAGAAAACCGCCACTTTTCTCGGATTGAGTTTTAAGACTTCGCGTTGCTACGAGCCTTTTCTAATAACCCTCTCATCGCACCCTTGCTGGTTTTACTGATGGTTTGCATCAGTTTGAAGCTCGGGTCGAACACGCCTTGTTGTTCGAGCTCCTCGATCATTGCCATCCAGAGTTTTGCCGTCATTTGTGCATCGGCTAACGCACGGTGAAATACGCCGTCGTTGTCGATGTGTTTGAAGCGCACTAAATCGCCCAATTTGTGGGTAGGTGCATCTTGTATCAAGCGGCGAGCAATCAACATTGAACATGCAAACTGGCCAGAATAACGCACGTTCACACGTTCTAATTCAGCATCAAGAAAACGCTTATCGAACGAGGCATTGTGCGCAACAAGGTGGCTGTCGCCAATGAAATGTCCAAATTTCGCCATAACGTCTTCACAACTTGCTGCAGTGCGAAGCATGTTGTTGGTGATACCCGTGTAACCCTCGATAAAACTGCTGACGCGACGGCCTGGATTCATCAATTCTTGGAAGGTATCGACGACGTCACCATTCACTAATTTAACAGCACCGATTTCGATGGCGCGATCGCCCATGTTCGGTGATAAGCCTGTGGTTTCGAAGTCGAGAACGATAACGGAATGCGCGGGTGTTGATGGCATGAAATGGAACCTTGTTGATGTGCGATAGTGCAATAAGGCGGAGTATACAGAGACAGGGTTGACTTAGGAATGTATTCGCGAGCACATCGCCGATGAATCGATGCTAGCGAGGTGGCGAGAATGCGAGAATGCGAAAGTGAGAAGAGCACGTTTCTGTGCTCTTTCTGCATGCATAAATGGCTGTCGTCCAACTAGATATTTGCGTTCATTGTGGCGGTGTGTTGAATGTTGAAACTGGCGAAATCGTTCGCGGCGATGGCGCGTGAGAAATACCAACCTTGTACTTCTACATCCGCTTTCTGTGAGACGTAAGCATATTGCTCCTTGGTCTCTACGCCTTCGACAATAATTTTGATATCGAGCTCGTTGGCAATGGCTATTAAGCCGTTAAACACTTTCTGACCCTTTTCATTGCTGAGTGCAGCCACGAAACTTTGATCAATCTTGAGAGCGTCAATATCAAACCGGTTTAGGTAGCTGAGCGAACTGTAGCCGGTGCCAAAATCATCAATATGAACGCGCGCGCCAGCCTCATGCAATCGGCGAATCGAATCTCCCACCATGATTTCGTTTTGAATCAATGTATCTTCGGTTATCTCGAAATGGATCAATCCGGGTACGCGTTCAATCAGCAGAAGAATGTCTCCCACCTTTTGTGCATTGGTCAGCGTTGGGCTGGTGATGTTCACACTGATCGGAATTTCCAATCCTTCGCGTATCCATGCTTCACACTGCGCCACGCTATTTTTGACGACCCAAACATCAATGTCGCTCATCATGTTGGCTTTCTCGAAAATATGCAGAAAATCAGCGGGTAACTCGACATTGCCTCGCTGGTCTCTCACCCGAATTAAGGCTTCCATTCCGACGACCTTTTGCGTAATGGAATTGATCTGTGGTTGGTATTCTAAGTAAAACTCGCGGTTAGAGAAAAGCGCCATGCTCTTGTGAGTGTCTTCCATTTCTTTTGAGCGAAGCAACGCTTCGCGTACCGGATCAACAGAAAGCACATACGCTTCTTCTTCACGGCGAGTAAAGGTGGTGTCGAGAGACGGTATGTAGACCTCTTGCTGCTTGGCTTGATTGTCGATTCTGCGCACGAAAGGCAGGTAGATCAGCACATTGAGGGCAATAATAAAGAGCTGCAACGCAATGGCAGAAATGTCCCCGCCCGTCGCAACGTATGCATTGATGATGATTGGGCTACTCATCGGCGCCAATGTGTAAGGCACGGCGACCAAGCCCATTTGAAGCACAAGTACGGTCACAACGACGTTCACGAGTGGCGTGAAAAGAAAGGGAAGGAACAAGCGCGGGTTGAAGATAATAGGCAATCCAAATAACAGCAGTTCGTTTATGTTGAAGAGCCCAAGGGGAATACTGGTAATGGCAATTACCCGCATCATTTTGCTTTTGGAAAACGCGATCAGCGCGATGGATAGGCCCAGTGTTGCACCTGCACCACCAACAAAAACAAACAGAGAGAGGGTAGAAAGGCTCATCACATTGGGAGCATGGCCCCCAGCTAGAACAGCAGTGCGGTTAATGTCCAACGCGGTAATCAATGGCTCAACCATAGGGGTAAGCGCGTAATAGCCGTGTATTCCAACAAACCAAAACATGGAATTAAGCGCGGCAAATGTGCAGCCTGATTCGATAGGGTTGTTTTCAACATCCATCCCATGAAAAGCATTCAATAGGATGTCGAATTCGAAATAATTGAATAAGGCATTAAGTGCGAAGGCCACAACGGCGACAACCGCCGCGACAAGCGCCCCCGGTAGCATCAGGTTCATGGAATCTTTGACGGGTTTGCCAGCCAGTTCGGTTTCTAGAATTCGAGCGAACGGCATGCGCTCTAACTTGGAAAGCAGTGGCACGCTATAGAGCGGCATGGTGAGACCAACAAACAATAACAAGGTGGCTTCAGCTTGGCCTTCGTGACCGAGAATTTGTGCTGTGACCGCAATGTAGGCCATGTTCAAAATGGCGATGGGTGGGCGAGGTAACCGCCAGTAGATAGCGAGCATCATGCTGATGGAGGCAGCAAAAAAATAGGGGTAGAGACTCGTTAACCAACCGTTGAGTTGATGGAGTCCTTCCATTAATAGGGGCTCGTTTAAACTGAAGAAATCGAGCAAGCTAGAGGCGAATATCAATATGTTCGACAGAATCAAACAAGGAACAAGCCAAAGCATGCCATCTCGTAGTGCGCTGAGTGCGCCTGAACGGCGGGGCAGTGAAGGTGACAAGAGCTGAACTAACCAACTGTTCATTAAAGGGGTTTTCATACCAATTTTCTCGTAATACTACGCGGTTGCCTTTCATTGAACGTGTCATACACCGGGGTGTTTTTATTCACGGACAGGCAATAATCATCACGGGGCCACTCCTCTCTCTGCGAGACGATAAAATCGGCACAATGATCCTCTTTTCTTGGGTAAGGAAAAGGTAAATTTAACCGTATAAACAAAGTGTTGAGTTATTTTTTTAATTGCGAGCTATTTTATGTATGCGTATTTTATTACTTACTTATATACAATTTGTTGTTTAGCCCGTGTCTATTAATAGTTTATTTGGGGGACTTGTGCCTTCGAATAAAGGAGGTTTAATGAAATTGTTAATTTTCTTCTCAAAAATATGACCGATGTATCACTTGTATTTTTAGCGTCTATAGAAAATACAGCGTGTGCAAGGTGTTAGCGCGTTTGACTTTCTGTTAAGCATTAAAAATGTACTTCGATATAGAATGACAGCGAGTATTATTCTCCGCGTAGAGTGAGGGTTTTAGACGACAACTTTCTGAAATTAGCGTTAAGAATTTATGGTAAGTGATTGAGTTTAAATATATTAATTGTGTTTTGTGACATTTTTATATATCAATGCCATTCCTTTCAGTTAACCAGAGATGCATGTTTTCGTGTTCAGTGGAGAGGTCTCTTTGTTTCTTTTGATTATTTTACCTGCCCATTTATTTGTGTGACGAATAACTTTTTAGATATCAGAAGCATTGTGATGTTGCATTGAATTAAAACAAACACGCCATCCCAAAAATGAAACGCCTTGTGTCTTTTTTAACATTCACTAACTTGGTAAGTTATCCGAAATTCTGGTGTTTCAATGTGATCTATTTCATACGAGATCCTCACACCACGGTGTCGCTCTGGCAGAATAATAAATAACAATAATGGCTCACGGCGTGATGCAGTAAGTTTTGGGTGAAGATTTGGATAAAGAAAAGTGGATACTCGTCATTGATGACACAGAAAGCATGATCATCATGATCCAGTCTGTGCTTTCTCAGCTTGGTTATAACAACGTTGATAGCTTTGCAATGCCACAAATGGCGCTCGACGCGGTGAAGCAAAACCCCAAAAAATACGACGTAGTACTGACGGATTTAAACATGCCTGTTATTGACGGCATGGAAGTCATTCGGGAACTTGGTAATCTCGGGTTTCGCGGTGGTGTGTGCATCGTTTCTGATTTGGAAACCCGTGTTGTAGAGTTGGCCGCTAACATTGCTCAACAACAAGAGGTCTATTTGTTGGGCAGTATTGCAAAACCCATCTGCCGCGATGGCCTTTCGCGAGTATTGAAACGCATGGGGTATGTGGGGCGAAAAAAACGTTTTCATTTAGAAAAAATGACCCGCGACGAGTTGGTCGGTCACATATCTCGTGACAGCATCGTGCCTTACTACCAACCCAAGCTAAACCCCATCAGTAATTGCATCGAAAGCTTGGAAGTGGTGGCGAGGATAGAGGTAGAGGAAAATAGCGAGACGATCTTGCCGGATAACTTCATTGGCACAGCGATCCAGCACGATCTTGTCGATACCATCACCATGCAGCTGGCTCAGAAAATCTCCATCGATATGCCGGCGTTGCTAACGGCGTTTGGCAGTGACGTGTCCATCAGTATCAACCTCTCGCCGACTCAACTTTCCGATCTGGATATTCCTAAACGTCTTCATCAATTGTTTGATGCGCAGAACATCGACAAGCACCAAATCATCCTTGAAATTACTGAGGAGCATGCGCTGAAATCTGCCGAGCAATTGGAATCGCTCAACCGTTTACGCATTCAGGGATATGGGGTGTCGATGGATGATTTTGGAACAGGGTTCACCAACATTCAGCAGTTAAGAAGCTTGCCGTTCACCGAAGTGAAAATTGATCGCTCCTTGGTGCACCAAATCCACAACGACCCGTTCAGTCAGGCCATCGTGCGCTCTCTTGCTACTTTTTCACCCGCCGAGAATTTCAAGCTGGTGGCTGAGGGCGTTGAAGAATTAGAAGAGCTGGAATACTTGGTCACGCATTATCCAAACATGCTGATCCAAGGCTTTTTGATTTGCCGACCTAAACCGATTGAACAACTTACTCAATGGCACTCGCGTTGGTGTGAGCAAGCAAGTGCAGACAGCGCTTAGCTGCCTTTTTCATCCATCCTTTGGTTTAACCATGTGAGTCAATGGCGTGAAGAACTAACGTGACTGCATTGTTGCACGGTAGCACTCAGACGCTTCATCAAACTCAAACGTCAGTGAATGCTTGATGCTTTCTAGCTCATCACCTTGGTAGTGCGAAACGTACAGCAATTGGCTGAGGTTTTCTTTGGCGATCAGTTCTAGCGTGCTTTTCATTAACCTGCGGCCAAGATAATCCAAGCCTTGGTAAGGCTCGTCCAGAATCAGCAACGTGGGTTGCTTAACAATGGCACGGGCAATCAACAGTAAGCGCTGTTGTCCATATTCCAATTTGCGGAAAGGGGTTTTGTGGTATTGGCGCATGTGGAGAATATCGAGCCATTCTTTGGCGATGTCTCGTTCTTTCAATGACGGCTGGTTGTACAGACCAATGGAGTCATAAAAGCCTGATAAAATCACATCGAGGGCAGAGCAATTCACGCGGTATTGCAGGTGTAAAGCCGACGAGACCATGCCGATGTGTTTTTTGATTTCCCAGATGGTTTCGCCTGATCCGCGCTGTTTTCCAAATATCTGAATGTCGTTGCTGTAACACTGAGGATGATCGCCAAAAATCATCCCGAGCAGCGTGCTTTTTCCGCAGCCATTCGGGCCTTTTACCTGCCAGTGTTGGCCTTTGTCTATGCGCCAATCGACCTCGGTGAAGATGGTTTTCTCGGTATAAGCGACTTCGCCGTTTTTGAGTTCAAAGATAGGGTTTTCAAACGGTGTGCTGTGCTGATAGCGACGAATTAACGCCATCATATGCTCGCTTTGTTCTTTCGATTGGGCTTTTATTTGCGTGATGATGGGGTGGGTATCCCACGCGTTTTTGTTCATCAAACTGTCGAGCTTACCGTGGTTGAACAGTGCAATGTGATCAACCCACTCTGGCATGTCTTCTTCTCGTGAGAAGGTCACAAGCATTTGTACACGTTGTGAAAGGGCGGTCAGATAGGTCGCCAACGCAGCGCGGTGTGCAACATCAAGGCCTGTGAACGGACTATCGAGCACGATAAAATCAGGTTGTGTAGCCAATGCTCGCGCTAACATCACACGGCGTGTTTCACCGGTAGACAGCACGCGAAAGCCACTCTCTCTCAGGTGATTTAGATCCAGTTCGTTAATGAGCTTTTGTGTGAGGGCGTCATCGTGGCATTGCTCGAATATCAGTGCGTAAACCGTGCTGCAAGCATCAATGCGATCGAGGAAATCGGTGTCATCTTTTGCCAGTTCGTCATCGAGTAGACGCTGCTGCTCGACTAAAGACACTTGCGCGAATGTCCCTGGCGATAGGTGCAATTCGCCATCAAATTCAAGTTCACCCACCAGTAATTCGCCCAGCAAAGAACCAATGTCGCCTTCGGTGCTGAATACCGCCCAAGATTCCTGTGGGGAGATTGTCCATTGTTCAATATTGAGTGTTGATGTTGCGCCCGTGGCGGTGAGTTGGGTAAACCTAATTTCCATGGTGGTGTCGCGTCCTTTCGTTCAAATATTCGTCGGCATGAGTGGGTTATAACAATTCTGTTCTCTGCCGAGAAGGGTTTTTATTGAGAAACGAGGGGCGAGATTTGAGGGACGAAAAAGAGACAAGAGGCAAGAGAAAAAGGTATGCGCGGAGTGCGTTGAAAGAGAATGAACATCGGGCGGGGGTCGCCCGATGTATGGTGGATAATTTACAAATGACGCTCTGCGGTAATCTTAATCACGTCCACCACCACGGCACTGGCGGCTTGCAGTGATTTCACTGGCAAGTATTCGTAGATGGAGTGGAAGTTGTGCGCACCGGTAAAGATGTTCGGGCATGGCAAGCCTTTTTGAGAAAGTACCGCACCGTCATAACCGCCGCGCATTGGGATCGCGTTCATTTGAATGTCGTTGCGGGCATAAGCTTCTTTGGCGATGTCGATTGGGAAACTTGCCTCACCTTCTAAGCTGTTTGCCACGTTTTCATAGCGATCTGCCAAGTGAATCGATACCGTTCCTTCGCCCCATAGGCCTGCACAACTGTCAGACAAGTTCTGCAAAAACGCCATGCGGTGTTGGTAGCCTTGTTTGGTGAAGTCGCGAATGTCCATTTTCAGCACGGTTTTAGCGCTGTTTCCGGTCATCTCTTTCACCCAGTAATAGCCTTCGCGGCCTTCTGTGTATTGCGGGGCTTCGCCTGCTGGCAACATGCTGATGAACTGGTGCGCCATCAATAGCGAGTTCTTCAGTTTTCCTTTCGCTGACATAGGGTGTGCAGATTGGCCGGTGAAGGTGATGACTGCGTCGCCCGCATTCCAGTTTTCATGCACAAACTCGCCAATGCCGCAGCAATCCAAGGTGTAACCAAAGTCTGCACCAAAGCTCTCTACGTCGAAGGCTTTCGCACCGCGTAGGCCTTGTTCTTCATCAGGGACGAAGGCCACTTTCACGTCACCGTGAAGAATGTCTGGGTTCGCTTTGAGTTTTTGCAACGCGTGCATGATGGCTGCAATGGCCGCTTTGTCATCTGCGCCCAGCAAGCTAGTGCCGTCGGTCACGATGATGTCGTCACCCACATACTGAGCAAGCTCTGGGAATTCGGTTTGTTTCAGGATGATATCTAACTCTGCGTTGAGGCAAATATCACCGCCGTTGTAAGGCACGACTTGTGCCTTTGTGTCGTTAGACTGCTCTGCGCTGGTATCAAGGTGCGCAAAGAAAGAAACGGTCGGGATGGCTTGCGCCGACGCTGGCACATTTGAAGGCAAGGTCGCCGTTAGGATGGCGGTATCGCGTAACACGATGTCTTCCATGCCCAAGGCTTCAAGTTCTTTGGCAATCAATTGTGCGAGCACCCTTTGCCCATCAGAAGACGGCATGATGCCAGCAGCGCCTTTTTCTCGGCTGGTGGTGGTGTTAATGCGGGTGTATTGCAGGAAGCGATCGACGATATTCATTACGTTCTCCTACACGCGCTTCTTCGTGAATCGCGTGGAATAAATACAAAAACAGGTTGGGTGCGTCATACCGATATTGTTTAGACCTTGCTTAGACGACACACCTCAACCTGATAAAAACTTACGTGTTCATGTGATGACTGTTTCTAGGGAATTAGATCAGCACTTGTGAACATACGAGTACGGACAGAAGGCCGCCCAGCATTGGGATCATGGTGCGTTTTGCTAGCTCGATAGGCGAAACGTTTGCCACGCCAGCGCAAGCGATAACCACACCTGCCACTGGCGATGCAGAGCGCATCAAACCCGCTGCAAGCTGCATTGGCATAGCAACGTGTGCAGCGGTTGTTAATAAATAGAAATAATTCGCGAGTGCCTCAGAGGATGCGCTGCCGACCACGTACAATTTTCCTCGTGGGTTTTGCATGTACACGATGGCGAGATCGAAATCTGATTCGGATAAAGAAGAAAAGGTTTTCGCCATGTTCGACATGATTTCTTTAGCATGGCTCTCCAACACACTTTGGCCCTGGTCAGCCTGTCTTGCCCCTTCATAACGTTCAACCGGTGTTGTTAGTGTGAGTGCAAGTTCATTTGATACCTGCTTTTTGAATTCAAGGAAGCCGGAAAAACCCAAACGCTGTAAGAAACGTCCTAGTGTGGCTTTTCCTACGCCAATCTGCTTACAAAGCTCATCAATTTTTGCGAAAGGTAGCATGGTGTAGTGCTTCATAAAATATTGAGCAATAAGCACTTCTTCCGATGTTAACGAATCCAATCCGTTCACCTTGCTGATGAAGGTTTTTCTGTCCATGGGGAATTTTTCCCAAATCCTTAATCTGCGGGACATATTTCCACCCGTCCTGTGGGAATTCAAGGGAATTGCAATTTCCCGCACAAAAAGTATGACTAATATGTCCTTGTTTTTATTCCGTTAACGAGTCGGTGTGCTTTGTTATTGATAGTATGATTAACATCTAGTTTTTGCTATATCACTAGATGGATATGCTGTTAATGCGTCTCTATGCTGCTGTTTGATCAAAGAAAATTTGGAATCTCTTGTTTAGATTGCGTTATCGGATCGCCATTGGTCCTTGTTCTGAAGTCGATTCTCAGAGCATTCGCGCAATTCAATAGGGGTTTTTATGAGCAGTACGCATTTGCCACGTATTGGCATTATTGGTGGCTTCGGCAATGAAGCCATGGTGGATTTGGTCGAAAAAATTGACGCCATAAAGGGCGCGGATAAACGCGCGTTTATTGCGTTCGGTAACTCACGTTTGGCCTACAAACCTGACGAAGTGATGCAAAGCTGGAAGCCAACGGACGAACCTGAATTAAGAAAGGCTGATACGGCCATCTATACGCTGCGTTTCATGCAATATCTCGGTGCGGATGTCATGGGGTTGGCCTGTAATAGCGCGCACGATCTGTTCCGGAATCTGTTACCAGAGGTACCAGTGACTTTCGTGGACATGCTTCATCGAACCGCACATACCATAGAAGGCAAACAAGATAAGGTGCTGGTGATGGGCGTGAATAGCTTGGTTGACTCGGGTCTCTATCAAGCGGCGCTGATGGAACAAGGTGTTGCATCCACCAAGCCATCGGTCGATAACCAACAGAAAGTGATGGCGGCGATTTACGATCCTGCTTTTGGTATTAAAACGGCGCAAATCACACCAGACGCCGAAGCGCTGCTGTGTGATGTGATTCGTTCTGAGTGCGAACAGCAAGGTTGCTCAAAGGTCGTTCTCGGTTGCACGGAATTACCGCTTGCACTGACGGCGGCAAGTTGTGCGCGTTTCAAGCGAGACGGGTTGATTCCAGCACACATCGAGGTGATTGATGCATCAAATGTGCTGGCGCAGTGCCTTTTGACGGCACACGGTAAAGGCAAAGCACCTGATGGCGAGCTAGAACAATACAAGGGCGAGCACACGGATTGGTTTGCGCCGCTGGCGTTTAAAGTCTCGTCTCTTGACGCGATTGCACGTGTGCAAAAAACGGTGTTTCAACACACGGTGTCATTCCTTGCGGCTCAAGGAAAATCGGTCACGGGCAGTTATATGCACCTACCCACACTTTTCATATCCCAAACCCTGCAAGATGCTGAAGACAAATTGATCGACATGGGGATACCTGTTTACCTCGAACATGATGAGGTGGACACTGTCATTGTTGATGCCCTTCAGCGCTATTACGCCGACATGGATAAAAACCTGGCAGCGCGCTAGCGGGTATTGGGTCCGAATACATCGATGAAATCTTGATCGAAAAGTGGTTGTAATGTGTCGTTACCCGCGACATTCAGCGTGAGAAAATAGGCAAGAGCACAGTGTAACCACTGTGCTTTTTTTTGGTTTTAGCCCTAGATAAAACAAGGGATTTTGTTGCTTTGTTGAGAATAAATTGTATTGCATCAATGCGTTGCTCTGTATCTGAATCCAATGCTTCATCGTGTTCGTCCCACCTGTGTGTTTACACAAACACCGAATACAACACCCCCGAAATGGAGCCAGAAATTCGGCGTTTCTCTTATCAACGCCTTTGTTGTCCTTCTTGTTGTCGCCCAATTATCGGAGACACATGGGTATTTCAAAGGTTGGGCATATCAATAGGACGATAAAATGAAATACATAGCAGCAGCGGTAGCCTTAACCGCATTGGTTGCATGCAATGATGACGATAACAACACAGTCACGCCTTCATCCCCTGACTTTACGGCCACCAAAACGTACGCATTGATGCTGACAGGGCAACAAGCGGTGCCGATGAACGATTCCACACGCTCAGGCAGTTCAACGATAGACGTGGATGAAAGTGCCAAGCAGCTGAAAGCGACGCTTGATACGAGCAACTTCAGCGATTTCACTGCAGCGCATATTCACGCTGGGGATATTGGCAGTACAGGCGCTGTGGTTTTCCCATTTGGTACGCCAGACTCAAACGGCCTGGCCAGCATTGATGCGAGCGATCTGACTGATGAACAATTTCAAACGCTGTTGAGCGGAGATTGGTACATTAACCTTCACACAAGCACGGTGCCGTCTGGTGAAGTGCGCGCGCAAATTGTGCCTGATACCACCACCATTTATACCTTCGAAGTGGACGGCTCGCAGGAAGTTCCCGCAGTGACCACGAGCGCAAGTGGTGACGGCTATGCCGAGTACAACAGTGAAAACCAGACGTTGAACCTTCGCGTAAACACTGAAGAGATCGACGATGCGACGGCAGCGCATATTCACATTGGTGAGGTCGGCAGCAATGGCGGCGTGCTGGTTGTTCTCGACCAAGACGCAACAGATGCTGGCGTTTGGACAACGCCCGCGAACACTGAACTTGATGCTGCAACATTGGCGACCTTAAATGCGGGAGGCTATTACACAAACTTCCACACGCCTGGAACGCCAAGCGGTGAGATAAGAGGCCAGATCACCACGAACCAGCAAGTGCTGTTTACCTTCCCGATTGATGGAAGCCAAGAAGTGCCTGTAGTGACAACCTCTGCACAAGGCAATGGTTACGCGCTGTTAAATACAGAGACAGGTGCTTTGACGCTTAAAGCCGTTACAGAAGGCGTTTCAGGTGCCACCGCTGCACATATTCACAACGGTGTTTCGGGTGCGAATGGCGGTGTGCTTGTGGGGCTCGAGCAAGACAGTGGTGATGTAAATATTTGGCAAACACCCGCCAACACGGTGTTGGATGCAGGACAGCAAACCACATTCATAGAAGGTGGTAACTATGTGAATGTGCATACGCCTGCAAATGCGGCCGGAGAGATCCGCGGTCAGATTATCGAGTAAGTTCGTCATTACGTGATAACAAACGCCCCATTTTTGCCAGCATCGAGGAACATTTGGCATGAATGGGGCGTTTCTGTTGGCGCTGAAAAACCGCTTACGTTATGGCGTCCCGCCACAGCTATAACAGCCATCACCTGCGCTTAGGTAGGTGATCACAAGGCGGTTTTGATAGTCATTAATGTAATTCCACGGCGACACATCATACGGCGCGCGCTGATAACGCGCCTGAATGAAAATGGTGTCACCTTGGTTTAGGTACATGATGCTGTCGACCGCGGCCACGCCGGGAATGGCACAGCCAGTGTCGTTGTTCGCAAACGTAACAGGACCAATGGAAGCGTTACTGCCTGGGGCTATCGCGTTGGGAATCGAAATGCCGATGCGGAGCAAATATTTAAAGCCACAGGTGCGTTGCGCATACCGTGCATCAATGCTGTACAACCCAGAAACCGGCGCTGTAAAGGTGTGACTGTTAATGTCGAACGCATCATTAAAGTTGATCACCGCGTGGTTGTACTCCACGACTTTAATTCCGCCATTATTGTTCTCTGTTAATTCACTCCCCGTAATGCGCGCATCGACGACGACAGATTGTGACGCCAGATACCCGTTGTAGGGCTCAGCAGTGGCTGTTGCCGTGACAAAGAGGTAGGCAATGCCGATCACAAACGTTTTTAAGATCGATGACATGAGGTACATAAATAATTTCCTTAATCAGATACGCGATCATTGGCGCATCGGTGCGTTGATGCGGCCAGCCAATATACCCAAACAACCTGAATGCGAGCATCTTCAGGTTGTTTGGGTATAAACCATTGTATGAGTAAGGCTATGTCATTTGATGTGGGTGTGTTTTCTCAAAATCGATATATACGTGCATGAAAAGGTGGATATTAAACAAGGTTTATATTCTAAATTTGCTTGTTTTATTGGACACACATTGGTTGGGCTTGAAGAGGAGGTTGTTGGTAGGAGGGCCTCTTCATTTTCGCAAACTTAGTTTGGGCGCTTTTGATTTTCATTAATTGGCGTATGTTGTCCGCATCTACAATCCCATGACAAACAAGGGCTGGGGGCGACATGACACCACAAGAAAGAGAATTGATTCTGGGTTTGGCAAGCAAATTGAGTGCGAATCAAGGCAAGTCATCCGACCCAGAAGCATCGACGCTCATTAATGAACAGATTGCGTCGCAACCTGATGTGATATACCGATTGACGCAAATGGCGTTGGCGCAAGACGTGGCGTTGAAAGAGCTTAAAAGCCGCAATGATTATTTGCAGCGCAATGCGGCGTTTTACCAGCAAGAATCTCAACGCAGCAGCATGAGCAAAATGTTTGGTGGTGATCGTCAGCCGCCAACCCCGCCACAACCTGCGTATCGTCCAAGTGCATTTGGTGGGTTTATGCAAACAGCGGCTGGTGTTGCGGCAGGTATGGTTGGAGGCAGCGCATTGAGCCATTTGTTCTTTGGTGGCGATCATAGCGAACCTGTGGTGGAAGATGTCACCAACAATACCGTGATCAATGAGGACACTTCACCCGATGACGCGTCAACGTCGGATTCGGGTGATGCGGCGTCGCCAGAAAGTGGCAGTTTTCTCGATGGCTCTGACAGTTATACCCAAGATTATACGGGCGGTTGGAGCCAAGGCACTGGCTTTGGTGATGACACTGGGTTTGGCAGTGGTTTTGGTAATGACAGCGGTTTTGGTAACGATAGCGGATTTGCCAATACCGACGAAGACGCCAATCGCTATGGCGGTGACTCAGGGGCTGAAGACAGCTTTGGTAATGATTTTGGCGGTGGTGATGACTTTGGCGGGTTTGATGATGAATCGTTCTAGCTGATCCTTTGACGCGATAGTGACACGCGGGGAAGAGAAAAACGGACGGCTAACATCGTTGTATCTGGCTCAAGCGTTCCTTCACATGAAGGCGGGGGATCAAGCAACCAGTAACATCGAAGGGCGGAATGCCGTCCGTTTGCGTGTGAACTGTCTCTGCATGTAACAGGTTTCACGCCAAGTCTTTCCATGTTTTCCAATAAGCTGCCACGCTTTTTCTTGTGTCTACTTGCTTCCTTTCAGACGTCCTTCTTTGAATATGATGTTCACCGCCAGTCGTGGGTTTGCCTGTTCGTTTTGGCTAACACGCTGGCGGTGAGTCCTCGCGTTATTCGGTGCGTTCAATCGTGACGCTAATACCTGGGTTCAAGAAGCGATGCTGGGTTAACAACGCAGAGGTTGTGAGTCCATCATCACTGCTGATCACACCTGGATGAACCGTCACTTGATCATCACTGCCACGCGCGGCATTGAAGCCTTCACCACCGCCAGCAGGGCCGGGAATGTTTGCTGCAAGCTCATCGTTGACTTCTGTGCCTGCATCCCAAATCACTGCGTTAACGCGTTCCTTATCACCCGCTTCAAGCGCACTTATGTC
This sequence comes from Enterovibrio norvegicus DSM 15893, assembly GCF_900115495.1. Classification (GTDB taxonomy): domain Bacteria; phylum Pseudomonadota; class Gammaproteobacteria; order Enterobacterales; family Vibrionaceae; genus Enterovibrio; species Enterovibrio norvegicus. The sequence goes on along the minus strand of NZ_FOWR01000035.1, from coordinate 24,752 downwards.
CATTGCACTGAAACCTGCAAACGCATCGTTAGTGTTGACTAACATGCCAGCCACTGACAGATAACCCGCGCTGCTCGGATCCACTGTGAAAGTAAAAGATTCTTGTCCGCCTGGAGGAATTGGGCCAGTGCCGCCCATGGTCAATGTCACATTGTCATCGCTGCTGAAAGCGAGAAGGTCGGCGTTGTTACCACCTTCAGCCATGACTTCTAGCGGGACAGACGCGGCTTCACCTGTCGTGAACAGGGCAAAGTTGTCGTTATGTGCGAGCACGGCAACCGGAGAAACAGGCTGCGCCGCCGTCAGGTTTTTTACCGTGACGGTGTAGCTGGCACTGGTTGGCGTGCTCGGTGAGTCAGGGTTGGTTGACGTGCTTGGAGAATCGTCATCATCAAACGGACAGCCCGCTAGCAATAGGGCGGAGCTCGCAACGAGCATTAATCGTAATTTCATAAAACCCCCTTATTTCACCACAACGGTCATCACGGCAACGGGATTCAACCAACGGTGTACCGCGAAATCGAAATCACTCGCGCCGGCCGTTGCATCAGCATCGCCAAGGTTGCCCGGGTGGATGTGAACCGTCGCGTTACTCGCGGTTTGTTCAACACCGGTTCCGTTAGCGCCGAGGTTTGTAATAAACGGCGGGTTAGGAATGCTTGTCGCCAACTCATCGTTAATTTCTGTGCCTGCATCGTAGCTGTTGAGCTTGATGCTGTAAGTACCTGCTTCGGTAGGGATCTTCCAGCTATTTAGGCCAACGAAGCCATCATTGGTCGGCAGCAGCATCGCGGCAAGAGAAAGGTACTCATGTGAGCCAGTGTCAAAATCAAACGTGGTGGTACTCGCCGGTGCTAGCGGGCCAGTGGCTGGGTTTTCGACCACGCTGCCACCCGCGTTACTGACCGCAGAAGACAGTCCTGAAATGTCACCGCCTTCAGCCATGACTTGAAGTTCAGCGGATGCAGCGGTACCTGTTTCGAATAATGTGTTACTGCCGTCATGAGCGGCAATAAGAAGGGGGGTGAAATAGATACCTTTGGTGGCATTTGTGACGGTAATTTCAAGCTCCGCTGCCGCGATATTACCTGATACGAGGCAGCCAAGAAGTGAAAGTGCGCAGAGTCCTTGCTTCGTTGATTTTGTCATTGTCGTTCATCCTGTTTAACGGTTTAAAACAGAATGAAGGACAAAACTTGCAGGCCAATCTCTAACGTTTCGCAAAACTCTCGCGAATTTCTCGCAGGGGGCTTTTGTGAGGGTTTTGATAGAATTGAATCCCCCGATAACACGCCAACGTGGTCATTATCGGGGTAACGATTAAGAGACCACTATCGCCTAAGAAGGGTCACTGTTTATCAGTGCCGGTATTGAGCAAACCTTGCAATTCGGCGGGTATTGCTGCTTCTAACGCAGGCTGTTGTTCAAGCAGTTTGCGCAGCGTATCGCGAGCCTGTGTTTCTTTTCCTTCTTCAAGAAGTGCTTTAATTTCAAGGAAAGGGTCTGGCGCAATGACGCCAATCTCAGCAATGATCTCGCTGTCCGCCATCATGTCACTTTCGAGCGCTTTTATAGCGGGCGCTGAGGATGAAGCAGGGGCAGCGGGTACGGTCAATTTTTCAGGTAAGGCTGACTTCATGCTTCTTGCCCTTGGGGCGTCTTCACTTGGCGGTGCAAACTTGTGAAGTTTGGCTTCTGGCACCGAATCTGCAGCGGATGGCGCAATGTCTATTTCTTCCAGCATCATGACGTCTGGCGAAGAATACGGTTGGATATCTTGTGCGCCAGGCAGTGTTTGATCGACCCATTGCCAAGGTGCAAGCAGGGCGACAAACATGGCACCGGCGGCAAGGCCAAATATCGGCCACCACGGCGTCGCGGATTTGCCTTTTGGCGATGCTGTTTCTGTGTCAGGTGAATCAGCGTGTCCTGTTTGCTTTGACGCATACGCCAATATGGCATCATCAAGCGAAGCGGAAGGAGCTTCTGTCGCGCTGTCTTTGTAGATGGCGGCGATATCATCATCGCTAAAAGGCTTGCTCATTCTCGGCCTCCTAATTTACGGGTTAGGCATTGCCTGAGTTGTTCCATGGCATAGCGCAGTCGGGTTTTCACGGCTTCTGGCTTTGCATCTACAATCTCGCAGATCTGTGTAGGTTCAAACCCCACTTCGTGGCGTAACAAAAAGGCTTCGCGTTGAAGTGGAGCAAGGGCATCCATACACACTTTGATGGCGTCTTTTTCTCGCGCTTGCGCGTCGTTCATGTCTGATTGAGGTTCGTCAGGAAGCTGCGAAGCATAGGCGTTTTCCGACAGGCGTTTTCGGTGTTCATCAATCACGAGGTGGTGCGCGATGTGATACAGCCAGGTCGTGAATTTGGCGGTTGGCGCATAGCTTTCTCGTTTATCAATCACACGATACCAGACGTCCTGATACAGCTCTTCGGCTCTGCCGCCATTTCCTTTGCCAAGCTGGCGCAAGAAATAGCGGTAGAGTGATCCTTTGTGTCGCTGATACAGGGTCGCGAAGGCTGCTTGGTTGCCGTCGCGAAACTGCAGCATCAGTTGTTCGTCGGGTATGTTTTCCATGAAACCTTATTGGTTATTAAATGGCCGTGATAAGACGTGTGATTGCTCGCTGTTGCACGCTTTGCTGTTCCTCGCCATCAAAGACTTTGCGCCACTTCCACTAAGCGAACAAACTCTCCGCGGTAGTTGTAAGGGTCGTCGCCGCGATTTTCTCGTGCGATGGTGGCGATCTGCGCGTAATCGAAATCATCAAGGTAGCTATTTTCTTTGAGTTTCTGTGCAAATGCCGCAACCGCTGTGGCAAATTTGAAATCTGCACTCGCATGGGTGAAGCCCTTCTTGATGTCGTTTTGATTCACATTGCCTTCTACCAGTGTGCTGGTGGCGGTGCCGGGTAATTTATAACGGACTTTCACATGCGCCAATTCGTTACTGTGACTGCCTGAAGATGCCACATCGGCCTCTTTTTGTTGATAACGCAGATCGTCAATTTGACCTTGGTCGCCTGTTAACGTCAGTTCATAGAGCGCAGTCACGGTATGACCCGCGCCAATCTCACCTGCATCTACCTTGTCATTGTTAAAGTCTTCGTCGCGCAGTTTTCGGTTTTGATAACCAATCAAACGGTACTCTTTGACGTTAGCCGGATTGAATTCGACTTGAATTTTTACGTCAGACGCAATGCTTTGAAGCGTGCCGCTCATCTGGCGTAGCAGCACTTTTTGAGCTTCATGCAGCGTATCAATGTAAGCGTGATTGCCATCTCCCGTGTTCGCCAGTTGCTCCATCAAGGCATCGTTGTAGTTGCCTCGTCCAAAACCGAGTGTGGTGAGGGATACGCCTTTCTTACGCTCAGCGGTGATGATGTCTTTAAGCTCATCCATGTTGGTGACGCCGAGGTTGAAATCGCCGTCTGTCGCCAGAATCACACGGTTAACGCCGCCTTTGATGAAGCCTTGCTGCGCTTGTTGGTAGGCGAGTTTAATGCCGCTTTCCCCGTAAGTGCCACCGCCCGCATTCAGGCTTTTGAGCGCATTGAGGATGGCTTGTGTGTTGTCGCCTTTTGTGGGTTTCAGCACCACGCTGGCGTTACCGGCATAGGTCACCAAGCTGACGGTGTCGTTCTCTCCCAGCTCTTTGGTCAACATCGACAAACTTTGCACCAGCAATGGCAATTTGTTGGGTTGCGCCATTGAGCCTGACACATCTACCAAGAACACAAGGTTCGAGGCTTTACGCTCTGCTTTTGGAATGTCGTAGCCTTTCAGCGCAATGCGGAGCAACTGGCGTTCCACGTTCCAAGGGGACGGCGCGATCTCTGTGTTCACCGAAAACGGCTGCTTTGTGCTGTTTGGCGTGGCGTAGTTGTAATCAAAATAGTTGATGAAGGCTTCTTCCCGAATCGCGTCAGTCGGGGGTTTTTGTCCCATGGTGAGGTAACTTCGCACATTGGCATAACTGCCCGTATCAACGTCAATCGAGAAGGTGGAAAGCGGCGTGGTACTGACTTGGTGCACGCCATTGCTCGGTGTGTCGATATAGTTGTCACGATTTTCGGCCTGGGGGTAGGGCTCGTAACCGGGCATTACCATCAATGCCTTGCCCATGCGGTTAGTAGGCTGCGCAGCGAACGCAACGTCGACGGAGGCATCATGCATGGCAACATGCTCTTCCATTTCAGGCATAGGTTGGATTTGCGGTTGAGGCAAAGGGGTATTTGGTTTCGTGGTGGAGGTTTGCGCATTCTGCGCCTGTTCTTTTGTAGATGCGTCATTCATCGCGACATCCGTGCAGGCGGTGGTGATCCCCAAGGCAAGTGTGATCGCAATAGCAAGGCGTTTTTTTGAAAGCGAGTGCATGGTGTCTTCCTTTGTTCATCGGGTATTTACACACTACAAACGGGCAAGTCCTCAGAAGGGGTGATCTTTTTTCATTTTTTTTTTGATTGTTGTTAGCTGCTTGTTTTTATTGGCGAGTAATGGGGTGGCATAAGGGTTTTAATGGATGCGGTGAAGCTGGGTGGTTATAAAGTAAACAATGCATCTGCAAAACTGCGGATAGAGCAGTTAGCTGTTCGGTGAATGAAATGGATTACATTTTATTTCTCTGGTTTATATGAAATTTACAGAGTATTACATATGTTTTTTCGTTATTTATCGCAAAAAAGGAACTGCGTTACATTGGCGGCAACAGAATAAAGGAGTACTTCACCATGCCTTCAATGAAAAACCTACTGGTTGCCACACTTGCACTCGCAGCCAGCTTTACCTCTACCGCATCACTTGCTCAAGACGAAATCAAAGTGGGCATGTCGGGTCGTTACTTCCCGTTCACGTTTGTGAAACTCGATAAGCTACAAGGCTTTGAAGTGGATGTGTGGAATGAAATTGGTAAGCGTGCTGACTACGACGTCGAGTTCGTAACCTCTAGCTTCTCAGGCCTGTTTGGCATGTTGGAAGCGGGCCACATTGATACCATCAGTAACCAAATCACCATGACAGATGCACGCAAAGCAAAATACGCGTTTTCTGTGCCTTACGTGGTTGATGGTGCGCAAGTGGTTATCCGCAAAGGACGCGATGACATTCAAGGCATTGATGATCTGAAAGGGAAAAAAGTGGCAGTAAACCTCGGGAGTAACTTTGAACAATTACTGCGTAACTACGACAAAAACAACGAAATCAACATCATCACGTATGACTCTGGTTTCGAGCAAGATGTTGCCCTAGGCCGCACCGATGCATTCGTGATGGATCGTGTTTCTTCTGCACAGTTGATCAAAAAATCAGGTTTGCCGCTGGCACTTGCGGGTCAACCGTTTGAAACCATTCAAAACGCGATGCCGTTTTTGAACACACCAGAGAAGTTAGAGATCAAAGCCAAAGTAGATAAAGCGCTGAATGACATGAAAGCCGATGGCACCCTAAGCGCAATCTCACAGACTTGGTTTGATTCTGACATCACGAAATAATGAACGGGTTTGATTTTGATTACATGATGGCGTTGTTCCCGATACTGTTTAAGTATCTGGGAATAACCCTCGAAATGTCACTCATCGGCTTTGCTGTGGCATTGGTGTTGTCGCTCTTTCTTGCCTTAGTGCGTGTGTTTAAAGTGAACGTGTTGAACACCCTTGTGGTGGTGTATATCTCTTTCTTTCGTGGCACACCGCTCTTGGTTCAACTGTTTTTGCTCTACTATGGCTTGCCACAAATCTTTCCTATCTTTGTTGGGATGGATGCGTTCACCGCCGCAGTGATTGGTTTGTCGCTCCACTTTTCTGCTTACATGGCAGAAAGCATTCGCGCGGCGATTTTGGGCATTGATAAGAACCAAATGGAAGCCAGTTTGAGTGTGGGGATGACACAGCTTCAAGCCATGAAGCGCATCATCCTGCCGCAAGCCGCCCGCGTGGCAACGCCGTCGTTGATGAACTATTTCATCGACATGATCAAAAGTACCTCTCTTGCATTCACTTTGGGTGTGGCGGAGATCATGGCAAAAGCCCAAATGGAAGCGTCATCGAGCTTTAAGTTTTTCGAAGCCTTTATGGCGGTTGCACTGATTTACTGGGTGGTAGTGATTTTCTTCACGCAGATTCAGTCGTTGTTGGAAGTCAGGTTGAATAAGGCGTACGCACGATGAGCACAGTGAATCAAATGATCGCGGTAAAAAACCTCAGCAAACGCTTTGGTGATGTTGAGGTGTTAAAACACATCGACTTGGACGTGAAGCAGGGTGAAATCGTCGTCATTATCGGGCCGTCAGGCACGGGCAAATCGACCTTGCTGCGCTGCCTGAACTATTTGGAAACGCCTACCACAGGTGACATCCAAATCGGTGAAGCGTCTGTGAATGCGGAGAAAGCGTCGACATCAGACATTCATAACCTGCGTAAACAAAGCAGTTTTGTGTTTCAAAGCTATGCCTTGTTTGCCAACAAAACGGCACTGGAAAACGTCGCTGAATCTTTGATGACGGTGTGGAAAGAGCCAAAAGACACGGCACAGAAAACGGCGCGTGATTTATTAGAAAGTGTGGGCATGGCAGATCATTTGAACAAATACCCTGCGCAGCTTTCTGGTGGTCAGCAACAACGCGTTGGCATTGCACGTGCGATGGCCTGTAAAGGTGACGTGATTTTGTTTGATGAACCCACTTCTGCACTTGACCCTGAATGGGTGGATGAAGTGTTGGCCGTGATGAAGCAACTGGCTGAGAAAAAACAAACCATGGTCGTTGTGACCCATGAAATGCAGTTTGCTCGCGACATCGCTGATACTGTGATTTTTATGGAAGGCGGTGTGATTGTTGAGCAAGGGCCACCTTCACAGATTTTTGGCAACGCCCAGCATGATAGAACCCGCGCATTTGTTGCAAGGGCCATGGGCAACTAGGATTTATGTCTGTCTGAAAAGAGAAAAGCCAGCGTCTGCTGGCTTTTCTCTTTTCGATGAATCTACAGTGAGCGCGAGAGCCCCTCGTTAAGCATTTGGGTTACAAGCAGGCTTTACGCTCTTCTACACATTCGTACGAACCCATTTCAAACTCTCGGCAAATCCAAGGGCGATTTTCATAAATCGTACACATCAGGGTTTCTCGATCGACCGCTGAACACCAGCCATCGTCCAAACGCAGCATGGTTTCTGCGCCCCACTCATCCACCGCGATATGCTCTTCAGGCACACCGGTGTCTGTGATGATCATGACTTCGAGACGGCAACAACACGCTTGGCAATTTGCGCACGTAACTTCCGCCGTTGGGATATTTTTCACTTCAATGGCCATAAACATCTGCACCAAATTTAATTGCTGCATAGTACTGGAAATCACGTGTTTGGCACACCCGTATTTTTCACGTAACAGCGGATACAGCGTGAGTTTTAGGGCGTGATTGTTTTCTTGGTATATGAAATTAATGTGTTGTAATCAATACAAATAGTGTGGGCAATTAACGTTAAATCATGTTGGCGAGCCTTCTAAGGCTCAACTATTTTTAGTTAAGCAATACACATTTGTATGCATATTATCGCTACGTTGTTTGTATTAGGGAAAGCTAATGTCTAGAAAAAGTATGTTTAGTTCGCTGTTTACAAGAATGAGGTTAATTCATTGGGTTGGCATTTTGCTGCTGTTAGTGAATGCGTTTTTCTTCACCGACAATGTCTATTCGGTGATCATACAATTGACGTTGGCGGGCGTACTCTTGATCCACGATATTGATGAGAAAAAGTGGGGCGTTGACTCGCTAAACGAAACCAAGCGCTATTTAAAAAACTTCGAAGAGAACAATCTTAGTGTAAAGAACAACGTGAAATCGTCATTAAACAGTGAAATGGAAGACTTTTTGCGGGTTATTGAAAACTTCCGCATTAGTATTCGCAATACACTTGAGACGATTGATGAGTCCTCAAATGAGTCAAAATCATTGTCTGACGGCATGCTCATGAAAGTGAAAAACATCAACGAAGATCTTGTTAAGCAAGATGACAACTATGAGCTTGCGACATCGAACCTGTCGTCATTGAAAACCTTTTCCTCTTCCATGGTGCAAACACTCAAAGACACGGCTTCTTCCACGGAGCAAGTGAAAGGGGATTTGATTGATTTAAACACTAAGAACATTTCGTCTCTTGAGCAGTTAGAAAATTATTCAAACAGCGTTGAGCACATGTACACCTCTTTTATCGAACTTAAAGCGCAGGCTGAATCCATCGAAAAGTTTGTTGAAGTCATAAAGTCGATTTCAGAGCAAACTAACTTGCTGTCTTTAAACGCAGCAATAGAAGCAGCACGTGCAGGTGATCAAGGCCGAGGCTTTGCAGTGGTTGCGGATGAAGTGCGTCAGTTAGCACTCTCTACGCAAGACAGCTTGGGTGACATCACGAAGATTGTGGCTGAGATCCGTGGATCTGTTGTGCAAATCAGTGAGCGTTTAACCACGCAAAAAGAAGAACTGCTGGACATTATCTCTCACTACCACGGCTCTAACCAAACGGTGCAAGATGCGGTGTCTTCCATCAATGACGTTGTGACGCTGATTTCTGCTGACGATGAGAACACGGGGCTAGATGAATTACTGGGCCAAATTGAGCACTTGAACACGTCTATGTTGAAGATTAAGGAATCGAAAGACTCCATTGTGAACTTGAGTGATCAAATTCGCGTGGATAACCAAAACTTGGTCAATTCGAACGGTGTGTTGAAGCAGCGTGTTTCGCAGTTTGTGTTGAGGTAGTCAAAGAAAGCCAAATAGCCTAAATATGCCATGAATTCGCCATTCTCAAGCATCTATGAGCTAGCGTTAAACGCCTAAAGGTCTGCCTGTTATGGGCAGACCTTTTCTATTGTCGATGCGCTATTTTATGCGAGTGCTTTCCGCTCGTGAAAGCATAAGCTTGTTGCACTAAAGCGCGGGAATGTTGAACCTCGGCGCGTTACGATCGAGCGACTGCCCATCCGAAAACGATGAAATCCAGTTATCTTGCTTCCAATATTCCCAGCTACCATTTTTATAAACGAAGCTAAACCCAGCGCCCCATTGCGCCCAATTCTTGCTTGTTAAGGCCATTGCGGTCGGGCGTCCCTGGGCGTCGAAAAATGCATACCCCCAATATCCGTTCCAATCGGTGCCGCCGTTGGTGCCTTTTGTCCATGCTTCGTCTGATTTTATGGTGCGCCCGTTTATACCTATCGCCATTGAACCATCGTTAAACTTGAGTACAGCGTTAACCCCATCCCCGTAACTGTTAATGCCGCAGTTTTGTTCGGTAATGTTTCCTCCGTTCGATAGCCATTGGCCGTATTCTAGTACGCCATCTTTTGAGCAAAATGCAGGGTTTTCCCAACTGCTGGCATTCCACCACGCCCGCCAGTCCGCGTAATTTTTTGTCAGCACTTTGGTGACGGTTTTCGCTTCTTTGGCGAGATGTGACAGTTGAAGCGCCTTCAGTTGGCTCAACGTCTTGTTGGTGACGCCCGCGGCTTTGGTGTTTTGTGGGCTGTTTTCCAATGCAAGATCTTGTTCCAACCTCGTCACGTCAACTTTCTGAAAATCATTCAGATCCAGAGGGACTGCGGTAACTCTCTCCCACGCGGCAAGCGCTTCAGATTTAGATATTTGCAGTTCATGAAAAATCTTGCGCATTCGCGCTATTCTCATGTCGATGGAGGTTGAGCGTTTTTTGCGAAGGTGAATGGTAACGTCAGGTATATCCCCGTAATCCGTATCGATTGGGAGTGCGTCTGGATGGTATTCAACCGAGTAAGCGAGGTTGATGAGCCCAACACCTGATTGAACAAAATTACGCCAAACCACATCTCTAAAGCCTGCAACTCCCGCATTTATCCCGTATTGCATCGACTTAAACACGCCGTCTACGGCTATCCATGTCCCCATGTATGCTGTCGCAGCACCATAAGCGCTACTTGCATACTCAGAGGTGGTTGAATTTTTAGTGACGGGTTGCCATTTCGCATAGCCACCCCATGCTTGATTCCCTGCATACGCGGCAATGCCACAGTTGATAGATGAGGTAAGAAGTTGCCATTTTTGTGAACCAAGGTATGGGACGAGAGACTCATGATATGACGCGGGCAGGGAGGTGTAAGTACCGCCATTTTTATATCTGACAAATTCGCCAACCATGCCATTTAAGCCGCCCCAAATAGCTGTATCGACGACTTTTAGTGGCCATGCTGCCGCTGTGGCATTGTGGCTATCTGCGACTTTTTGAATCATTGCATTTGTACCAATGGCACCGACAAACATCATGAGTCCAAGTTCTTCACGCAGCACACGCTCCGAAAAGGCCCCTACTTGCAATGTATCGGCAACGATGCTGCCCACTCTCGGAATACTGCGCAACATATCATTGATTCGCTGACCATCACTGGCATGGCTTCCTGGAAAACCATGAACCCATTGTGCTTTGCCTAAGACATAGTCAAACATCGCCCAAGAGAGAGGAACGGCGAGCCCTTTGGCAGCATTAAAGGTTTCTTGGCTAATTGCTGTACCGCCGACATAGTTGTTATAAATATCTTCAGCCAATCCTATTGCACCAAAAGACCCAAACGCGCTTAATGCAGTGCCTGCCCCTGAACGGCACAAACCTCGTATGAGATTATTTTGGAAAATGTTGGGCATACTCGGCCGATAAGCATCGCTCAAAATAGGGTCATAAGAGTGTTGTGCAAGATAATTGATGCCTATTTTTTCCGCATACAGGGCTGCTTCAGTATCAACCTCTGATTCTGATAATTCCGGTTTGAGCGCATGAAAGCCCTCATGAATAATAACGGATTGAAGATTGTTGTTATCACCAATTTTTTTGCTGTTTATTGTTACTTTTCCATCGTGATAAAGGGCTGTGGCATTTTCGTAGCCCTCTTGAGTGATATTTCCAAATTTAATGTCAGGCTGGGCGCGGCTAAATAACTTATAGTCGGAATTGACTTCTTTTTTTTGTAAGGACTGAATTATCTTATCGATGTCAGCGTCGTCATGCTGCGCTTGTGAAGCATAAAGTGCAGAGGATTGTCCAAGTATGCTTAATCCAATGAGAATGGAGAGAGCAGACAGTTTCTTGGGTGTCATAATCATAACCTTTCTAATGTTTTGTAAGGATGGGTATATCAGTAATTACTTAATTTTCTCGTATAAATAATCACTGATTTTTAAAGGTAGGGAGTGTGAGATTAATTGCAAGTCAGGTGTTGTTAATAATGTCAATATTAGGTCAATTTTTGTTTTAACTGTATGAAAAATATATTTTTACTTATTGTTTAAAATATTTTAAATGTGATATTTACCGATAGGTTAATGCTATCAATTGATAACATTAATTTCGTTTTTGTCTTAATATTTGTAAAGGGTTTTATGTTTTCCAATTAATATTTATCAATTGATAGATATTAAATTTTTGGCGAGGGTTAATATTGTTTGCATATTTCAAATTCTATCAATGCGCCGACGGACGTCTTCATAGATTTTCCTTTTCTAGTCGTTAGTGACGATGACTGATGACTTTTCTTCTCAAGCGCACGCGTTTACGTACCCATCGTTTTTATTGGGTGTGTGTTTGGGGGAGCGTCATAAGAAAAAAGGAGCGTTGTGCGCCCCTTCTATTATCAGCTGAGAGATTTTAGGGGGCGTTATATCAAGGCGACGGTTTAGACAATGATTCTGAAGTTAGTTGTCCGTAACCATTAAATAAGCGTCGGCTGACGAAATACAAGGTGGTTGCTGCGGAAACAAACACTGAGATGAAAATCGCCACCATAATCACGAGTTGATATTTCACGGCAAGCAGAGGTTCTGTACCTCCGAGTATTTGACCTGTCATCATCCCCGGAAGGCTAACGATGCCGAGCGTGCTCATGGCGGCAATAGGTGGTCGTAATGCAGCGGTGAGAGCCTCACGCAAAAATGGACGGCTCGGATTCGGTGCGCCCAGCGCGACATAAAATTGATATTCAGCGTGGCGCTTTTTTAAGCTGGTAAGTAACCGTTCCAAAGCTAGCACGTTGGCTGACAATGCATTTCCGAGCAACATGCCTGCAACGGGAATGAGGTACTGGGCTTTCCACCACGGATCAGCTTGAATCACCCCAACCATTAATACCGGCAGCACCAGTGACATGGCGAGCAGTTGGCCAACCAATATTGGTGGCATGAGCTGTTTTAAGCTGGCGCTGGCTTGTTTGTAGATAGTGCCACTCGCCACCAAAATCATGATGAGTAGCCACAAGGTATTGAGCCAGATATTGGCGAAAGCGAACAACGTTTGTAGGTATAAACCGACCACGGCCAATTGCAGTGTCATGCGCACCACGGCAGAAATGAGACTTTTACTGAGCCCAAGCTGCCAACGCTGGAAAAGAACCAACGGAATAACAAAGAGTAGGTATAACCCCGCAAGCGCCCAACTGTTGATGTTTAACGCTTCATTCATGATGATCTCCCAACACGAAGGTGTGGCTTGCTGCGCGCATCCATTCAGGATCGTGTGAAATAGACACAGCAATAATGGGAAGTGTTTTGAGTAACGTCATCAAGCTGTCTCTGCTTTTGGCGTCCAGCGCTGATGTAGGTTCATCCATCAGCCACACGGGTCGATCCAGCAACAATGCGCGTGTAATGGCAAGCCGTTGTTTTTCGCCTCCTGAAAGGGTGTCGACATCATGGTTCATGTTGTGCTGAATGTTCAGGCTCGCAAGCGCAGTTTGGCAGGCTTCATCGCTTGGTGAAGGTTTGTCGGTTGCTTGTAACGACCAAGGTAATCGGAGAACTTCTGCGATGGTGTTCGCCCCCATCACGGGTTCTTGCGGGAGGTAGCAAAATTGACGACGCCACCAAGGTAAGTTTTGCACTGATATAGTGTGTTGTTGGTAATCAATATGACCGTGTTGCGCGGGTTGCAGTGCGCACATCACACGCAATAAACTGGTTTTTCCTGATCCCGATGCACCCTTAATCACAAGATGCTGACCCTGCGATAGCGCCTCGGTCAACGCCGATGTTTTATCAGCCTCATACCCTGAACGAAGCTGGTGGAATTGGAGCGTTGCTGTGGGAGCTGTCATTCGGCGTTGTCTGGCAAAAGATACTTCTGTAATGCGTTAGCGGTCTCTTCTGGAATGGCACAACTCTTTCCGTCACTGAAATCACAATACACCACCAAGGCTTCACCTACCGCGACGCGACGCTGTTGGTTGTGGCTATGGATTTCATATTTCATGGTGTAGCGTTTTTCTTGGATGTCTTCGACCCATGACACCGTGGTGATGTTGTCGGGATAGACCAAAGGGGCGCGGAAATCACAGCGGGTAGAGGCAACCACTGGACCGATATTGTGACGCTTTACGTACTCAAAAACCTTGAGTTCTTCCAACATCACGACGCGAACGTCTTCAAAATAGCGAAAATAGACGGTGTTGTTGATGTGCTGTAGCGCGTCCATGTCGTTCCACACTAATGACTGCGTGTGCTGGAGAGGAAAGTGGCTGAAATTGTTGTCTGTCACGGTGCAATCCTTTTGCGTTCAGAGACATTGATTGGACACCGTTTCGCTGTGACTGACAAGGTGCTCAGTTTTTTGAGCGCGGGGAATGTGACCTCTGCCATTATGCATGTAAAGACCAAGACCAAGACCAAGACCAAGACCAAGACCAAGACCAAGACCAAGACCAAGACAGAGGGAATGGCCAAGGCGAAGATAATGGCTAAGACAAAGACAGCAGGAAAAAAGTAAGCGGAAACACGAGAGAGAAGAACGTTAGAAATCTACCTTGCCGCGCATGGATTTGGTTTTTCCACGAATGGTTTTTCCATCCATACGTTTGCGTTGTGATGACTTGGACGGTTTGGTCGCTCTGCGCGCTTTTTGTACCACGCCGACACTTTTGATCAGCTCTTGCAAGCGCGCGAGTGCATCGTCACGGTTCTTTTCTTGTGTGCGATATTGTTGGCCTTTGATCACGATGACGCCGTCTTTGTTGATGCGGCTGTCTTTTAATGCGAGCAAGCGTTCCTTGTAAAAATCAGGCAGTGACGAGGCATGTATATCAAAGCGAAGGTGAACCGCAGAAGAAACCTTATTAACGTTTTGACCACCTGCACCTTGAGCGCGTATGTAGGTGATTTCAATCTCGTCATCTGACAAGGTCACGGTCTGAGAAATGTGAAGCATTTTGCTGGGTGTCCTTTCTAAATCAAGGCGACACTATAGCTGAATAAGACGGATTTTACGACGATGGTGATTCTTGTGTCGCGCGGCGACGAATGTTCGCAATCACAAGCCCAGATACGATAAAAGCGATGCCTACATAGTGATAAGTCTCCATGCGTTCTCCCAGTAATAGCATGGAAAAGACCAAACCAAAAACGGGGATAAGGTGCATGAATTGCCCTGTTGTCGCTGCTCCCATACGCATCAACGCGGTATTCCAACACCAAAACGCGATGCCCGAAGCAAACACACCGGTATAAAGAGAGATAGCAATGCTCTGCGGGGAAATTGGCATGGTTTCGTACAACACAGATTCCGCCACATAAAAGGGCAAAATCATCACTACGCCAAGGCAGACGGTGTACCCCAATATGGGTAACCCTTTTAGTGCGTCGGGAAGCTTTTGTACCAGCACGGAGTAAGTGGCCCAAACCAAGATACCGAACAGGGCAATAAGCTCGCTGTTTCCAATGGCGAAGTCTGTGACTAATTGGCCTTTGGTAATGATGAGTAACACACCGATAGCAGAGGTCAGTATGGCGAGGGTTTGCTTTAAAGTAGCGGTTTGTTTGAGCAAAAAGAATTGCACCAACAGAATCATCAATGGTAAAGCCGACTGTAAAATTACGACGTTGGTGGAGAGGGTGTTTTCAAGTGCGATATAGACCAAGCTGTTGTAACCCGCCACGCCCAGCAAGGCAAGCAACAACACCAATCTAAAGTGTTGCTTAAACAGTGGCCATTTGTCTTTCATCGGCTTGTAAACAAAAGGCAGTAACACGACGGCGGCAACGGCCCATCGCCAAAATGACAACCCCAGTGGCGGAATGTTCGCATTGACGAGTTTCGCCAGTGTGATGTTACCTGCCCAACTCATGGTCGCAATGGTCGCCAATAAAATCGGGAACCACGCCAATGATTGCGTGTGTTGGGGCTGACCTGCCATGGCGTATTTTGCGTCCTTTTATTCTACAACCGACGTCTTCTGCTCGGGGTGTTTAGATGTATTTGATTTCAGTTACGCATGCTTATTGAAGTGGATCAACCTTGGGGGGACAGCGAGGTGATGTTATCCGGACTTTTTTGCTGAATGTGAGATACGCAAAGGTCGAGAGTGCTTTCTTATGTATGCTTTTGGTTGTCTATAATCAGATGCGAACAACCAATATTTGGTACACTGTACGGTTTTTAAGGTCGTGCACTTTAGTATGCATGTAAACGTAGTGAAAATGTTCATCTCTGACGTTTTTACCGAGTTTGAACACAAGGCCCCATACTCTATAGCGCATGAGCGACAACGCTCGTGCTGACTGTTTCGACGAGAAATAGTGAGTGTTTTTTGGGGAGAATTACTCAGGAGAGAAGAATGAATTGGTATATCGATGTACTGAAAAAGTACGCAGTGTTTAAAGGACGCGCTCGCCGCAAAGAGTATTGGATCTTCATTGTATTCAATATGTTTTTCTCATTGGTATTGTCTCAAGCTGACCAAATGCTGGGATATTACGATGCGAAAATGGGGATTGGGACCTTGGGCATGGTTTACGCTGCGGCGGTATTTTTACCAACGTTGGCAGTGACCGTGCGTCGTCTTCACGATACTGATCGCTCCGGCTGGTGGGCATTGCTCGGTATAGTGCCTTTTGGCGTGATAGCGTTGTTGATCCTTCAAGCGTTTGAAGGCACAAAAGGGGGTAACCGCTTTGGCCCTGATCCAAAAGGCAACGATTCTGCTAACGGCAATAGCAACGGCTCGCCAAAAGACGACACGTTTGCTGGCTAATATAGCCTAGGTTCACGCATCGTATTGATTTATACGTTGAATGCGAAAATAAACACCTGCACTTTGTAGGTGTTTCTCTCTATCCCTTAAGATCTCTCCGCTCTCGGATTTGCCCCTCCTATCTTTCTCAAATTTCTCTATTTTTACCTCAACGTCTTAAAGGTGAGATAATTGGTTGCGCTTACATTTTTCTCTTAACTGATTGCTCATTAATCGGTATGGAAAGGGATTTTCTCGGACATCTCTTAGCCTATTCGTCATCATTGAGCAGCGTACACAATAAAATATTTTATGAATGCCCTTTCTCACTCTACGAAGCGTGAGAAAGGGCGTTGCTATTGCTGCTCAGTCGTGTCGCGTTGTCGAGCAGTAAAAGGAGGCAATGCTATGAGTGAATCTACATCGGAAGTAAATAAAGACGATCAATACAATACCGACTATCAAATCGGTCAAGATAACGTCAACGTATTAGGACTTGATTTCCATAATCCTGTTTTCCCAATTTCCGCCATCATGGTGGTGGTGTTTGTGTTGGGTGTGTTGATTTTTCAAGAACAAGCTGCGGAGTTTTTTGGGTGGTTACGCCCTGCAATCACGCAGTCGTTTGACTGGTTCTTTGTCATTTCCGCCAACATCTTTTTAATCTTCTGTTTAATTCTGGCGTTCTTGCCTGTCGGCAAAATCCGCTTAGGTGGTGATGAAGCAACACCTGATTACTCGTACCCTGCTTGGTTTGCCATGCTGTTTTCTGCGGGTGTAGGTATTGGTTTGATGTTCTATGGCGTGCTAGAGCCAATGAACCACACGCTAAACCCACCTCTGGGCTTGGAAACTGGTTCTGCAGAAGCACGTAGCATCGGTACGGCTGCATCGATTTTCCACTGGGGTTTCCATGCGTGGGCTGTTTATGCGGTTGTGGGCTTGGCGTTAGCCTTCTTCCACTACAACAAAAACCTTCCACTGACACTGCGTTCAGCATTTTACCCGCTATTGGGTGATCGTGTGTGGGGTATTTGGGGACACGTCATCGATATCATGGCGGTATTGGCCACCCTGTTTGGCTTGGCAACATCGCTGGGTATAGGTGCAAACCAGATTGCAGCGGGCCTTAACTACCTGTTTGGTATTGATGCTGGCATTGAGACCAAATCGATTTTGATTCTCGTGATCACCTTGGCGGCACTTGTGTCGGTTTATCGCGGCATGGACGGTGGTGTAAAGCGTCTGAGTGAAATTAACATGGTGATGGCGGGCATGTTGATGGTGTTCGTGATTGCCGTTGGCCCAACAGCACTTATCTTCAGCGGTGTGGTGTCAAACACCGTGGATTACCTTAGCTGGTTACCTGCTCTTTCTAACTGGGTTGGCCGTGAAGACTCGGGCTTTTACCACGGTTGGACGACGTTCTATTGGGCGTGGTGGGTATCATGGTCTCCATTCGTAGGTATGTTCATCGCTCGCGTTTCTCGCGGTCGTACGGTTCGTGAATTTATTTTGGCGGTACTGATTGCACCAACCATCGTTTGTATCGTTTGGATGACGACGTTTGGTACCACTGCACTGGATCAAATGGATGGTGGCTACAACGGCGTGGTGAATTTGATCACTAACGGCAATTGGCAACCAGAGCTCTCCATTTACAAGATGTTTGAAGCGCTGCCGTTTACCGGTGTGATCAGCTTCTTCGGCATGGTACTGACGATCATTTTCTTCGTGACATCGTCGGATTCTGGTTCGCTGGTTATCGATACCATTACGGCGGGCGGTAAGATTGATGCGCCTGTTTCTCAGCGTATCTTCTGGTGTACCATTGAAGGCCTTGCGGCTATCGCACTCTTGATGGGTGGCGGTTTGGGCGCACTTCAAGCTGCGACCATTTCAACAGGCTTGCCGTTTGCGGTGTTCTTGTTGGTCATGTGTTTGAGCTTGTACCTGGGTCTGTCACGAGAGTTACGCAGAAAGCAGTTTGCGTAATGCCCGATTTGCTTAGTGCTTAGTGCTTAGTGATTAGTGCGTGCAGTGCTCAATGCACTTAAAGCCATATAGCGAAAGTAAGCAGATAAAAGAAACCCGCCAGTTGGCGGGTTTTTGTTTTTGAGCACACAGCAACGAAAAGCTCACGAACACATCCCTTGCGACTCAGTAATACAAACACATGCGTTTGCCATTGGCTTCAACGATGTTAAACGGCGTGTCGTAGATGTCTTCCAACACCTCCGCTTGAATCACGTCATTCACCGTCGCATTAGCAACAATGCAGCCCTTCTTCATGGCAATGATGTGGTCGGCATAACAGGCCGCAAAGTTGATATCGTGGATCACCACAATCACGGCTTTCCCCATTTCGTGCGCAAGGCGTTGAACAGTTTTCATGATGGAGAGCGAATGGCGAATATCAAGGTTATTCAGGGGCTCATCCAAGAACACATAATCCGTGTCTTGTGCGATCACCATGGCGATGAACGCGAGTTGGCGTTGACCACCGCTGAGTTCATCCAAGTAGCGATGTTGGAGTTCGGCCAAATCAAGGTAGTGAATCGCTTGATCGATGGCGTCATTGTCTTCGGCGGTAAGGTTGCCCTTGGAATAAGGGAAGCGGCCAAATGCCACGAGTTCGCGAATGGTGAAACGCATGGTCATGCTGTTCGCCTGGCGGAGCACGGCCAGAGACTTTGCCAACTCTGCGGTGTTCCAATCTGAAATGGCTTTCCCGTCAATCACAACCGTACCGCTATCTGGCGAAACTAAGCGTGTTGCCATGGAAAGTAGGGTGCTTTTCCCTGCGCCATTAGGGCCGATCACTGTGGTGACTTTGCCTTTTTCAAAATCGGTTGTTGCATCGCTAACAACGCGTTGTTGACCAAAGGCCTTACTGATTTTATCTAGAATAATCATGATGCTTTATACAATCTTGTTCTTGAGTAACATCCAAAGGAAATACAAGCCGCCCGCGAAATTCACCACCACACTCAGGGTGGTATCGAAGGAGAACAGGTTCTCTACGATCCATTGCCCAGCCAGCAGGGTACACACAGACAATAAGGCGCAGCCAATCAGCAATACGCGGTGTTGGAAAGTGTTGAAAAGTTCTCTGGCGAGGTTGGTGACGAGCAAGCCAAAGAACATCACAGGGCCAATCAGTGCGGTGGAAACGGCAATGAGCACCGCGGAGATCATCAGCGCGCGTTGGGTGACGCGTTGAACATCAATGCCCAAACTGATTGCATTATCTCGGTCAAGCCAGAACAAATCCAGCGTGCGATGCATGCGGAACAAGGTGAAGCTGATCACCGCCAACACTGGCAAGCAAAGGTAAACAAGTTCTACCTTTACGTTGTTGAAGCTCGCGAACATGTTCGCCTGCACGGCAGCAAACTCGTTCGGGTCCATCAACATGGTGATGAACGACGCGGCGTTGCCAAATACTTGTCCGAGAATCAATCCCACCAACAGCAGCACTATTAGGTTTCGACCTTCTTTAGCGAAATAGAAACCGAACAGCAGCACGGAAAAAATCACCATTGCGCCCACAGAAATGGCGAAGTTCAAATACGCGTTCAACACGTAGGCACTGAAACCGCCAAATATGGCGACGATCAGGGTTTGCGTAAGAAGGTAAAGCGCATCAAACCCCATGATGCTGGGTGTCAGAATACGGTTGTGCGTGAGGGTTTGAAAAACCAGTGATGATTGCGCGACCGCAATGCCTGCAAGCGCCATGGCAAGCACTTTTGGCACCCGGCGAGACAGGAAGTACTCATAGTTATTGGCCGTGAGTCCGATACCAATAAACAGCGCTGAGAAGACAAGGGCGGTGATCAGCATCAGTCCAATCTTCTTGGAATCAGACATGCTTTTGCCCCTTCAAAATAAGCACAATGAAGGCAAGGCCACCAAGAATACTCACGAGCATGGACACGGGAATTTCATAGGGGAAGATAATCATGCGGCTAGCAATGTCGCAGACTAAGACCAAGGCTGCGCCAAGGGCAGCGGTACGAGGAATGTTTTTCCTTAAGTTGTCGCCGTAATACAAGCTGACCACGTTGGGCACCAGAAGGCCGAGGAAGGGCAGGGTGCCGACGATCATCACCACACTGGCTGACATGATGGAAACCAGCATCACACCAATTAACACCACATGCTGATAACGTAAACCTAGCCCAGTGGCGAAGTCTTTGCCCATACCAACGGCAGAGATGCGTGTGGCATAGAGGTAACTGAAAATCGCGATAGGAATGGCAATGTAAAGCAGTTCGAAATCGCCGCGTAAAATGGTGGCAAAGTTGGCAATGGCCCACGCGCTGAGCATTTGTACCGCGTCATACTTGTAGGCAACAAAGGTTGCCCCCGCATCAATGATGCTGCCGTAAATGATGCCGATCAGCGGTACGAACACGGCGTTACGAAATTGAATGCGTTGGATAAGGGTAACGAACAACAGGGTGCCGAGCACTGACACACCGAAAATAAGCCAAAGCTGATTGCCGTTGCCGAAGAAAACCAAACTCAGCACATAGCCCAGCATGGCACATTCAATGGTGCCCGTTGTAGACGGAGCAGCAAATCGATTCTGGCTGATCTGCTGCATAATAAGGCCAGCAATACTGAGCCCTGCACCTGCGAGCAAAATGGCAAAGAGGCGGGGAAGACGGCTGGTGAAAAAGAGGTTTAGCGCCTCAGGATCACCTGCAAGCAAACTCGCAGGTGAAAGTGGGCTGACGCCCACAAACAGGGAAAACAGGCTTAATAAGCCCAGAGGAAGCAATAACTTGAACAAGATAACCTCTGCTCTCCGGGAGCAAGTATTAAAGCGTTACGCTGTTTTTGATGTCTGAAACCATCTGCTCTGTCGCCGTAATACCTGACATGGACAAGTACCAAGCGTTCAGATCTAGATAGGTCATTTTGCCTGTCTTGTAGGCTTGCGTACTTTTCACCAAATCGTTGTCGAAGTCTTCGCGTGTGGTGCTGTCCGCAGGGTTGATCAGGGTGTCGCGGTCAATGATCAGCAGCGTTTTCGGGTTGGCTTCACGGATGAATTCGAAAGAAATGGAATCGCCGTGGGTCGCGGTTTTGATGTCTTTCACGGTTTCTTTGAAGCCAAAATCTTTGTAGATGACAGAGAAGCGTGACTCCGGGCCAAAGGCAGTGATGTTGCCGCCTGAACTCATCACAGTCAGCGCATCACTGTTGCTGGCGCTGTTATGTTGGCGTATCGCATCGAACTCTTTCTCTAAAGACGCGATTTTCTCTTCTACTAAGTCCTCTTTGCTGAAGATCTTGCCAAGGTTGCGCCATTGTTCTTTCGTGCCTTCCCAGTAACCTTCTGCATGGTTATTCGCGAAAACAACCACAGGTGCGATTTTTGATAGTTCTTCGTAGCTGGTGGAGCTCCGTGGGCCCACGATGATCAAATCAGGTTCTTGCATGTAGATTTCTTCGAAGTTGGGTTCGAAAAGGCTACCCGCATTCGCGTACTTATCGCTTTTATATTTATCGAGATAGTTAGGGGTTTGGGAGACCTTGGACACCGCCACAGGGTCGATGCCGAGCGCGTTTACAGCGTCCAGTGAGCCAAGACCGATAACGACGACTTTCTCTGGCATCCCATCGATTTGGGTTTGCCCCATCAAGTGATCAATGGTGATGTTGTGTGCATGTGCAGAGAATGAAGCAAAAATGGAAAGCACCATCGCTTTGAACAAGGTTTTCATGTTAACTCCCTATTAATATAATGAGAATGTTTCTCAAAAGCATTCGCAATATACATTCGGGGGGGCAGTGATTCAACCTGTTATGTGCAATCGGTATCCGTCATATTGATATGGCTAGAAAACTTTGCGAGTTCTGTATTTTTCTTCTGTTAAAAAAGAGGCCGATGTGATGACTATCAGTTCTCACTTAAATATGTGACTTTTAATCAATGAGAGCAGTGTCATTAAAATGATAATTGGGTCGTAACTGGTGCAATTGACAGCAGTTTTGTGTGTTTTATTCATACATTATAAACAGGCATTTGATAGCGTAGTTCGGCGTCATGGCTGATGTATCTTGGCTTTATAACAATATTTCGAAAAAGCCTATATAGAAGTAAGGATATTCGAATGAGATGGCTGTTTTCTGCGTTTTTGAATTACGCAAAATTTTCAGGCAGAGCAAGACGAAGAGAATATTGGGGCTTTTTCCTCATCCAAAACATTGTATTGGTTCTCTGTGTTTTTATAGATATTGCGGAAGCGGGTCTATCCCAATTCCAAGCGATTGATTTACAAGCCACATTGTTGTGGTTCGCCTTAACATTGCTCCCAGCGATTGCTGTGACGGTGAGAAGGTTACATGACATCAACAAATCAGGTTGGTGGTGGTTAATTATTGTAATACCGGTTCTTGGGCAGCTGATCTTTTTGGTTTTCACTTTGCTGCGCGGTACTAAGGGCACTAATCGTTATGGCTGTGATCCTAAGGGCATATTTAGTAACAGTTTTTGATCCAGTGCCTTAAAGAGCGGGGACGGCTTGTTTCAGCTGTCCGTTTCCCGCTCTCTAAATTTCCCCCTTTTTTAGCTTCTTTCCTCCAACTTCCGACTTTCAGTCTTTGTAACGTCTGCATTAATCTTTCTCCGCTAAAAACGTATTTTATAACGGTAATCGCCGATGATTGGTGTGGGTTGTATACCCTTAAGGCAAGAGTAGGTGTGAGTGATTAAGGTCCTTGGAGAGAATATGAAAAAACCCGCCAATTGGCGGGTTTTTATTCGTTAACTCAACGGATGATGAGTTCGATTAGGTGAAGTTGAACATGTCAGCACTGACATTGTTGGCCGAATAGTTTTCCAATGTCACGTACGCGGTACCATTGTTAATGGATAACACGGTATTTGCGCCATCTGCCCAGTAAGATATTTGATTAAACTTCCACGCAAGAGAATCATCAATCTGAATTGTGTCCTGATGTTTGTTGAAGTCTGCAATAACATCTCTACCTGAGTGAGCATCGAAATAGAAAGTATCATGGTGTTTACCACCAATTAATCTGTCATTTCCGCTACCGCCATTAATGAAGTCGCAACCGTTGTCACCATAAATGGTGTCGTTGTGCGCATCACCATACAGCCAGTCATCGTCGTTACCACCTGAAAGGTAATCATGACCATTACCACCGTGGAGACTGTCGTTTTCATTGTCACCAATCAGTGTGTCATTGCCGTTACCACCCAGAATGGTGTCTTTGTTTCCCTCTCCGCGAAGGTAATCGTCACTGTCGCCACCATCAAGATAGTCATTACCGCCACCACCAAAGAGTTGGTCTGCGCCGACGCCGCCATAAAGCTTATCGCCGCCGTCACCACCCCATAGTTTGTCGGCACCCCGGTCGCCGACGAGTGTATCTGCGCCTCGGTCACCGTAAAGATGGTCGTCACCATGGTTACCGTTTAGGTAATCTGAATCATCACCACCCCAAAGGAAGTCGTTGTCGTTCCCCCCTTCGATGTGGTCATTACCCGCGTCACCATAGAGGTGGTCAGTTTCGTTATCGCCATAGATTCGGTCATCACCAGCGCCACCGCGAACAGTGTCCTGGTTACCTTCACCGCGAAGATAATCGTTACCATTGCCACCATCTAGATAGTCAGCACCATAGCCGCCATAGAGTGTGTCATGACCCTCTTGGCCATAAAGCTTATCGCCGGCATCTTGGCCATAAAGCTTATCGTCACCATTTCCGCCATAAAGTGTATCGTGGCCACCTTCGCCGTAAAGTACGTCATTATGGTTACCACCATCAAGATGGTCGGCACCGTTACCGCCTAAGAGGGTGTCATGGCCATCCTCGCCATAGAGGGTATCGTTATCGTTACCGCCGTTAAGGTAGTCGTTGCCCGTACCGCCTTTTAGCGTGTCATGACCATCTTCGCCGTACACATGGTCGTTGTCCCACTGACCATCGAGGTAGTCGTTACCGGTACCACCAAGAAGCACATCATTACCGACATGGCCATATAGTTTGTCATTGCCGTCGTTGCCTTCCAGTCGGTCGTTACCATACTCGCCGTGCAGGGCGTCGTCGCCGTTACCGCCAGAAAGGAAGTCGTTACCGCCAGCACCATTCAGGGTGTCATTACCGTCTTCGCCATACAGTGAATCGTTACCGTTGTAGCCGTAGAGGTAGTCATTGCCCCACTGACCGTAGAGCTTGTCGTCATGATTACCGCCATCGAGGTGGTCGTTGCCGTGACCACCGACAAGCACATCATTACCGTCTTGACCGTAGAGTTTGTCATTCCCGTTGCCGCCCTCTAATCGGTCGTTACCCCACTCGCCGTAAAGTGTATCGTCATGGTTACCGCCATCGAGATGGTCGTTACCATAGCCGCCAATCAGGGTATCGTTGTTATCTTGACCATAGAGTTTATCGTTGTCGTTACCGCCGTGAAGGTAATCATTCCCTGCGCCACCCAGTAGGGTGTCATGGCCATTATCGCCATACAGGGTATCATTATCTTGTTGGCCATCGAGGTGGTCATTGCCATCACCGCCGCGCAGGGTATCGTTGCCTGTCCAACCATAGAGTTTGTCATCGCCGGCGAGGCCGTGCATGTCATCGTTACCCCATTGGCCATGCAGTTGGTCATTACCGTTGCCACCATTGAGGTGGTCATCGCCATGGCCGCCAACGAGGACGTCATCGCCGTCTTCACCCCACAG
>NZ_FOWR01000076.1 GCF_900115495.1 Enterovibrio norvegicus DSM 15893 | reverse complement strand
TGTACATTCAGATCAGGGCAGTCAGTACACCAGTCATGATTGGGATAAATTCCTGACTCAGCATGGCTTGGAGTCAAGTATGAGCCGCAGAGGCAACTGTCATGACAATGCTGTTGCTGAAAGCTTCTTTCAGTTATTGAAACGAGAACGTATCAAGCGAAAAATCTACTCAACGAGAGAAGAAGCACGTATGGATATCTTTGAATATATTGAGATGTTCTACAACGTAAAACGTCGGCACGGTTCCAACGACCAAATGTCACCTGTAGAGTATGAAAAGCAGTACGAAGAAAGGCTCAAAGGTGTCTACTGAGTCGGTGGCTATTCATTATTTAGTTCAGTGATCTCAACTAGCATATCGAACTCTCTACCGTCCTCTAGTTTATAGCCAACAATCTCTGAACCATTGAATATCTCCACCCAGAAATTCTCGAATGGTATACCAGATGAATCAAACCATTCCTTTGCGTCGACTTCAGTGTAATTGGAATGTTCGCTCATAATCTCTCGTGGCATTTAACGCCGCTAACAACGGCAGACTTGTGATTGTGAATTTTGTGCAAAAATGGCGAAGCCATGCACAAAAGCCGCAAGCGCAAGGCTGTCCAAGCAGCGTAGCGACTGATGTTGCTTGGCCTTGTTAAACGTTTTTGCGGTGCGCATCTAAAAACTCGTATGGTAAATCATAGTTAGCTGATATATCACAACAAGCCTCGATTACAGCTAGTCGTAGATATTTACCTAGTCCCTCGTCTGACATGCTTAATAAGTTATGAATGTTTATATAAATAGCTGTATCAAGTTGAGAATACTTTTTATTGATTTTTAATTCTTGCGGAGATAAATCTTCATTATCTCCGTATCTTAAGATGAGGCTAATTGCGTCAAATGGAGCATCTACGAAATAACCATTGTCAGATAGAAGCACTCTGAATTCTTTAGCTATCTGGATAAGATTTACAGCAATTCGCTTATCTCTCTTGAACTTTATGAGAGCTACACCGCCGATTGTTATATTCGCTTTCTCGCTCATATTCCCTACGTTTAACGCCAATCTAAGCGGCGCTTAATTATATAAAAATCAACCACCTGAATCACAGAGGTCGTTTAAAAAAACTGTGGGAGGTTTAAGCGTCCAGCTTTAGGTTTTTGTTAGCACGTTTCCCACATACAGTGCCAGTTGTTGATTTTTGCAGCCCAATTAATTTTAAATATCGTTGAATCACCAAATGGGATGTCAATATCTAAAGATACTTGAATAGTGCATTCATCGACATTTGGTTCGTCGTATGATGGGCCTTGAATGGTTGTAGGCCAACCATTAATCTTTGAGAAGCCATAATTACTATATTTGATGAGTGCTTTTTCAAACTCATTTGATTCAAAATCACAATCAACATTCTGGTTATCGAGCCACTCGATGAAATCAGATGAGCTTGGATAGTCAATGAATTTTTCCCATTTTATATCTTTTTCTTCGAACTTGTTTTCGGTTGGATTACTTAAAGGATGAATGGTTGATCCTTTTGGGATTTCTCGAACTACCAATTCACCGCCTTCCTCAGATAAGATATCGAAAGTGACATAGCCTTTGTCTATATAAATGCAGATGCCCATCAAATGAGAGATTTGTTTGGGTATGTAGGGAAGCTCATTTACAACTATTTGCAGCAATGGCCTTAGAGGGCCGCTTGAACCCATTGGCCAGGACTTCCCTGGAATGTCATAAAAAGTTCCACCTGTTCTCGAAGAAAATTCATCCGTACAGTTATCGAGGAGTACTGCCTTAATGGCTTCACTTCCGAGAGATCTTATATAGGATTCGAATTCATTCATGTCGTTTCCTTGGTGTGCTAACGTTGCAATAACGGGCGTTTATCAAACCGCCAAAAACCGCTTTAATCCATTGTATTCACGCCACTTTTAAAAGCTTCAGCAGCGACAAAGCGTCCCGTTTATAGCCTTGTTATGCCAACAAGTTCCCATTCTGATACAAACAGAAAAATTGGTGCGATTAAAATAAACAGAGCCTGAAAAATCATAATATGGACTAACAGTGAGAATAAAATCTCACCGACTTTTGATGTCCAGATTGAAAAGTGGTTGAAGAGGCTGGATGCCGTCACTTTAACAATAGCTGGGTCACTGCTAATCAAAGGTTTGCGGTTACGACCATAGAACTTTGCAGACATCGACCCAGCAATAGCAACCATACCTGCTGAAGCAACAGGGATTACCAGATACCCAACAACTGGGAATGCGTTGGAAATAGAGAAAATGATCACGATGAAAAGAATCATCCAAAACAGTATCAAGCCAAAAGATACATCGATAAGATTATGAAACTGTCTAGCTAAAAACCTAGGTAAATAATCCATCATAAACCTGCTACCAAATTAGGCATAACGCTGTGATAACGGGCACTTGCCCGCACTAAACCTCACCAAACCAATGTATTCAAACCACTTTCTAAGCGCTTCGAGATTGGCAAGGTGTCCCGTTCATGACCTTGTTAGCCGCTGAACATTCATACTATCGCGGCTTCGCCGCCAACACCCAACGAACACGCCGTTTTGTGAATTCAACTGACGCCTTAAAGATAAAATCGCTCGATAAAACCACAGGCGTTGAATTCAACTTAGCAAAGATAGCCACATGATTTTGCATCGAGTATGGGATTAGTTTGATGAGGGTTTGGAGATTAAACAACCTGCGACGAAGAGAGGAACTGTCTATCTAAACATCGCAAACTAAACACTGGGAAGAACTGACGGATATAGCCACCAGCATGCGCGGCAGAAACAGAGGTATTGTGTGCTAGCGAAGCGTAAGTACACAACAACCGGAGTACAATAACCCGCATAGCTTGTTTTGTTATGCATTTTATTGCTGCATTACACCCCAGCCATCTAAATACCCATCCACTAAAGATACTCGTTCAGCCAACAGATCTTCAAGCTGGCATACAGCATCATAAGTAACCAACATTTTCTTAGATAGAGTTAACTCCATGCCACCTTCGTCATATGGTTTAGTTTCGATGTTTACATATTGGTCAACGTCGCTGTCAGCAACGAACATTAATGCTATACGATCTGCTTCAGTCTCGGTTGCAAAGACTGCATGGATATCAACGATATGCTCTTTATCAAAATCAAATCCACTTTCTTCCATTCGGCGAAAAACATCACCATAAGCACCTTCAGGATAAGACATTAATTCCACCTTTTTGCCTAACGTCGCAATAACGGGCGCTTACCAAACTACCCAAAACTGCTTTAATCCCTTGTATTCACAACACTTTGAAAAGCTGCCGCATTGACAAAGCGTCCACGTTTATTGCCTTGTTATGCGCTCAATTCGTATGTTCGCGGCTTGCCGCCAATCACCTTTTGAACAAGACATTTTCACTTAAACCCAAACCGGAAAGCTTTCTCAAACCACCAAGAAAAAGCCCTTTCGTTTGAATTCAATACTGAAGCCTGAGAAAAACGCTTTAATCAAACTGCCTGAGTACATTCAGAAAGATAAAGCGATATAACGTCGCAATAACGGGCGCTTACCAAACCACCCAGAACTGCTTTAATCCGTTGTATTCAAGACACTTTGAAAAGCTGCCGCAGTGACAAAGCGTCCCTCGTTAATTGCCTTGTTATGCATTTCAGCTCCCAAGCCAATACGCTGTTTTTTCGAAGCCATTGCACTCTATGGCTTCAGGGTTTGAAACATATTTGAGCATAACTTCCATCACGAAAGCTTTACCGAATGTTTTGACACAAGGGATGATGTAATGCTTGTTGGCACTGGGATTCGGCTCAGTCATTGCGGCTAAAACTAAGTCGTCAAGTAAAGACTTAGGTACAGGATTGATTTTTGCCATTAGTCTGGCAACAAACCACTTTTGCTCTGGGTTCTTCAATGCTGCTGTAAACCAAGCTAGTTTCTCGGGGCTGTCACTTGGGAAATTGCAAGCAGCCTTTTTCAATACTCTATTGACCTCGAGATTCGAGGCATTATGGTCAGTCATGTCTAGAGCATAACTATATTCTTTTGCAAGATGGTCAAAGTTCATATTATGCATAACGTCGCAATAACGGGCGCTTACTAAACCGCCCAAAACTGCTTTAATCCCTTGTATTCACAGCACTTTGAAAAGCTGCCACCATGACAAAGCGTCCCGCGTTGATTGCCTTGTTATAGGCCGCAGTTCACCAAGCACCTTTTTATATAGTTAGTTCAAAAGCTGAACACGGCGTTCCTTGATGATACTTCAACTGCCAGCAAGTGCCTGTAAATGCCCAAATTGAACATCGCTTAGCGTAGTCGCTGATTTCACCTGTCGGAGCGACTGAAGCAGACTCATATTTAAGAAGCTGAACCGAAGGCGCTAGTTGAACACATACATAATTCTGCGAATGAACTCTGCAGCCTGTAGGCTCCTCTGAGCTCATCATTTTAACGATTGAAGCGAAGTCAAAACTGACTCCTGACTTACCGACTTCAGAAAAACTAGGATGGATCAATCGCTCTACATCAGCTCGACTTTGACGAACTTCATACCGATGAAGCTCGGTTTCTTGTTTAACTAAAATATCCACTTGTTCTCCTGAACTGACAAGGCATATAACGCCGCGCTCTGCGGAAACTTAGGAGCGCAGCGAGTAAATTATCCGTAGCAGCGCCTTGTTAAGCGCTGCACTCCATATATTTGATGATATCATCTTCCCAGTTTTCATTGGTGTTCTTGAATCTGATTAGACTTTCAATATCATTTAACTCGAAGATCTTTGCGAGTTCCTTTAGCTCATCGTTTTTTTTCGAATAAAGAAAAGATCTAAAGATGTAGCCCTGAACGCCTTTGTAAGTATCAGATATTACTTTGTATTCTTCTGGGCCGTCTTCATAGAACCACTCAATGAATTGTCTGTCCGATTTAAGGTAGCCAATTAACGTATGCCCATTTATTTCCCATAAAGGAACTAACTGTCCAGATTCACTGAACCCATCAGGGTGTTGCTCTAGCATCTCAGCCATTCTGGCAGGTGAATCAAATCGGCTGCAAAGAATACTAGGAACACTTGAACTCCATATGTCTTGAAACACTTTCGGAAGGTTTAGTTTTTTCAATTCTTCGATCATGCTCAATTCTCGACTGACGCTTAACGTTCTAATAACGGGCGTGTACCAAATTAATTTGATTGGAAAACGTAATCACGGTAGTGGTTTAGAGGAACTGCCATCGAGTACACGTCCTGTTCATTTGCTTGTTATGTTTGCCCTACCTGCATAGTTCGAGAATACTACGACATGATAGCTTTGCTTTTGAACAGAGTTTTTTTGCAAGAGAGGCAAATGTGTTTGTAACGAGGGTCTTCATGTGTAGTTAACGGCTGAAAAATAACCTTATCAGATCCACAACTGAAACATTTTGCATTTTCAGGGTCATCCGTTTTGCATTCGGGGTGATTTGATAAGTATTCTGAAAATGTTGGTAACTTTTGCCAATCATCATCTTGTGGCTTTGAGTATAAGGCGAAATAGTAAAATGCTGCTGCACCAATAAAAATTAATGCTGCTATACCAAAATCCATGTATTGCTCCTAAAGTTCACCAAAAACATAACGTTCGAATAACGGGCGTTTACTACCCAAAATTGATTGAAACCCCTGAATCACAGTGTTTCTATAAAAACTGCGTCACGAGTAAACGTCCACGTTGATTTGCTTGTTAGGTAAAAATCCCCGACTTACTTTGAACAAAAATCATTAGTTACATCAACAAACTTTGCTAGGAGTCTTCATGCCATATTTGACGAAGTTTCAGACCTTTAGGAAAGATCTTTTTACTGTCATCTTCAAAATAGACTTCTATTTGAATATCATTTTCGTCATCTGACAATTGAACCCAATCGACCCATTCAATTGCAGCCGTCATTCCGTCATTTTCATCATTTTCATCATTTTCATCAACGATCTTGAAGCCTTCCCCCAGATTTTCGGATAGAACATCTTTGATCTTATCAATATTCATATTTGATTAACCCAATTGAAGTTATGTGACACCTAACGCTGTGATAACGGACACTTGCCCGCACTTAACCTCACCAAACCAATGTATTCACACCACTTTCTAAGCGCTTCGAGATTGGCAAGGTGTCCCGTTCATGACCTTGTTAGCCGCTGAACATTCATACTATCGCGGCTTTGCCGCCAGAACCCAACGAACGCACCGTTCTGTGAATTCAACTGCGGCCATAAATTCAAAATCACTCAATAAAACCACAGACGTTAAATTCAACTTACCAAAGATAGCCACATGATTTTGCATCGAGTTTGGGATTGGTTTGATGAGCGTTTTGAGATTAAACAGCCTGCGACAAAGAGAGAAACTGGCTAGCTAAACATCGCAAAACAAGCAATGAAAAGAACTGACGGATAACAGTGTATTCAACCCCAAAATGGGGCGATTAAACACTCCATTTTGTCCAATAATAACAAACTACCATTTCCCTTAGTGAGTAACAGCTTGATTTCATATAACTATCGTTAAAATCTCAATTTTAACTCGCAGAAATACCCCAAAACGGCGTGCGTCGGTATTATACCCCAAAAGCAATAATACTGTATAAAAACACAGCCAAAGGATGGGTATGAAATCACTCTTTTTAACCGCTATAAGCGAACAAATGTACAAACGCCGATATTCAAAACGTACAATAAAAACATACCTACATTGGATTGCTGAATACATTCGATTCCATGATAAAAAGCACCCATCAACAATGGGCGATACAGAAGTAGAATCTTTTTTGAGTGATCTAGTAAACAGGAAAAATGTGGCGGCGAATACGCAAGCTGTAGCGCTAAATTCATTGGTTTTTCTTTATCGCGAAATTTTGAAATCTCCGTTATCACAGTCCCTAAATTTTGTATCAAGCCAGAAAAAGCAAAAGCTACCCGTTGTGCTCACGCATCAAGAGATAAAACGGTTTTTAGAAGGGTGTGATACCAAACACCATCTACCCTGCGCTCTGATGTACGGTAGTGGGCTGCGAATTATCGAAACCGTAAGATTACGTGTCCAAGACATTGATTTCGATTACCGGTGCATAAAAGTTATCGACGGCAAAGGGGGTAAGAACCGCGTTGTGACATTAGCACCTGAACTCTTTGACGCGCTTCGCCTACAAATAAAACATGCTGAATATTGCTTGAGTTTAGACAATGCGAACCCAGCATTTTCTGGCGTGTGGATGCCTCATAGACTCAGAGAAAAATACCAACATGAGAGCCGATCTCTTCCTTGGCAATACCTCTTTCCTTCTAACAAGCTCAGTATTGACCCTGAGAGCGGGTTGGCAAGGCGTCATCATCTAGACGAAAAGCAAATTCAACGTTCAGTTCGAAAAACCGCGATTCAAGTTGGTATAAAGAAACATGTGACACCCCACACGCTAAGGCATTCGTTTGCGACACATTTACTACAATCTGGCGCCGACATTCGAACAGTCCAAGCACAACTTGGACATACCGATGTTCGTACCACGCAGATTTACACACACATACTGCAAAATGGTGCGCATGGCGTCACAAGCCCCTTGTCTCGGATATAGCCTGCACTTCGTTCAAACGAAAAAAACCGCAGCCGAAGCCATAAGGCCGCTCGCTTAAGAGCGAGTGGCTTTTTTTTCTCTGGTTCTGGTTGGATATTTTGCGGGTCTTTTCAACACTGCCCGAGGGTACGCTTTCCTCTTTCTCTTGTTAGGTAATATCAGCCGTTTGCCATTTTCTCTAAGCATTTTTAGTGCATTTGGGACTGCACCAGGACTTCTGCCACTCGCCCAGATAAACTCATCTTGGATGAGATATAGCGCATTGAGGAAGCTTATCCTAAGCGGCTCAACTTTGTGCTCTTTCGCCATCGCTGCCATTTCTAAACGGACGATATTGTAAGACGTCAGGATCCCCCA
>NZ_FOWR01000073.1 GCF_900115495.1 Enterovibrio norvegicus DSM 15893 | reverse complement strand
T
The DNA here is from genome assembly GCF_900115495.1 of Enterovibrio norvegicus DSM 15893. Lineage (GTDB taxonomy): Bacteria > Pseudomonadota > Gammaproteobacteria > Enterobacterales > Vibrionaceae > Enterovibrio > Enterovibrio norvegicus. Next base: position 8,835 of record NZ_FOWR01000073.1, on the reverse strand, counting down.
GACCATCAACAGCAGGAATAACGTGCCAGCCGTACGCTTCGAAACGCTTAGGCGTGTCGTCAGTGAACCAGCCTTCTACGTGACCATCGATAGAAATACCGTTGTCATCCCAGAATGCAACCAGCTTGCCCAAACCTAGCGTACCCGCCAGTGAACAGGCTTCGTGAGAGATACCTTCCATCAAACAGCCATCGCCCAAGAACACATAGGTGTTGTGGTCAACGATGTCGTGGCCTTCACGGTTAAATTGCGCCGCCAGAGATTTCTCTGCCATTGCCATGCCGACCGCATTGGTGATGCCTTGGCCTAGAGGACCCGTGGTGGTCTCGATGCCTGGTGCATATCCGTACTCAGGGTGACCTGGGGTTTTTGAATGCAGTTGACGGAAATTTTTCAGATCGTCAATCGACAGATCGTAACCGGTGAGGTGAAGCAGAGAGTAGATCAACATTGAACCGTGGCCGTTCGACAGCACGAAACGGTCGCGGTCAGCCCACTCAGGGTTTTGCGGGTTGTGGTTCATGTGGTCGCGCCACAATACTTCGGCAATGTCTGCCATACCCATAGGGGCACCTGGGTGACCAGAGTTGGCTTGTTGTACTCCGTCCATGCTTAGCGCACGGATCGCATTGGCAAGGGTTTTACGTTCCATCTTGGGCTTACCTTAAACTATGAATTTCAGACCTGATATCAATCAACAGAATGATATAAGAAATAAGAGAGCGGCAATAGCCGCTCTCGAAAATGTCTTTTGTTAGATTTAGAGTTTCTCGCGAATGGTTACTTCTAACTTGCCTTGGTCGACAGCGAAGTTGCGAATACCCTCTGCTAATTTCTCTACGGCCATTGGGTCTTGGTTATGTTCCCACAAGAACTCTGCATGGCTCATCGCGGCTGGTCGCTGCTGAACTTCTACGTCATCAGACAATTTCTGAACCACTTCGCCTTCTGCATCAGAAAGTTCTTGCAGCAGTTGTGGGCTGATGGTTAGGCGGTCACAGCCTGCCAATTCCAAAATTTCGCCGGTGTTACGGAAGCTTGCGCCCATGACTACCGTGTTGTAACCGTGAGTTTTGTAGTATTCGTAAATTTTAGAAACAGACAATACGCCTGGGTCTTCCGCAGGTGCAAAGTCACGGCCTTCGGCAGCTTTGTACCAGTCCATGATGCGACCAACGAAAGGTGAGATAAGGTAAACACCTGCCTCTGCACATGCGCGTGCTTGAGCAAATGAGAACAACAGTGTCAGGTTACAGTTAATGCCTTCTTTCTCTAGCACTTCTGCGGCACGGATACCTTCCCACGTTGATGCCAGCTTGATCAGGATACGATCGTTGCTGATACCCGCTTCGTTATACATGCTGATCAGTTTGCGTGCTTTTGCCACGCTGCCTTCGAAATCGTAAGACAAACGTGCGTCAACTTCTGTTGAGATGCGGCCAGGAATCACGTTAAGGATTTCTTTACCTATGTTAACGGCAAGGCGATCGCCTGCGTCAGCAACTTGCTGCTCAGTGTCTTGACTCATCGCTTTCGCGTAAGCGATCGCGTCGTCAATCAACGGCGCATATTCTGGGATGTCGGCAGCTTTAAGAATGAGAGAAGGGTTAGTGGTGGCATCTTGTGGTTGATATTTCGCAATCGCATCAATATCACCCGTGTCAGCAACGACTGTTGTGAGCTTGCGTAGTTGTTCCAATTTCGTGCTCATCTTTTAAACCTTTTTGTCTTGAGTTTCACTATGGCAGCAACGCTACCAGTAGGTGCTCAGTGCTCCTGTAACCCGCGGTCTACAAGGGGGTAGACGCTTGGATGAACAAATGTATCGAGCGTGAGCAAATGATAGGGTCATATTTGTGTTTTTACGCGATAAAGTCAACGATCTGATCGGATAAATCTCACTTCGATCTCACACGCCTTTCGCGTAGTAACGGATTGTGTTGAATCTGTGACGGAGTCTTAGTTTCACTTCTGGAAGCAAGCTAACGTACTTTGGTTGATACAACACACCGTACTGAATTTTTCTTTTTGGTCACCGTTTTTCGTTGCTTGTCTTTGTTGCTTTTGGTCCCACACTCAACAAAATGAGGGTGTATAGGGCAGTGAAAGTCACGAAGGGTTATTCATTATCGACCATATTTAGCAGTGCCATCGCACAACTTGCACTTGTGGCAAGTACATCAATGGTGCCAGTTTTTAACGCACCTAAAATCGACAGTGCTTTACGGCTTTCACTTGCCATCGCAATGACATTTGGGATACGCGTTAAGTCGCTCATTTCTAAGCCAACAACGCGATCTCGCATCAATGTATTGGCGCGACTACCATCCAATTTGAAGAAATCAAAGCCGCCAATATCGCCAACAATGCCATCATTAACGCGTGCTTCGACAAACTCTTTTGCAGAAAAGCAGCCCAACTTCACCATATGGCTGTTCTCGTCCATGTCACCAATACCTACTAACGCGAACTCTGCTTTTCGTGCCTGATTCAAGGTTTCATTGATGTTGGGATGATTCAGAAAAACATCACGAATTTTAGGGGTATCAACGTATGCAGGGGCATAGAGGGTTTCACTGCTGCCCCCAAACTTCTTCGCAAGGCGACGGCAAATGTGATCGGCGTTAATGATGTCGCCGCTGCGGTGCGTTCCGCCAATGGCACATACAAAGCGCGCATTACGATGAGAGACAATGCCGGGGTGATCAGCCACGGCCGCTACGTTTTGACCTTGGCCAACAGCAACCACCATCCCGTCTTGTAAATTGCCATCGATGAAAGAAGACACCAATGTAGCAACTTGTGTGCGTTGTTCTTGAACACTCGGTTGGTCAAGTGCAATCAAAGCGCGTTTGAGCGAAAAACGGGCCATTAAACGCTGTTCGAGTTGTGCACTGTGAACGGGGTGGAACTTCACACTGATTTCAACAATGCCTTCCTCGCGAGCTCGGCGGAGTAGACGACTGACTTTCGCACGGCTGATACCGAATTTTTTTGATATCTCTTCCTGCGTGGCATTTTGCTGGTAATAGAGAATGGCGATTTCAGTGAGAAAGTTGGTGTCATCAAGCAAGCTTTCGAAGTTGCTACTCAATGTGCGGGTCGTGTTCATGGGGACATCCTGAAAAGATTTAACGCGGGCAGTGTACGTTGAACCCTTTCTATGAACAAATGTTCATGTGTCGGGCATGTGTTCAGTCACGCTTTTAACCTTTTTCTGTGAACTTTTTAAGTCAAGTCCGTGCCATGTTTGTAAAAATGGTCATTCGTATCTAGATTAAAACATAGCGATTAAATGCGCGGATACACGATAGGACAATAGATTTCGCTGAAACTCATTCAAACAAGCTTTTTAAAAAAGCCTGAATAAAAAAGAGTAGGGCGGATAGGTACAGAGTTCGGTTGGTTTTCTCAGAAAAGTTGTGTCGATAATGTGGCTCGTAGGCCGCACGGGACAGCTATGTTTGCTGGGAAGCCCGATATTTATCTGTCAGGGTGGCTAGATGAAATTTCAATCGCTTGTTACAAACAAGATATTATGGATAGCATCGACGTTGTTTGTTGTAGTGCTTTTTGTTGCGGCAGGCGTTCGATACATCAATTTCTTTCCAACATTAACATCCCAAGGCAAAGATCTCAGCGTTGCATATAGCTACTTTATAGACAGCTCAAACAGCCATGTTTTGAGTTATGTACGAAAAGCCGCTATTTTCAGAAACATTGAAGATCCGAAAGAAATTCCTTGGCAGCTTGGAAAGAAATCGTATTGGATCAAGCTAGAAGTCGATAACCTTCTTTCTGAACATCGTCATATGTCGTTGTATTTCGATACACCGATGATCGACAAACTTAGCATTTACCAATTCAATGTTGAGGGCCAAGAAACTCAGCAATGGTCGTTAGGCGACAGCAGCGAACGCGATTACAGAATGGGTGATATGCCCCCTGCCATTCATTTTTCCCTCGATGGTTTCGAACACACCACCCTATACATGCAGGTTTATTCCACCGGTATTCCTGTGATGCCGATTTGGATCCTGGAACAAAACGAATTCCACCTATTGACTCAACTTCTCCATACCCTTTGGGGTGGCTTCATTGCCATCATGTTATTAGTGGCAATATACACTGCTGCTGTGTATGTCTCGTTGAAGGAGCGGGTTTACGCTGTCTACGTGGGCTATGTTTTGACAGCACTGCTTCAATTAGGGGCGATTCACGGCTTTGGTATTTATCTTTTCCCTTCGAGCGTTCAACTTCTCCTCAGTAACAATATTGTTGCACTGACATTTGGGCTGTTCTGGTTCTCTTTGTTGTTTGCGCACCTTTACTTGCGTGTGCACAAATCGAACTCCCTACTGCGTCAGGTCGTGCACTACGGACTGTGGGTGCTGGCTGGCTTGATGGGCATGTCTTTGTTTCTACCGGAACACATCGCAGGTACGTTCTTGATTGCTATGCAGCCGATGTTTTACGGGCTCATTGGTACCTTGGTATGGGTACGCTGGCAAAAAGGTCATAACTGGGGGCACATGTTTATCATGTCGTGGTTACCCTTGGTGATTGCGGGCGTGTTCCCGCCGTTGCTGGCGACTGGCGTGATCGAGTACACCTTGTTCAGCCGTTATGCCTTCATGATAGGCACGGTACTGGCGGTGCTGTTTATGGCACTTGCCCTGGGTGAGCGTTTTCGACAGCAGCGCCGTGAGTCGGTTTATCAACTGACCCATGATGAAACGTCGTTGCTGCCAAACCTCAATGTCATGTCGTTTGCCGTGTCGAACCTCATTTCGAGAAACCGCGAATTTACCCTGTGTTGTTTCCAAATTGACCGCTTTTCAAGTTTATCGCTTTATATGTCGGAAGATGAGAAGCGCTATTTTGTTGGTGAAATATGCTCGCGCTTAAAAAGTGCGCTGGATAGCGACAATGTGAGTGTGTTGGAAACGACGTTTGATAAACATCATCGTCTGGCTAGCTTAAAAGAAGGCAAGTTCGGATTTATCGTTCTTTCTACGGATGCGGAGAAAGTAAAATTACTGGTGTCTTCCATGCTTGATGAGGTGGATAGCTACATCGAATTGAACGCCTTTGGTATTCGTATTCAAGGATCTGTGGGCACGAGTTGCTTCCCGAATGACGGTAAAAATGCAGACTTGCTGATCAACAAATCATTCCAAGCGGTAGAAGACAGTAACCCCTGCGACAAGAAAATAAACGCGTACGATTCGCTGAAAAATTTCAACCGCACCATGAACATGTCGTTGGTGGCGGATCTTAAAAAGGCGATTGATAACGACACATTAGAACTCTACCACCAGCCTCAAGTAGATTTACGTACGGGATCTATTCATGGCTCAGAAGTATTGCTTCGTTGGGATCATCCTAAGTTTGGGCAAATCTCCCCAGAAGTGTTCGTCAAGCTGGCGGAAGAAGTGGGTATGATCAATGACCTCACCATGTGGGTAATTCGCCGTGCGTTCTTCCAGCAAAGCAAACTGATGGATCAAGGCTTTAATCGTCGCCTGTCTATCAACGTGAGTGCCACTGACATTGCGATCCCTAACTTGGTCGATCGCATTGCCGATATTGCCGATTCTTACAGCGTGCCAACAGGGCTTCTTTCCTTAGAATTAACGGAATCGACCATGGTGTCTGATTATGAGCGTTTGCATGAAGTGATTGATAAATTGTCACAGCGTGATATTGAAGTCTCGATTGATGACTATGGTACGGGGTATTCCTCCCTGACGTACCTTTCACAATTACCGTTTACCGAATTGAAAATCGACAGAAGCTTTATTCACTCGCTCACCAGCAGTCCGCGTAAACAAAACATTGTTCGTGCTACCACGGAAATGGCGAAATCACTGGGTTTGATGGTCGTTGCGGAAGGGGTGGAAGACCTAGAAACTGCGTCAGTGCTGAAACGTTACGGTGTCGATATCGCGCAGGGGTATCACTATTCTCGAGCGTTGAGCTTCAACCAGTACATGAATTACATGAAGCGAACCAGTCACCAAGTGCCGCTGGGGTCTAGCCGCTCACGCAAGCTTGGCTCTTAGCCATACCGATTTGTTTTTTCCATCGCTTCACACATAAAGAAGGGCGTGAATGGTATTCACGCCCTTCTTTATGCCCGGTATGTTCAGCGCACTGATCGGCGCTAGTCAGGATAATAAATCGCCCCTAATCGACAAGGTCGCGATGCCCCAGTGACCTCGGGTACATTCCCTGGTTTTCCTTCCATCGCTTGTTTTGCCAACCATGCAAAAGCAAGGGCTTCGAGGGAGTCACCATCAATGCCTTTGGCATCCGTTGGCATCACCTGCCAACGCGGTAGCAAGCGTTGAAGAGACGCCATCAGTGCCGCATTTTGCGCACCACCGCCACACACGAGCAATTCGCCTTCGCTAATGGATTTCACATCGTTTGCGATAGACGTAGCGGTGAATGCCAACAACGTGGCTTGCACGTCTTCGGGCGAGACGGATTCATTTAACAATGCTAATTGCGTATTTAGCCAACCTTGGTGGAATAATTCACGGCCTGTGCTTTTGGGTGCAGGCAGATCAAAATATGGCTCGCTGAGCATTTGTTCAAGCAATGAACGATTGATCGTTCCTGACGCCGCCCATTCGCCATCATGGTCATAGGCTTTGCCTTTGTGATGGTTAATCCAACTGTCCATCAGCATGTTGCCAGGGCCAGTATCAAAGCCCACGACGGGCTTATTTGGCTCAATCACAGATATATTCGCGATACCGCCAATGTTCAACACAACGCGGCTGGTTGTTGCATCTGCAAATAATGATTGGTGAAAAGCAGGTACCAAGGGCGCTCCTTGTCCGCCAAGCGCCATGTCTTTACGCCTAAAATCCGCGACGGTTGTTATGCCCGTCAATGCGGCAATCAGATTGGCATCGCCCAATTGCATGGTGAAGGGCATGGGGCCCGTGGGTTTGTGGAACACGGTTTGACCATGACAACCAATGGCAAGGACATCGTTCGGATCTAATCCCGTTTCGGCGAGGAAGCGATTTACTGTTTCTGCGTAGGTTTTCCCTAGAAAATGGTCGATGGTACCAATTTCTTCCAGCGTAATCGGCTCACCTTGGCTTAAACCGATGAGTTTGCTTTTGAGCGCATCAGGAAACGGATACATCGCTTTATGAAAAAGCGCGGGTGCTGATGCCGAAAAGTCTGCAGCGACAATGTCGATGCCATCTAAACTGGTGCCGGACATGATGCCAATATAAGTGCCCATCGTATGCCTCTTGAAGTTGTTAGGGCATAAGTCTCTCATAGCGAAAAGAATTCAGATATCAAATTCGTGCTTCGGGTTTTCTACCGTGTGCGTATCAGCGTAATATAGCTGCAATATGGCAGAGAAACTGCCGAACACAGCGAAAACAGGAGAGCACCATGGGCCCATTGTGGGTTGATGTTGAAGGATACGAGCTAGACGCGGAAGATCGCGAGCTTTTGGAACATCCTACCGTTGGCGGCGTGATTTTATTTGCGCGTAATTATCATGACAGTGAGCAATTGGCAGCATTAACGGCGTCTATGCGTAAAGCCGCCAAGCGTCCGTTGTTGATTGGTGTCGATCAAGAAGGCGGTCGCGTTCAGCGCTTTAGAGAGCATTTCTCTTTGATTCCGCCTGCGCAGTCTTATGCGAACATGCCGAATGGCGAAAACATGGCGCGCGAATCAGGCTGGTTGATGGCCGCTGAATTGATGGCTCATGACATTGATATCAGTTTTGCCCCTGTGCTTGATCGTGGTTTCGATTGCAAAGCGATCGGCAGCCGTGCGTTTGGTGAAGACAACAGCACCGTGATTCGTTTTTCTACCGCGTTCATGCAAGGCATGAAAGACGTTGGTATGGCAACAACAGGCAAACACTTCCCAGGTCATGGCGCTGTGTTGGCAGATTCGCATGTCGAAAGCCCAGTTGACGAGCGAAGCGACCTGTTCGAACAAGACATGGCGATTTTCAAAGCCCAAATCGATGCGGGTGTGTTGGATGCCATGATGCCTGCACACGTTATTTACCCGAACTATGACGCGCTACCAGCAAGCGGCTCGTCATACTGGCTAAAAACCATATTGCGCAAACAGCTTGGTTTTAACGGTATCGTGTTCTCAGACGATTTAAGCATGGAAGGTGCCTCTGTAATGGGTGGCCCAGCAGAACGCAGCCAGCAAGCGCTAGACGCAGGCTGTGACATGCTGTTGCTGTGTAATAACCGTCAATCTTCGATCGAAGTGTTGGACAACATCGCCATTAGCGACGTTCCACAAGCCGCGACCTTGCTGAAGAAAACCCAATTCTCGGTGAAAGAGCTGAAAGCATCGTCGAAATGGCGCGAAGTTCAGCAACGCGTCGCCGCGTTTGGGGCAGAATGGCAAGAGAAGAATAGCTAAGATCTAGACGCGAAAAGCGAGATTGCGAGAATCGAGGAAGAGCAGAAAAAGCAGGACGGGCAAAAGCGAGAGAGAAACTCAGGATTCAAATAAGCGGTAGTGACGTGCGAATAACAGAGCCTGTAACAGATTCTGTGTAACTGCCATTTAATTAATATGCTTTTCGAGGCGTTCCCCGAACTCGATAATAAATCGACTCATCGCCTGGCGCCAGTTTCGAATCGGCATCGTCCATTTCTTGCTGGCGTCCTTGATGGCCAGGTACACCATCTTCCTTGCCGCATCATCACTTGGGAATACTTTTCGCTTTTTGATAGCCCTACGGATAACGCTGTTGAGCGATTCAATCGCATTGGTGGTGTATATCGCTTTGCGAATATCATCAGGATAATTGAATAACGTATT
>NZ_FOWR01000094.1 GCF_900115495.1 Enterovibrio norvegicus DSM 15893 | reverse complement strand
CTCTTCAGGCTTCAGCCCCTGTTTAATGAGCAAGGCAGCAAGTTGGCGAGCACGGTACGCAAGTTCACCGTATGACAGCGTGGTTTGTTCAGCGACAAGCGCGGTGCGTTCCGGTGCTTTTGATGCCCATTCAAAGAAGGAGTGGTGAAGTGTGCGTTCTTCCTGATGAAGACCTGTAGCGTTGAGACTGCGGCGAGCCACACTCTGCATCACGGGTAACATCGGGTCTAATGGCAAGTCCCAAGAAGAGTGCAGAGTATTTAGCATGTTTTCTAAAACAGTAAACATACTATCCAACATGCCTTCAGGGAAAAGCGTATTAACGCTATCCCACGAAACATGAAGCTCACCGTTGTATTCGTACATTTGGTGATCGAGCCACACTTGAGGGGTTTCAGATAAACCGCCACCTGAGAGTTGGGGGAATCCAACGTCTGACGTTTCTTTTAGAAGTTCGTCAGACATGCCGAGTGTGCTGGTAAAAACAATCGGTAACGCCGCTGCAGTCATATCCATATCTTTCGCACGTTCGCGCTGCACAAAGATGGAGGATACGTGGCGATGTTCCAGCGCACTGAATGTTTCTTCTTGCAAACACAACGCAATCTCAATAAACGTTTTTGTCCTATCTGGTGAATAACCAACAGGAACCAGCGACGTGAAGTCACCCGCCACGTCGTTGATATCCGGGTGGAGAGGCTGTCTGTCAAACAGTGTCATGTTCACGGTATGAGAACGTCCACCGCTCCAACGACTGATGACTTCGCAAAATACACTGAGCACGGCGACAGACGGCGTAATACCTTGTTGTCTTGTCGTTTCTTTTAAGGATTGCCATGTATCTTGACTTAGAATTAAAGACCGTCTTTTAAATTGTGAATTGCTGATCGTTCTTGGGTCTGCCTTGAGAGGCAGTGCGGCAGACAATGGCAGCGTTTCGAGTTTTTCCCGCCAATATTTGATTGCCGTTTCACGTTGCTTTGGCGACGGTGACACCTGTTCGACATAGTCACGAAATGATATGGCTGGTGAAGGGATGAAAGCGTCTAGGTTTTGGTATCTCAGTGCCAACTGACGCAGCAGCATTTTTATACTGAATCCATCCAGCGAAAGATAATTGAAGATAAGACCCAAACGACAACGGTTGCCATTATATGAAAAGGCCTGAGCCGCAAATAAGGTCGCGTCTTTGGCTGATGAGATACTCTGCCACCAACGTGCCAGTTGCGACTTTGCATCCTCCTCGTTATCACACGTCATCAGATCAATAGATGTAAAGAATCGAGTAGGGTCTTGTGAAACGCGTTGTGTTTCAATATCAACAAGCTCTACCCTGAGCATGTCATGATGCTGCACCAAGCTGTTCCAAGCGTTTTCAAGGCGAGCAATGTTAACGTCTTCGCCATCCAGCTCCACCAAGTAATGTGTCCCACAATTTAGCGGCAACCC
>NZ_FOWR01000072.1 GCF_900115495.1 Enterovibrio norvegicus DSM 15893 | reverse complement strand
GAGTACTTACTTATCAAACCACGTGATTTAGAGGAGGCGAGAAAGATGGTGGCAGAGTCCGTAGATATCTACAATCAAAGACGGCCACACACTGCGTTAAAATACAAAACGCCCGATGAAGTCCATCAGGCGTTTTATGCTTAGAAAGTGTCAACCCATATCAGGACGGGTCATATTATATCGCCGTGCGAAATCGTTACTCTTGCAACTCTGGACGGTGATTGTATTGGTCGAGTGACTCTGGGTTATCGAGTGCACTTAATTGCGCGACAGCGCGACCATGCACCACATCGCGTACGGCGATTTCAGCCAGCTTGCCTGACTTGGTGCGCGGAATGTCCGTGATAGGAATGATCTTTGCAGGAACGTGTCTTGGTGTACAACTGGTGCGAATGGTCGTTCGAATCTTGCGTTCAAGGTTGTCGTTCAGATCAATGCCTGGCTTGAGCTTCACGAACAACACGACTCGCACATCGTTTTGCCACTCTTGTCCGATAACGACTGAATCGATGATTTCATCGAGTTGGTTAACATGGCGGTAGATTTCCGCCGTGCCGATACGCACACCGCCGGGGTTGAGGATGGCATCTGAACGCCCAAAGAAGACCATGCCGTTTTGCTGAGTGAGTTCGACGTAGTCTCCGTGGAACCAGATATCATCAATCTTGCCCCAATATGCGTCATGGTAGCGCTTCCCATCTGGATCATTCCAAAAACCAACAGGTTGGTTGGGGAAGCTGTTACAACAGACCAACTCCCCTTTCTCCGCTTGAACCGGCTTGCCTTCATTGTTGAAGACTTCAACATCTAGCGCTAATCCACGAACCTGACTTTGGCCGCGATACACTGGCGAAATAGGACTGCCTAACACGAAGCAACCACAAATATCCGTTCCGCCTGCGATTGAACTTAGCTGAACGTCTTTTTTGATGTTGTCATACACAAAGTCGAATTGCTCTGGTGCAAGCACAGAGCCTGTCGAGCATAAGGTTTTTAGCGTCGACAGTTTGTGTTCGTCCATCGGGAGATAAGCTTGTTTTTCCTGGGCTTCGAGGTATTTGGCGGAGGTGCCAAACAAGGTGACGCCTTGGTTATCCGTTAAACGCCACAACACGCCCGCATCCGGGTAGAACGGAGAGCCATCGAACAAGATGAGCGTCGCGCCGCTTGCAAGGGCACTTGCCATCCAGTTCCACATCATCCAGCCACAGGTGGTGAAGTAGAAAACGCGATCCCCTGCTTTTACATCTGAGTGAAGCTGATGCTCTTTAAGGTGGTTGAGCAACATGCCGCCGACACTATGGATGATGCATTTCGGCTTACCTGTAGTGCCAGAAGAATAGAGCACATATAAAGGTGAATCGAAATCGACACGGGTAAAGGTGAGTTCGGGTGCTGGCTTTTTCAAGATGGCGTTAAAGCAAGTCTCATCGGCATTGAGCGTTGCGCCACCGACAAACGGGATCACCACGAGATGCGCTATGCTGTCTACGCCTTCGCGCACTTCACGTGCTTTGGCGAGGTTATCGTGTGTCTTGCCGTTGTAGTGATAACCATCCGTGGTGAACAGAACCTTTGGTTTGGTCTGCCCAAAGCGATCGAGCACGCTGTCTACGCCAAAATCGGGAGAGGTTGATGTCCATGTTGCCCCAAGTGATGCGGTAGCTAGCATGGCGACAACGGTTTGGGCAATGTTCGGAAGGTAGCCCGCGATGACATCCCCTTGTTCAACACCGCATTCTTTTAGGTATGCAGCAACACCACTGGTTTGTTGAACAAGCTCAGCCCACGTTATCGATGTGGCGTGTTCATCTTCCCCTGAAAAGATAATCGCTTCGCTGTTAGGCATGTCTTTTGCCCATTGCAGTAAGTTTTCTGCAAAGTTGATTTTTGCATCGGGGAACCAACGGCTGTCTTTATTTGGGAAGTCGGGAGCGCGCTCAACAATTCGCTCACCCATGTCGCCGACCACGCTGGCAAAGGACCATAGGGTTTGCCAAAACGCGTCACTGTGATCGATGGACCATTGATAAAGCTGATCATAGTTGGTCAGCTTGAGTGAATACTGGCGATTGACCGTATCCATGAATTCGGTGAGGTTGGCGTTAGCGACTCTTGTGGTGCTTGGACGCCATAGAGGATGTTGTGACATGCTTTCTCCTACACATTGTCGGGGTGTGCACTGTCAAAAGCAGGTAGGGCCTGACAACGCTGTTCTATCTCTTTCAAGGTTGGGTAAGGTGTCAGGTCGAGTGCGAAACGGCGGGCATTAAACAGCTGAGGGATTAAACAAATATCTGCGAGGGTCGGAATGTCATCACAGCAGAACGCGGTTTGGCTGTGTTGTAATGTCTTTTCCAGTGCACCTAGGCCTTCACAAAGCCAATGCAAATACCAATCTAGTTTCTCATCCTCACTGTGTCCCAAAGGGCCAGTGAGGTGCTTTAACACACGCAAGTTATTGAGAGGGTGGATGTCACAAGCAATATCGTAAGCAAGTGCTCGGCACTTGGCACGCATGCTCCGGTCTGCGGGTAATAAAGAAGGAGACGGGTACGTTTCTTCAAGGTACTCGATAATCGCTAAAGATTGCGTCAATACTTGGCCATTATCTACCAAGCTTGGCACCAATCCCGTTGGATTAAGCGCTAAATAGGCGTCGCCTTTTTGGTCGCCATCCAACAAAGAAACGACCTGAGTGTGGTAACTCAGGCCTTTTAGATTCAGAGCAATGCGAACACGGTACGAAGCTGACGATTTATTGTAGTCATAGAGCTTCACAATCAGTTCTTCCTTTATTACCCATACGAGACAACCTCTTGCTCAATCTTGCCAAAAATTGAGCGACCTTCCTTGTCGTGCATCTCGATGCTAACCCTATCACCATAGAGTAAAAATGGGGTTTGAGGTGCCCCAAGATCCAGAATTTCCAACATTCGTCTCTCTGCGATGCAACATGATCCTTTTGATCGATCAAGGTTCGACACGGTGCCCGAGCCAATGATCGTCCCCGATCCCAAGTGACGGCTTTTGGCGGCGTGAGCAACGAGCTCTGAGAAGTCGAATGTCATGTCTACACCGGCATCGGGTGCGCCAAATTGTTCGCCGTTCAAATTCACCTCTAGAGGTAGGTGTACTTTGTTATCTTGCCAGTGTTCAGTGAGCTCATCGGGTGTCACGGCAACGGGTGAAAATGCAGAAGCCGGTTTGGACTGGAAGAAGCCGAATCCTTTAGCGAGCTCTGATGGGATAAGGTTTCTTAACGACACATCATTAACGAGCATCAGCAATTTTATATGCTGTGATGCGTCTTGCGGTGATACGGCCATAGGCACGTCATCGGTGATCACGGCAACCTCGGCTTCGAAATCACATCCCCATGCTTCATCGCATAAGGCGATGTCTTCTCGTGGCCCTAAAAACTTATCGGACATGCCTTGGTACATGAGTGGGTCTGTCCAAAAACTCTCAGGCATGGTGGCCCCTCGTGCTTTACGAACAAGTTCAACATGATTGACGTAAGCACTGCCATCAGCCCATTGGAAGGCGCGCGGGAGCGGTGAGGCGCAGGCGAATGGGTCGAAAGGAAAACGGCCAGATACATGGTCGGCATTGAGTGCGTCATAGCGTGCGCGCAACAGTGGGGACAAGGTATCCCAATCATCGAGAGCATCTTGCAGTGTTTTGGCGATATCAGATGCATCCACGGCTTGGCGAAGGTCGCGAGAGACGATGATGAGTTTTCCGTCTCGGCGATGTTTTAGGGAGGCCAGCTTCATTATTTACTCCTTCATTCCTTTGAAATTATGCGTTACGTGGCGGTGTGCGCCAGGACAAAACATAGTCGTCGAGTTCGGTTTGTTTGGCGGCATCTGCCATGTCTAATGGCATGCGGGTGTCAATCATGACGGCGACTTCATCCGTTTCCTTCTTGGCGTGTTTCTTCCCAGCAGCGAAGGCTTTGGGATGAGGACCGTGGGGAAAACCGCAAGGGTGATGCGTCACCATGCCAGGGTGAATATTGTCTCGGCTAAAAAATTCGCCGCGGTGGTAGAAGATGACTTCATCGTAATCATCATTGTTATGGTAGAACGGCACTTTTAGTGCGCCCGGATCGGACTCGATGGGGCGTGGCACAAACGTACAAATCACGAAACCGTTGGCGACGAATGTGGTGTGCGCGGAAGGGGGCAAGTGATAGCGATGACTCATGAGCGGGCGAATGTCTCGCCAGTTCAAGCGAAATACGGTGAGGTTACCTTTCCAACCCACAGCATCGAGCGGATTAAAAGGATAGGTTATACGGTTCATGCTATCTCGTGATTTAAGGAGAACCTGCCACGTTTCAGTATTACTTTGCTGCGCAATAAAGCGTTCATCAATGGCGGCATGTTCGAGCATTGCGGGGTCAAAAATGGCATGTTCGCCAACAATTCCGCGATCGCTATTGAGGTAAGAACCGTGTGTGGCTTCGATCATTAGCATGGTAACCGGCGCGTCAGGTTCAATTCGCCAGTTGGTCGAACGAGGAATGATGATGTAATCCCCGTCGGTGAAAGAGAGATGACCATAGTCGCAATACAAAGACCCCGAGCCTTCATGAATAAAGAGGCAATCATCGCCATCCCCGTTTCGGGCTAAATACTTCATGGCCGTATTACAACGCCAGAGTCGCACCTTTACGTTGGGGTTGCTCATTAGCAGAGGGGCTGCCATTGGGTTATTGCCCACTTCTTCTACCTTGTTGGTGTCAAACGCATGAGGACGCAGATCACCTTCCCATTCACTCCATCCTGTTGGCGCATGCTGGTGGTACATGTGCGTTGCAGGACCAAAGAATCCTTCTTTTCCGCACTCTCGCTCAAACGTGCCTTCTGGCAAGTCACAATGTGCTTGATGAGAGGTCACGCCTTCCTTGAGAGGAAATGAAAACCACTTTCGCATGCGTCCTCCTGATACTACTGCGATGAAAGGTTGTCACATAGTTTCATTTGAAACTATAATCAGAATAGTGCGAATTTTGAACAATTGGCAAGGTTTGTAGAGCAATTATTTGGGGCAACAGTGGATAAGTGATCTCAATGAAGAAGGGAGAAATGAACATGGGCATATCGCAACCTTTTCTGTTGGATGACTTTTTACCTTACAAGTTGGTGAAGACGGCATCGCATGTCGCGGATGCGCTTTCACATATCTATGAGAAGGAATTTGGAATTACACGGCCGGAATGGCGAATTCTGGCGTCTCTGGGGGCGCGAGATGGCATCAAAGCCAAGGCGTTAGCGGTTGAAACGAGTCTGGATAAAGTCAAAGTCTCTCGCACGCTCGTGGGGTTGGAGAAGCGGGAGTTAGTGTGTAAGACGCGAGATGAGCGAGATCAGCGTGCAGCGTACCTTCATCTGACAGAAAAAGGCCGCGCGCTATACGACAAAGTCGTGCCTAGGGCGAAGGAATGGGAAAAAGAGTTACTCGCTGAACTGTCGCCAGAACATTATCAAACGTTTCTGGCGATGTTGGATAGCTTGTCAGCCAAAACGCAAAAAGGGGAAGAGCGCGTTATCCGTGAACCTTGATGTCATAGGGGGAAGGTGAAGTCACTTGCCGCTTGCGAAAGTTGCATGGTCTGAAACGAGCGTATTTTTGCGAAGCGCCAATGCGGCAAAATAAGCGATCACACCAGTAATAGCATTGGCTATGGCGATGCCAATAAACATCCCTTCGGTTTGATCAAGTAGGCCGCCTATCCATGCCAGTGGCAAGAGTAATACGAATAGACGCATGAGGTTCATAATAAACGCCAGTCCTGGTTTTTTCAGTGCGTTCAATGCACTGACTAACATCATCATAATGCCTTGCAAACCGTAGCTTGCGGGAACAACCAAGAGGTAGTGCCAGAGTTTTTCTTGTACTGCGGGCTCTTGGCTAAATAAGGTGGCGATAGGGTGACTAAGCGGCACCATGGCAACAAATATGATTAACTGAAACAAAATGGAAAATCGCATTGCGCGGAACAGAGCTTCGAAGGCGCGCGATAGGTTTCCGGCACCAAAGTTTTGCGCCATTAACGGCGTGAGTGATGAGGTGAGTGCCATCATCACTATCAGTAATAATGATTCGATGCGTTGTGCCGCACCATAGGCCGCCACACTGGCCGTCCCCTGGCTTGCAAGCATTGCCATCAAAATGGCACCGAAGATCGGGTTGAGTGCATTCGACAAAGCTGCGGGTGTACCTATGGCCAGAATGTCTTTCCAATCTTGCCAAATCTTTGTCGGTGACGGCCAGGCCAGCAATTTTTCCCTCTTTACTAATACGTACAACGAGCAAAGTAAGGCGCCTGCCCAGCTGATTGCACTCGCAATGGCGGCTCCTTGTACGCCCAATTCAGGGAAAGGGCCAAGGCCAAAGATTAAAAGTGGATCGAGCACACCATTGATAATACCAGCCACTATCATGATTTTGGCAGGCGTTTTTGTATCGCCAGTTGCACGAATTGCTGAGTTACCCGCCATCGGAATAACCAAAAGCGGAATGGTGAGATACCAGACCTGCATGTAGTCATGTATTAAAGGGAGGAGTGATTCTTTCGCACCGAGCAATCGAAATAACGGATCAATATTGGCTAAACCCAGCATACTGGCGGCGAAGACCAAAAGGATGGCCAACAGCAATCCATGTCCTGAAACACGCGCCGCTTCGGTAAGGGCGTTTCTTCCAAGCAGTCGAGCGACGCTCGTTGATATGCCTACGCTAATCCCCATGGTGATGCAATTCACCGCAAAGGTAATGGGAAACGTAAAACTGACCGCTGCGAGAGCCTCGGTGCCGAGTAAGGATATAAAGAAGGTATCAACAAGACTGAATGCCAAGATCGCAACAAGACCAAACACCATTGGGATGGTCATATTTTTCAACGTTTGATCTATTGGGCCTGTGAGAAGTCCGTGTTTATCCTTCATACCGCTCTCAGATAGTTGCTTCTCTTTGGGAAGAAAAGCGGGAATGTCGATAAAGAGTAGGTTCACCTTCTTTCGTCAAAGGCTGCGCTACCCTAATCGATAGAATGTGATGCCGCAAAAGGTATTAGGCAAAAAAATGGAAAAAATTTGCAATATCCCCCTTGGGATTGAGATAACCCATCCCCACTTAAGAGGTACTTTGGAAACTACACTGACTGTGGTTTCCTCATATATTTCCCCCTATGGATCACTACATTAATTCAGGAGACGACCAATGAACATTCGTCCACTACATGATCGAGTAATCGTTGAACGCCAAGAAGTTGAGTCAAAATCTGCTGGTGGCATTGTTTTAACTGGCTCTGCTGCTGAGAAATCTACCCGCGGCGTTATTCTTGCCGTAGGTAAAGGCCGTATTCTTGAGAACGGTACTGTACAAGCTCTGGACGTTAAAGTTGGTGACACTGTTATTTTCTCTGAAGGCTACGGCACAAAGACGGAGAAAATTGATGGTAAAGAAGTCCTGATCCTGTCTGAAAACGACATCATGGCTATCGTTGAGTAATTACTATTTCATCACTGAAGAACAGATTTAAAAAGGAAGAGAGAAATGGCAGCTAAAGACGTTAAATTCGGCAATGATGCACGCACTAAAATGCTAGAAGGCGTAAACGTTCTAGCAAACGCAGTAAAAGTAACCCTTGGCCCTAAAGGTCGTAACGTGGTTCTGGACAAATCGTTCGGCGCTCCTGTTATCACTAAAGATGGTGTATCTGTTGCGCGTGAAATTGAACTGGAAGACAAATTCCAGAACATGGGCGCACAAATGGTGAAAGAAGTCGCTTCTCAAGCTAATGATGCTGCGGGTGACGGAACAACCACCGCAACCGTGCTGGCTCAAGCCATCATCGCTGAAGGTCTGAAAGCTGTTGCTGCGGGCATGAACCCAATGGATCTTAAGCGCGGTATCGACAAAGCGGTTGTTGCTGCTGTTGAAGAACTGAAAGCGTTGTCTGTTCCATGTGCAGACACTAAAGCTATCGCTCAAGTAGGTACTATCTCAGCTAACTCTGATGAGACTGTGGGTACTTTGATTGCAGAAGCGATGGAAAAAGTTGGCCGTGACGGTGTTATCACTGTTGAAGAAGGTCAATCACTACAAGATGAACTTGATGTAGTTGAAGGTATGCAGTTTGACCGCGGTTATCTGTCTCCTTACTTCATCAACAACCAAGAGTCGGGTTCTGTTGATCTAGATAGCCCATTCATCCTTTTGGTTGATAAGAAAGTATCAAACATCCGCGAACTGCTACCTACTCTAGAAGCAGTAGCGAAATCTTCACGTCCTCTTCTTATCATTGCTGAAGACGTAGAAGGTGAAGCACTAGCAACATTGGTTGTGAACAACATGCGCGGCATCGTGAAAGTTGCTGCTGTTAAAGCACCTGGTTTTGGCGACCGTCGTAAAGCAATGCTGCAAGATATCGCAACACTGACTGCTGGTACTGTGATTTCTGAAGAAATCGGTATGGAACTAGAGAAAGTGACGCTAGAAGACCTAGGTCAAGCGAAGCGCATCACTATCACTAAAGAAACCACCACTATCATTGATGGTGCAGGTGATGAAGTGTCTATCCAAGGCCGTGTTTCTCAAATCCGTCAGCAAATCGAAGATGCAACGTCTGACTACGACAAAGAGAAACTGCAAGAGCGTGTTGCTAAATTGGCAGGCGGCGTTGCAGTTATCAAAGTTGGCGCAGCAACCGAAGTTGAAATGAAAGAGAAGAAAGACCGCGTTGAAGATGCACTGCACGCAACACGTGCTGCTGTTGAAGAAGGCGTGGTTGCTGGTGGTGGTGTTGCACTTATCCGCGCAGCGAGCAAAGTTGTTGACCTGCAAGGTGACAACGAAGAACAAAACGTAGGTATCCGTGTAGCACTTCGTGCGATGGAAGCACCTATTCGTCAAATCGCGTTGAACGCAGGTGACGAAGACTCAGTTGTTGCTAACAACGTTAAAGCAGGCGAAGGTAGCTACGGTTACAACGCAGCAACTGGCGAATATGGCGACATGATTGATATGGGTATCTTGGATCCAACTAAGGTAACTCGTTCAGCTCTGCAATTTGCAGCATCTGTAGCTGGCCTGATGATCACCACTGAAGCAATGGTGACCGAGCAGCCTAAGCAAGATGGCCCAGCAATGCCTGATATGGGCGGTATGGGTGGTATGGGCGGCATGATGTAATCATCCCGTTTAAGCTAAAAACATGAAAAGCCCGCGTAAGCGGGCTTTTTTCTATATAAAGAAAAGGTTATTGAACGCTTTTCGAACGAAATATTGAGGATCCGCATTTTTACTGGCGTAGAAAGGCCTCTGTCTCAAAAATATTTCCGTGCAGAACCCGCTAGCTGTGCTTTACTCAATACTCTTCTGGTCATAAAGCCATCATATAAACGAAATTTGATTGAAGCACTGATCATCTTTTTAGACTCGGATCTATCAAGATCGTCTGTATTGCTGTGTATTTTTTAATCGAAAGCGTGGTTTTTGGGTGTTTTGTGAACGTTTGAGTGCGAAAGTGTGATTTTTTTCAAAAAACCACTTGCGCCAAATCTGGAAGTCCCTATACTGCGCCCCATCGACACGGAACACGGCGAGTTAAGCCGGTGACCAAGTCAACGTTCTTTAACAATTTGACCTATACAATCTGTGTGGGCACTCGTACTTGA
>NZ_FOWR01000082.1 GCF_900115495.1 Enterovibrio norvegicus DSM 15893 | reverse complement strand
GGCGATGAAGTCAAGAAGAAATTTTGAGATTTTTCAGCGTGGTGTTCACCGCATCCAAAACGTCTTGTTGACTTCCTTCAACCGCGATAAGCACTGGGCTTTTCCGTTGAAGCAGGCGGGCATTCTACTGATTGAGTCGTTAACGTCAAGCGTTTATTTTCAATCCATTTTGAAGCCGTTTCGCCGTACTGATTCGTTGGCCAGTTCCGTGTGGAGTAGGTCGCCGTGTCAGTGAGGTCGCATTATAGGGACGGTTCAGATCTTGGCAAGGGGTTTTGCGCGGTTTTTCATGAAAAACGGTGCGTTCGCTCAGCAATCAACCAAACAGGGGTGCTTAGACGAAACATTGGTGATGAATTGCACTATTTTTCGCATCCATATAGGCTGGAATTCTAATAATCCTTTAGGACATAACAAATGCAATCAGTACTTCGAAGTTATAAGGGCATCTTCCCTAACGTTGGTGAGCGTGTATATCTAGACCCAACATCTGTGATGGTGGGAGACATTACCCTTGGTGATGATGTGAGTATTTGGCCTTTAGTTGCTGCGCGTGGCGATGTTAACCACATCATTATTGGTGACCGATCTAATGTCCAAGACGGTTCGGTGCTGCATGTCACCCATAAAAACACCGACAATCCTCATGGCTACCCACTTATTATTGGTAAAGACGTGACTATCGGGCACAAGGTTATGCTTCATGGTTGCACAGTTGGCGATCGTGTATTGGTTGGAATGGGCGCTATCGTTTTGGACGGTGCCATCATTGAAGACGATGTGATGATTGGTGCAGGCAGTCTTGTTCCGCCAGGAAAGCGACTGGAATCAGGCTTCCTCTATGTAGGAAGTCCTGTAAAGCAGGCTCGACCACTAAAAGAAGCCGAGCGGGCATTTTTGCAAAAATCGTCTGACAACTATGTCGCCACCAAGAATGACTACATTGCTGAAGGTTAACGCACCCAGATTTCCCCCTGCTCATTGAAGTTCTCATCCTCAATGGCTTCTTCGGCGAGATCTTCGAAGTCAAAGCGATGCTGGTCAAAAACCGCCAGTATCGCTTCATCTTCTATTAATGCTTCATGTTGACGCTTTCGAATGTCATCTATAGATACATAACAAACAATCAATGCCCCTGACTGCTGTGCATGAAAACAAACAGCATGTTTGTCTTTATCTATCTCTTGATGATCAGGAAATAAAATACTTTGGTTCATGGTTACTCGGCAAGATTACGGCGAAGTTCCCTTAGCACCTGTCCCGTTCCCGGTTTAATGCCACGCCAGATAGTAAAACTTTCCGCAGCTTGTCCCACCAGCATACCTAGCCCATCAATCAGACGAGCAGCACCTTGATCTTTCGCCCATTGATTGCTGCTGGTAAGTCCTGAGCCATACACCATGTCGTACACCGTACTTTTCTGATGAATGACCGTAGCCGGAATATTTGGATGTTCTCCGGACAAACTGGCGGATGTTGAATTGATGATGATATCGAACTCAGTCTCACCCAAAGAATCAAAGGATGCGGCTGAAACATTCCCGTATTCAGAAAACAAAGAAGCCAGTGTTTCGGCTTTGCTCACCGTTCGGTTGGCAATCACTAGCATGTTGGGACTGTGTTTAAGTAAAGGAAGTACAACACCGCGCGCTGCACCACCCGCGCCGAGCAGAAGAATGTTGGCACCCTCTAACTGCACATTATGGTTGAGCAGATCCTGAACAAGACCTTCCCCATCCGTGTTATCACCAAGAATGCCGCCATCATCCAGCTTTTTAAGCGTATTAACCGCGCCCGCTAAACGAGCACGCTCTGTAAGCATGGTTGCCATGGCATATGCATCTTCTTTAAATGGCACGGTGACATTACAGCCACGACCACCGTTGGCAAAAAACACATCCATGGCTTCATTGAAACCACCAATGGGCGCTTGCAAGGTTTCATATGACATCGACTGCCCTGTCTGACGCGCAAACAAGGTATGTATAAATGGGGACTTGCTGTGTGAAATCGGATTCCCGACAACGACGTATTTATCCATTTACCTACTGAACCTTACCAATCCCTTGGCGTTAAATAGTCTTTATAGAGTATTGCTTCAGGAGAGCCCGCTTCAGGCTCGAATCCATACTCCCATCTAACAAGTGGGGGCATAGACATTAAAATTGATTCTGTTCGACCACCACTTTGAAGGCCAAACAAGGTGCCACGATCATACACCAGGTTAAATTCGACGTAACGGCCACGGCGATAAAGCTGGAACTGACGCTCATGCTCTGAGAACGCTTTGTCCTTTCGTTTTTGAACGATAGGAAGGTAAGCATCGAGAAACCCTTCGCCGACCGCCTTTATATAGTTAAAAGACGAATCAAACCCCCACGCATTGAGATCATCAAAGAAAAGTCCTCCAACGCCACGGGTTTCATTCCTATGCGGAAGGAAAAAATAGCGATCGCACCACGCTTTGTGCTCGGCATAAACGGCATCACCAAACGGCTGACAAATCGCCTTTGCGGTATTGTGCCAATGAAAGCAATCTTCTTCGACAGGATAGAAAGGAGTGAGATCAAACCCACCGCCAAACCACCAAACAGGGGCTTCGCCTTCTTTTTCAGCAATGAAGAAACGCACATTGGCATGAGACGTCGGAATGTGTGGGTTGTTCGGGTGAACCACCAAAGACACCCCCATGGCTTCAAAGCTACGCCCTGCAAGCTCAGGTCGATGCGCCGTTGCTGAGCCCGGCATCTTATCGCCAAACACGTGCGAGAAATTCACGCCGGCTTGTTCAAAGACAGTACCGTCACGCAAAACGCGACTGCGACCACCGCCACCCGCTTCTCGCTCCCATGCATCCTCCTCAAACGTAGACCCCCCATCTTCATGTGACAACGCATCACAAATACGGTCTTGCAACGAAAGTAGGAAGCGTTTTACGGCGTCTTTATCGACTGGCTGGGTGTGGTCTTGCACAGGAGTTCCTTCTTATTCCAACGATTAATTTAACCTTGTCGAAGCACCTTACCAGAACGTGCATCGCGGATCTCGGTTGGCCTCTCAAGACCACCCGTTTTTCCCTCTAAAATACACGCAACGCGATCGCCAAGTTGTGCGTCAACCTCTTCGACTGAACGGCACGGCTCTTCACCGCTAAGATTTGCACTGGTTGATGTTATTGGCTTACCAAACGCAGTACACAGCGCTTGCACATCAGTGTGGTCAGACACGCGTACCGCAACCGTATCAAACTGCCCCGAGACCCAATCCGTGATTTTCTTGCCTGCAGGCATCACCCACGTCACAGGACCTGGCCAACTGGCCAACACATCTGCTTGCGTTTCTTCACTCAATCGACTCATGTCGATGTACCCATCAAGTTGGGCAAGATCGGCAGCAATTAAGATCAGTCCTTTTGCACGGTCACGCTCTTTCACATTCAGTAAAGCTTGAATGGCCTGCGCATTGTCAGGGTCACATCCAACACCAAACACGCCTTCTGTCGGATAGGCAATCACGCCTCCTTGAGACAGGGCTTTTACACATTGCTCCACGTTGCCCAATGTTCTTCTCCGCATTTTCTTCTTACGCTTTCGCATACTATGACGAATTAGGCATGGCTGACTCAACAATTTTGTCACACTTAGAAACACACCGGATAGTTTTCGCAAGAAAGTAAAAACACCCTGTTTCGCGCGAAAAGCATCGACGCAAACGTTTTCCTTGTGATTTTTTACCGATATAATGGCGCGCAATTTCACGTCATAAAGACGACAGTGAGTACATGGCAGTTACAGGAGCAGTTATGAAAGTCGGCATCATCATGGGTTCAAAATCGGATTGGCCAACCATGAAAAACGCAGCAGACATGCTTGAGCATTTCGGTATCGCGTACGAAACAAAAGTGGTTTCCGCACACCGAACCCCTCAACTGCTTGCAGAATATGCCAGCAACGCTGCTTCTCAAGGCATTAAAGTCATCATCGCAGGCGCAGGTGGTGCAGCACACCTTCCAGGTATGACGGCGGCCTTCACCAGCCTGCCTGTATTGGGTGTTCCAGTGCAGTCGAAAGCCCTTAAAGGCATGGATTCCTTACTGTCTATCGTACAAATGCCAAAAGGCGTTGCGGTCGGCACCCTTGCCATTGGCGATGCTGGCGCTGCAAATGCTGGCCTACTTGCTGCACAAATTCTTGCGACGGGAGATGACGAACTACTGACTAAGATCGACACTTTCCGTCAGAACCAAACCGACACAGTATTGGCACACCCAGACCCATCGGTAGACTAATCATGAATGTATTGGTACTTGGTGCTGGTCAGTTAGCGCGAATGATGGCGCTTGCGGGCGCACCATTGAATCTCACCATCAGTGCGTATGATGTTCGCTCAGGCAACGTCGTTCACCCTGTGACACTGGAAGTGCTTGGCCGTGGGTTAGAACATGGCATCGCAAACGCTGACGTCATTACCGCCGAATTTGAGCATATTGCCCCCGACGTACTTCGTCTTTGCCAAGACAGCGGAAAATTCTACCCTGGCGAAGAAGCCATTTTAACGGGGGGGGATCGCCGCAAAGAAAAGGCCCTGCTGGACAAAGCTGGCGTTAACAATGCCCGCTATCAGGTCATTGAAAATCGGGCGGATTTTGACAACGCCATTGCGCGCATTGGCTTGCCGATGATCTTGAAAAGCGCTTTGGATGGGTACGACGGAAAAGGCCAATGGCGACTTAAATCCGCCGATCAAGCCGATGACGTGTGGCAGGACATCGAAGCCTTCCTGACCGCGTCTCATCAAGCAGACCGCCAATGTGTTATCGCAGAAGAATTTGTTCGCTTTGATCGCGAAGTGTCCTTAATTGGTGCCCGCGGACAAGATGGCAACCTTGCTATCTATCCACTCACGGAAAACATTCACACCGACGGTATTTTGAGTGTTTCCGTTTCTGCCAATGAGAACGCAGCCCTACAAGCACAAGCTGAATCGATGTTTGACGCGGTCGCATCCGCGCTCGACTACATCGGTGTGCTGGCTATCGAGTTCTTTGACGTGAATGGCACGCTGATGGTGAATGAAATCGCGCCACGCGTTCACAACTCCGGCCATTGGACACAACAGGGTGCTGATGTTTGCCAATTTGAGAACCACCTCCGCGCCGTGTGCGGGTTACCGTTAGGTAGCGCAAAACGCGTTCGTCCAACAGCAATGGTGAATATCATTGGTGAAGTGACAGTGCCAACAAGCATCATGCCTTTGGCTCACGTTCATTGGTATGACAAAGCACCAAGACCTGGTAGGAAGATTGGCCACATCAACGTGTGTGCCAGTTCGCAGAGCGAATTGGGTGAGCACTTAAAAGCGCTTTCTACCCATTTATCGATGGATGAATTCCCTGCATTACTAGAAGCAGCTAAAAAGCTGAATCAAGAAGCATAAATTCCGTTTCACACGCACAAAAAAGCCGCGAATGCGGCTTTTTTTCTCTTAGTGTCCCGTCCTAAATAAGGTTGACACTTTTCCAACCCGAAATTGGAGAGTGTTATGAAATCAACAACCAAGCGCACCCAACGAGATTATTCCCTCGCCTTTAAATTGGCTGTCGTAGACCAAGTAGAAAAAGGCGAAATGACCTACAAACAAGCCCAATTACGTTACGGCATTCAAGGTCGTTCCACTGTATTAACTTGGCTTCGCAAGTATGGTCATCTAAATTGGACTAAAGGTTCTCTCACACCAACCCGTCTAGGTGATGCTATGCCTTATACATCGACGCCCCAAACCCCCGAACAGCGGATTAAAGAGTTAGAGCAACAGCTTGAAGACACCAAGCTTAAAGCGGATTTTTTTG
>NZ_FOWR01000079.1 GCF_900115495.1 Enterovibrio norvegicus DSM 15893 | reverse complement strand
GCATGAGGGTGACATTGCGGTCAACGACCTCGTCTTGCGAGACAGATTCATTGCGGCTGGCGAGTTTAACCTGATACAGAAAAGGCGTAGAGAGCGCAGACTCTCCCGAGAATTCGAGCACCGCAAAGGTGTCGTTGGGTAAGCCTTCAACAGCAAGAGTAAATTGGAGACCGCTTTCCGTAGCCATAAACCATCCCAGCAAGGACCTGTTGCTTTAAGGGTCCTGTCCATTACAAACAAGGAACAAAGTATCGTCAGGCGTCATTGCTTGACGACAAAACCCGCCCAGAAGGCGGGTTGTCTACAAAGGGCTTACGCCCCTTGCGAAGAAGCCTTACGCTTCAATCGGCGCACGCCAGTCATCGGCACCAGACGTACCTGCGACAGTGTGTTCCCAATCAATCTTGCGGTATGCGACAGACACAGTCACCAGTTGGGTGAATTCTTTCTTCTGTGCGTCCTGACAATGAGGCATTTGGCAATCGATATCGATGATGGTGCCGTCGGTCAGAATGGTAGAGAAGAAGTGTTCTTGCTTACCTTCCACCGAGGTGCGGTACCATTTCAGTTCGATTTTCGGCAGCATCTCACCAGACGCTAGCGAGTTGTACATCAGTGGCACGGCTTTGTTCAGTGCCACGGTGAACTTGAATGGCTTGTGAACACGTTGACCAGAAGGCTGGCCGCTTTGTGGGTCAGTCGGTACGGTCACGATGTGGTCAAAGGCTTGAACCAGCATTTGGTCTTCGTGGCCTTCCACGTAGATGTTGCCGACAGAGTCAGCGGTGAACGCGCCAGCAGTGATGTTGCCCTGAGTTTTGCCTTCGATGGCGATATAACAAGGAGTTGGCATTCTTCTATCCCTATAAAAATCGATGAGTGTGATTACAACGAAAGGGATAACGCAAGGGGTGTGCCAGCTATGGAGGTTAATAAAAACAATGGGTTAGGTTTTAATCGCGACACGAAGAGCAAGGAGTTGCTTAGGGGTGGGCGAAAAATTGCTCGCTGAGCAAGAATTGGCCGAAAAGTGAAAGTAACTTGTGGGCTGAATAAGATATAAACGGCAAAGAAGCAGAGAGATCGTACGTAAAAAAAGGCCTTAGACGAAGGGGCTAAAGCCAGATTTTTCATTGAACCACTTCTCAGTGTAGATGTGCGATCTTTAGAGTAATGGTGGAAACCGCGGCATATCGTTAGGTATGGAAGAATGCCTATCCAACGTTGACTGTGCCACCGCCAATAACGACACCACCACAACTTACAGCGTCGCCTGTTCTTGCAACAGGTTTGCCGTCTGCAAACACGGTTGCCGAGCCTGCAGCAATGCTCCTTCCATGGGGCGGGTTTTTAGGTTTGTCATGCGGTGCAAGAGGATCGCCTAAACGACAAAGTGGGATACCATCAATGATTACGGTACCCGATCCCGCGGTTGTTGGCGTTGGCGGAAAGCCATCATGATCGGTTCCCGTATCACCTAATCGAACTGCATTACCCATGATTCATGTCCTTATCTTTTCGATGTTTATTGCTTCAACATCGGGATCACACCGACTTGCGCGTTATAAAAGAAAATCGATGCTGACGTTTGAGGGAAATGCTTCCCTTCATTTGACACGCAAAGTACTTGTCGCGTTTTATATTTTGGCAACGGAAAGAGCGTCTCCGCATTCCTTTTGTCTAGGTAGGCTGAGGCCGTGCGATAGCTGGTTGTGACTGCTGTTGCATCGTCACCATTTGAGGCTGCAATTTCAGCAATCAACGTGGTGCGCTGTGTTGGAAAACTCAAACAGTGAGCTTTGGACAGTGAACCTTCTTCCCAAAAGAAATAGCTTTCTAGAAGAAGTTTGTCATCCGCTGACATGCTCCCCACTAAATAGCCTTCCCCGTCGATTTCCGCTTTGCCGTTACCCTCAACTAAGGGGCGAACCAAAATGTTTTTCTCAAAGCCGGCGTCAGGGAGTGAGGTGAAAATACCCTCGAGCATCCCTGTTTTTGCATGTGCGAAGAGAGATGCTAGCAGCAGGCTTGCAATACAAATCATAATGGTCGCTTTCATGAAAAAACCTTATGAGCAGCAGTGCAGTGTTGATTTGTTTTTTCAATCATTTGCGCAAAGGACCTTAAATTGACGATAAATACTTCGCTAGCATAAAGTTTGGTATTGATTGGTTAGTCCTACACTTTGTGTACAAAAAAGTTAGGAAGGAGAATCAAGCAATTGGTATGCCATAAATTATAGGCACTTAAAACAGTATGTTAGGCTAGTTTGGTAAACGTGAAGCAAAAAATTGCTCAAATATCGAGTGAAAGTTTGCCTACAGAGCAATTTGTTGCCGAAGAATCGAATACGAATATCTGCTGCGTTAGGTGACCTTGATATGTTTAGAAGTACTCATTTTCAACTCGCGATCTTATCCACTTCCTGTACAAAGGTCGATGTTTCTTCATTTTCGATAGCGAACTATCGCCAAAGTCACCCACCAAATATTATTGAGATGTTCAGGAATCGGCTGGTAATGATTAACAGTTGTGAATGGACGTAATGGTTTAGGTAGGTATTGCGACACAACCAAGTATTAATACAAACAATAGTCTACCTTATCTGAAAATCATTTTTCGTTTTCCGATGGATTGTTCAATTGCCATTGTCTTAAAAATGCAGTCATTGGATATACGTACACCATTCCTGCAGTGGTCATGGGAAGGAGAGCGAGAAACATGATGACAGCATGTGCTGAAACTTCAGTCGAGGTTGGCACTATCATCTCAGCTAAGGCGATTAGTATAAAGCCCGCTCCCACTCCGAATAATATAGCCACTATTGAGAGCGAGATAAGGATGGAATTGAAAACTTTCAGAAGTAGTGAAGTAAGGAGGTTGTTTGGAGACCTAAATGAATGAAATACGCCAGCAGACACAGTTTGAGAACCGTTGGCATATTCTGTGGTGACCATGCCTGCTCTTTTCATGTTCTGGTTTAGAATTTCAGTGCTGAAATAATGTTTGCCAGAGACGAAGCTAATTGCGCCAGAGATTAGGCAGGTAGAAGTCATAACCAAGTAGGATGTTCCTGGAAGCAATTCGATGAAAAATAGGGGGAGAAGGCTCATCGATAAATAGACGCATAACAGTGTTTTTGAAAGTGTTGATGCCCAGTATCTGATGGGATCGCTATCCTTGTAGCTCCGACCAGAAAGGTGGGAATAAGAGAATAAAAAAATTACCAGCACCAAGGAAATGCTTTGAAATAGGAATTTGTCACCATTCACTGCGTATAGACTTGTTGTAAGAAAAAGGCACAGGATTGAAGTGAAAATAGAAATAAAACTTGCCACATTGACGGCTTTTTTCCCTGTGTTGAGCGTAGTTTCCACTAATATCTTCCTCCAAGGCCTCTGCCACCCAAGCCTCTCATCCATGCATCCAATTGATCTAGGGGGTTGCTACAGAATAAAGCGCAATATCCAGTAGGATCGTTTTCTCTCAAGGAAGACTTAAAGTCCTGTTCCCATCTGTCCGTCATACCCTCAAGGTCATCAAACGAAAAGCTAAGTATACTGTCAATGATATCAATAAAGCCCCGTCCTATCTTACGGGCTCCTTCTTTTATCCCTAGTTGGGTATCCAAAAAATCTAGCCCAACCCCAACGACAATTGCCACTGCTGCACCAATGGCTACTACGGCGAGAACTGGCGCGCCTGCAACGGCCGCTGCAAATGCACCTGCTGCGAGCAAACCAACGAAGCCCGCCGCCCAAACTTTCACAAATGTCACTCCTAGCATGCCGAGGAGATCACCCCAATTCTTTTCTGGGTCATCATCTTTCATGAAAGCATGGACATCAAAAGTTGCTGCTATCGCAAAGCCAATAAAATTCCCTGATTTGAGGGGCATGCTTCCAGCTCCTGCGGCTCTGACTGCAGAACCAGTGTTTCCGTTGACAATATCACTGGCAATTTCGGCATAACTCGATACATATGACATCTTATCATTCTTAACGCCATACATGATGGCCGTAAGGAAAGAGCGTGAACGATGATTTCCCTTAAAAACAATTGCTGCCTTACCACCCCAAGAGGAAATATTCTTCACGGCAAACTTTCCTTGGAAGATGACTTCTTTCAGAAAATTTCTGGCTGCATTACCACCAAGATCTCTACCATGCCGAACTGTTTGCCCTATCGCAACTGAAAACTCGTTTGCACTCGTGGCGACTGAATTTTGCATAAACGACTCAAGAACCCAAAACACTTGTCCATCAGTCAAAGTGTCGACACTGTAGACTCCTTCTTCGTTGATTGCTTGCATGTGTGGCAAACTAGGGATGATTGAAATGACATCCACCTCTGAGTTTCCTAATGCATTATCAGGTAACAATATTCTTGAATCGAGTGGTGGAGCATCGGGAGAAAAGGTGACTTTGGGATTGGGTTCTGGCATAACATTCCGTGGTTGGCCAACAATTAGCCCACCACGAAGGTCTGCGGGCGAAGTAAGTAACGAAGAATCGATATCTTCAATAAGTGTTGATTTCTCTCCGTTGACTTCGATTTCCAGCTTACCCGCCGTTCCCGCAAGGTTATTATCTAATAATGTCGGTTTATCAGCGGTTTGGGGGAGTGGCGGAGATGCTTGTCCATTGACATAATACTTAATGTTTAAGCTACTACCTCCAGTATTCTCAAGCCAGAATTGATTGCCCATAGGCGCTCGAACGACCAATGGCTCAGAATCACTGGAAGGTGTGGTGTTCCCTTCGCTGGCTAGTTTCCAATTCATCCTTCATCTCTCAAGTAAACTTTAAAAGGTTGTGGCTCTTCACCAGACTCAACGAAGTAGGCAATGCCGTTTTTGTCAGATTGACCTTCAAAGGCTGTTCCGTCAGCAAGCTCGATGCGGTAATCGACAAACGGAACAGGCTCTTCGGATTTGTCATGAAGTATCATGACCCGTCTATTAAATGCGCGTTGCTCGTTTGGCAACATAGGCTTGAGTCCACCAAAACCACTGCCGCTGCCCGCACTGCCACCAGAGTTTAAATTCACCACAGCACCGGAAAGATGCACACCGGCTGGATCGAGCTTGACGAAGCCTGCGGCAGTTTTAATGGTGATTTCTGTGCCCGCTTCAATGATGACTTTGTCGCCAGCCTTGTGATGGATCTCTGAGCCTGCTTCTAGAAGGTGTTTCTTACCTTGTTTGATGTGCAGTGAGCTGTCTGTTGTCAGGCTGATGTCACCAGCGACATGGGCTTTGCTTTGCCCATCTACTGTCAGGTGGTCATCCACCTTGATGTGTGAAAACCGCTCGTTCTCCACCTCCAGATGCAAGTCGTGTTTGATGTTGTCTTTGCGGTCATTCTCGACCAGCAAGTTCATGTCTTTTTGAGCATGAACATAGATTTCTTCTTGCCCTGCTTCATCCTCAAAACGTAGTTCGTTGAAGCCTTCCCCCTGATGGGTTTCGGTTCTCAGGACCGTGCGGGTTTTGTTGGCTGGCAGCGGGTAGGGCGGCACATTGGTCGCGTGATACGTGCGGCCCGTGATAATCGGTTGGTCTGGGTCACCTTCAAGGAAAGAGACAATCACTTCATGGCCGATGCGTGGTATCGCCATCATGCCGTATTGACCGCCCGCCCAGCCTTGGGAGACACGTACCCAACAACTTGAGCTTTCATCACTGTTGCCGTATCTGTCCCACGGGAACTGCACTTTCACGCGCCCGTGTTCATCACAGAAGATTTCTTCGCCTGCAGGGCCCGTTACAATCGCGATTTGTGGGCCATGCACACAAGGTTTGGCTTCCGGAATGGGACGCCAAGGGCGATGGCCTGGAATCACTGAAAACGTATTGTGGAAGGACGTCATGCCTTCGCCGCCATGCTCTTCCAGAGCTTGAGGCTGCGTGCCTTCACTGTGCAGGGTCACCACAATCCAATCCCGATTGGTGGTGTCGTCCGGGTGACCGTCCAAGTCAAACACCATGCCCGCATCTACCTGCATGATGGTGCTAGAGGCAGTCGCCGTTAACGCATCACTGCGCAAGTGCTCTAACCGGTATTGGGTAAACGGCTTACCCGCCGCATCGCTTTTGAAGCGGCCTGGGTAATCGTAGTGTTCATAAGTGCCGCGTTGGAAACTCATTTCCGTGCCGGCTTTGTCGTGCAAAAAGCCATAAGCCGGCTTTTTGAAACTGTAATCTTTAAGCTGCGCCGACGAAGGGCGCGCTTGAGCCGAGAACTGCCAGCCTTTCACAAAGGCCTCATCACTCTTACCGCCCACATTGGCGTTATAAGGGAGGGCTTGTCCGGAAGCGGTTAAAGTCTGGGTATCGTCCGAGAACAACACCGTGTGCTTGTCTTTGTCGTGCAAGAAGCAATAGAAAATGCCTTCTTCTGCCGCGAGGCGCTGAAGGAAATCCAAATCCGTTTCACGGTACTGGACACAATACTCACGGACTTGGGGTTGCCCAGAAATGGAAAAGGCATAGTCATCAATGCCCATTTCTTGCAAAAGGACACTCATGATTTCAGGGGCAGATTGTTGCTGGAAAATGCGGCTGTTATGACGAAGCGATAAACGAGACAGTGCAGGGACCATCTCAAGGGCATAACGGGTATGACTGAATCCCATATCACCGCGGGTAAAGCGGCGCACAATGCCATGAAAGCGTTGTTCTAGTTCGCCATTGTTCCACAGCATGAGGGTGACATTGCGGTCAACGACCTCGTCTTGCGAGACAGATTCATTGCGGCTGGCGAGTTTAACCTGATACAGAAAAGGCGTAGAGAGCGCAGACTCTCCCGAGAATTCGAGCACCGCAAAGGTGTCGTTGGGTAAGCCTTCAACAGCAAGAGTAAATTGGAGACCGCTTTCCGTAGCCATAAACCATCCCAGCAAGGACCTGTTGCTTTAAGGGTCCTGTCCATTACAAACAAGGAACAAAGTATCGTCAGGCGTCATTGCTTGACGACAAAACCCGCCCAGAAGGCGGGTTGTCTACAAAGGGCTTACGCCCCTTGCGAAGAAGCCTTACGCTTCAATCGGCGCACGCCAGTCATCAGCACCAGACGTACCTGCGACAGTGTGTTCCCAATCAATCTTGCGGTATGCGACAGACACAGTCACCAGTTGGGTGAACTCTTTCTTCTGTGAGTCCTGACAATGAGGCATTTGGCAATCGATATCGATGATGGTGCCGTCGGTCAGAATGGTAGAGAAGAAATGCTCTTGCTTACCTTCCACAGAAGTGCGGTACCACTTAAGTTCAATTTTCGGCAACATCTCACCAGACGCTAGCGAGTTGTACATCAGTGGCACAGCTTTGTTCAGTGCCACGGTGAACTTGAATGGCTTGTGAACACGTTGACCAGAAGGCTGACCGCTTTGTGGGTCAGTCGGTACGGTCACGATGTGGTCAAAGGCTTGAACCAGCATTTGGTCTTCGTGGCCTTCCACGTAGATGTTGCCGACAGAGTCAGCGGTGAACGCGCCAGCAGTGATGTTGCCCTGAGTTTTGCCTTCGATGGCGATATAACAAGGAGT
>NZ_FOWR01000070.1 GCF_900115495.1 Enterovibrio norvegicus DSM 15893 | reverse complement strand
CTTTCTCTCAAAGAGAAATTGGAGCGACACACGAGGTTCGAACTCGTGACCTCAACCTTGGCAAGGTTGCGCTCTACCAGCTGAGCTAGTGTCGCTTTGACTTGAGACGTTTGTCTCCGTCAGGGCTGCGAATTATACGAAGAAAAATCGGCGATGCAAGCCTCTAAACTTAAAAAATTAGATTTTTCTTCGTATCGATTATTTTCGCATCAGATCGTGAAGATCGTTGAACGGTAGAATTTCAATTCTTCGATCGATTCACGGATATCATCCAGTGCAAGGTGAGTACCTTGTTTATGGAATCCATTGAGGAGGTCTGGTTGCCAACGACGCACCAATTCTTTGATTGTGCTGACATCCACAGTTCTGTAGTGGAAGAAACGTTCCAAATCAGACATGTGCTGATACAAGAAACGGCGGTCTTGGCCCACGCTATTACCGCAAATTGGGGAAACACCCGCCGGAACCCACTGCTGCAAAAACGCGATGGTTTGTTTGATCGCTTGATCTTCCGTCACCGTGCTTGCTTTAACACGGTCCACCAGCCCACTGCCGGTGTGTGTATTGGTACACCAATCATCCATTTTCGCCAATTCATCGTCAGATTGATGAATAGCAAGCACTGGCCCTTCAGCTAACACATTAAGTTCAGCATCTGTCACGATGGTCGCAATCTCAATGATTTTATGAACTTGAGGGTCAAGTCCGGTCATTTCGAGATCAATCCAGATTAAATTCTTATCGCTGAAAGACATCCAATTTGCCTATTTTACAAGTAAACCATGTATCATACTTAGCCTGACATGAAAGCCAACTAAACTAGCGACATTCTCGTGGCAAAAAAGAAAAAGCTCACAAAAGGCCAAATTCGCCGAGTACGGACAAACCAAAAGAAACGCGTCGATCAACAGCAAGAGGGCGTCCAATGGGATGAATCTCTGCTCGAGTCCGCACGTGAAGGGGTCGTTATTACCCGTTTTGGACAACATGCCGACATTGAAGATCTTCAAACTGGTGTTATTCACCGTTGCAATCTTCGCCGTTCAATTGAAAGCTTGGTGACTGGTGATACCGTTGTCTGGCGTCCTGGTGTAGAAACACTGCAAGGCATTGCTGGCGTTGTGGAAGGTGTCCACGAACGTCATTCAGTGCTGACACGCCCTGATTACTATGACGGTGTAAAACCAGTCGCGGCTAACATTGATCAAGTCGTGATCGTTTCCGCGATATTACCCGAATTATCAACCAACATTATAGACCGTTACCTGATCGCAACTGAGCAGGTCGATTTCAAGCCACTTGTCGTCATTAATAAGATAGACCTCCTTGACGCGAATGGCCTTGAAACTGTCAAAAATACCCTCGCCCTTTACGCGCAGATTGGCTACAACGTCATGATGGTCAGCCAAAAAACTGGCGAAGGTATGGTCGAACTGAAACAGCTTCTCTCAGAAGGTACCAGCATTTTCGTCGGCCAATCAGGCGTCGGAAAATCGAGCTTGGTCAATGCTTTACTGCCTGAAGTCAATGCTGAAACGTGTGAAGTCTCTGAAAACTCAGGGCTTGGCCAACACACCACCACCACGGCAAGACTCTATCACTTCCCTGACGGCGGTGATTTGATCGATAGCCCTGGGGTGCGTGAATTTGGTCTATGGCACCTAGAGCCAGAGCATGTCACCTATGGCTTCAAAGAGTTCCGCGATTACCTTGGCGGTTGTAAGTTCCGCGATTGCAAACACGGGGATGATCCCGGCTGTGTGCTTCGCGAAGCCGTTAATGAAGGGAAAATCAGCAAAACGCGCTTCGATAGCTATCACAAAATCATCGAAAGCATGTCTGAGATGAAGGCAAACCGTCAGTTTTCCCGCGACAAAGAGAACTGATAGACACCTTTTCGCACACCTCTGGTTAGCGGCCTGTTAATTTTGTAAACTGTGCCGCTAATTGAATTCTGGCCTTTGAAATTTCGAGGGCAATCTACGAGTTAGGAAAATCACCGTGTCTAACGATTTAAAGATTGGCCTGCAATATTGCATGCCTAAACACCTCCTCACCCGCCTAATGGGTAAATTGGCAGCCGCAAAAGCTGGCTTTCTGACAACCACCGTTATCAAGTGGTTTGTTCGCCAATACAAGGTCGAGATGAGTGAAGCGAAGAATCCGGATCCGGCGAGCTACCCGACGTTTAATGACTTTTTCGTTCGTGAGTTAAAAGAGGGCGCACGCCCACTTAACGACGACGCGAATGTGATCAACCACCCTGCTGATGCATGTGTTAGCCAAGCAGGCCCGATTGAGCATGGCCGTTTGATTCAAGCAAAAGGCCATACCTTTGATGCGTGTGAACTGCTTGGTGGCGACGCACAGTTAGCAGAAGAATTTGCTGACGGCGATTTTGCAACCCTGTACTTATCACCGCGCGACTATCACCGTGTCCACATGCCGTGTGACGGTACGCTGCGTCAAATGATCTATGTGCCGGGTGACCTGTTCTCTGTGAACCCACTGACCGCTGAAAACGTACCAAACCTGTTTGCACGCAACGAACGTGTGGTGTGTATTTTTGACACGGCGTTTGGACCATTGGCTCAAGTGCTGGTTGGCGCAACCATCGTAGGCAGCATCGAAACCACGTGGGCTGGCACCATTACGCCGCCAACAGGTCAAAGCATCCGTCGTTGGGATTACCCAGCTGAAGGCGATCAAGCGGTCACCATCAACAAAGGTGAAGAAATGGGTCGCTTCAAGTTGGGGTCAACCGTGATTAACTTGTTCCCGAAAGGCGCGATTCAATTCGATGACAGCATCACGCCAGGCGCAGTGACACGTATGGGTGAAGCGTATGCTCACCAAGATGCCGCCACCAAGCCGACCCAAGACGAAGATCAAAGCGAAACACAAACCGCGTAAAGCAAATTCTGAATCTGCGACGAAAAGGGCATTATTGCCCTTTTTTTGTACGTAAATATTATCCGAGAACAGAGAAATCCTGTCGACGCACCGTAAGCTATAAACCGTACACTTGCCTTCCAACACAATGAATTACATCTCAAATTCGTTGGATGATACGCAGTTTATTCTTAACGGACGGTGACAAATCTATGCCAAGACTTTCTCGTGCCGATGGCATTAAGTTTCTACTCGCATTTGGTATTCCCCTCGGCGTGCTGATGATGCCCATCGACTGGATCCCCATCGACGACCTGACCATTATTCAGCACCGCTTACTGGCTATTTTCCTGTTGGCCGCCTTGCTTTGGGTACTTGAACCCGTCCCCGTATTTGCAACATCCATTCTGATCATTGCCCTCGAACTCATCATGATCTCTGACAAAGGGTTACGTTGGTTTCGAGAAGCCCAACCTGGCCATGAGATCGGTGAACTCATCAAATACACAGACATATTCAGTGCATTTTCATCGCCGATCATCATTCTGTTTATGGGTGGCTTTGCCCTTGCCATCGCGGCATCAAAATACGAATTGGATAACAACCTCGCACGTGTCCTACTGAAACCTTTTGGCACCAAACCAAAAGCCATCATGTTGGGGTTGATGCTGATCACTGCCGTGTTCTCCATGTTCATGTCAAACACTGCCACTACCGTCATGATGCTGGCTTTGCTTGCGCCGATTGTGGCGTCTGTCCCTAAAGGCGACACCGGCGTTAAAGCTCTCGTTCTGTGTATCCCCATTGCGGCGAACACTGGGGGTATCGCCACGCCAATTGGTACACCACCCAATGCCATTGCTCTGCAATATTTGACGGGAGAAAACGCCATTAATTTCTTAGATTGGATGATGATGGGCTTACCTTTTGTCATTATTCAATTGTCATTTGCGTGGTGGTTACTGCAAAAGCTCTTCCCCGCTCAACAAGAGGAAATGACACTCAAACTAGACGGTAAATTCCAACGCAATTGGCGGGCTTACACTGTGTATGCGACCTTTGCGGTAACCATCTTACTTTGGATGACCACCAGCCTTCATGGCATGAATACTTACGTGGTGTCGATTGTGCCTCTCGCGGTCTTTACCCTGACGGGCATCATGGGCAAAGAAGAGTTGAAGCTCATTAACTGGGATGTGCTGTGGTTAGTGGCCGGTGGTATTGCCATTGGCTTGGCGCTCGATAAAACAGGGCTGGCCGAAGCACTTGCTCATGCGGTTGATTACGACACCCTATCGCCCGTTGCCGTGGTACTCACCTTGTCACTGATTTGTTGGGTGATGGCAAACTTCATGTCCAACACCGCAACAGCAAACTTACTCATGCCCATTGCTGCGGCGGTTGCAACATCAATGGAAAGCCTCTCAGCGGTGGGGGGTATTCAAGGCCTGTTGGTTGTTGTCGCTTTCTCCGCGTCTCTGGGTATGATTTTGCCGGTATCGACCCCGCCAAACAGCCTTGCCTATTCGACAGGCCTTATTGAAAGCCGCGACATGGCGAAGGTGGGGATTATCGTGGGCGTCGTTGGCTTAGCCATGGTCTACGCTGCAATGCTTATCATCACTTGATCCTCTCCTGACGGTTTAAAGGGGAAAGTCCTTCAGGCCTTTCCCCGCTTCTCATCTCCATATACACTCGCGCTCTTTTCCGAATTATGAGCAGTGCTTAACGGCCTGCCTTGAGGTATTGAACGTGGGTTATGAATGGCTCGCGCTGGCTGCCGCATTTTTGTGGGGGATATCCAGCCTAATCTCTGTCACACCGGCTCGCCACTTAGGGAGCTTTGCCTATAGCCGTTGGCGAATGGCGTGTGTGTCCATCATGTTGAGTGTCCTTGCACTGATAACCGGAGGATGGGCGACCATTTCCTCAGATATCTGGTGGCCAATGGCGATCTCTGGCTTGATCGGTATCTTCATTGGGGATACCGCGCTGTTCGGTTGTATGAACCGTATTGGCCCGCGCCGCTCTGGATTACTGTACTCCTGCCACGCCGTATTTTCTGCACTGCTGGGCATCTGGCTATTCAGTGAAACGCTGCAAGGTCTGCGATTACTGGGCGCAATCTTGGTATTCTCTGGTGTCCTCGTGGCAGTGTTTTTCCGCCAAAGCGGAGCGACACATCAGTGGGAAGAGACCAAGGGCAGTTTGGGCATTGCCATCGCACTTGGTTTGACCGCGGCGCTTTGCCAATCACTGGGGGGCGTGATTGCCAAGCCCGTACTAACGGAGCATGTCGACCCGATTGCAGCCTCCGCCATTCGAATGATTGCTGCGTTCTTGGCACATGGCACTCTGGTAATGTTGCAGGTGCGCGTCGCTCAGCCCGTCAATCCAATGAACTGGCGTATTTTCGGCATGGTCGTTGTGAACGGCTTTCTTGCGATGGCAGTCGGCATGACACTCATCATGTATGCGCTCAAGTGGGGAGAAGTGGGCACAGTCGCCTTGCTATCATCCACCACGCCGGTGATGGTGCTGCCACTGATTTGGCTCTTTACTAAAATACGCCCAGCACCAAGCGCTTGGATTGGCGCGGCGCTTGCTGTTGCGGGAACAGGGTTGATTGTGTCGAGCTGAAATCACGAAAAATCAGCACTTTGCGTTGAAAACGCCGCTATCTGCGGCGTTTTTCGTTTGGTCAGCGTTGAACTCGCTTAAGCTCGTCCCACTGGAAATGCGATCACATCATCAATGTGCGATTTACCGAGTGCGAGCATGATCAGGCGATCAACACCGAGCGCAACACCGGCACAATCAGGCAAGCCCGCACGAATTGCATCAATCAAATGATGATCGATAGGCTGAGTTTTCAGTCCCATTTTTTCACGCTTGCAGTTATCGTCTTCGAAACGTGCAAGTTGCTCATCAGCATTATCAAGCTCATAGAAGCCGTTTGCCAGCTCAATGCCTTGGTAGTAAACCTCAAAGCGCGCCGCCACACGCGTATCATCATGGCATACTCTCGCCAATGCGGCTTGTGATGCTGGAAAGTGATAAACAAACGCTGGAACGGTCTGCCCTATTTTGCACTCAACGCCCATGCTGAACAGCAGTTGAAGCAGGGTGTCTCTGTCTTCTTCGCCTTCCGCGATATCAGAGAGCCCCAAAGAAGCCGCCACCACTTTCAGTTCATCCATCGAACCTTCTAGCGGACACACCCCCAGTACGTTGAGAAACGCGTCTTGATATGTCATGCGCTCAGCCGCATCGCCGCCGAGAATGGTGCGTAACAGTGCATCCATCTCATCCATCAAAGCGTGATGATCAAACCCAGGTCGATACCATTCCAACATGGTGAACTCAGGGTTGTGGTAACGCCCCGCTTCTTCATTGCGAAACGCTTTGTTTATCTGGTAAATCGCGCCACTTCCTGCAGCAAGCAGTCGCTTCATGTGAAATTCAGGGCTCGTCATCATGTACAACGGGATCCCTTTTGCATAGCCCGGCCCCACAAACTCAGCACTGAATGTATGAAGGTGTACATCCGTGACAGTGGCTTGGCTCATGGCAGGCGTATCCACTTCCAGCACACTGCGCTCAGCAAAAAACTGGCGGATGGTACTGATCAATGTTGCTCTTGCTTTCAACGATGCAATGTCTGCTGTAGGACGCCAATGCTGGGTCATGTCATAAACTCGTGATGAACAGAATGGGCGGCATTGTAGCGCTCAGCCGTAAAGATAAAAACCCTGAAAAGCAGCGCTTAGGGTGCAGAAAAACACCACTCATGCGACAAGCCTTGCTCCCACTTTTCTCTCTTTCATCGGCTTAGGTGAATAGAGAGGGTCTAATTTTCAATTTTACAGTCAAGAATCATTCTCATTTTCAACGAAAAAACCTTTCAAAATAGACAGTTAAATCAACAATTTGAAAGACACCGTTTACGTGTTAGAAACATGCTAAAACACTCCGTAACCCACAATTAACACGCCCAATTCTTCATCAGGAACGACTCAGATCACAAAACGATTGTTATGCATGCCTCTCCCTAAGAAAGTCGAAACAAATACCCTTTCAAATCAAATTTTACGGCATGTAGGTCTAATAAGATGGATTCAGATTTTTAGTTTAGTGCGTTACGCATTATTTCATTTTTTAACATTCCTCCGGAGGATAGCTGTGAAAACTATTACCACAGATATCGCTGTCATTGGCGCCGGTGGCGCAGGCTTGCGTGCCGCCATTGCTGCTGCTGAAGCAAATCCAGATCTAGAAATTTCACTGATTTCTAAGGTTTACCCAATGCGTTCCCACACGGTGGCCGCAGAGGGTGGCTCTGCCGCCGTCATCAAGGATGAGGATAGCCACGATAACCACTTCAACGATACCGTTGGCGGTGGTGACTGGCTTTGTGAACAGGATGTTGTTGAGTATTTCGTTGAGAACGCCACTCGCGAGATGATCCAATTGGAACAATGGGGTTGCCCATGGAGCCGCAAAGAAAACGGTGACGTTAACGTTCGTCGTTTCGGTGGTATGAAAGTTGAGCGCACATGGTTTGCGGCCGATAAAACCGGCTTCCACATGCTGCACACGCTTTTCCAAACATCCATCAAATACAAACAAATCAAGCGTCTAGACGAATACTTCGTTGTCGACCTTTTGGTTGTTGATGGTGAAGCGCAAGGCCTTATCGCCATTCACATGTCTGAAGGTGAATTGGTTTGTATTAAGGCGAAATCTGTTGTTCTAGCAACAGGTGGCGCAGGCCGCGTCTACAACTGCAACACCAACGGCGGCATCGTAACGGGTGACGGCATGGCAATGGCATACCGTCATGGTGCAGCTCTGCGTGATATGGAATTCGTTCAGTATCACCCAACAGGCCTACCTGGCACTGGCATCCTGATGACCGAAGGTTGTCGTGGTGAAGGCGGTATTATCGTGAACAAACACGGTTACCGTTACCTGCAAGATTACGGTATGGGGCCTGAAACACCAGTGGGTCAACAAAAGAACAAATACATGGAACTGGGTCCGCGTGACAAAGTTTCACAAGCGTTCTGGCACGAGCAACAAAAAGGCAACACCATCAAACACGCGTTGGGCGATGTTGTAATGCTAGACCTTCGTCACCTAGGCGAAGAGTACCTCAACGAGCGTCTGCCGTTTATCTGTGAACTGGCAAAAGCATACGTGAACGTTGACCCTGCAAAAGAGCCGATTCCAATTCGTCCAACCGCGCACTACACCATGGGTGGTATTGAAACTAACGGTAAGAACGAAACCGCTATCAAAGGTTTGTTCGCTGTGGGTGAATGTTCATCTGTTGGCCTTCACGGTGCAAACCGTCTTGGTTCTAACTCACTGGCTGAGTTGGTGGTATTTGGCCGCGTTGCGGGCGAAGGTGCTGTTGAACGTGCTCGTGAATTCGCTGGCTGGAACGACGAAGAGATCACACGTCAAATAAAAGCGGTTGAAGCGCGTATCGATGCGCTGATGAATCAAGAAGGCGACGAAAACTGGGCCGATATCCGCACTGAAATGGGTCACTCCATGGAAGCGGGTTGTGGTATCTACCGTCGTGAAGATTTGATCCAAGAAACCATCGATAAGTTGACTGAACTAAAAGATCGCTACAAGCGCATCAGCATCAAAGACAAAGGGAAAGTGTTCAATACCGACCTTCTGTATGCGATTGAAGTGGGCTACGGCCTTGAAGTTGCTGAAGCAATGGCGCACTCAGCCTTACTACGTCGCGAGTCTCGCGGTGCACACCAACGTCTAGACGAAGGGTGTACTGAGCGTGATGACGAGAACTTCCTGAAGCACTCTTTGGCGTTCTACAACAAAGATGCTGCACCAACCATTAAGTACGGTGACGTTAAAATCACGAAATCTCAGCCTAAAGCTCGTCTATACGGTGCTGCTGCGGAAGAAGCAGAAGCAGCAGCGAAAAAGGCCGAGAAAGCAGAGCAAGCAGAGCAAGCTGAGAAGGAGCAGGCATAATGTCAGCAAATCGCATTCAAAAAGTAAGCATTCTTCGCTACGACCCAGCGAAAGACGCAGAGCCGCGCCTGCAAACTTTCGACGTGCCGTTTGATGAAACCATGTCTGTGCTAGACGCACTGGGTTACATCAAAGACAACCTAGACAAAGATCTGTCTTACCGCTGGTCTTGCCGTATGGCGATCTGTGGCTCTTGTGGCCTGATGGTCAACAATGTGCCAAAACTGGCATGTAAGGCATTCTTACGTGATTACCCAGACGGCGTGACCATTGAGCCACTGGCGAATTTCGCTATCGAGAAAGATTTGATCGTTGATATGACGCCGTTCATCGAGCGCCTAGAAGCCATCAAACCTTACATATTGGGTAACGATCGTACGCCTGAGGACGGTCCAAACAACCAAACACCTGAACAACTTGCTCGCTACAAGCAATTCGCTGGTTGTATCAACTGTGGTCTTTGCTATGCAGCATGTCCTCAGTTTGGTTTGAACCCTGAGTTCATCGGTCCTGCGGCTCTAACACTGGCTCACCGCTACAACCTTGATAGCCGTGACAACGGTGCTCAAGAGCGTATGAAGCTGATCAA
Organism: Enterovibrio norvegicus DSM 15893; assembly: GCF_900115495.1. Lineage (GTDB taxonomy): Bacteria > Pseudomonadota > Gammaproteobacteria > Enterobacterales > Vibrionaceae > Enterovibrio > Enterovibrio norvegicus. The sequence continues at coordinate 1,430 of NZ_FOWR01000070.1, read as the reverse complement.
TGGTGAGAACGGCGCATGGGGCTGTACCTTCGTTGGTTACTGTTCTGAAGTATGTCCAAAGAGCGTTGATCCAGCAGCGGCAGTTAACCAAGGTAAGATTGCGTCGTCTCAAGACTTCGTGATTGCGATGCTTAAACCGCAGGAGGCATAAGGATGTCTAACCGTAAACCTTACGTTCGCGAAATGAAACGTACCTGGTGGAAAGACCATCCTTTCTACCGCATGTACATGGTGCGTGAAGCTACCATACTGCCACTGATTTTCTTCACCGCCTTCCTGACCGTCGGTCTAGGCAGTTTGGTGATGGGAGAAGCTGCATGGCAGAACTGGTTGAGCTTCATGGCCAACCCTGTAGTGATCGCGATTAACATCGTGGCACTGCTTGGCAGCCTGTACCATGCGCAAACCTTCTTCAGCATGATGCCGCAAGTGATGCCAATCCGTATCGGTGGCAAGAAGCTTGATAAGAAAATCATTGTGCTGGCTCAATGGGCAGCAGTTGCGGTGATTTCTGCCGTTATTCTGTTTGTGGTTTAACACCATACAAGTGAGGAGATAAAACGTGGTCGATTTGAATCCAAAACGTTCTGACGAACCAGTATGGTGGGGCCTATTCGGCGCTGGCGGTTCTTGGTTTGCAATGATTACCCCTGTGACCATTTTGGTTCTGGGTATCATGGCACCGCTAGGCATGCTTGATGCAGAAGCATTGAGCTACGAGCGTGTATCAGGCTTTGTTACTAGCTTCATCGGTGCACTGTTTACGATTGGTACACTGTCTCTGCCTATGTGGCATGCAATGCACCGTCTACACCACGGCATGCACGACCTTAAGTTCCACACTGGAACCGCAGGCAAAGTGGCATGTTATGCCATCGCATTCTTGGTTACTGCACTGTCTGTGATTTTCATCTTCATGATTTAATCGCGACAGGCAATAAAAAAGCACCTTCGGGTGCTTTTTTTGTTTCTGAAGCAGGTTGTCACTTCAATGGATTCACTCGACCTTTAAATGACCCGTCCTGATATGGGTTGACACTTTCTAAGCATAAAACGCCTGATGGACTTCATCTGGCGTTTTGTATTTTAACGCAGTGTGTGGCCGTCTTTGATTGTAGATATCTACGGACTCTGCCACCATCTTTCTCGCCTCCTCTAAATCACGTGGTTTGATAAGTAAGTACTCGTTCTTCAATATGCCATTCACTCGTTCAGCCAACGCATTCTGGTAACAATCATACCCATCCGTCATTGAGCACATCACGTCATGTTGCTTATGAATACGTTGATATTCGTCTGAGCAATACTGCACCCCTCGGTCAGAGTGATGAACTAACAAGCTATCAGCCCTGCGCTGTTTCAGAGCATGGGTGAATGCGCGTTTAACCGTCGATGCTTTCATGTTGTCATCTAAGTGGAACCCCATGATT
>NZ_FOWR01000006.1 GCF_900115495.1 Enterovibrio norvegicus DSM 15893 | reverse complement strand
GAGTGAGGATTGAGTCGCAAGTAGCAGAGAATAAAGCCGTTTTTTATGAATAGTGGGACACTGATTAGTTAAAGTATCTTGTAGAATTTGAATATCGCGCATCGGTAATTCCTCTTGGTGGAATGTGGTTTTTGGCGAAATTCATTAGATCAAAGGGTACGGTGCGCGTCTTTCTCATTGTTTAGAAGAGGAATTTTGAGGGGATTCGCTAGATGGCAGCGTTATGTGACAAGGAGGTCACACTGAAGATTGAATATAAGGTTAATCAGCAAATTTCTGATGAACTATTTATTGACCTGCTTAAGCGAACGACTCTTGGAGAACGTCGCCCAGTAGAAAATACCAACTGTATTAGAGGGATGCTGGATAATAGCAATCTCATCGTCACTGCTTGGGATAGTAGTAAGCTGGTAGGTGTTGCCCGTTCAGTTACAGATTTCTATTATTGTTGCTATCTATCAGATCTAGCGGTTGATGAAAAATATCAAAGGTTAGGTATTGGGAAGCAGTTACAGATTCAAACGCAAGCGCAAATACAGTCTACTTGCAAACTGTTCCTAATCGCCGCACCAACAGCCAATGAATATTACGAGCAGCTTGGTTACACAAGAAATGAGCGTTGCTGGGTGCTCGAGCGTGGTCGAAAAATTATCACTTAACAATAGCATTAATGGACGTTTACTTGTGGCGCATTTTTCAAAAACGTTCAATCAATTTGTGCTAGTAAACGCCCGCTATGCTGACGTTAGGCGCCAAATTTTAGCTGTTGGCGGCTGATTGTCGTATTAATGCCGTAGAGATTTCTGTTTGTAAATTGGATTATTGAAGCTCTTTTTCATTTGGAGCTAAGCATGGAAGATATGATTAACTCAGAAGTACTAAAGTCACTCAGACTTAACAAATATTGGTCTCAAGAGAAACTCGCCAACGCATCAGGTCTAAGTTTAAGAACAGTACAAAGAGTTGAAAATACCGGTACTGCTTCACTGGAAACTAAGTTAGCTCTTTCTTCGGCTTTGGAAATCAAGCCAGAACAGCTAGGTGTTCAATCTGAGCAAAGCCAAAATCGCTCCAATACTGCTATTTATGGCTATTTGGGAGCAGCTATTGGCTTAGTAAGTTCCTATTCAGGTATTACGCTTGGTTTGTGGCAAGGTAATGTCAGCTTTGGTCAAGCCGGATTGTGGTATGGAGTAGTTGGAGCATTTATTGGTATTACTTGTGGAGCCATCGGTTTCCTAAATCGGCGCAGAGTTGTCGCCTAACAAGGGTTTTCAAGGTGGACAAATAACGCGGGCGCATTTTTTAATCAAATTTTAGAGTTTAAGGCGGTTTAATCGCGTTTTCTAAGCGTTATTTTCCCCTGAAAACGACGTTATGCACATGGGGTGGTAATGGATAACACTGAAGAATCATCGTCAGAAGGTATATGCGAACACGATAAAACAATTAGTACAACTATCCGACCTAAGTATGTTGTGATTATTGGTTATCTATTTGTTTTTCTATCACTAGTCGATGTTTTATATAGTTTATATTATGGATTTATAACTGAAACGGTCAAGCTTGATAGTTTGGGAAATAAGATTGGAGGAGGGTTTAGTTTTAACCTTCTTTGGCTTGTTTTATATGGTATCGGAGCTGGCGTTATGAGAGGTGGAAGATTTGCTCGACTAATGGCCTGTATTTCAGGTCTGCTAGCTTTTGTTGTGCCAGGAATAATTTTGATTTATTTCTTATATTTCACTGATTCTAAATATTATTTCTCTAACAAACAGTGTTCGAAATGTGGTGATACTAAGTACCTAAATGACGGTTTTCCTTTCAAAGGTATCTTGTGTAAAAAATGCGGTAGCGAAATTAATCTCGGCAAATCATAACAAGCTATTAAACTTCGCCCTCTTCGGGGCTAGATTCGCAAAAAGAATTTGTTGTTTATGGCAGGAGTACCAGTTCAAAAAATAAACAAAGAGAATTAAAATGAAATATGCACCAATTAAAAATCTTATCGCATTCAGTGATGTTGAAAAATTGGATGTTCGCGTTGGTGTCATTACGGCGGTCTCAGATGTTAAGAAATCAAACACATTAATGAAAATTACCGTTGATTTTGGTGAGCATGGGCGATCTATTTTTTCCGGTATTAAGCAAGAACGTGAAAATCCCTATGAAATTGAAGGTAAACAGGCGCTGTTCGTTGTCAACCTGCCTGAGCAGAAGATGGCAGGAGAAATCTCTCAAGGTATGTTGTTTGATATTGGCTATGCAGGCAAATTAGTGCCTTTTTAGCGATGCCGGAAACGCCAATGCCGAATGGCAGTCGTGCGGGTTAGCGTATTTATATTGTCACTTCGAAGAAGGTGGATATGTAAATATTGAGTGAGGCGGTATCGCGGTATCTGCTGAGGACCAACCTTTCAATGACTTACTTAGAAAAGTATGTATGAAGGCATCTATGATAAAAACACGAAACATATAACATTGACAACAACATATGTGGGCAGAGCTCGCTGCTTGTAAACAACTGTTCGTGCTTAACCCGCCGCTTTCTTGCCCTTAATCAGTCCTTTCATTGTATCCGTCACTTGTTTGAGCTTTAGGCTCTGTTCTTTGTAACTCATCGAGACTTGTGAGGTTTCATTGGCAATGTGATGATTGCTGTTCACTATCCCGGCCATAGACTCCATGGCGGAGTTGACCTGAACGATGCCTTTCATTTGTTGATTAAAGGCTTCACTGAACGAATCTATTTCACGGGAAAGCCCCTGTATTTGATCGGATATCCCAGAAAAGCTGACTTGTGTTTGTTCCGACAGCGCCTTGCTTTCTTTCACGCGAAGCTCGGTTTCTTTTACGATTTCCCCAACCGTGACCATGGAATCTTTGAGCAGCTTGTCGATGTCTTGCGAGGCTTGGCCTGATGTGAGTGCGAGTTGTCCGACTTCTTGAGCGACAACCGCAAAGCCGCGCCCGTGTTCACCGGCGCGTTCCGCTTCAATAGAAGCATTGAGAGACAGAAGTTTGGTTTGGAAAACGATGTCGTGGATGACTTTGGTGTAATCCGAGATCTTCTGGATGATGTCGTTGATTTCTTGAAGGTGCTTGTTGGAGTTTTCAATGAGCACAACCGAATGTGCCAATTTATCCATGTTTTTGCTGCCTTCATTGCTTAGCGCAAGTGTGCCTTTTGATACGTCTAAGCACCCCAACACATTTTGATTGGTTTGCTTCACCATTTCGGTGATTTCAGAAATGGCTGACACATTGGAATCCAGTGCGGCGCGTTGTTTTTCTACGCCATCCGCCAGACTTTCTGCGCCTTTGAGCACAAGGCGTGAGTTGTCCAGGGCATCATCCGAGACGCAGGCGAGGTCTTGTGTTATCGCGATGAGTGGCTTGGAAAGGCGGAGCGCAACAATGTAAATGATGATGCAAAGTAGGGCAATAATGGTGAAAAAGCAGACCAAGATGACCTGCAAATTCTGTTGTAAAGCAGCGGTTGAATTCTTCTCGTTATAGGTGATGTTTAACACGCCCAAGACTGAACCGTTTTGCGACAGGATGTCACCTGTATAGGTTTTAACCTCGTGCTCCACTGTTTTGGGTTTTGTTTCTGTGTAGGGCAAGCCATTTGCGTCAACGAATTCTATGTGGTCAATGTCTTCATCTTGCATCCCCACGCTGACGAAGTCTTCCAACGCTGATAAGTCATAATTCAGAATGTAGGATTTACTCGATTGTTTGAGAAAGCTTGCGAGGGCTTCCACCTTTCCTTTTTGGATTTTAGAAAGCTCATTTGATGTCATCTGATGGAAGAACAGGGCGGCGACGATCAGAAATACCGTAATACTGCCAATCAGCGGCAATAAAATACGATAACGCAGTGACAGCCCCGAAAAAATTTTGAACCACATAGTCATACATTCACTTCATTGTTTGGATAGGCAGGGCTTTTCCGTCTTGAATTTGCGTGAGATAAACGTTGTCCAAGCCTTGTCGATCAGATTTGCTAAAGTTGACTTTCAACCCGCCAAAATCTTTGTTTTTCATGCCTTCCATCGCACCGATAAAGCGGTCTCTCGTTAAGTATTGGCCTGACTGCTCAAGTGCATCAACGATGACCATGGCGTTTAAGTAGCCTTCTAATTGCGTATAGTAAGGGTTGTCCACGCCATAGCTTTGCATGTCCGCTTTAAAGTCTTTGATGATTTTGAGGGTACTTTCATCGGGGTTTGGCATGACTTGAGAGATGTAGCTTCCATCGCCAGCATCGCCCAATTCAGCGATCAGCTTTTTGGTTCCAACAAAGGAAATGTTGGCGAATTTTGGATAGAACCCTTTGTCATGAGACATCTTGATAAATGCGCCACAGGCTTTGTATGCGCCAACCATAATGACGGCATCAGGTTTCTTGGTCATGATGCTGTTTAAGCCTTGTTCTACATCGAGCGTGTTGCGTTTGTATCTGCCTTCGGCATGGATTTTAAGGCCGCGCATTCTGAGGGCTCTCTGCACACCCGCTTTACCTGCCGCGCCGTAACCATCATCTTGAATGAATACAGCGATCTTCTTGTAGCCAAGGTCGTTGATGAAATGATCGACGAGCTTCTTCGTTTCGCTGAAATAGCTGGCGCGAATATTGAAAATGTTTTTGTTGGCAGGATTACGCAAAAATTCTGCGCCCGTAAACGGGCCGATATACGGGATTTTCGCGCGATTCACTTCGGGAACAACGGCTTTTGATGTTGGCGTTCCCACAAAGCTTACCAATGCAAAAACCTTGTCTGTGTAGATTAGCCTTTTGGCGTTTTTTGCCGCGCGATCGGGTTCATACCCATCATCGAGTGAGATGACGTTGATCTGGCGACCGTGAATGCCGCCTTGCTGGTTAATTTTTTCAAAGTAGGCGAGTGTTCCTGCTTTGACGCCGCTACCTAGCCCTGATGCTGGCCCCGAAAGGGCATTGCTCATACCAAATGTGATGGTATTTTCTGTCACGCCAACTTCGGCGGTTGCGGTTGTTGAAAACAACCAAAGCAACATGATGGTGCAATGCAAGCCTTTCATTAGTAACGCCTCGTCTAATCACTGGGGTACTTCTGAGTATAGAAAAGAATTCATGTGTCTCATTATTGATTCTCGATGAGGCGTGCTGTGGTGAATTGAGTGGCGTTTTCTTTCAATTGGAGAGGAGGTTGATTGTGCATCTGATCAGCAAACAGTTCATTTCGTTAAACTTATGTTTCATTTTTAGCGGGTGCGGGAATCAAACAAACCGATTAGTGTTAGTAGCACGTTAAATGCACCGAGTACAAAACGATGAAAGTATTGATTCAATATACGCAGACAGGGAAATATCGCGACCAAGCGTGGGAAGCACCTACCTTTAAGGCGAGCGGAGAAATTCAGGCGGTGACACCGTCATATGCCGCACAGATGATTGAGCAGAACAAAGCACTTCTGATCACATCTGACGATGAACATATTGTTGTAGAGGCCCGATAACAACAGAGTTGTTGTACAGAAGAGAGTGTATAACGGAATCGGAAGAATCGAGGATTAAGCGATAGCGGATGACGCCAACTTGCGCGGATTAATGCCACGTCTAGGCATCAAAAATACCTTAGCTCATGCCTTTACCAACGGTTGCACGCACCGGCATGTCTGCAGGGTCGAAGCCCTCAAGACAATAAACATTCACGCCATAATAATCCGGTGTGACGCGCTTACGATGAAAGGGATAGATACCGCAGATGTTGCAGAAATAGTGTTCAGCGGTATGTGTATGAAATTGGTATGTGGTTAGCTGTTCAGTGCCTGAGAGAATACGCATCGCGCTCTCATGCACTTTGACCATTAGCGCATTTTTTCTACTGCATATTGAACAGTCACACGTGGTTAATTCATGTAAGTCCGTATCAATTTCAAATCGCACTGCATTGCAGTGACACGATCCACTAAATGTGTGTAATTTGCTCATTTTGACCCTTCTACGCTGCAATCTATAACATAAGCCAAATGCGCTGATACTAACGTATTAATGTTAATACCTTTTATTGGTCAGGGTCGACATACCCTGCAACACGGAAAAGCTTCAACAAAAAAGCCAGAGCAAGTCGTCTTGCTCTGGCTTTGTCTTACATTGTTAACTTAGATAACGGGTTTCAAATCCAACACGTGAAGAACACGCTCTGGTGTGCCTTCCCATGGCATTGGGCGGCCTTTCGGGTTGTCCGCATTCCACCAACCCGTGAAACGTTGGGTGTTGTACTGGTAGAAGTTAGAGCCAGAGATGACAGGCACAGTGACTTGGTTTTCAGCAATCATGTTTTGGATTTCATGGGCGATGTCGATTTGCTTGTCGCGTTTGTCTGTTTTGTAGAAATCGTCCAGTAAGGTATCGAGCTTCTTATCGTTCCAAAAGTGCATGGCAAAGCGCGGCATGCTTTCGCCTTTTTGTAATTTAGAGTGATAACCGCTGCTCCAGTACTTGTGCGGAGTTGGACCGTGGAAGTAGTTGGTGAACGCGATGTCATAGCTAGCATTCAGCATGGATTGGTTATACACGGCAAAATCTGGCGTTCTTGCACGTACACGAATGCCCACATCCGCCAACTGTTCGGTAGAAAGCGTCACCACGTTGTTGAAGTCTGTCCAACCGCCTGGTGATTGAATATCTAACGTCAATTGCTTGCCGGATGGGGTTTCAACAAAGCCGTCTCCATCGCGATCCACAAAGCCTGCTTTTTTCAGAAGTGCTTTCGCGCCGTCCGTGTTGAAAGACATGTAAGGGCGGTATTTGTTGTGCGTTTCTTCGTTTGACCATGCTTCAAAGGCATACCCCAAACCGGATGCGAAGTCGTTCACTGTGCCGTTGCCATAGTTGGCAATATCAATCACAGATTGACGATCCAGTGCCATGGAGAACGCACGACGGAAATCGACATTGTTCAGTGCTTCTTGTTTTACCGGATCGCCATTGTTGAAGTTAAACACGAACGATTGTGTGCCCGCGGCGGTATACCAGTAACCGTGGTGCTGAGAGGCTTTTACGTAAGTCGCATCAATGTCTGGTACAAACGAACCGCCCCAATCGACTTGAGAGTCAATGAGCGCGGCAAGCACTTGGTCATTGTGGTTGAACTGAGGCACGCGCAGGCAATCTACGTCTAGGTTTGCGTTATCCCAGTAATTTGGATTACGACACTGCAAGAACAACGTCGGCGTGAACGTTGGAATTTCGGTGAACGGGCCAGTACCAATAGGGTTAGTGTTCACGAAGCTGGTTGGGTCTTTCACTTCTTTCCACACGTGCTTCGCCACGATAGGGATCAATGAAATCTCGTAAGCGGCGTTCGTGTTGATTTCGTTAAGGTGGAAGGTCACTTTATTGCTTCCTTCAACTTCAACCTTGTTCACCATCTTGTTTACGCCGCGATCGTCTAACGCTGGCGTGTCTTTCACCATGTTGAAGGTGAAGGCAACATCTTCTGCGCTGAACGGCACACCATCAGACCATTTCACGCCATCGCGAATGTCAAAGGTAATGCGTTTTAGATCGTCGCTGAAATAGTAGTCGGTCGCCAAACGAAACTCAGGGCGGTTGGCTTTTAGCTCGTTGAAAATGACCAACTGTTCATAAATGAAATCACGCGCGGTATGAAGGCGACCCGGTAAGTAGGGGTTAAAGTTTCGAATCAAGGTCGCATTGTGATTTGGGATGATGGTCAGTTGAGACATCTCATCCACGCTTTGTGCTGCTGCACTGGCACCAGACACGCTGATCAATGCCGCGGCTAACGCTAGCTTTTTCATGTTTTACGCTCCTGTTTCGGTACAAGTGGGTTCAAAAGTTGAGTGACCGAAGTGTGCCCATTGTGTGGAATGCAAGAACGCAAAAAAAGCATTCAGATTGGGATTGTTTTAGATTTGCTGAGGCGGATTTAAGGCGGTTTTTTAACAAATTCTCATAGTGAGAAGGCGGTATGTTTTACGGATTATTTGCGGACATAAAATACCGCTAAAAAGCCCAGATTATGTGGGATGGCTAACAATGTGTACGTTGTTAATAAGCAGCTTCAAGACTTTCGAATCGAGGGTGTAACCCGCATCGCAAATCTAAAGAGCATAATGACGTATTTAGAAAACAATCAGAGGGTTACACAATAGTTTGAACTGCATTGAAAAATGCGTGAAAGGTGACTGTGCATAAAAAAGCCAGAAAACCCTGAGTGGCGGCTTTCTGGCTTTTTAGATGACAGTTTCTGGTTTTTGTGGCGTAGCGGATGTGATTATGCCGCGCGCGTCGCTTTTCTTTTGAGGTAAAACGCTAAGCCCAAATAAGCTGCCGCTTGAAGCCAAAGCTGGGTAAGGTGGCCAAGTTGGCTCTGGAAATCTGCCCCCATTTGATTGAGCTGCAAGGTTGCTTGTATCACCACGGTAGACGGTGCAAATTGCGCGATAACACTCAACCATGTTGGCAAGGCACTGCTTGGCCAAACAAACCCAGCGATGAACAGCAAAGGCATCGAGCTTAACAGTACGATCAGCGTGATGATCTCCGCCCGCTTGATGGCGATGCCTATCAGAGAGCCAAGGCCAATGGTAGCAAGCAGGAAAGGTAAGATAACGGCCGCCAATTGCAGAGGTTCTGCCATTCGGTTTACGCCATTTAGCGACAAACTCGCGCCTAAGTAATACATTGCCATGATGCAGTAAATACCCGTCAGAATGATGGTTCGGGCCCAGAGGCTTTTGCTGTTTCTTACAGTGATTTTCGCCGCGTTAGCATTTGTGTTTACGTTGCCGTTTGAGATACCGAGCATGCCTGATGCAATCAGCAAGGTCTGCTGCAAAATTAGCATAAACACGCCGGGCACCACGTAGTCGCCATACCCTGTGGTAGGGTTAAACACAGGCACGGCGTTGAGCGAAAACGGGGCATACTGCGTTGTCGCGAGAGGCATCGGCGTGTCGTGCATGAGTGCGCGTTGCACTTTGACTTGTGCACCCAAGGTGCTGCCGGTTGCCACCACCCCTTCTACGATGGTGCCGTAGGTGAGGAAGAATGACGCATCCCCACCAACAGACACCACAGGGCTTTTACCGAGCAAAAGATCGCGATAGAAGTGCTGCGGAATCGTCACCACGCCTTCAATCTCTGCGGAAGCAAAGTATGGGCTGGATTCGGTTTCGCTGCCCAGTTGTTTTACAACCTGCACTTGCGGTGTTGCATCCAACATGCGGATGAAGGTGCGGCTTTGTTGGCTTTGGTCATGATCGACAATGGCAATGTGCAACTCGCGTGGCAATTGATTGGCATACGGCAGCGGATAGAGCAACGAGTAGATAATGATGCCGCCGAACACGGTGAAGACCACAGCGGGGTTTGAGAACAATCGACGAAGTTCATTAATGAAGACATCACGCCAGCTCATGAGGCCACCTCTGAAGGCGATGCGTCCACTGATTGAATATGGGCTGTGTTTGTCGAAAGGCGTTTCATTTTGAGCCCAATCAATAACCAGATCAGGCTAAATGAAGCCAATGCAAGCAGGGCAGGCATGGACTGTTGCAGTGTTGCGCCGTAGTTAAATTGGCCTATCTGCAGCGTGATGTAGTGACTAACGGGTAGCATGGCACGCCAGCATTGTGCTAAAAAAGGCATCTCGCCCGCAGGGAAACTCACACCCATAAATGCGAACGCAGGGGCGGTGAAACCTGCAACCAAACTCATCGCGCGCACAGCATCACGTGAGCCAACATACAGCAATGTGCCAACAGCTAACCCTGCTAGCACCATGAGCCATTGTGCGGTGAGTAAAATGGCCCAATCGCCATTCATTGGCCAACCTAATCCCCAATGCATGCCCGTCGCAAAACCAATGCCCAACAACCAAAGTGGGAGCGCTGTGCCTAGCACCTTCACAGTGAGTTTCTTCGCGACAGCACCGTTAAAGTAGGTTTCTAGTCCAATGCGTTTGTCGGTCAGCGCCATAGAGAGCATGCCACTCGCCACAAGGGTGATTTGCCACAACGCAGGCACAATGGCGGAAACCAGGAATTGTGCGTAGTTTGTGCCTGCGTTAAACAGGGGCACTAACTGAAACCGAAGGGGAACAGACAACCCTGCTGCTTGCGTGGCAACCGTGGTGCCATGAAGCATTTCGCTCTGCGTGGCAACCAAAGCGGAAAAGGTACTCTGCGCTTGGTTGAGTGCCGAATTGACAAGTTTACCTATCAAGATGTACTGACTGTTGTAGAACGCCGTGACATTGGGGTTTTCACCGCGCTTTGTCGCTTTTTCAAAATCATAGGGGATCACGACGGTGGCGTAAGTTTTGGCGCTGTTTAACGATGCGGATGCATTATCTACGTCATCGAAGGTACGAATCGCGAGTGTGGGGGTGGCATCGTAATAACGTACTAACGATCGAGACAATGCGCTGTTGTCTAAATCGACAACCCCAATGGGCAAATCGCGTCCTGTTCCCGAGGAGAAAATCGCCCACACCAATAAGAACATCACCAATGGCAAACCGCCTAAAAGAGCCGCGAGCCAACGGTCAGAAGCGATGAGTCGCCATTCTTGCCAGAGTAAGGAGGTGAATGCGGTGTTTTTCATTCTACTTACCCTTGGGTAGCGTTTTCAGTGACTAACACGCTCATGCCAGCTCGTAGTTCGCTAATTGGCTCAACAGGGCGCGCTTCAACTTCAAAGGTGCGCATGTCATACCCTTGTTGACTGTTTGTCGCACGCCATGTGGCGAAATCGCCCATAGGGGCCACGTGCGTGACTTCAAAGCGGTAAGCGCTTTCGCCTAAGGCTGGAATGCTGGCATCAAACTGCGTGCCTTTTTGGAACTGACGTAGTTTGTCTTCACGAATGTTGAACACGGCCCATGCATCGTTCATGTCAATCACTGTCACAACAGGGAAGCCTTGTGGCGCGAGTTCGCCTGGGTGCAGCAGCACTTGGCTCACTTCGCCTTGATACCAACTGTGGATCTTGGTGTCTTTCGTGTAAGCCTCTACCTCTGCAACCGCGCCTGCTGCCATGCGAACCTTTTCTTGTGCAGCGCGTTTGGTTTCTGTGCGCGCACCCTCCTTCGCCATGTCATACATTTGGCGAGCGGCGTTTTCTGTGTACTCGGATGCTTTCCACCGGGTAAAGGCTTCGTCGCGTTTTTGCTCTGCGGTCACGCCTTCACGATACAGGGCATCAACACGGCGGTAGGTTTTTTCATATAGCGCTGATGCAGCCTTGGCTTTTTGCCATTGGTCGCGAGCTGCGTTGATCTCTTGCGAACGTGCGCCACTCTCTGCTTGTTCTGCCATCGCGCCCGCAGCTTGTTCGCCTGCTTTTGCTTGCTCAAGTTTCGCATCAAGTTCTGGGCTGTATAAGGTGAAAATTAAATCGCCTTTATCAACCTGCTGACCTTTACGCACTAGCACCTCATCAATACGCCCTGGCACTTTCGAAGACACACTATACTGCTGCGCTTCGATTTGCCCCTGAAAACGCTCAGGCGCGGGTTGATACGCTTGATAGAAGCTGTAACCGACCCAACTTACCAGAGCCACAGCAGGAATAACGAGAATGGCAGATTTTACTTTAGACATGATGTTTATCCCTGTTGCGATGTGTGTAGAGAAAGGGTTGGCGACGTTGATAATTGCAGTGCAGCAGCTTGGTAATTCGCGAAGTCGTTCATGTCACCGCTGATCGCAAGAAGGCGAGACAGGGATAAAACATATTGATAAGCAGCCACAAGTTGTTGCGTCTTGATGCTAGCGAGGTAAAGCTCGGCATCGACCACATCCAGTGATGTAGATAGCCCTTGAACGAAAGCTTTTTCGCGTAAGCGAAGGTTTTCATCAGCCAGTGAAATGCTTGACGCTAAACCTTGGTATTCTTCTAGTGCTTGTCCTGCTTCACGCCATGTCTTCTCCACCAACAGTGATAAATCTTGCTCTGCTTGAGCCCGAAGGTGATTCACTTGAACGGCTGTGCTGTGTGCTGCTTTCAGTTTGTCTGAACGGCCGCCATTATCGACAAGCGGAATGCTGACACCGACACCAACAGCCCAGTCTGGGGTCAATTCTGCTGTTAATGAATCGCCTTCATACAAGTTGTAGTTTCCGTAAAGGAAGACTTGCGGGTAGTACTTGCCTTTTTCGAGGTCGACAAGGCCATCTGCCTGTTGACGTTTCGCATCTAACACTTTTAAACCAGGGTATGTTGCGAGGGTTTTAGCAAGAAACGGTGACATGGCAGGCACGGCATCTTGGGTAAATAGGCCGTTTGAAGGTGTCACAGGCGCGTTGCTTTTCACCAAGGTTTGCAGTGCTGCGTGGGCGATATCTAAATCCCGCTGTGCTTTCTTGCGTTCCGTTTTTGCTTTGTCGAAGGACACTTCTGCTTGGAGGCGTTCAACGCGCGCGATTTGGCCTTGTGCTTCCATTTTTTTCGCGTGGTCGAGGTGTTTTGCGAGGCCTTGCTCAACCTCTAAGCGGGTTTGCACCACTTGTTCGGCTAACACGGTTGAGAAGTACACCTTGGCGAGATCTTCAAACTTGGCTTGCTGCGCCATTTGCATCAAATAGGTCGCTTCTTGTTTCTGTGCGCTGGCGATGTCTTCAGCAGCCAAAATGCGACCACCTGTAAATATCGGCCAGATAGCACGGATTGAACTGGTGTATACATCGCGGTCCGCCAAGGTGGTCGTCAACATGTTGTCGAGGTTGCCTAAGCCGGGAGGCAGTAACCCCGCCAGATTACCAATCGCATCGCCACCATTCATATGATGCGCAAGCTGAGACGGCGACACTTCTACGTTTTGATCTAACCGTGTGTAGTTACCACTGACAGAAATGCTGGGTAAGTGATGTGCAGAGGCGGCGTTTTCCATGTGTTCGGCGCGTTGCACGTTTGCGCGTTCTGCGGCAATGGCATCATTGCGGGTTAGAACGGCTTGCCATGCTTCGGCAAATGACAGGGATTCTGCGTGGGCGTTTTGCGATACTAATGTGACAGGAAAAAGCAGGGTCACAAGGGCAAGTACGCGCAGAGAAAAAGGGATTCTGGCAAACATCAAGGTGTCCACATTGGGAGAGATGCAAACAGTTTAGAGTTAATGCTCTAAAATTGCCAGTAAGATGAAGGAATACGTCTTACTCATTGAACTGGGTGAAAAAAGACCATTGATTTTGTGATGATAAAAGGTAGAATCTCGACCGAAAGTAACACTTTCTCCTATCTAAGCCTGTGCGAACGTTGGCGTCATCGTTTGCTCAAGGCGACACAAGGTAACGGTTGTCAGGTTACATTGTGGGAATGCAGCACTATCCTCCGTTGTATTCTTCGAGCTGGACTCATCCATGACCTTTCTGCCTTTCGATGTGCTCCCGAGCAGGCAAATTCTTAGACACTGTACTGATCTTCATCTTCTATTTTTTCTACGCTGTTAGTGCGCCGTAAATTTGAGCATTTAGCGAAAGCCGCCGACTAAACCGTTTTCGTCTTTGGCGAAAATTACGCGTGTCGAAGTCAGTGCAACGTCTGCCACTCGCATTTTCTAATGCAAAACGTTCTTTTGTCTAAAAGGGGCTGACATGCCAACCAGTGCATTAAGCGAACGTACTATTCGTTTTTTGATTTTGATGATATTTCTCGCCGCAGCGATGGAGACGGACATTTATCTTCCGGCGTTTCCAGACATGATGGCTGCGTTTAACACCAATGAAACGATGATCCAACGCGTACTCAGTTTCAACTTTTTGGGTATTTGTGTTGCATCGTTAATTTATGGGCCGCTTTCTGATGCCATTGGGCGTCGTCATGTGCTTAACCTCGGCTATGCCTTGTTTATTCTCGGCAGTATTGGCTGTGTGTTTTCCAACAACATCGACATATTGATTTTCTGGCGCTTTGTTCAAGGCTTCGGCAGTGCGGCGTGCATGATCATCGGTGCGGCGATGGTATTTGATTTATACAAAGCCGAAAAAGCGGCTGAAATCGTGTCTGATTTGAACAGCTTGGTGGTGAGTATCATTGCCTTCGCCCCCATGCTCGGCGGTTGGATAAACTACCAGTTTGGTTACACCTATAACTTTGTGTTTATTGCTGCACTTACCATTGCTACAGGGCTGATTTGTTTTCTCAAATTGCCTGAATCCTTGCCGATAGAAAAGCGTAAACCGTTGTCAGTGAAAGGCATTGGACGCGACTATGTGACGGTATTGAAAAACGGTGAGTTCTGGGCAAACACCTTGATCACCACCATGATATTTTCCGGCTACATGATTTTCATTTCCAATATGCCGTTGATATTCGTGAACCACTTGGGTGTCGACAGCGCGGTGTTCCCGTTCTATCAAGTGAGTTTGCTGGTGGCCTTCGTGATTGCGAGCGTGAACAATGGGCGAATGATCAAAGGGTTTGGGGTGAATGGTTTACGTCGTTACGGCTTTCTAACCATTGTGTTGATGACCTTTGCCATGTTTGTCATACCCACGCATTGGCAGCAACACCCATTGTTGATCACTGCGCTGATGGTGATTTACTCACTCGGGGCGGGTGTGTGTATTGGTATTTTCTTCGCGCGTTCAATGGAAGCGGTACCTGAACAAACTGGCGTTAGCGCCTCATTAGTCACGGCAATTCGTTTGGCGCTTGTGGCAGTACTTATTGATATCAGCGGCGCGATGTTTGATGGCACCATGACGTCGGTGATTAACCTTATCAGCGGGTGTATTTTGATGAGTGTGGTGATCTATCTGTTGGATGAACATAGATCGAAACGACAAAAAGTGAACGTCGCTTTGTAGCCTTATCTACATTATAAAGATGAAAAAGCCTGCATGATGCAGGCTTTTTACGTCATATCCTGCTAAAACGCCAAAAACGGTATAGCTAGCTATCAACGCTGGCGATGCGATCAAACGGCAGAAAGCTGTAATGGAAACGTGTAATCCTGCAAGGCGTTTTCAATGGCAGCAATGGCCATTTTCACGCCAATGGGCACGTTGCCGTGAAATGGGTGGATGGCATACACGTTTACGCGCGGCATCTGAAAATCCGGCAACACGGGCTTGAGCGTTGGGTTTGCGGCCACAATAAAGTTGGGCAAAATACCCATGCCATAGCCTGACTCAATCAGAGCAAGCGTCGTTTGCATCGCGTTCGTTCTGTGT
This sequence comes from Enterovibrio norvegicus DSM 15893, assembly GCF_900115495.1. Classification (GTDB taxonomy): domain Bacteria; phylum Pseudomonadota; class Gammaproteobacteria; order Enterobacterales; family Vibrionaceae; genus Enterovibrio; species Enterovibrio norvegicus. The sequence goes on along the minus strand of NZ_FOWR01000006.1, from coordinate 168,046 downwards.
TGCGGTGAAAACGTGAGCGACAGCGTTTCATCAGTTTTGGGATTGTAGAGCTGATGCGCAATGAGGCGTGGTTGCCATTGATGAACCACATAGGGCACTTCATCCATGGGGGAGTCATTGCCAACAGCACAGCACAGCACGTCGCGAAATTCTCCAATGCGGCGCTGTTTGTAATTGCTGTGCGCGGAATTACCCGCCCGAATGGCAAGGTCGATATTGTTCTCCATCAAATCGAGCTGACTGTCATCGTTGATCAGATCTAACTCCACATCTGGAAACTCAGAGAATGTGTCTAGCAGCGCAGGAACAACCAATGAAGACATCAACGCGTTCGGTGCTGTGAGGGTGATCTTCCCCTTTGGCACAGTCTGCTGAATCTTCATGTCTTCCCATGCTTGCTCTGCGAGCCGATGCATTTCACAGCAGTATTTGTAGAACTGCTCACCCGTTTGGGTCAGAGATTGACGACGCGTTGTTCTTTTAAGCAAGGTCGTTGCTAGCTCTTCTTCGAGTTGTTTTAAGGACTGACTAACGACGGACTTCGAGATATCGAGTTTGTCCGCAGCCTTTGTGATGGAACCTGCTTCGACCACGTTCATGAACAAGGTCATTTTTCTAAGTTTATTCATATTGTCTTGTATGGACGAACAATGCGTTTGTTTTACTTTATTTATCTTATCTAATCATGTTTCTACACTTAGTCCTTTCACATATGTAAGACAAGGCTAAATTAATGAACAACTCAGAAGAGCTTTCTATCTACAATGCAGGCATAAAAGCGTGGCAAGATGCCTTTAACAATCAAGATGCAGCGGGCTGCGCAGCACAATATGCAGACCACACGACTTTGATGGTCGCACGACCATTTGGTGAGTTTACCGGGCATGAAGAAATCCAAGCGTTTTGGCAGCAAATCATCGATCAGGGCTTTACCGATGTTGAGTATACGAATGTGACGTGGAAACCCGCAGAGGGTGATGAAGGGTATATTCTTTGTGCTGACTGGACCATGAACAAAGCATTTGGTGTTGTTCATCATGAGCATTGGAAAATCCAAGAAGACGGCAAAGCGCGTTTGGTGTTTGATGAATTTGAAGTGCAGGGCGAACGTTAATTGTCTCTATTGACCCTCTGTGCCTAAATAACCCAAAGATACCCGTATCAGAGGCCATCAGTGCGTTCAATTCGAGGCGAATTTCGCGACGAATAGCATCCTATTTTCGTGTGATTTAACAAAGAAGTGAGCGGATTGAGGGCCTCGTTTCGGGTTATAGACCTCGCTGCGTTTAATACGCCTTTCACCAGCACACATTTCACCACCAAAGGTGAACAGTCCCTAGGCTGGTCAAAGGTGTTTCACCAAATCTCTGATGGCATCGATCACGATTTTAGGTTCTTCTGCGGGAATGAAATGGCCGCTGTTTGCCGTAAAAATGTGGTGACTTAACGGTGATAAGTTTGTCATTTCTTTGTGCAGTTTTGTTTTATCTCTGAGCATCGATGGGCGTTGTAGCCAAGGCGGAGCATCAGGCTTTGTGCTTGTCAGTATTTTTATGGGGATGTGAGGAAAGGCACCTTCATGCTCAATCATACTCGCGGTGTTTTCTAAATGATTCAACTCTGAAAGCGGGAACAGTTTCTTCATTGTCCATAGAAGACTTTTTTGTAGTGCATTGAGGTGACCACTGAGCATGCTTAACTGTTTAGGGTGTGTGGGATCGACAAAAACGATCCCAGAGACGTTTTCTGGGTATCTTCTTGCATAGAGATTGGCAAGCAGTCCGCCGCTTGAATGACCTATTAGAATGTAAGGAGGGGCAAGCTTCAGAGCACTCAATAGATGATTCAGTGTTTCGATAATTTCGTCACCTGTTTGGGCTCGAACAGGTTTACTGCTTTTTCCTCTGCCGGGGCGATTGAACAGCAATACGTTACCTAGCAGAGAGATACTAGAGGTAACGTCATTCCACGAGCGTTGGAAGTCTAGGCCATCTCCGTTTAAGAAGATAAACACGGTTGATTCAGTCCCAAAGACGGTATTCAATGTGCTGTTCATTGAGTGAAATGATATCACTCATCATTGGTCGTGATCCCCTCGTATGCTCCTGGGGTGCTCACTGCTTTGATGTGAACACAGACTCGCCACAGAATCGCAATCGACCACCCTTGAAAGAGGACGACCTCAAATGGGGTTGTGACTATCTCTCCATGCGCACCAAAGGTAAACGCATAGTAAACAGCAAGGATGACGATAATGGGAATCAACAGCAATAAAAACCGGATGGTGACAACAATGCTAATGCTCAAAAATCGACCAAGGAAGTCAGTGCCTTTATGTCCCCCATTACTTCTGTACGCAAACATGCAGCCAAAGAACATGACGAGTATATTCATGAAAGATAATACATAATCCCAGTCATGATAGGGCTCAGCCGGAAACATGTAGGACGCTTCTATAAAGAGAGCAATGAGGATAAAGTAAATAAGTCCATACAGAAATCGGTCTTTTTCTGAAAACGAACCTGACTTAATGTCTTCTTTTAAACGTTCAATTTTCCACACGCGCATTTTGGTTGTTGGCCTTATTTTACTTGGCTAATAGGGTCAAAAAACTAGCAAAGGATGTATTCTTTTGGGAATGAGCAAGCGCGTTGTGCGACGCGGTATTAATAATTTTTGCAACGTTCACTGAAATGAGTGTGCTAGCTGGATTATTTTTTCGCGTTTTTTAGGTGAAAGAAGCCACCTCTTTTTCCGTTAAATCTCGCCATTTTCCTTCTTCCAGATCAAGTAACACCTCTCCAATGCGCTCGCGATGTAACGAAACAACGCGGTTCCCTATGGCAGAAAACATGCGCTTTACTTGATGGAACTTCCCTTCGGTGATGGTGAGCGTGACCTCTTTAGGGCTAACGATGTTGAGCTTGGCGGGCAAAGTTGGTTTGTCTTCGCCCTGCAACAGGACGCCGCGTTCAAATTGCTCTGCTGCATCATCACGGATGGGACGAGAAAGCCCAACGCGGTAGACTTTTTCACAGTGCTTGCTGGGTGTGGTGATATTAAAAGACCAATGCCCATCGTCAGTGATCAAAACCAAACCCGTTGTGTCTGCGTCTAATCGTCCTGCGATATGCAGTTCTTCTGTGTGCTCGATATGAGTGTCGTTAAACAAAGAGGGATAGGCTTCATCCACATTGGAACAAATGGTGCCTGCTGGTTTGTGCATCAATATGTAGCGGAAAGGGCGAGGCGAGAGTGTTTCACCATTTAGCATTACCGCGTTGCTTTCATGTACCTGCGATCTTTCGTTTTTCACGATCTCTCCGTTTACCGAAACAGCACCATGTTGAATGTATTGGATGGCGTCGGAGCGGGTTAACGTGGTGCTTTTACAAACAAACTTATCAAGGCGCATTTAGAGCACTTTTTCCAGCAAGAGGAGAGGGCGCATTATCCTCTCACCAATTGAATTAGCAACCTGAAATCGCCGCCTTACTACTTATCAAACCTGCCCGCGTACATTACAACATCAAGTGTCACGCGTTTCTTTTCCTCTCGATTTAGCCAGCACTTTTCCAGTTCAAGTCAGACACATTGCTCTTTTCTAAGTGCTCCAGATACAAAAAAAGGCCGATTGCTCGGCCTTTTCTTAGGGGGAGGTGTTACTGAGTTATGCCGGTTTCAAATCGTCTTGGTTTTCTTCTTCCAGACGTTTGCGCTCACGCATCAATTCATTGAAAGCCATGCGCGCTTGTTGTGCTGCTTCAGACGCTTGAAGCTTGTGCTCTTTGGCTGCCATGGCTTCGTCTGTTAAGCGTTGTATTTCGTCCAATTGCGCTTGAGGCGCGTCGCCGAGCTCCATGCCAGATTCGCCTTGTGAAAGGGCAGTGGCACGAATTTCTTTCTTCAGGTTCCAAATCGCGTTCAGTTTTTCACGCTCTTCTTCTGCTGCGGCAACTGCTTCATCTTTCAGGCTCTCAAACTTAGCCATCGCCATGCCTTCTTTTGACCATGGGTCAACGTCTGGGAACTCTTCAATGTTGATAACAGGGTCGATGTAACCTTCTTGGTGAGAAAGGTCTAGTGTCGCCGCTTTCACGCCTGAAATCATTAACATCACAGCAATAACCAGTAGTGGTAAACCACCGACAATAGCTGCTGTTTGAAGTGTCGCAAGGCCGCCCATGAACATCAGTACCGATGGCATGAATGACAGGGTAAATGCCCAGAACAGACGGTTCCAACGCATTGGGTCTTCAGTTACGTTGTTCTGAACCACAGACGCCAGAATGAACGAGATGGAGTCAAACGTTGTTGCGGTGAAGATAATACAAAGTACGGTGAATACCGCGATCACCACGGTGCTCATCGGCAATGTTTCAAGAATTGAGAAGATGGCGCGAGTAGGACCTTCAGAGTTCAGGATGCTCACCACATCAAGCTGACCAGACAGTTGTAGCGACAGACCGTAGTTACCCAAGATCATGAAGTACAGTGCACAGCCTAGTGAACCGAAGAAGATAGAACCTGACACCATTTGCTTGATGGTACGACCGCGAGAAATTCGCGCAACGAACAAGCCCATGCTTGGTGCAAACACTAGCCACCATGCCCAGTAGAAAATGGTCCAATCTTGTGGGAAGTGGGTATCCTCAAACGTACCGTAACCGCCGAATGGTTCTGCCCATGTTGCCATGATGAAGAAGTTCGACAGCATGCGACCAATTGAATCTAGGCCAGTCTCCAACATGAACAAGGTTGGTCCTGCGAACAATACGAACGCTAGAAGACCTAATGCACCCCAGAAGTTGATGTTACTCAGTACCTTGATGCCATCATCCATACCTTTGTAAGACGAGTAAGCAAACAGCGCCGTACATAGCAACAACACACCGATTTGTGAGGTCGTTGAAGAAGGAATGCCGAATAGGTAGCTGATACCTTCGTTGATCAGCGGCGCTGCAAGACCAAGCGTAGTTGCTGCACCACCAAGTAGACCAAAGATGAACAGTACATCGATAAGTTTACCGGTTTTACCGTGGCTACGCGCTTCGCCAATCACGGGCATTAACGCTGCAGATACTTTCAATACGGGTTGCTTACGTACATAGAAGAAGTAAGCGATCGGAATTGCTGGGATCAAGTAGATCGACCATGCAATTGGACCCCAGTGGAAAATACCGTAGGTCGCTGCCCAGCGAACGGCTTCTTCACTGCCTGCTTCCAGTTGGAAAGGTGGATTCTGGTAGTAGTAAGCCCACTCGATCGTACCCCAGTAAAGGATACTCGCGCCGATACCACCACAGAACAGCATGGCTGCCCATGAACCCGTTGCGAATTCAGGTTTTTCGTCAGCATCGCCAAGTTTGATTTGGCCAATATCGCTGAAAACGATGTAGACCATGAAAAAGAAGGCGGCAATACCTAGACCAAGGTAAAGGAAACCGAGTTTATCGGTCATAAAGGTTTTCGCGATCGCAATCCACTCTGCGCCCTGAGTAGGCCAAACAAGAAGTGGGATGATCACGGAAAAGAGGAGCCCTAATGCGCCAAAAAAGGTTGGCTTGTCAATAAGCTGAAAGTGGCGTCCCATACGATGTGTATCTCCATTAATATGTAATCCAATGGAATTGTGATGTTTATGGCGCTAAGCATCAATTCACGCTGTTTGTGCTAATGAGCAAAGATTCTCATCATAATCACAGGGTGAATGTTTGTTGCTGGTATGCGTGCGATGTGTGAATGCAAATGCTGACGGCTTTGAACGGAAGAGTTAACGAAAGTGAGTGAATTAATAAGGTTTTTTTACGATCTGGATGTGTTTTGTACGCTTGGGTAAATAATTAGATTCAGACGTTTCGTCGTGTAATGATTTTTGTGAAGGGCGTGCTGTTTGCCTAACAAGTGACCATACGATCGTTGGATCATTGAACTGCGAACATGGATTTGGATGCAGGTGTAGATGTGAAGGCGCACTGTGATTATTGAGTGTCGAGGGCTCGTGAGCACAAAAAAGAGCGCGGGATTCGTTTCCGAAAACCCGCGTTCGATGTTTCATACTGTCGTTAGCTCGTTAGCTCGTTAGCTCGTTAGCTCGTTAGCTCGTTAGCCGTCATGTGAATGATCGCCCGAAATTCAGGCGATTTTTTCTGCCTGCATCAAGCGGTATTGTACCATGTCTTCAATGGTCAATACTGGCATGTCGTGCTTTTCACCGAATGCGATGATCTCTGGGGTTTTGGCCATTGAGCCATCTTCGTTCTGCACTTCGCACAATACACCGGCTGGCGATAATCCTGCCATTTGCATTAAATCAATGGTGCCTTCAGTGTGACCACGACGTGTTAATACGCCGCCGTTACGTGCACGAAGCGGGAATACATGGCCAGGGCGTGCCAAATCAGAAGGCTGTGCATCTGGGTTTGCGGCGGTTTTGATTGTGGTGACGCGGTCAGCGGCCGAAACACCTGTTGTCACACCGATCTTTGCTTCGATTGAAACAGTGAATGCGGTTTGGTTGGCGCTGTTGTTGTCTGCCACCATCGGGTTCAGCTCAAGTTTGTCCGCTTGAGCTTCTGGCAGGCACAAACAAACGATGCCGCTGCATTCACGGATCATGAGTGCCATCTGTTGATGGGTAAGGTGGTCGACAGAATAGATGATGTCGCCTTCATTCTCGCGGTCTTCGTCATCAAGCAGCAATACGCCTTTACCTTGACGAAGTGCTTCTAGCGCGGCTTCAACGCGTTCGAATGGGGTGCCTAGTGGAGCAAGTAGCGAAGTATGTGTCTGATTCATGGTAACTCCTATAGTACGTACCAGAATCAGGGCATAGATGAGCGGCATTCGAGAATTCGAATACGCACAATTTACCGATCAGCAGATGCCGGAAGCAGCTGCTGAATGGGTAAACATATCATCCTCTTTCATCCGGACTTTAACCGTCGGCCTTGGCATCTCACCAAGTCTGCTGACCCCGAACTAGGTTCGGGCGCTCGCGGGCTCGTCAATGGCATTCACTGACATACCGCCGGTGGGGAATTTCGCCCCGCCCTGAGAATAATTCATTGTGATGTTCTGATCGTTCAGAACATGCTGAGTTTACTGTGTTTCTCATCAAAAAGGGAAGAGGCGCGAGCTTGAGTGTTCAAAGAATGATCACGCTTCAGTGAAGTTCTCGGTTGAGCCCTCATATTTTCTGGTCTGTCGCTAATTTTGGGACGACATCAATGTGTGGCTTGGGTGTGATATGTGCGGATGACTATCTCGATGTTTACAGGTTGAGATGGCGGAGATACTCATTCGGCGTGCAACCTCTAACACGTTTGAAGGCTTTAATGAAACTCTGTGGATTCGTGTAGCCGAGCAGTTGTGCTATGTCGTCTGGCGCATAGCCCTTGAGTAAGTAACGCACGGCGATGTTATTCAGCACATACGCCAAGATGCTGGTAAACGAGAACCCAAGCTTTTGTAATCGACGTTGAAGTTGCTGTGGTGACAGTGCCAGTAGATTTGCGATGTGTTCTACGGTTGGCATGCCGTAATAACGCGCATAGTTCACTACTTCGTAAAGTGCTTTAGTGGGGTCATCCCGTTGGGGCATGTTGACCAATTCATCCAGTTCATTCAGTGACAGTATGGCTTCTCGGTTTTTCTCTATTGATGTGGTGTGTTCGAGTAACAATAGTTTGGTATCAAACCATACTTCGGTTTGCTCACAACCAGCTATGACTTGACAGCCAAACCATGCTTCAGCTTCTTCCACATCGATATTGGTACCTGCAAGGCGAACCATTAAGGGTGAATAGGGTGAGGTTTTTCTCTTTCCCTGCTGTTGAAAGCCATGGGGGGTGTCGTCGTTGGAGGTATCCACTGCGGGGGATGAGAAATGACGTAGAACTTGCGTAAACATGATGGCGACGCGTAAGGCATCGATGTCGGTAACATCTTCAGTAAACGCATTGTGATAACACCACTTGAGGATATGACCTGACTGACGACCTACGTAATGACCACTCGAATGAAAACAACTCATGCCGTAATTGATGCGTCGGAACGTAATGGATAAGTCGGGGGCGGATGTTAACCAGTTGGCGCAAACATTGATGTTTGCCACATCAAGAAACTCGGTGATGCGAAAAGGGAAATGTCGATCCCCAGTCAGTGTGACAATCGTGCGTAACCAACGGTTAATTTCCGAATGAGGGATCAATGCCATGTCGTCGGCGTAGAGAGAATGAGGAATACCAATCTGCGAAATGTTGAGTCGATAAACCTGCATAACACCGTTGATAAGCGGCTTGATGTACGCCATTCGGCAAAAAGTAATGTCGATCATGCTCTGCCATTATTTTGGATAGATTCGATCAATATACACGAAATAGTGAATCAATCGTTCCTTGATGTTGCATAAAAGAGACATCAATGTAACTATCTGTCCTCTTTTTATTTCTTGGAGACAGTGATGAGCCTTTTGGCGACACCTTTTGTTGATGCTTCAACGGATACTGTGCTGCATGTTATTGCAGCCGTGGTTTTAGTGGGTTCCGTTTGCGCCATTGCGTTCGGGTTCTGGAAAATTCATGAACTGCCTGTCAGCAAGGCAAAGAAAAAGCAACATCAGCAGATGGGGCTGATCACGGCACTCACGTGGATAGGCTTTTTGTGGCATTGGGTATGGGTGGTGGCGGTCATTGTTGCCTTTGTGGATAGTGACCAAGCACTTCGTCGCATTCGCGATATTTGGCGTGAACCTGCAAGAACATCCAATGATAAAGAAAAAGAGCAAGCTTCTGAGGGCGTTTCTGTCTCGCAACACACCCTGCCAGAACAAGGCGATCAAGATGTGAATAAAGAGGAGAAAACCAATGCTTGAAGGTTTAGCGGTATGGGCGTTGTTTATCTACCTCCTTCGCATGGTGGGAATGCCTTGGAATTTATATAGCAAGCTGTTCGCCTACATTGGTGGTGGCGCGTGGTTGTTGTTCGTTTGGATTGGATTGCTGAACTACACGCCAATGGATCTCTCTGGTGGCTCTGTTGTTCAATCACCACACATTCAGCTTCGTCCGGGTTCAAGCCAAGTGCGAGGCAACGTTGACGAGATTTTTGTTTCGCCAAACGAAGAAGTGAAGAAAGGCCAGTTGGTGTATTCCATTGAAGATGAGCCTTATCAAATCGCGTTAAATCGCGCCATTGTTGCTGAGAATTCTGCGCAGATCGCGTTGGATGTTTCTAAGCAAGATGTCACGTTGACAGAGCAACAATACCAAGCAACGAAAGCGGATCTGAATGTGCTTGAAAGCCAATTGAATGCGGCACAAGAAGACGCGAAATGGAAAGAGAGTCAGTTAAATCGCTACCTACAACAGAACCGAAAAGCACCGAACACGGTCGCGACCTCGGTACTTGATGAACAACGTAACAAAGTGCAATTGGCGAAATCGCAGGTAAGTACGCTTGAAACGCAGATCGTAAAAGCGGAGATCGGCGTGGAACATGCCCGATTAAGCCAAGAGAAATCCGTGCTTGCTGTCGCTGCTAAACGTGCAGAACTCGATAATGCCGTTGAAGCTGTTTCTCAAGCGCAATGGAATTTAGAACAAACTCAAATCATTGCGCCTGCAGATGGGTATGTGACCAACTTCATCATGCGTGAAGGCCAATATGTGGGTGTGTTACCGCGCTTACATATGTATACCGATGAAAAATACGTCTTGATGCGCGTGAATCACCAAGCGATTCGTAACGTTAAAGTCGGCCAATACGCGGAGTTTGCAAGCCCTGTGTATCCGGGAAAAATCTTCAAAGCAGAAGTGGAAGGCATTGTAGAAGCGACCGGAGAATCACAAGGTAAATTGCTTGCACTCGAAGAGGGTGTGCGCGTGACGACGGGAGCAAACCTGAAGAACAAACATCACTTTGTTCGCTTGAAGCTAGCTGAGCCTGAAGGGTATGACATTCCCGTTGGTGCTGTTGGGTTGGCATGGATCTCGGGTGAAAAGCCCATCGCCTTCATGAGCTTCCTTGATGTGGTTCGTGGCATCATTATCCGCATGAAAGCACAGCTCTACTTCGTACACTCGGTGTAACGAAAACCAAACGCAGCAACCTAACTAAAAGGGCCCGAAAGGGCCTTTTTTCTTGCCCTTGCTACGACGGCGGCGTATTAAGTTAGCCAATCTTTAAATGCACCAAAACAACACCAGTTGTAAGCAGCCAATAAGGCGGAGAAAAATGAGTGTGGTAGGGCAATCTCCCAAAGGGTTAAAAGCGATCGCAACGTTGGAAGCATTGAAAGGCGTGCTCTCTTTTGCTGTGGGTTTTGCTTTGCATGAATTGGGTGGGAAAGAAATCCAACATCTTTGCGAAGCCTTGCTGCAACATTTGCACTTAAACCCTGCCAGTGAAATACCCAGTGTGATTATGCACTCAGCTTACAAGATCAACGATCACAACCTGACATTGTTGGCTTTAGGCTCAGTGCTGTATGCGACGATAAGGTTAGTGGAAGCATTTGGGCTTTGGCGTGGGTATGCGTGGACGGAATGGTTTGCATTGGCAAGCGGTGCCGTGTACCTGCCGTTTGAAATTTACGCCGTGGCGACAGAAGGGAAAATGCTTCCTGTGCTGGCGTTGGTCGTAAACCTTGTCGTGGTGGCATACATGGCCATGGTGATCCTCCAGCGTCGAAAAGAAAAACACGCGTTGCCGTAACCTGCATTGCTCATCTTCAATTCCGCCGCGCTTCTCCTTTGTGATGAGCGCGGCGGTTTCATTTATGGCTTAGGTTTTGCTCCAGTTGGTTGTGTGTGGCTAGGTTGTGCCTCGTCACCCGATATTTCTGTTTTTGCTTCGCGTTCTACGCCGTCTTCAGCATTACTTTGAGTGGCTTTTTGTTTTGTTAAGGCGCGTTGTAATAGTTGGCTGTAAAGTGGTTTACCGCCCATCACTTGCGCCGTCATGGTTGCGCCTAACGTTGTAATGAGCAGTGGTAATATCAACTCGTAGTTATGCGTGAGTTCCATCACCAATAAAATGCCCGTGATCGGCGCACGCACGGTGGCAGCAAAAAGCGCCCCCATGCCCGCCACGGCAAACATGCCCGCGGTGATGTCCATGTGCGGGAAAAGGTGCATGCAAAACAGACCAAACCCTGTACCGAACAGTGTACCTAGCGCCAGCATAGGCGCGAACACACCACCGGGCGCACCAGATCCAAAACAGACGAGGGTGGTGATCAAGCGGGCAATGAACAGGAATGCCAACATGGAAAGGGCGAAATCGCCATGTACGGAATCAGGAATGAGTTCGACGCCTTCACCTGTGAGTGTCGGCAGCAGAAAGAGCATCAAGCCGAACATCGCCCCAAGCCCCGCACCGACAGCGACGAACCGTTTGGTGTCGTGCTGGTGGAAGCGCTCAAAGCTGTCCATGGTGATCACCACCATGCGGTTAAACATCACGCCAATAAAACCAAATATCAGCCCTAACACCAGAAACAGCGCCAAAGCGGCCAGCGGCACGTCGGCATGAGCAGGCAAAGGGATCATCGCCCCTTGCCCTTGCAAGCTGCGATATACCACAGTGGCGGTAATCGCAGCAATCATCACGGCTTTGATGGAGATGAGGTTGTACTTAAATTGCGGCCGCATTTCCTCAACCACAAACATGATTCCCGCCAGCGGCGCATTGAATGCCGCAGCAAGCCCTGCTGCAGCGCCAGAAGCCAGTAAGGTGTGGCGGCCTTCGTCGTCTTTTATGCGGAAAATATCCGTGAGCATACGCCCAACGCTTGCCCCCATCTGCACAGAAGGCCCTTCGCGACCCAACACAAGCCCCGCACCAATGGTACCGACACCACCAAAGAATTTCACAGGAATAACGCGCCACCAACGCACGGCCCTGAGGTTATCCAGCGCACCTTCAATTTCAGGAATGCCAGACCCCGCAGCTTCAGGCGCAACACGGTTAACCAAGAAAAACCCAAATGCGGATAGCAAGGTGCTGGTGATCACCACGGCAGCAATCGTTAGAACATCAACTCCTCCGTCAGTTTTCACCCAGTGCGAACGTTCGTTGACGAGCCAATCAATCACTATGTCGAAAGCCGTGCACAGTAAACCTGCGAACAGGCCAACAATGGCGGAAAGCAACAGCACTGACAGCGGGCTTCGATGATGAGAAACAAATCGACGAACAACCTTAGTGGGCTGTTCTGTGACCTGAGCGCTTGTGGCGTCAGAATGCGTCGGTTCGGCCTGTACTGTTTCGATGTAGGTTTCTTGTATGCTGACAGGTTGTTTATTGTTTGAGTTTGAAGTCATTGCGCGTGTCCAAAGCGATCTCTCTTTTCCCAGCGTAGAAGAATTCGCCGCAAAGGCGTTTGCAGGAAATGATACAAAGTAAAATCAGAGCATTAAGCCTTAGCAAAATACCTGAATAAGCGATCTTGAGAAGGGTGGCGACCTATGTTGCTCGAAGGCGTATGTCGCGCTTATCGCACGTAAGGTGGGGAGTGGTAATCAGAGACGCGGTGTTGATGCGCTTTGGTTGTATCGAAGAGTGGCAAGCTAGGGCAATTGTGTTGATTCATATCCCGTGGCCTAATTCCTGAGTGATTAATGTTTCGCTCTTCATCTTGTTTGAATGCGCGCGACTCAGAGGGAAAACTGCACAAGAAATTGTGCGCCAAATCACACTGGATTTTATAGATCGATATCAATGTTTCCCGATAAATCGAAGAAGAGACGAACACACAATCCCTGTGCAATCTCTTCTTATATAAAGGATTCTGATGGTGGAGGCAGAGCCCTTACTCGCCATACAGGTGAACGAGAAGGGCTGTTGTCATTATCGCGTGAGATTATGCCGCGAGGATTGTTTTCAGATCGGCTTCAACGGTTGATATCGAACGCATGTCGAATTTCTCTTGAATAATGGCAATCAAGTTATCTGTTAGGAAGGCGGGGGCGGTTGGGCCGGTATAAATGCCTTTAACGCCCAGCGCGAACAAGGTGAGCAAAATCACGATGGCTTTTTGTTCGAACCATGACAATACCAAGGTCAACGGCAATTCGTTGATGTCACATTCTAATTCCTTCGCTAACGCCAAAGCAAGTTGGATCGCGGAGTAGGCATCATTACATTGGCCCACATCTAACAAGCGCGGAATGCCGTTAATGTCACCGAATTGGTTTTTATTGAAGCGGAATTTGCCGCAGGCCAATGTCAGGATCACGGAATCTGCGGGTGCTTGAGTGGTGAAGTCGGTGTAGTAGCTGCGCTCGGATTTGTCGCCGTCACACCCGCCCACCAAGAAGAAGTGGCTGATGTTGCCTTTTTTCACTTCATCAATCACCGCCGGTGCCGCGTTCATGAGTGCATTGCGACCAAAACCAACGGTGATCATGTGTTCGATTTCGTCGTACTGGAAACCCGGTTGCGCGAGCGCCGCGTCGATCACGTCGCTGAAATCATCCCTTTCAATGTGTGCAACACCCGGCCAACCCACAATGCTGCGTGTGAACAGACGGTCTGCATATTGACCCACATTCGGGTTCAGTAGGCAGTTTGAAGTCATTACAATCGCGCCTGGGAAGTTGGCGAATTCTTTTTGTTGGTTTTGCCATGCGCTACCGTAGTTGCCGACAAGGTGAGAGTATTTATTCAGTTCTGGATAGCCGTGGGCGGGTAGCATTTCGCCATTGGTGTAGACGTTAATGCCTTTGCCTTCGGTTTGTTGCAAAATTTTCTCTAAGTCATGTAAATCATGACCTGAGACCAAAATGCATTGGCCTTTGACTGGCTTCACGTTGACCTGGGTCGGTGCTGGGTGGCCAAAGGTTTGAGTTTCGCCAGAATCCAGCATTTCCATGACGCTGTAATTCATCAAGCCAATTTTCATTGAGCAATCAAGCAGCGCACCCAAGTCTTCTGGATCGGTGCCTAGCCATGCCATGATCTCGTGATATTCACCATAAATCTCGTTGTTGGTTTGACCCAATACCAGTGCGTGCTCCATATAGGCGGCGCCACCTTTCAAGCCATACAAGCATAATAGACGCAGACCAATGACATCTTTATGCACAATGTCTTTACCACGGTTAACGGCAACCTGCGGCGCGAAGGCAAGGATCGCTTCTGCGGTATCTGGCATTTCAAACGTGGCAACGTCTGGCAATTCAGGTAGGGCTTTGTCCGCCAATTGATAAGCCGCTCGTACGTGTTGTTCAAGGTATGCTTTGAATACAGACGCTTTATGTGTGAGTTCAAGAATTCGCTCAGGGTCGAAGTTAACGTTGGTAAGAGTTGAGAAAAATGCCTTCGGTGCCCAGTGGTTGATTTCATCATTGATGATGTCGAATTCGTGCGCGATATCCGCCCAGAAAGATACCCCTTGCAATGCGTACACCAACACATCTTGCAGGTCTGATACTTCTGCCGTTTTGCCGCACATCCCTTTTGCGAATGAGCAGCCTTTGATGGTTGGGGTTTGAATTGTCTGCTCACATTGAATACAGAACATAAGTGGGTCTCCAGTGTTTATTGATTTAATTCAATTGATGCACTGGAATTGCAGGGTTTGTGCCAATATTTATCTTATTGATAAATATAGAAATAAGTAAATATATGAAAAGGCGAAAGTGTAAAAAAGACAACGAGGGTGTTGTCTTTTTTACATCGGCGTGTGAATGGAAGTGAAATAAACCTCAGCGATGAATGCCGAGCTTCTTGCCCATGCGATAGAGATTGCCTCTGTCCATGTGCAAAAACTCCGCGGCTTTTGCCCAAATACCGCCCGTTTTTTCAAGCGCATGAGAAATAAGGTCGCGCTGATAGGTTTCTACCAATTCACGCATACCATGATGGTCTGGCGGGAAATAGTGCGATGTGTTTTTGACATCATTATTCGCTGAGACGACATCAAAATGCCCCATTTCAATGGTGTGACATTGTGCTTGAATAGCACGCAACGCTGCCCGAGTGAGCGAGTGTTCTAATTCACGCACGTTTCCAGGCCAAGGCAGCTCTTCCAGCATGGCTAAGGCTTTTGCATGAATGTGAAGGTTCGGCACATTAAATTGGTGACGCACTTTTTCTAGCAGATAGCCCGCTAACACAGGAATGTCGCCTTCACGTTTGCGCAGCGCAGGCACAGCGATTGGGAAGACATTCAAGCGATGGAAAAGATCTGCACGGAAATGGCCAGCATCCACTTCTTTTTCGAGTATGCGGTTCGTGGCCGCGACGATACGGACATTCACCAACAAGTGTTTATCGCTGCCGACACGTTGTAACTCGCCTTGCTGGATCACGCGAAGCAGCTTTGCTTGCAGTACCAAGGGTAATTCGCCCACTTCATCGAGGAACAGGGTTCCCCCATCAGCCAGTTCAAATTTCCCTGCTCGGTTGCTGGTGGCACCGGTAAACGCGCCTTTGACATGGCCAAACAGTTCGCTTTCAGCCAAGCCTTCTGGCAATGCTGCACAGTTCACATAGATCATGGGTTTGTCGCTGCGGTTTGATTGCGCATGGACGCTGTGTGCAACCAATTCTTTTCCTGTGCCCGTTTCTCCCGTGATTAACACGGCATAGTCCGAAGCGGCAACTGTGGCGATATTGTGTCGAAGCTGCTGTATCTGCGGGCTGAGCCCTATCATTTCGCCTTGCAGCGAACGCGCTTGTTGGATCAGGGTTTCGGTGACTGATTTTTGTTTGTGATTTTGTGCTTTTAGTGCGTTCACCAAACCCATATTTCGCAGCGTGGCAGCGGCCAATGCAGCAAAGGTCTCAATCGCGACGGGTTCTATTTGATCAAACGCGCCCACGGTTAATGAATCCATGGTGAGTGCTCCGACCAAGTGCCCGTCAACATACAAGCTGCACCCCATACAATCATGCACATCAATGGATGCATCTTCCGTGAGTAACACACCGTCAAAAGGGTCGGGGAGCGGGCAGTTTGCATCGAAACGAACCGGTTTTTTGGTTTCGACGATGGCTTCGAGACGTGGGTGAGATTTTGGGAAGAATCGTCGCCCAAGCACAGCGCTGGAAAGCCCTTTTACGGCGACAGGCGAGAGGAATCCATCTTTATCAAAAATAAACAAGGCGCTGGCATCACAGGGAAAGACGTCACTCATCCCGTCAATCAAATGTTGATACTGTTTCTCGCTGGCAAGGTTTGAGCTGAGGTTCAATGCGATATTGAGTAGCACATGGTCCATATTCGAAGACATGAGAAGAACCGAGAAAAGGAAACACGGAGGAATAGTAGCAATCTGATGTCATTTGAACATCGAAACCAAGCATTGATTGATGTCTGATTGACCACGATCAAACTAGCAAAATGGATGTCATTTGAGGTGAAATTTACACTTTCCTCATTTCGTCGAGGTAAGCCCATGAATGTTTGTTGATTTTGACATTTATCTTAAAATTGAACCGAGCATCTAGAAAACGCAGGCAATCATGTCGGCGGGCTAACTATCGGTGATACGGTATTCATTCGATATAACCTAAAACAACAAAGGAAATACGAATGTTCAGTCACGTAATGTTAGGTGTGGACGACATGGAAAAGTCAAAGGCTTTTTATGATGCGATTTTAGGCAAACTTGGGTATAAGGAAGGCGTGTTTGACCCCAAAGGCCGTTGTTTCTATTTTTCGCCAACCAGTGTGTTCGCTATCACCAAGCCCATTAATGGTGAGCCTGCGAGTCATGGGAATGGTAGCACCATCGGCTTTGCTGCGGCGAGTCCTGAATTGGTTGATGCGTTTCATGATGCGGGTTTGGCAAACGGCGGTACAACCTGTGAAGAACCTCCGGGTGTCAGAGAGTCCGCAGTAATGAAGCTTTACTTAGGGTATTTACGTGATCCATCAGGCAACAAAATCTGCGCAACCCATCGATTGCCAGAATAATCACGACGAAAGGGTATGTTCATTGCCCTTTTTCTCCTCCCTCTGTGTCTATGATTGCTGGCTAGTCACGAGAAGTAATAGCATGAGCGATTATTTTAGTGCCTTTTTTGTGCCGCGCGAATGCAGCTTAATGCTCAAAGGCTTATTCCAAACTCAAGTTCTGTGCGCAGGTAAAATGCCTGGGTTGATGCGTGATCGGATCGATAAATTCCACGGATTTTGCCAGCAGTTGCAACGGGGCATCGAAGTTATCCGCAGAAAGCGGCTGTAACGTCGGGTAGTATTTGTCGTTCAATATTGGCCAACCCAATGATTGCATGTGAACACGCAGTTGGTGGGTTTTCCCTGTCACAGGGTGCAACTCAAACAATGCTTTTGAGGCCGATTGTTTGATGCATCGAATCACTGAATGGCTGTTTGCATCACATTCCGTCACCACCATTCGAAAACGCGGTTCAGACTGAACGAGACAATTTTTAACCTCCCACTCTTGGCCGACAATGTTTTCGCCCTCGTTCAGTTGAGCAACGGCTTGGTAGGTTTTGTGTATCTGCCGGGTTTCGAACAGGTGGTGATAGTGCTGGCGGCTTTCGGGGTTAATGGAAAACATCACCAAGCCTGCGGTTACTCTGTCTAAACGGTGCAGTGCCTGCAAGTCTGACAAACCTGTGCGCTTTCGCAGTCGATTCTGAAGACACTCATTCACAAACGCACCGCCGGGGATTACCGCGAGAAAATGCGGCTTATACGCCACCACAATGTGTTCGTCTTGGAACACGATGTCTTCGTTGAAGGGAATGCGCTGCTCGCTCTCCACTTCGCGGTAATAGCAGATGCGTTGCTGAGGCTTAAATGGAGAGTGTTCGGTGACGAGTGTGCCGTCGAAGAAGTGCACCTTTCCATCACGGACACGTTGGTGCCAAACCTGCGCGTCAATGAAGGGGAATTTGATGATGAGGTATTCCAATACCGTCTCGACCCCAGGATTGGTTTGCGGCAAGCTCAATGTGGAAGGTTGCTCTGAAATGCTCATGATGGGTCATCTATTCTGCGTGGCGGGCGGGCGATTATAGTGTAAGTCGGCTTCTAGAGTAAGAAGAAGCCGAGGTTTACGCATCACGGATGAACTTGATCCTCCCTGCACACATCCCTCTGAACCAATTCTTATACCTATAGAACCAAACTCTTTGCTTGTCAGACGGGGAGTATTGCGTTTGAGGTATTTGCCTGCAGACTGGAGGTTATCTTCATACTGGTCTGTCCTTAACTTTAAACACGCTTAGAGAGAAGGATGGCGAGTTCTGGAATCCTCTAATAACAATCACATGGAGTGATGATGACTGAATCTGTGCCTACGCTGGTGACATACGCGGTTTTAGGGTGGATGGCGCTTAACGTTATTTTTTACGTGTCGGAAAAATGGAGGGTATTTTCCGACATCATTTGGATTCTACTGGCGGGCATCGCATATGGCTGGGTGTCGACCAATCCAGAATCGGGTTTGCCAGAATTGGTGATGGATCCAGATGTTGTCTTGTATGTCTTTGTGCCGCTGTTGATCTTCGCATCCACCAAGAAAATGTGCCTGTTCCATTTCAGGCCCATCATCGTGCCTGCCGTGATCGCAGGAACGCTCGGCATCGTGGTGAGTATGTTGACCATAGGGTTGGCTATCCACGGGTTGTTGGATGTTGCCTTACTGCCTGCATTGCTGTTTGGCGTGATCATTTCAGCGACCGACCCGCTTGCCGTCAGTGCCTTGTTCAAAGGCAACGAAAGCATCACTGAAAATCAAAAATTACTGATAGAAGGTGAATCGATCCTCAATGACGGTTTTGTTGTTACTGTGGCTGGCATACTCGCATTGCTGATTTTCAGCATGACCAGTTTCAGTGTGGTTGATACCAGCGTGAGCTTCGTTACCCATATTGCGGGTGCGCTGATCAGCGGGGCGCTACTCGGTCGATTAGCCCGTTTTATTCTTCGATTAATGCACACGTCGCACTACATACTCACCACCAATATCACGCTCGCCCTTGCTTATGGCAGTTTCGTGGTGGCAGAAACCTTGCATTTTTCTGGCATTTTGGCGGTGTTCGCTGCAGCGCTCGCTTATGGGTACAAACCAGACAAAGACAGAACCAACCGCCTTGCAGAAGAAAGGGTGTGGGAATACCTCGATTATGCGGCAAACGCTTTGCTGTTCTTCTTGCTAGGTACCAGCTTCTTTGCGTTGACGGCAAATACAGACTTGCCCGTTAGCCATACGTTGTTAGCGATAGGGTTGTTGTTCGCAGGGCGTTTTGTGGCGCTTTCTTTGTTGAAACCTTTGATGCGAGTAGAAGGTATGCGCCTTTCGATGAATGAGTTTTGGCTACTGAATTTCTCTGGGGCTCGCGGTGCCGTGTCGGTAGCGCTTATTTTACTGCTGCCTGCAGATTTTGAGTATCAATCGCTGTTCTTGTCGTTGGCGTTTGTCATGATTTTGTTCTCTCTGCTTGTTTACCCGCTCGTGACGGTAAGAATACTGTCGAAAATGACGCGTTGATATCTCAGCCCCCAAGCTCTCGCATTTCCAAAGGCAAACACACCAGTGTTTGCCTTTTTTGTTTCTGGCGAATTCTCAACCTATGTCCATTCAAAGCTACATCCACTCAAAGCGATGCCCATTCAAAAAATAATGCTTAGTGGGCTAAATAATGAGCGGTTGTAAAATTCATAGCCTTCCACTCTAAAATTATAACTTGATGAAAAATAGACAGTTAAATTCATTTGTTCATATTTACAAACAGTTATGACACTAACTTGATTTTGACAAGTCGTGTCTTATTTGTAAGTCTATTTTTAATTGAACGATCAATCAAAAAAAATTCCACTACATTTACTGTCGATGGTTCATCGATTTCAACGTGGAATGATGATCGCTGAAGGACGAAGACCAAGGAGGGTTTGAATGCCAAAAGTAGGAATGCCGGCAATACGTCGTCCCCAGTTAGTGGAAGCCACCATGGCTGTCATTGATGACGTGGGTCTTGCTGGCGCAAGTGTCTCGCTCATCAGCAAAAAAGCCGGTGTGTCGGCGGGAATCATCAATCACTACTTTGGCGGTAAGCATGGCTTGATGGAAGAAACCATGCGCTCCGTACTTCGCCAACTCTCTAGTGGCGTGCAACAACGATTGAGGTTGGTTGACCGAAGCGATCCTAAAGGGCGGATCCTTGCGATTGTCGAAGGGAACTTCGATGGCAATCAAGTGAACAGCAAAGTCACCAAAACATGGCTCGCGTTCTGGGCCCATGCCATGCATGAACCTGCGTTATTTCGTCTTCAACGCGTCAATGCTCAACGTCTTCTCTCACACCTGACTCTCGAACTCAAAATGCTGATGCCAGCCGAACGCGCTGCATTTGTCGCGCAAGGTATCGCAGCAATGATTGACGGTATCTGGCTTCGCGGCGCGCTAAATCCTGATGGGATTGCCCCCAAATCTGCCGTCGCTGCCATCGAAGATTATCTCGAACTTCAGTTACAACACGCGTCTAACGCGTCACCTTCTTATCCAGACCAACAAGGTAAAAATTAAATGGATACTCAACAACTCTATATCCACGGCGGTTATGTAGACGCGACCTCTGGTGAAACATTCAAAACGCTCAACCCAGCAACCAATCAGCCGTTGGCAGATGTGCAACAAGCCAGCCAAGCGGATGTGGACAAAGCCGTTCAATCAGCATGGGAAGGCTTTCAAGTGTGGTCAGCAATGAGCGCGCCTGAACGTCGCACCATTTTGAATCGTGCCGTTGCCATCCTTCGCGAACGTAATGACGAACTGGCGGCCTTGGAAGTCTTGGACACGGGTAAGCCCATTCAAGAAGCTTTGTATGTGGACATCGTGACTGGCGCGGATGTGATTGAGTATTACGCCGGTCTGGCGGTTTCCATTCAAGGTGAACAGCAAAGCTTGGGGGAAAACCAATTCTTCTACACGCGCAAAGAGCCGTTGGGTGTGTGTGCTGGCATTGGCGCGTGGAATTATCCGATTCAAATTGCGATGTGGAAAGCAGGGCCTGCACTGGCTGCGGGTAACACCATGGTGTTTAAACCATCGGAAGAAACGCCTTTAACGGCGTTGAAATTGGCGGAAATCTTTACCGAAGCGGGCATGCCCGATGGCGTGTTTAATGTGGTGCAAGGTGACTACCGCGTGGGTCAAATGCTGTCACGTCACAAAGACATCGTGAAGGTCTCGTTCACGGGCGAATGCGGCACGGGCAAAAAAGTGATGGCGGATGCGGCTGGCACACTCAAACCAGTGACCATGGAGCTAGGGGGTAAATCACCCCTTATCGTGTTTAGTGATGCCGAACTGGATAACGCCGTCTCTGGTGCCATGCTGGCGAACTTCTATACCCAAGGGGAAGTGTGTACCAATGGCACACGCGTGTTTGTGCATGACGACATTTATGATGCGTTCATTGAGCAACTGAAAACCCGCACTGAAAAACTCATCGTTGGTGACCCTAGCCATCCTGATACACAAATTGGCGCACTTATCTCAAAAGATCACCTCAAAAAAGTGCTCGGCTTCATCGAGCAAGGAAAGCAAACCCATGCCCGTCTGTTAACCGGTGGCTACCAAATCACCGAAGGAGATTTGGCGAACGGTAACTTTGTCGCGCCGACCATTTTTGCTGAGTGCGACGACGGCATGCCGCACGTTGAAAGTGAAATCTTTGGCCCTGTGATGTCTGTTTTACGATTTAGCGATGAGCAGGACGTGATTGCGCGCGCCAATGACACCCACTATGGCCTCGCTGCAGGCGTGTTCACGACGAATTTCTCTCGCGCTCACCGAGTGATTGCCAAGCTTCAAGCCGGCATTTGCTGGATCAACAACTGGGGTGCGTCGCCAGCAGAAATGCCTGTTGGCGGTTATAAGCAGTCAGGGATTGGTCGTGAAAATGGCGTCCAAACACTGAGCAGTTACACCCAAACCAAGAGTGTGTATGTCGAGCTTGGGGATGTGGACAGCCCTTACGCGTAGCCCCGAGTCAGTAAAGGAATTGAACGATTCATGAGTAATACTGAATTTGATTACATTGTTGTTGGCGCAGGCTCTGCGGGCTGCGTGTTGGCAGACCGCCTGACCGCATCTGGTTATCACAAAGTTCTCTTGTTAGAAGCGGGCGGCACGGACAGAAGCATTTTTATTCAAATGCCGACGGCACTGTCGTACCCCATGAACACAGAGAAATACGCCTGGCAGTTTGAAACTCAAGCCGAAAAAGGCTTGGACGGGCGAAAGCTTCATTGTCCGCGCGGCAAAGTGTTGGGTGGCAGTTCTTCCATCAATGGCATGGTGTATGTGCGAGGCCATGCCCACGACTTTGATCAGTGGGAAGCGGAAGGCGCAAAAGGCTGGAACTATCAGTCTTGCCTACCGTATTTCAAGCGCGCAGAGCATTGGTCTGGCGGCGGGAATGACTACCGTGGCGGGGACGGGCCAGTTGGCACTTGCAACGGCAATGACATGGCATTGAACCCGCTATACCGCGCTTTCATCGATGCAGGAGAACAAGCTGGTTACCCTGTCACGGATGACTATAACGGTTATCAGCAAGAAGGCTTTGGCCCGATGCACATGACGGTCGATAACGGTGTACGTGCTTCAACGTCGAACGCCTATCTTCGCCCTGCTTTGAAACGTTCTAACCTGACCCTGATTAAAGGCGTGACGGTCAACAAAATTATTCTGGCGGGAAAAACCGCCGTCGGTGTGAGCTACAGCAAAGGTGGCCAGACGGTTGAGGTGTATGCCAACAAAGAGATCATCAGTGCTGCAGGTTCAATCGGTTCTCCGCAATTGCTGCAATTGTCAGGCATCGGCCCAAAAGCGGTGCTTGAAAAAGCAGGGGTCGAGGTAAGCCTCGATTTACCCGGTGTCGGCGAAAACCTGCAAGACCACCTTGAAGTGTATTTCCAATATCACTGCAAGCAGCCGATTACGTTAAACGGCAAACTCGGGCTTATCAGTAAAGGCTTGATTGGCACGCGTTGGATCTTGTTCAAAGACGGTTTAGGTGCAACCAATCATTTTGAATCGTGCGCATTTATCCGCAGCCGCGCGGGCATTAAATGGCCGAACATCCAATACCATTTCTTACCAGCAGCCATTCGATATGACGGTAAATCTGCCGTTGAAGGGCACGGATTTCAAGTGCACGTTGGACCTAACAAACCTGAAAGCCGCGGGCATGTGCGTATTACGAGCGCCAATCCTGCTGACAAGCCAGAGATCGTTTTCAACTACATCAGCACAGAACAAGACAAACAAGATTGGCGCGATTGCATTCGCCTAACCCGTGAAATTCTCTCACAGCAAGCGTTCGATGCCTTCGGTGACGGCGAGATCCAGCCGGGAATGAATGTAAATACGAATGAAGAGATAGATACCTGGGTGAAAGCAAATGTGGAAAGTGCTTATCACCCATCATGTACTTGCAAAATGGGTGCAGACAGCGATCCGCTGGCGGTGTTGGACGAGAAACTCCGCGTGCGCGGTATTGAAAACCTCCGTGTGGTGGACTCTTCCATTTTCCCTACCATCACGAATGGAAACCTTAATGGCCCAACCATTATGGTGGCAGAACGCGCATCAGACATCATTTTGAATGATGACACTTTATCACCAGTAGATGTGTCGGTGTGGCAAGACCCGAATTGGCAAACCAAGCAGCGCCTTTTTCCGCTCGATGAGCGAGGCGAGAATCAAGTTTGATTGAGTTAATGACTCATTGAGTCGACGTAAATCCCGATGAGAGAAACATAAGAATAAGAGAACACCTGTAAACGTCAGTAAAAAAGGAGTGGATGCGGCAATGATGTTGCATCCTCGCACTCAAAAAAGGAAAAGGAACGTAATGATGGATAACAAACAGACCAAACGACTAACAGGGCTGAGCCTCGCACTTGCAGCAACCATGGCTGCTGCACCTGCAATGGCGAGCCAATGCGATGTTGTGCGTTTTTCTGATGTAGGTTGGACTGACATTACTGCGACCACCGCGGCGACAACGCTTGTACTGCAAGGTATGGGATACAAGACCGACATTCAGTTGCTCTCAGTACCTGTTACCTATACCTCGCTGGCAAACGGTGACATCGATGTTTTCCTGGGCAACTGGATGCCAACCATGGAAGGCGATATCGCTAAATACCGCGATGCGGGCACGGTTGAAACCGTAAACATGAACCTTGAAGGCGCAAAATATACCCTTGCTGTTCCTAAGTATGCGTTCGAAGGTGGTGTGCAGAGCTTTGAAGATATCGCAAAACATGAAGACAAATTCAAAGGCCGTATTTATGGCATTGAGCCGGGTAACGACGGTAACCGTCTGATCCAAGACATGATCGATGCAGATGCGTTTGGCTTGGAAGGGTTCAATCTGGTCGAGTCGAGCGAAGCGGGCATGTTATCGCAAGTGAAACGTGCTGTACGTCGTGATCAATGGATTGTGTTCCTTGGTTGGGCGCCGCACCCAATGAACAGTAATTTCGAGTTGGAATATCTGGCCGGTGGTGATGATTACTTTGGCCCGAACTATGGCGGAGCCAATGTCTTTACCAATGTGCGTAAAAACTATCTCAGTGAGTGCCCGAACGTAGGCAAACTGTTGACCAACCAAAAGTTCTCGCTGGCGATGGAAAACGACATCATGAACGGCATTTTGAACGATGGGGATAAGCCTGAAATCGCGGCACAAGAGTGGTTACAAGCGAACCCAGACGTGCTGAATGCATGGTTAGATGGCGTTAAAACTGCTGACGGCAAAGATGCGTTGGCAGCGGTAAAAGCGCATTTAGATATCCAGTAATCATCGTTGTGTCTCCCGTCCGCAGTGATTGACGGGAACATAGGGTAGGTGGCGCATGTGCATTTTCTCTGCGTTGCCGCCCACACCATGATGGATTTTGGAGTACACATGAACTGGATTACAGACAATAAAATTCCACTCGGCAGCTACATGGAAACCGGTGTGGATTGGCTAACGTACAACGCTTCTGGCTTTTTCGACGCGCTCTCCGTGTCGCTAGAATGGTTGATTCTCTCCCTTGTTGACGTCATGCAGTGGTTTCCGCCTTATGTGCCGATTGCACTGACCGCCGCCATTGCGTGGTTGCTTCACCGCAGCGTGCCATTGGTCGCTTTCGTTGTGGTCGCACTCTTATTGATTTTGAATCTCGGTTATTGGCAAGAAATGATAGAAACCTTCGTGCTGGTGCTCACCGCCACGTCACTTTCTGTCGCTGTGGGTGTGCCCCTTGGCATATTGGCTGCACACCGTCCTTGGCTGTATACCTTCATGCGGCCCGTGTTGGATTTGATGCAAACCATCCCAACGTTCGTTTATCTGATCCCGACCTTGGTGTTGTTTGGTCTTGGCGTCGTGCCGGGTTTGATTTCGACGATCATTTTTGCGATTGCTGCACCGATTCGCCTTACGTACTTAGGCATTCGCAGCGTGCCGGAAGAATTGATTGAAGCGGGTAAAGCGTTCGGCGCAACCCCTTCAAAATTACTCTATAAAGTGGAACTTCCTGCCGCGATGCCGAGCATCATGGCGGGGATCACCCAGTGCATTATGTTGTCGCTTTCAATGGTGGTTATCGCCGCACTGGTTGGCGCAGATGGTTTGGGGAAACCCGTGATCCGCGCGCTTAACACGGTGAACATTTCTCAAGGATTTGAAGCGGGTCTGGCGATTGTCTTGGTGGCGATTATCCTCGACCGTTTGTGCAAAGCACCTGCATCTCAAAACAAGGAAGGCTAACCATGAATGCACTTACGATTAACAACCTCGATGTGGTGTTCGGGCAATCTTTGGACAAAAGCCTCGCCTTGTTGGATGAGGGGAAAACCCGTCAGGAAATCCAAGAGGCCACGGGCGATGTTGTGGGCGTACACAATGCCTCGCTCACCGTTGAAAAGGGCGAGATCTGTGTGTTGATGGGCTTGTCCGGTTCGGGTAAATCGAGCTTGTTACGTGCCGTGAATGGCCTTAACCCCGTGACACGCGGTTCCCTTGAAGTGAACCTAGGTGATGATGTCGTGAACCTTGCTGGTATTGATGAGAAATCGTTGCGTGATTTGCGTTCACACCGTATCTCCATGGTGTTTCAGAAGTTCGCCTTAATGCCGTGGTTAAGCGTGGTCGACAACGTCGCCTTTGGTCTTGAGATGCAAGGCATGGGGAAAACTGAACGACGCAAACACGCAGAAGACAAGCTTGAACTGGTTGGACTGAGTGAGTGGAAAGACAAATTTCCGCATGAGTTGTCGGGCGGCATGCAGCAGCGAGTGGGTTTAGCGCGTGCTTTCACCATGGACAGCGATATTTTGCTGATGGATGAGCCGTTTTCTGCGCTGGATCCTTTGATTCGAAATCAGCTTCAAGATGAGCTGATTGAGCTTCAACGCAAGCTCAACAAAACCATTGTGTTCGTGAGCCACGATTTGGACGAAGCACTGAAAATTGGCACTAATATCGCCATCATGGAATCGGGCAAGATCATTCAACATGGCAAGCCAGAAGACATCGTGCTTCGTCCTGAGAATCAGTATGTAGAAGACTTTGTCGCGCACACCAATCCGCTTAACGTGCTGCGTGGTCGCTCCCTAATGACATCGCTCAGCGACCTTACACGTGTTGGCGACACCATAGTGTTAAAACGCCATGAACAGACGGTGTTGAAAACCAATGAGCAAGGGCTGGTAGTTCGTGCTCAACGCCAAGAGCAAGATTTACCCTTGGTGAAGTGGAGCAAAGGCGACAGCATCGAGGCATTGGCTGTGGATTCTGTGGTGCTTGCATCGGCAGATATATCTATGCGCCATGCGCTCGAAATTCGCTATCAAACTGGTCAGCCAGTGTTGCTGAGTGAAAACGAGAAGGTTATTGGCGTGCTGTGTGATAACGACTTTTATCATGCACTGCTCGGCAAGCATTTCTCACAAGCGGCTTAGCCGCCCAGCAGCTGACTAATCTACGAAATAGTCATGAAAATGAGGTACAGACACATTGGATGTCTCTACCTCATTTTTTTGCCGTGCAGCTTGTTGAAAGTGGAATTGGCTCGCCTTATCAAGCATCTTTCGGTGTCTCGAATCACCTTTTCATGTGGGAAGTAATGCGTCCTTACATTAGGGGTTGTTAACGTAAATCACCCCGTTAACGTTTATCTTTTTAGGTAGCCCAGATGACCGCTATTTTCATTGTTTCACTTCTTTTCAGCGTGTTCTTTATCTTCGGAAATAATAGGGGGTGTTGGGACGGCGAGCTTACTTGTCACTTCTGCAGGTGCAATTTGCTTCCACGTGCGTTTTGATACGTGGAAAGACGGTATCCCTGCCATCGCCACTTTGTTTCTCTAACGCTTTGTGCTCTATGCGAAATTGAATGTGTTGTGACTTATGAGTAGTGTGGGGGAGACGGTTTTTACTCACACAAACGCTCAAAGGACAACACCTCGTTATGGATATCAATGATCTGCCTTTTGGTACAACGGATTGGAAAGCTATTACGCCTACTGAACACAAAGGTGAAACGGGCATGGCTTACTGGCGCACGCAGCACTTCGGGAACATGCGCGTTCGCATGGTGGAATACTCCGCTGGGTATTTGGCAGACCATTGGTGTTCGAAAGGGCACATTCTATTTTGCTTAGACGGTGAGCTAGACACAGAGTTAGATGATGGGCGCACCTATACCCTTACAAAAGGCATGAGTTACCAAGTGGCAGATAATGCTGAAGCGCACCGTTCTTCGACAAAAGTGGGTGCCACGTTATTCGTAGTGGATTGACGTTTTAAAAGGGTCTCAGAAACCTACTTCATCGCATTAAAATAATCCCTGAGCATTGCTCGGGGCTTTTTGTATAGGGTGTTGGTGGTCATTTTGGATATTTTTTAAGGGTGTTCGATTAATTGGTATAGTCGATTTTCCCTCATGGGTTTTTAATGTTTTAGTTTGAAGGGAATTCTAAATTTCTAATTTATAACCATCTAATAATAATGCTAAACCCGCACTTTTAACTGACTAAAAAATTAGGGCGGTGAACCAATTAACGACTAATTGGAAAAGTTTGACATGCTTATTTCTTAGGGTGTCTTATATTTTTCCTGCCTTTGATTTAAAAGGCTTCATTCACGTCAGCTAATATTAGGAAGTTATAATGAAAGTTGCGAAGTTTGGTTTAATGCTAACAGCTTTAGCATTTTCAACCTCATCATTTTTTACACAGGCATCGGGCCTCTATCCAGGTCACGTGCTGAATAAAACTCACCGTGCGAATACCCATCATATTGTTCGAAATTTTGTTGAAACACGGTCAGGTTATGGCTATGTCACTTTCAGTGGCGGGAAGGCCATTGGCAACACTGATAATGCGTTTACTGTGACCGTTGGGCCGCACAACACAAAGATCGGATCAATACGTGGTGCGGTTGATTTGAACTTTAAACCAGAAGAGTTGAACTGTGTTCGTGGCTTACACCTCTCACTCACTGTGAGTGAGAAGGTTCCACTTTCAATAAGCCCAAGCTGTGATGCACTTCTTCGCGCAGACATCAAACGGAGCATTAGTCATACCGTTGCCGGCGGTGAAGTTCCCCTTCCGGAAGTACCAATTGATCCCGCAGGCATTTTTCGACTTGGTGTAAAGGTTGGAGCAACGCTGAAGGTCGGTGCGGACTTTGCCGCTGGTCTAGAGGTGGGTGGTTTTGACAAACCCAACGAGTCGATTGAAATCAATGGTCAACGACGACCTGACTTTGTCTATGCCAGCGTTCGACCATTTATTTCAGGTGCGGCGAAAGCGAGTGGTTACGCCAAATTAAACCTCTTTTTAAAAACGGTTGAAAAAGGCGTAAAAGGGAAATTAAATTTAATTAATGCAGGAACGACAGCTTACGCGGAAGCCGGTGTGACGTATAAGCCTGAAACAAATGCACAAGAACCTGCGTTTAAGATAACCACACTGCCACTAATTATGGATGCGAGTGGTTGGGTTATGGTGAATCCAACTTACAATATGGATCAAAATAAAAAGTATCAATATTATACCCGATTAAAGTGGGATGCGAATGCATCCGGTGGTGATGGGAGTGTTGGACTTTATTGCGATGTGAAATTGTTTGGTATGGCGAGAATATTCTATGCGGAAACCACGTTGATCAGTTGGTCGCCTATTTATGAGTACACCAGAACAATTTATGACAGAACAACATATATCTAAATTAATTTGAGGCATATGTCCGAGTCGTCTTTCAAGGGAAATTTGCATACCAACGGGTTGTGGGTTTCTTAGATGTTCTCGGGCATATCATGTGACCCTATTTTTCGATTGGAGACACAATGAATAGAAAATTATTCTTCATCTCGTTGCTTGTCTGCGCAATGATTGCCTCGTCATTCCTTTTGTTTGAATCGACACCACAGACGACGGCCGACAACAAAACGCAGCAAGAGGATGCTGAAAACAGTACCACGGGTGTTGAGCGTCCCACCGCGATCATTAGCAGCAAGGTCAATACTTCTTCAACGGGCCTTCCTATCGCATTGAGCGACAATGAATTTAAAGCTTACAGCGTGATTATTCGATCAAAGTTACGAGGGGAAGGTGCAGCACTGGCCGACTTCACCAACACATTGAATATCGCGCTTAGCCTCAAAGGGAAGGGGCCATTTAAAGGTGTTATCTATGAGGTGAAATTTGAATCTGAAGATCCTGACACTGATATTCCTCCCCACCTCGGTTTTACGTTTGATTACCGTTCGGGCGAATTCAGCCATGTGTCGATGCTAGGGCTGCCATCTCAGCATCCTCTCAATATCGTTCCTACCTTGTTAGCGCAGTTCTCCTACTTTGAAGGCACGCGCAGCATAGAACTTGCAGACGGCATACATACCTATGTTTATACGCTCAAAGGAGACCAAGTAACACGGCTGAAAGCGGAGAATGCTCGCTCGTCGGCAAGCTATGAGACGTTGGCAGAACATGACATATGGAATCTGACGTTGGACGCCTCCCTGTTTCCATCGCGGCTACAAACCAGCGCAGGTAAAACCTTTGTCATGGATGGATCAGAGCTTCAACTTGAGCAGGACATTGCGATCACCCCCATCGAAGCAGATGCTTCCATCTTGGCTAATGTCAGCTTCGACGTGGGCACTAACGCCCAATACAGGGTGGCGTTTAATGAAACAGGCCCAAAAATAGACGTGAACGATGAGAATTTCATGGAAACGCTGGTGGCATTTGATGCATCGCCGGATTTATCCACGGCACAAGCGCTGGGCGTGTATTTGGTGAATCAAGGATGGGGATTTGTGCGTGATTTATTGAACGAAGATGACATCACGGACAGCATGCGATCAAGCCTGATTTTCGCATTGGAGCGGTCGGGTGCGCAGGAAGGCGAGTACATGCTTGCCGCTTTGATTGAAGATGACTCCCTCGGTGAAACCGATCGTCTTCGTGCCATTATGTCGATCGTGAAAATGGGAGAGACAAACAGTCAGGTGGCGTTGAGTGCGCTGCAAAACATGCTCGATCACCCTAACGAACTTCTGGCACAAACCGCCATATTGAACATTGGGATTCTGGGAAACCAAAACCCGCAAATGAGCAGTGATGTTACGTCGTTTTTATCCGAGCGCTTATCGTCTGAAGGCTCGGGCTACAGCGAATTGTTGGCTATCAGTAACCTTGGGAATTCAGCGCTCGACAGTCAAGTTTTGCCATACCTCAACAGCGAGTATGCAGATGAAAGGCAGGTCGCCGTAAAATTGCTAAGTCGAAATCCTGATATGCAGCCTACATTGCTAAACCAGATGTTGAGCGACAGCCATCCCAATGTGGTGAAAGCGATCACGACGGGCATTGAAAACCATAGCCAAGACTTTCAGTTAAATGAAAGCGACCAAGCGAGAATACGCAGCCGCTTAGATGCGCCGGATATTCTTGCACCCACGCGGGATTTGCTGTTTATGTTTCTTGCTAACAATGCCCAACCAACAGCCTTGAATAAGTCTGCGGCGCGCAAAATGCTAGATGCTCCCGGTGTTTCAGAATCGACGTTGGTGCTCGCCCAAGAGTTACTGAACCAATAACGATCGTCAGAAACTAAAAACGCCAACATAACGTTGGCGTTTTTGTGTTTGACCAAGAAGCGTTGGCTTACTTACCGCAGCACTTCTTGTATTTCTTTTCGCTTCCGCAAGAACATGGGTCGTTACGGTTTGGCGTTTTATCAAACACTGTGGTTTGAGGTTTTGCCAGTAGCGTTTCCAACTCAGTGATGTCTTCTGGCTGGTCTGCATCGACGGTAATGGACACGAATAGCTCGCTTTCAAGCGCGATCGCTTCAAGCTCTGCTTTGCGTTCTTCAGTCTGCACCGTTAGCGTTAATGGTAGGTCTTCTGAACCCGGTTTTGCAGCACGCTTAGTGTTATAACCAAAACTTTGATACTTTGGTTTTTTCTCAATTCTGCCTTTATAGAAAAACTTAGACATGGGATTTTTCCGGGTTTGTTAAATGCGGAGTGAGGTTATACAGCAAAATGCCCATCGAAGAAACGGAATCTAATACCTAGATGGGCAATACCTGTATTTAATTGGGTTTAATTGCCTGCTTAAGCGCTTGAAAACGGGCGCTATCGCGATTGTCTTCAGCACATACGCTCAGCAAATCATCAATAAAGAAGTCTAGTGCGCGTTGTTCAATTTGCTTGATTTGGCTCTGCTGTTTGTCATCCAGCATGTGGTACATACTCGCCGCGCCGAAGTCACCAAAGAGGATGTTGGCCTCTTCGTCAAACAAGGTGTTATGGGCGTACAAATCGCCGTGACACACTTGATTGGCGTGCAGGTGCTCAAACACATCACGCATCTGCGTCACGATCGTATCTATTTGCGCAATGGACAGGGTAAAACCTGCAGGGAAAGTGTCGCGTGTGCAGGTATCAAAATTCGGTGGCAAACCGAGGTTTTTATAATGCGACGGGATCAGGTTCATGATCAGGGCAAGGAAACCCGGTTCGTTGACCTGCGCCAGTGATTGAACCAGGTTCGGGTGATTGCCGACTTTCAAACAGGCGTTGAGTTCATCCTGCGGGTAACCATCACTGGTCACTTCGCCTTTGAAGACTTTCACTGCGATATCGTCTTGGAAGTCTTGCTGGGCTTCGTTCCACACCGCTTTTGAGATTACCCCTGATGCGCCTTGGCCCAATACGTTTTGTAGCGTGAAGCGAGAAGATGCCACATGGGGAACTGAGTCAATGCTCAGGTCTGTCTGGCAGAAAGGGTTGCCAGCAAACGCAAACCACGCCAGTTTTGGCAAATCCAACAGTTGATTTGGGCATTCGGTCAGTTGATTGGCGGAAATGCGCAGAAGCTCCAGGTTTTCAAGGTGGCGCATTGTCTGTGGCAATGAAGTTAAGCGGTTACCCGCCAGTGCGAGCTTTTGCATGCGCGGACGCTGGCCGAGTGAATCCGGTAAGGTTTCAATACGGTTATCTGTCAGGATTAGCCAACGCAGTTTGGGTGGCAATGCATTCTCAGGAACATGCACAATCTGGTTGGCTTTAAAGCCAATCATTTCCAGTTCAGGACAGTTGCCAAGTACTTCAGGCATGGTGTTAAAGCGGTTGTTTGATGCAAAAAAGATTTTCAGTTTATGCAGATGTGCAATTTCAGCGGGAAGCTTGGATAACTGGTTATTGGACAGATCCAGTATTTCCAAACTGTCGGCAAGAGACAGGATTTCGAGGGGAAACTCGGTAAGGTTTTCTGACAGTGTAAGGCGCGTCACGCCTACAAGTTCGCCGGCACGCAGCTGAGAAAGAGAATGCAAAATGAAAATCCATAGTAGCGGTAAAACAATCGGCGCTTAGTCTACAAGAAAGTCATTCAAATCGTTAGAGGTTCTGTGTGGGCTCTCGCAACGTTTTTATGCGCCCGTTTTTTTGCTATGTGCTGAATTGCTCTTGCAAAAGCCTGTAGAAACCACAGAGAACCTTAGAGATTTACAACACAATGAACCGTTCTCGCAGTCAAAGCGTGGCCTGTTTTCATCAGGCCACGCTTTAACCGAGACGCATTGATTGACGGTTAAACCTCATAATGCTTTGTAATGCAATGTTGAGGATTACTTATGGCGTAATGTCCACTTCAATCGTGCCCAGATACGTTGCGGTCAGCTGTACTTTGTCGCCAGCTTGCAAGTAGCGGTTATCTGCAAAGCTCTCTGCGATATATTCCTCAAGAATATAGTCGATTGGCCCTGACTCTACGAAAGAGAAGGTGGCTAACCACTTCAATGATTTCACTATTCGATAGCCCCAGCCCGGAGTGTTGTAGATGACGCCAGCGGGTGTGCCCGTCACGATATTTTGCTCGCTGGTGATCGCAGTGCCTTCAAACAACACCACGTCTTGATCCTCATAGCGCCATATCGGTGCTGCTCCAGAAGACAATATCATCGTGATGAGGTCTTTAGGTGAACGAAGCATTTCTTTGGCTTCGGCTTGCTGTCGTTGTTGACCATTCACGTAGGTGGACAAGGAAATGTCGTTTAAAAATGTTTGCCAGTTTTTGGGAACCACAATGTAGGGACCTGTAGGAAAGCGTTTTTCACCACTTTTGGCATCACTAAACCCATGTCCTGATGTCACGTTATCAACGTCGATCTTGCGCAGAAGCTCGGCACGATCTGTGAAATCACCACAGACAAATAAACCGACATGGCCTCCGACCTGTTCTGGTTTCTCAAGGTTGTCCACCCATCGCATACAAAGCTCAACTTCATAATCGAGTAACACATCCGATTGATAGCGGATTTGAGAGTAGCTAGGTGTTGCTTGCGCGAATTTAGGGAATAAGAAAACCTCGTCAATGTCGGCTTCTTCACCATGTTCGGCATAGTTAGTGCCCGCAGCAATGTGTGCGTTCCCGTCGCCACCGGCTGCGAGCAACGTTTGATAGTCAACGACCGTAGAAGGGATAGCCTTAAAGCTGCTTTCTATTTCTTCGTATCCGTATTGTTTCAAAAAATTGAGAGGGTCATCGGGAAAATAGTCAAAGTGTTCACTAATGTTCTTCGCTGTGACCTTATTTTGCATAACTTGTTGTACTAGATAGGTGTTTTTCTCCCCCGAAGGTGACATCACTTGCGCTAACGTAAGCGCAGTGTTGGGAGAGGCAATGTCGTTGGCACTGGCGATGTTTATACAAGCGAATGCGAACAAGCTGGTGATACAAAATGGTGTGAATGGGATTTTCATGGCGTTCTCCTTTGTGTGATGTTGTTAGGTTAAGCGCTTGAACGTCACAGGTGTGTCACTAGAGGTTGCAACAATAACAGCCACCCTAAGCCCATGTTTTGATAGTTTTATAAAGGATGATTATGCGAATTCTTGTTGCCGAAGATAACCATGCCGCGGCACAGAACTTAGCGGACTATTTGACCTTGGTGGGTCATGACGTTGATTTTGCTTACCATGGTGCGAGTGCATTGCAATTACTCAATGCTCACCGATTCGATTTGATTATTCTCGATATCATGATGCCCGTGATGGATGGGCTGAAAGCGTGTGATGCGATACGCGCTGGTGAACATGCAGATACGCCTATCATCTTCGTCACTGCGCGTGACACGTTGGACGACAAATTGGCGGGATTTAAAGCCGGGGCTGACGATTATCTTGTGAAGCCTTATGCGGTTGAGGAGCTATACGCGCGGATACAAGCCTTGGAGGCAAGAAATCAGCGCAGGATGAGCCCAACACTGAGTTTCGGTGCTTTAACGTTTGATTCTGCGACTGATTTGGTCCGTGTAGAAGGAAAACCTTTGTTGCTTGATCCGACGCAAAAGCGCATCGTACGTTTGCTGTTGAGTCGAGCGCCAGCGCTTGTGGCTAGCCAAGATATTGCCTATGACATATGGGGAGAAGAGGAGGTAGACAGCAGTGCGCTGCGAACACAAATTTACCGTCTGAGAAAATCCCTGCCGGAAGGGATGTTGATCACCGAGCGCGGTAAAGGATATCGACTCAATGCTGGTTAAAGCCCGTCATACCTTTGAACGCTGGTACACTAGCCATATTCGCCATCAAGTGTTTGTGATTATTAGCGTATTAATGTTGTTGGTCGTGCTAGCGATAGGCATCATTTCTTGGGCTGCCACAGAAATTGCTGCGGATAGCTTTATCAACCAGCGAGTCACGTTGATGCAAAGGCAGTGGATGCAATCCTCAATTCAGCTCGGGACTGCCGCTAATATTACTTCTCCATACCTTGCGCTTTATTCGGATGATGACAACACGATCCCAGACTTCCTCAAAGGTATCGACACCTTAGGTGTGAAAGAATTTGAACTCAGCAATGCGCATGTGGTGACGTTTCTTTCTCCCTTTAAAAGTGACTGGCTGCATTTTGTATATTTTCCCGATAAAGACCCTGAAATGGTGAATTACGGCCAAGGCGTTATGGCGTATGTCGCGTACATGATGTTATTGGTTTTCGCCTTGGGGCTGGTGGCAGCGCATCTGATTTCTCGTCACTTTAGTTTACCTATCCTGGGACTGGTTCAACAGGTTCATCAATTGCCTGTAGATGGGGCAAGTATAAAGAGGCGGGCACGGAATGACGAAATTGGCGCCCTTCAAAATGCCTATCAGAATGCTTACTTGCGGATCCAATCTTTTCTTGAGCGAGAAAAACAATTCACGCGGTTTGCCAGCCATGAATTGCGCACGCCCGTTCACGTGACGAAAGGCGCTGTAGAGTTGCTCAAGATGATAGAAGGGGACGAAAAAAAGACAAACATCCTCAGTCGTATTGAGTTGGCCAATCAGGACATGGAAAAGCTGATCAATACGTTTTTGCTTATCGGCCGAGAGGAGATGGGCCAGCAAAATAGGGTGTCACTTGGAAATATCATCAACGAAAGTCTTTCGCGACATCACTATTTGTTGTCGGATAGACATATCGATGTGATGCGAACCATCGAATCCGATGTGATCGTTGCTGAAGATTTTGCGAAGGTTGTGTTGGCGAACCTTGTTCGCAATGCGTTTAGTTATTCACTCAGTTCGGTGAGGGTTGCGTTAGAGGGACGGCGGTTAGTTATTCAAAATGATATTAGCGAGGCTGCTCAACATGGTTTTGGTCATGGCGAGGAAATCGTAAAGGTGGTTTGTCGAAGCGCAAATTGGCGTTACCATTTTCGGATTGCTGCCTCAAAGGCGACGGTGGTGATCTACTTTTGATGCCGCACTGACATCCCTTTCTCATTGGGTAATTTACGGTGATTTATTGGTGACATGGTTGTGACATAAAGAAGGATAGAGTGAACAGCATCATAAACAAACAAGGATGCTGCTATGAAAACTGTCCGAAGCTTTTCACCAACCACAACCAACAAACGTCCTCTTAAAGGCAATGCCTCATTTCCCTTGCTCACCACGTGCCGTCAAACTGCAAAAATGTTCTCGATAATTTGCTTATTGACCAGCCCCTTCGCGACAGCAGAAGACTCTGTACCTCAAGGTTTTTATGGGTCCGTGAGCCTGTTTACGGGTTTCAGTGGAACCACATCGCCGCTGAGCACGGATTCAGATGCTGTTATCAGTGAGTATTCGACATCTGAAAACAACAGTGAAGTGGTGGTCATTCCCTTTTGGGATGTGAAATATCGTCTAAATAGTACCAGCGAGTTGTATATTGAAACCGACATCGTTGGTATGGCGAGCGATTTCTACCTCAACGCCGGATACCGCCATTACTTGAAAGATGATTCCTATCTCGCTTTGGGTATTGTGCCGGGCTTATTGGAAAAAGAGGTCTGGAAAAACCCCTATCTGCTTAATACTCAGCGTGAAACGACAAAAGCCGCTGTTCGTGGCGTGATAGCCAATTACAACAAGCTATTGGGCTCTGATTGGTCTGTTGAACTCGCACGGGGTGAGTTCAACGTTGATGAAGATACTACCGTTGCTGAACTCCAGCGTGACGCGACGCTCAGCTATGCAGAACTGAGCTATGACATGCAGCTTAATCAACAGTGGGGCGTTGAATGGGTTGGCCATTATTTGGATATTCAGTCAAACGCGAGTGCCCCTGATAGTCAACGTTATGGCATGGATATTGAGACACAATATCGTACAGGTCGACATGTGGTGATGGCGGGGGCAAGTAGCGGTCAGCAGAACTTTGATAAAGAATTAGCGTTGTTTGGCCGTACCCGTAAGGATGACAGATTCGGATTGTCCGCAACCTATGTTTACGCCTCTCCATTCAATATCGACAGTACATTAATGATTGTTCGAGGCGGTTGGGATCATGTTGATTCGAATATTGATGTTTACGACAGTGACAATTACTTGGTGACGATAGGCATGCAATATCAGTTTTGAATAGGCTGGTAAAAACTCAATGTTTACGTTTTAACGAAAAAAGCCCGGTGAGTTCGCCGGGCTAGCGCTAGTCCTCTGTCTTCATCTTCTGGCTTGTATGGCAATGTATATTTTTCCTGCTTTTTTGTGGTCACAATTGGTTGGGGTGTATAGATCGATCAAACAATCTTGCGAAGGCTCTCGCACCTTTACATCCTCCTGTCATTTCTTACTTTTTGAGATTAGATCTTATATCGATGGTCTTTTAAGCTTGTTTCGGTTGTTCGAAAAATACCAAGTAGAAGAAGGAAAGCAATGTGTACTTAGAGAAGGATTTCTCGCTACAAAACGGTGAATTCACCGTCAGAAAAGATTCCTACGCGATTCGTAAAATTTCTGCGATTAAAGTAGAAAAAACCTCATGGGTGGGTAACGTTTTGCAGGTGGCCTTCTGGGTATTTATTTTCTCGTTCGCCGTTTGGCTTGCCTGGAGCCAATTTGATAACCCGGGGACGTTTTATCTTGCCATTGTTCTGTCGGTAATGGGTCTTATGCTTGGCGTAAAATACACCAACAAATATGCACTTAAAATTGAATTTCAACATGGTGATGGAACGGGTCGCCAGTGGCTTACGGTGGCGCGATGCCGAACGGGGAAAAGCCTTGTGGTGTTTGACCACCAAGTAACGAGATTGACGAAGGTGATATGACATCGCGTTGTCATATTGAAAGCAGAAATAGAATCAGAGAGGAAGCGGAGTGGGATTAGACACAGCCTAAATACCAGTAAATGAAAACATATTCTCTGGCACATTTGGGATAAAAATTCATAAGGGCGTATTCTTACAGGCTTATTTTCAACTCCTCCAGGGCTCCAATTGCTATACAAAGTCAGCCAATCTTACATTCCTATCGTTTGAAGTATTAACACTCTTTTTCGGTCTCATGGTTTTCATGATGCCTAAGGCGGTTGTCATTTCACTTTTGCTCATGCTCTTGGGAGGCATGTATAAATACAACAAACGGTATCATTACTTTCTAAGGCAGATGCCGCTCAATGATGAGCACCTGAACGATTAACGTTATCTTTTGTTGCTGAGCACTTTTGTCGGGCACCCTTTAGCAGGTTAGTCATGAACCATAAAGGCCTACAAATACAGGCTTTTTTATCATTTCTAAGTGGTTTTTGATTCGCCAGCTTGAGGTATTGAACAATATCAATACGAGATCCCACAGCGCTTTCAACTATATGGGCAAACGCTATCGCATCATCATTGAAGAATTGGAACATCGAACGTCCTTATTACTCGATGGCTTCATGCCGTACTTCAAAGCCTTCATGCTGAACTTGAAAAGCACGGTCAAAGGCAATCAATAAGCCTTACGGATGTCATCTGAAAGAAGGGTTTTAAATACTACTAACGCGCGATATTGGCGGAAGGAAAGGGAAGATATCATGTTGCGGTTCGTTGAGTTCAAGCTGATGACTAAGGCTTAGACACGAGATCTTAGCGAACGAATGGAACTCCATTCATAAGTAGATCCCTTATTCGACACGATTCGTGCAGATGATGTGAGGTTATTCTGATCTTAGTGTTAAAGCGCCAAGGAAACTTGGCGCTATTTTTTCGTTTCTAACGTTCGGTGATCAGTGCTTTTTAGGGCCATTACGGACAAGGTCTTTGCCGTTATCGAACACGTCTTGCGTTACCCAACGCGCCAAAAGCAGTTGGTGGTCGTCACCTAAAACGGCAACAAAAGGGCGGCCGTCTGAGTTATTGGTGGCTAGTGCGACGCCTGCGACGTCTTTTAGCCCCAAACCACCATTTTCGACAGCGACAAGGAAGGTCTCAAGATCTTGTAGGTTGTCGATGATATCGGTTTCATTGTACATGTGTTCAACACTCTTTCTGTGTTTCAAAGTTTTGTGCTTGGATTATTTCACGGCGTGCCAAGCGAGGCAATGTGCGTGACAAACGCATGGCTTTTCCGTGCCGCTTCAACCCTCCGAGTATTGAAGTTTATTATTACCATTTGGTAAAAATAAGTTTCAATATTCATGGATTATCAATTTTCCTGTAATCCCTATAATGCTCGCCATTACGTTCGAGGCGACACGTGCGGGTGTGCTTCAACTGCCGATTTCAGATGATGCGGTGCCTTTACTGCGCCATCAAACCTAAGTTTGGAAAGACAATGTCAAAACAAAAGAAAAAAACAATTGTGATTGGTGGCGGTGCTGCTGGGCTAGAGTTGGTTACGCGTCTTGGGCGTGACAAGCACGACGAAGTCGTTTTGGTCGAGCCGTCTTCTCACCACTTTTGGAAACCTAGATTGCATGAAATCGCTGCGGGAACGTTCGACGAAGAGTTGGATGCAGTCAGCTACTTGAAGCATGCTTTGTGTAATAAATACCGCTATCTACAAGGCCGAATGACAGGTGTTGACCGCGCAGCAAAGACGCTCCAAGTCAAAACGGCGGAGGGTCGTTTGGTGACTGAACACTATGACCGTCTTGTGATTGCTGTTGGCGCGGTAAGCAATGACTTTAAAACACCCGGTGTGGCGTCTCATTGCATGTTTCTTGATTCCGCGGAGCAAGCGCACAACGTGTGGCAACGCATTAATCCATTGTTGCGCGCCCAAGGAGAACATCGTATCTCGATTGTTGGCGCAGGTGCGACGGGGGTTGAATTAGTCGCTGAACTCGCCAAAGTGAGCCAAAAGCTGAGCCGATACAATACAGGTAGCGAGCTTCAGATCACCTTGATAGAAGCCGCTGACCGTGTTTTGCCAATGAGCCCTGAGTGTATGTCTGGGAAAGTGCAGTCTATGCTAGAGAAACAAGGCATTCGGGTGCTGACGAATACACGTATCCAGCAAGCAAAATCTGGTGCATTGATCACGGCTAAAGGTGAGGTTATCGAATCTGATGTACAGGTGTGGGCTGCGGGTATCAAATGTGCCGATTGGCTGACACAACTTGATGGGTTGGAAACCAACCGTATTCATCAATTGAAAGTGCTACCTACCTTGCAATCGACCTTAGACGAGAACATTTTCGTGATAGGCGATAGCGCCGAGTGTCCGCAACCTGACGGTGGTTTTGTGCCGCCACGTGCCCAAGCGGCCAATCAGGCTGCAACGCATTTGGCTAAGCAATTTAAACGTCAGCGTAAAGGGAAAGATCTCCAACCGTTTGTTTTCAATGATGGCGGTATGCTCGTTGCGCTGGGACATGACTATGCAGTCGGTGCTGTGATGAATGATCGAGTGGTGCTCCGTGGTCGACAAGTGCGCAAACTGTACGACACCATTTTCCGTTTACACCAACAAGTGCTGTTTGGTTGGGGAAGGGTAACGCGATTGATGGTGCTGAAACGCATTAAGTGTCTGATGAATCCTTACTACAACGGAAGAGCATAAATGAGCTGGTTCTTTTTATTGATGGGGGTAGGGGCGGAGACCCTGTCTCACGTGGCCCTAAAATCGACGGATGGCTTCAACAAACCTCTGCCACTGTTCATTGTTGTGATGGGGCATTTGGCGGCGTTTCTGTTTCTGAGCCATGCAATGAAAGGGATCCCTGTGGGTATTGCTCATGCACTATGGGCGGGACTGGCTATTTTGTCTGTCACTATGTTATCTGCGATTGTGTATCGACAGCACGTCGACGCAACCGTATGGATAGGTATGGTGTTTGTTGCCATTGGTATTGGCATGATTAATCTTTCTCACGGCCACTGAACAGAGAGGTTTACCCCGTTATCGTTGAAGAGCCAATGTGTGTTGGCTCTTCAATTTTGCATAACATGCAGATTTATCGATGAACCATCTCCCTATTTGAGGCTGCAATTTACCCCCATTAGTCCCCCTTCATTAGAACGAGATCTTTTCGTTCTAATTTGCCATATTCCCCCAAAACCTCGAACGATAGCATGAGAAATCGCTGCACAACTGACCCTCAAACATCGGTGGTGACAGCGATGAGCAGTGAATCTTAACAATAAATACAGGGAGTATTAGCACGATGAAGACTCATGCAAATTGTTTATTGCCGCTCGGTTTGGCGGTGATGTGTGCAAACGCGACGGCGGCAGTCACTTTGTACGAAGACGACACACACTCTGTCAGCACGGACTTGTTAGTGAATGTGTTTTATACCAACTCGAGTGTTGACCGTTTGGCGGATTTTAACGACGCCAATAGTGGCACAGTGAGCCGAGACCAATCGCGTGTTCGTGTTGGCTTTCTGCCTAATTACATTGGGTTTAATTACAACACCGAAACCGATGATGGCTTGAAAATCGGCGCGCGTTCATCGTTCTGGGTCACATTGAATGACACAGACACTCAACGTGGCGCAGAAGGTTTGGGCACACGCTCGGGTATCGACGTTCGTCAGTTCTACGCGACGGTCGATGCGGAGTGGGGGCAGGTCTTGCTCGGCAAAGATTTTGGTTTGTTTTCGCGCAGCAATATCCTTACGGATGAACTGTTATTGGGGCACGGTCAGACGAGTGATTTCTATGGCTTGATCGATGGCGGAAACGTGTCGTTCGGGAACATTGGGTCGGGTTACACTTATCCGTTCCCGAAAGCACAAATTACGTATCGTAGCCCTGACATGTCAGGTGTTCAGATCGCTGTTGGTGTCATGGACCCGAACAAGAAAAGTGCAACAAGCTCTGAAGATAATCCGCGCTTTGAAAGTGAAATCACGTACAACAATACGTTCGATTCTGTGGATTTTAAAGCCTACATCAATGGTGTAACACAAAGCTCTGAAGACAGTGCTGGCAAAACCGATTCAAACGGTGTCGGCGGTGGTATTCGCGTGGGTTATGCCGGCGCAGCGTTTAACGCTTCAGGTTTTAACACGGAAGGTTTAGGGGATGTTGCGGGTTTAGATACATTGATTTCGAATGAGCAAACCGAGTCGGAAGGATATTTACTGCAAGGGTCATATTCTATTGATGCAGAACGTTTTGTACTGTCATACGGCAAGACAGAAGTTGAGACCCAAGGAACGACGTCATTGGAGTACGAAAACTATGCTGTCGCTTGGTTTCATACTGTGAATGCGAATCTGAGCTTGGTAGGTGAATACAACCGTACCGAAGTGAATGAAGGTCGAACGGAAGAAAATAATACGTTTGCTGTTGGTGCTGTGGTCACTTTTTAATTCATCGCCCTCAGCGGTGTATTTTTGCTACCGCCCAATGACGATTGAATCCTTTTTTCCCTGCCTATCAATTTGAGACACAAATCGTGCAGATGATGTGAGGTTATTCCGTGTTATGTGTCGCAAGCGCTAGGCGAGGTTTAGCGCTTGTTTTTTATTCTTGGGGGAAAAGCGATGCCGAATAGACCTCGTTGATACATTTACCCACCATAATCCTTCAACACAGCATAATCCTTCAGCACAGCATACTCTTCCTACCCAACATACCGCTTCGTACTATTTCTCACAAAGCTCTCTCTGATTTCGCACATCTTTCTATCGTCGGAATATTTTGGCGTGCCGTCGGTTCTGTTTCTATCTAACGCGTAGAAAACGAAAGGAAGCAAAGGATGATGAGAGTAGGTTGGAGCCCCTTGTCTGGGCTAACGCTGTTGGCGCTTTCAATGAACGTATCAGCGCAAGAAACGTATCAGGATTTTGGGTTTATTGGCGGTGGCGTCACCGTGGGCGAGTCAGTGTTTTCCAGCGACGGCACCAAGGTCGGTGTGGAGCCAAACCTGTTCTACAACGGCGAATACGGTTTTATTGACGGTAGTTTGGTGAATTATTCGGTGCTGCCGTGGCTGGGTATTTCCGGTCGGTGGCGATTTGCAGAAGTATCGAATGATTTCGATGATATCCCGAA
Organism: Enterovibrio norvegicus DSM 15893; assembly: GCF_900115495.1. Classification (GTDB taxonomy): domain Bacteria; phylum Pseudomonadota; class Gammaproteobacteria; order Enterobacterales; family Vibrionaceae; genus Enterovibrio; species Enterovibrio norvegicus. The sequence continues at coordinate 124,793 of NZ_FOWR01000006.1, read as the reverse complement.
TGGGATTAATGATCGTGAGGGCAATGGGGAGCTAGGTATTACGCTGGGCACCGTTGGCGCGCGTTTGACCTATTTGCATGACGTGACGGGCGAGCATGATGGTTATGAAGTACAGCTTCACTTGGGGCGAGCATTTGATACGCCGTTTGAACAGTTCACACTGTCGCCGTACGTGGAAGTCGATTACCGCGATGAGAAGTTGTCGAATCACCTCTATGGTATTTCAGTGGGAGAAAGCAGCGCGTCTGGCCTTGCCGCCTTTAATGCTGACAGCACTTGGGTGTACAAATCCGGTCTGATTGGCATCTATGATTTTTCTGATGATGTCATTGTCTTGAGTAAGCTCGAATTTGAGCGCCATGACAGTGAGAGCGCTTTGGTTCAGCGCGATCTGGGATGGCAATTCAGCATTGGTGCTGCGTATACGTTTTAGGCGATTCCCACGTTTACACGTTTGGCTGACGTTGAAGGTGATGCTCACTCTCAGTAAGAGTGAGCACATTGCATACATAAACTATACCCAAACAACCTGAAGATGCAGGATTCAGCGAGGTTTACTGACGATATGATCTAGGCGTCCCTTTGCCGATGTAGTGAGCTCCATCAAAAGGGATAACACCGAGCATGGCGTCAGTAAACTCGCCCTAAGGGAGGCCTTCAGTGCGTCCACTTCATCGTTAAATTCCTGTGAAATAGAATGACTATTCCTACAAGAATTTGCCTTGAACTGAACGCACTGATGGCCTCTGAAGTCGAGCATATTCAGGTTGTTTGGGTATAAACCGTAAGACGCACCATAATTCCTCGTTGCAACAGTTACATCTATTTTTGAATGGGAATCTCAATATATTGAAGGGGGAATATCTATTTAGCCTTGTTTAATTGTGCAGGATAATTTATGTCATGGCTGTGTAAAATTTTTATAGTGGCAAATCGATCTTCATTCAATTCCGTAGCATTTTATTTTCATTAATATATTCTAATTTATCAATTGCTTTTCGTTGGGTTAATATCTCATAGTTGTCATTAATTCTAATTAATCCTTGTTGTTATTTGTGTTGGTTTTATTTTTTTATCTAGTATTTCCTTGCCTGTCATTGGCAATGTTTACGTAGTTAAGTGTTAACTTTAATATGTAATTAGGAGATTCTAATGAAGAGTAAAAGGTTATCAATAATATTTGCAACACTTGCAATATCATTATGCTCATTTACAGCACACGCAGTGGGCCTATCACCGGGAACCGTACTTAACAAAACACACAAAGCTAAGACGCATAATATTGTTAAAAACTTCATCGAGACCCGAAAGGGTTATGGTTACGTCACCTTTAGTGGCGGAAAAGTGATCGGTAATACCGAAAATAAATTCTCAGTGACAGTCGGTCCTCATAACACGCAGATTGGTTCAGTATTAGGCGCAGTCGATTTAAACTTTAACCCTGAAGAAATACAATGTGTTAGAGGACTCCATCTTTCTTTGAGTGTTGGCTCTGATGTCCCGTTTTCCTTGAGTCCTACTTGTGATGCGCTGTTGCGTGCTGATGTGAAACGAACACTTAGCCATACGGTTGCTGAGGCTGAAGTGCCAATCCCCGAAGTGCCCATCGACCCTGCTGGCATTTTCCGTCTTGGTGTCAAAATTGGCGCAGCGCTAAAGGTTGGGGCAGATTTTGCAGCGGGTTTGGAAGTGGGTGGTTATGATAAGCCTAACACACCTATTTATGTTGCTGGTAATCGACAGCCTGACTTTATTTATGCAAGTGTTCGTCCCTTTATTTCCGGTGATGCTACCGCGAAAGGTTACGCCAGTATTAACCTTATATTTAAAACCATTGAAAAAGGCGTAAAAGGTTCGCTCACTCTCATTAGTGCAGGAACAAAGGCCATCGCTGAGGCTGGAATTACCTATGAGCCTGATAGCGATTGTGGAAATTGCAATGAGGAAAAGAACTATCAGTATTATACCAAGCTTAAATGGAATGCGAATGCGCAGGGGGGAAATGGCAGTATCGGATTGTATTGTGATGTGAAAGCATTTGGCTTAGCCAGAATATTTTATGCGAAAACCGATCTTATTAGTTGGTCTCCAATTTATGAGTTCGACCAAACCATTTATGAAAAAGCAGTGTACTTCTAAATAACACCAGCCCAAACAACGCCAGGTTAATGAACATTCACATGCTTATGTTGTTTGGGCTTCGGCATCTATATGTCAACTTGGAGAGGTGTGTAAATAATGAAAAAGACGATTGGACTTTTAATGCTGCCGTTGTCCGCGGTGTTGCTTTTAGAGTTTTATGTTTTTGATAGACACGATGCCGTACGCGGGACACCTTTACCGAAAAAAGTGATTGTTGTGTCTGCTGATAATCAAGATGAAGAGAAAGGAGAGGTATTGTCTCCATCCAGTCAGAGAGATTTTTCTGTCACAGAGGAAGGTCAACAGACTCTGGCTTATCAGGCGGTGATCGTGTCCACGCTGACTAGCGATAGCAAAGCGCTTGCACACTTCACGAACTCGTTGAAATTTGTTCTTCATCACGATAAAAACCGTGTTCAAAGGGAAGAAGCGCCGCGGAAAGGGGCTGTTTATGATGCGAGTTTTGAATCTGAAAACCCAGAAACCGCGATGCCTGCTGTGATGGGGTTTACTTATAGATACGGAGACGGGGCGTTTCACGACGTGTCATTGCTCGGATTGCAGCCAGAGCATCCACTCAACATTGTCCCTGTGTTATTGCAGCAACTTTCTTACTACCCAGAAACGCACACGATAACTTTCCCAGACGGCGAACGTACGTATAACTATGCCACAAAAGGCAGCAAGGTCTCGCGTACGTTAATCAGTGATCAGTCAGCATCTGCAAGTTACGATACCTTGTCTCAAAGTGACAGTTGGTTACTCAATCTTGATGTATCGGGTTTCCCCATGCAATTGGAGAACCGCGTGTCGAAAACGTTAATGATGGAAAATCAGCCACTCAAGCTTCATCAGAGTATTACGGTAACGCCCATTGCGCCTGAAAATGATGTTTTGTTGTTGGCGAACTTCATCGCGAATGCAAACACAGGTTATGCCGTCTCTTTCAACCGTCAAGAGAGCGACGTTGTTGTTCAAACGCCGGAAGCATTTATGTCAACGCTGGTGGTGTTTGATCGTAATCCAAACTTGGACACCGCTGAAGTATTGGGCGTGTATGCCGCAGAGCAAGGGCTAGGCTTTGTGCGTGAATTGATGTTTTCGGAAAACGTGACTGACAGTATGCGCTCAAACATCATTTTTTCGTTGGAACGATCTGGGTTAGCGGAAGGTGAGTTTATTCTATCTGCATTGATTGAAGACGAAAGCATCGAAGAAACAGACCGTATTCGCGCAATGATGTCGATGGTAAAGATGGGTGATGTGAATAGCACCGTCGCTCTGACAACACTCGAGTCGATGCTAACGGATGATAACCAGGTATTGGCACAAACGGCGATGTTGAATATCGGTATTCTCGGTAAGCAGAATGAACGTTTAACCCCCCAGGTGACGGCTTTTTTGTCTGAGGCGTTAGTGTCGAAAAAAGACGGGTATCTCTCGTTGTTGGCCGCCAACAATTTAGGAAGCAATGCCTTAGATGCGGAAGTCGCACCGTATCTCACCAGTTCTTTCTCAGACGAACGTCAACTGGCCGCTAAGCTCTTGAGCAAGAATCCTGATATGCGTTCGCAGCTAATGACTCAAATGCTTAATGACTCTCACCCAAGCGTGGTGCGTACGATTGCTACTGGGCTTGATAATCAAGAGGTGTCTGTTGCCTTAACGGAAAGCTATCAGGCGAAACTGCGTCATCGTATTGAAGATGAGGACGTCTTAGCACCGACGCGCGATCTCTTGTTCGAATTTCTTGTCGGCCATACCGACGAGTCAGCCATGAATATGTCGGTGGCACGTCGTGTCATAGAAATGGAAGGGGTCAGTGAATCGACGCTGGAATTGGCGAATCAATATTTGGCCGGGAAACCATAGTTCATGAGATACCAAGCCCTTGGGTTTTGAAGAAAGAACCAAGGTTAAACTGAACATGATTGCCACCGACAATGAGGTGGCAATCGTGCGGTATTTTATTTTAAATTAATCAAATACTTCAACGCACCACGAATGGCTGCGACTTGTGCGTCGTTACATTCTTCATCAGTGACTTTCGGGCTGTCTGGATACACTTCGGTGGTGGTGCCGAATTTGCACGCGGTGAAACCGTTACACAGGCCAAGCGACGCCAATGGATAGTTAATCACGCCGTCTTGCTGAACCGGAGACCCAATGATGTTGCCGTCTGCATCAGCAGGGGCAATGTGCGTTACCGTGCGCACTTCATCGATAATGGCTTTCTGGAAATCGGAATTTGGGTTTTCAGTGTCGCCCACGGTGTAAAAGCCATCAGGCACGATATCTTCTTCGTAGTCTTTACCATCACGGGCTGCGAGAGCAGGGCGGAATTCAGATTCGTCCGTGTCAGTGGTTTCGTGAAGATCGATATGGGCGAAAACTTCAACACCCAAGCCCTTCACAAATGCCATCACATTGGCGGCTTCTTCTGATGGGCTGTTGTCTACAAATGAACGGTTAGGATCGACAGCAATCGAGTTCCAGCGGTTGATGGTTTCGTAACCCCAAGGGCTGACACACGGCGCGACGATAAAGTTGAAGTGCTCAACAAATGCGTCGGCTTCACTGTCTAAAAACTTCAATGCGCCATGAACACCACTGGTCTCGTAACCATGCACACCACCCGTGATCAACATGGTGGGTTTGCTTGCATCAAAGTTGCGGCTTTGAATGCCAAATTGCGGGTAACGCGCTGGGTCGATGGACAACGCACCGTATTGCGTTACATCAAAGCGGTCGCGAAGTGCGTCGATTTTGCTGAGAACATCGTCTTTATAGCTGCGTTTGATGCTGGTTGTTGCTAGCCACTGTGCTTTTTCTTCGTTGCCCCAAGGTTGACCAGGTGTGCCAATTGGGAAGCTGTTTGATGTGCTCATGAAATGTCCTTCATATGTTGCTGTTATGCCAGCGAGGTTACCACCCGTGTTGAGGGTAGCAACCAGAATTCAATGTGGGCTTGCTCAAGTGGTGAGACTTTACTCAGCTTCTTCTATCAAAAAGGCTTCAAGTCGGTCAGATAGCCAGGCTGTTAACGCGCCGCGACGGGCATCGCTGGCGGTGATTTCGCCATAAGGCTGCCACTGCATTGCACTGGCATGGCGAAGCACTTGAACGGTGCCGCTTCGCAGGTATTTGCGCAGTAGCATTGAGGGCACGTTTGACCAGCCCGAACCGTCTAATACCGCATCACGTAAATGCTCATAAAAGGGCAGCGCGATGTAATGGGGTGAAATGGGGTCGAGGGCTTTCAAGCCTTCATCATCGACGTAGGCCAGCGTTACCTCGGTGTGCAATTCCAAATCGGCACGAGACACGCGTTTGAGGGCGGCGAGAGGGTGATCTTTATGCACTACCGACATCATTCGCACTTGGCCTAGCTTCTTGGAAGATATGCGGCCAAAGGCGCGGGTTTCGGGCAACAAGCCGAACGCAACATCGACCATGTTCTCATCCACCATTTCATAAAGCTCAGGCGGCGGAGCGACATACAACGAGACGCTCGAATCGGGGAAGCGTTGACGAATTTCGCGCATCGTCGCGCGCCAGAATGCTTCGGGCAGGGCGTCGTCGCGGCCGATACGTAAGGCAGATTCGATGCCGTTTTCGAATTGTCGGCATTTGGCTTCAATGTCGAAGGCCGCTTGCAGCAATCGCTCGCAGTCATCGTGGATCATCCTTCCCGCATCGGTCAGCATGACGCTGTTTCCTGAGCGTGAAAGTAACTCAACCCCCAGATTATCTTCCAGAGCGCCAATGGCAGCACTAACAGTGGTTCGACTTTTTTCGAGCGCTCTCGCAGCACCTGCAATGGACCCTGTTTCGACGGCACTCAAAAACATTTCTATCTGACTGCTTCTCATAAGAATTCCCCACTTTCACTCCCTGCGAGTGCTAAATGATTCTAGCTCTAAATGTTTTAGATGGAAGCGTTAGCGACAAAAAAGTTGTCGCTCAGTAACTCTGTGAATTAAAAAGTTGGCGTTATGGTGTCATTCAAGCGCTCGAAGATAGCGCTACAGTCAAAAAATTTGTCACCTTGTGGGGATTTATGTCGAATGAATATGCGAAAGAACGTAACTTACTGAAATTTTCTACCTTTGCTTGTTTTTGCTTTGCAGCACTCGGAATCGGCCTCGGTATTTGGGCTGGATCTATGGTGATCGTCTTCGACGGTGCTTATTCGCTAGTCAGTTTATTACTCTCTTTAATGGCGTTGGTAGCCACCATTTACATCAGCAAACCAGCATCGAAAAACAAAACGTCAGGTAAGGCGGTCTCTGCGCAGAAAGCGGCGGTAATCGAATCACTGGTTGTATTAATTAAAGGCCTCGCTGTCGCGATTGTGTGTGTGGTGTCTTTCGCTTCTGCCTTGGACGCCCTGTTTACGGGTGGGCGAGATGTGAATGCAGGGTTTGCACTCGTGTTTGGTGTGGTGAACGTTGCGGGTTGTTTGGCCACGTACCTTGCCATTAAGAAACACTCAAGCGAGGGGGCTTCAACCATTCTTAAAGCGGAATCCAGCCAATGGTTGATGGACACTGTTATCAGTGCCGCGGTTCTGGTTGGCTTCTTGGTGGCTTGGGGTTTGATGATGACAGGCTATGGTGAATACGCCGTGTATGCAGATCCAATGATGGTGATTCTGGCCTCGGCTTACTTTGCTACCGTCCCTGTGAAAATGATTAAAGATTCGGTGAAGCGTTTGATGGCGCTAGCGGAGCAGCGTGAAGACGCACAACACCACGGTGTATTGGCTTGACTCACTGATATCCTTGTTTCGCATTAAGCGCAAAAATGTGCGAAATAAGAGATGCAAAACAACGAAAAACGGCCGCGAAAGCGGCCGTTTTTGCGTTTGAGTAAGGTGACGAGCAAACCCAAACGCGAGGTGGTCTTCAATCTCTTTTATTGATGGTGTTTCATCGCCAGCGATGATGATATGTTTCAAGACGATAACGTGACAGGATGCGAGGAAAAACATGGACAGTTTGAAGCTTAAAATCCCCCCTTTGGTGTTGGTGGTGATCACCTTAGTGGTCATGAAAGCCATTTCGGTGGGGTTACCCACAAACGCAACACTCGCGAATCTGCCTTTGCTTTTTCCGATATTATTGGTGGGGTTTGGAGGTGCTGTGATGGTGGCTGGGGTGTATGAGTTTCGCCGCAAGCAAACAACGGTAAACCCAATGTTGAAAACAGCGTCTTCCGCGTTGGTCTCTGATGGTGTGTACCGCTTTACGCGCAACCCTATGTACCTCGGGATGCTTTGCATCTTAGTGGCCGCGGCACTGCTTTGGAACAGCGCGTATGCGCTTCTTGGTTGCGTCTCCTTTGTGCTTTACATGAACGCCTTTCAAATTTCCCCAGAAGAAGATTACCTCACTGAGCTGTTCCCCGACAGTTACCCCGAATACAAAACGCGAGTTCGCCGCTGGTTGTAACACCTATTTGTGTTAGGCATCGTCAGTTTCACCTTGAAGGATTGTGGGTGAACGGGCGATGTCGATGAGCGTTGCAAAGGTTTGTAGGAAACGAGTTAGTCACCTCGTCATTCATCGCGAATTTTGTCACTTTGGTGCCTAAAAAATCGACTGAACTCACTTCGATTACAAAGCAAACCTGATGGCATTTCAAAGAAGTAGAATCGGAAGCATAAAAAATGTCTATTTTAGTATGCAGTTCTGTATGCATTGTTAATAATTTGTGCCTATAATTAATACCGCTGGAGCGACGAGTAACACCTGTGAGGTAAGGAACGCGTCTTAGTCGGGTAGTAGAGACAAGGTCAACGCCTCCACCCACTGAATAAGAAGGGAAAGACGATGCGGGTACCTTTTTTTATTAAAATTTTAGTACCAATTTTGCTGCTGATGGGCTTTATGGCAAGCCCAGTACTCTCTGCATTTTGACGACAAACATGCAGTAACTCAAACCTATTGAAAAAGAAAAACAGCCACTCTTGAGTGGCTGTTTTTTTATGCCTACCATCTGCGCTCAAATCTATATTGCGAGTAAACGCCGTGCGCTTAGCTTGCTCTGATTCAGGCCTTGCGGGCTTCCATCGCGTTGGGCTTACCCAGTGGCCAAAACGCAACAGCCAGTTTGAACGCCGCTGGCACGAAGTAGAATGAGAGCAGGGTGGTTAACAAGGTACCGCCTGCAATGGCAATTGCAAAGGGCGGCCAAAATCCACCGCCAGCCAGAATCAATGGTAAGAAACCGCCAATGGTGGTGATCGTGGTTGACGTGATGTGCCGTCCACAACTACTGACCGCTTCAACAATGGCTGTGCGGTCACCTTGCAGTGCTTCTGGGCTTGATTTGAGCTCAGCCAGAATGACGATGGATGCATTGATCGCCAAACCCACCAATCCCAGTAAGCCGATGATCACGGTAAACCCGAATGGATAGCCGAAGACCCATACCGACAGCAATCCTAAGCCTGCTGCTTGCACTCCGACCATGAAGATAATGCCGCTCAATCTAAAGGAATTGAAAGACACCACGACCACGGCTATCAACAAGGTGATCACAATGGTGAGGTTTGCCATGAGCTGATTGACAGAATCGTTTCGCTCGGCGGATTCGCCCCCGAACTCCATGCGATAGCCTGGGGGCAATTGAAGGTTGGCGGCTTCGAGTTTTTCGGTGAAATGGTTCAACGCAGTTTGTGGCAGCACGCCCGCGGTAATGTAACCTTCAATTACATTCAGACGTTCACCGTTACGACGCGGGATTGCGCCGCGACTTGGCTCAACACTTAAATCGGCGATCGCTGAAATGGGTAAGTCAACTTGGCCTTCATTCGAGGCAATCGGCAAGCGTAAGCGGTTGAGCTGATCCAGGCTGGTTCTCGCTTCATCGTTAACGCGCACACGCACAGGAATGGATTCAGTTTCTTCGATTAAGCTTCCTTGTACGCTGCCTGACATCGATGCATTTAATAAAGTAGCGATTTCACGGAGTGTCAGCCCGGTTAACTGGCTGGCTTCTTCGTTCACATTGACCGAGATTTTCGGCAGGCCCGGTTGCAAGGTTTCTCGGGTGTTAATGACATCCGGTGTTTCTGCCATCAATAGGCGAATATCTTCACCAATCGCGCGGAGCATGTCGAGATTTGGCCCGAACACACGTACTTCCAACGGGGCGTTGAACGGAGGGCCTTGTTCAAGTTTTCTCACCAATATTTGTGCATGAGGAAAGGCTTCAGACAGTTCCTTTTGCAGTTGGGGAATCCTTACATTGGCGGTTGCAACGTCTCTGGTTTTTACCATCGCTTGTGCAAAGTTTGGAGCACCTTGTTGACGAGCTTGCTGATTGTAATAAAAGGAAGGGAAGTTACCGCCGACTACCCAACCTACACGTTCAATGTCGTCGTTCTGCAAGATGATGGCTTCGATCTCTCTTGTGGTGTCGAGTGACGCGTTAATGCTGGCTTGGGGAGCAAGAAACACCTGAATTTCAAACATGTCTCTGTCTGATGGTGGGAAAAATTGTTCTGTTAACTGACCTGCCGCCCAAAAGCCCGAAAAGGGCACGGCAAATACCAGTGGAATAGTGAGTAACGGATAGCGAATCGCACCATAAACCGTGGTTCGGAAGGTCTTGCTTAATGCGGGCAAACTGATACCGGCGTGGTACCAACGCGTGCTCGACTCTCCGGAGGGTAACCAGCGCGCGGCGAATCCCGAAACCAATAACATGGACACCGTATAAGAGCCGATCAAAGAAAAGCTCACGGTAATAGCAATGGCACCGACAAATTCCCCCGAAGGCCCTGGCATCAAAAAGATAGGGGCGAATGCAAGGATGGTTGTGAGTGTTGAACCGAGCAGTGGTAGCCACAAATGACGGATTGAACGCATGGCGGCGTCGATGCGTTTCACCCCTTGTTGTCGGTAATGCTGGATGGTGTCGACCATGACAATGGCGTTATCCACCATGATACCGAGTGATACGATCAAACCCGTTACGGACATTTGGTGAATCGGTAGGCCGGTAAAGCTCATCATACCGAGGGTGAAGGCGGCGGCAATTGGCAATGATAAGGCAACAAGCACGGCAGAGCGCATACCTAGCGTGACGAACAACACGGCCAATACCAAGCCGAAGCCCATGGCGAGGCTATCCATCAGATCGGACAATCGTGTTTCCGTGTAGCGGTTTTGTGTGAAAATCGGTGTTAAGACGATGTTGTCGGGCAGTTCAGCACGAAATACGTCAAGCATCCTGTCTGCGGAGGCCGTCCAGCGATCAACACGAATATCGCTCTGCATACGCGCCGACACGAGCACGGACGGTTTACCATCGATTAAGGCTATCTGATCAGGTGGCGAGGCCGCCGAACGAGTCACGGTCGCAATGTCTTCCAATCGTATCAAAAATCCGCTGTTATCAATGGCGACAGGCACTTGTTTAATACGATCAACGGAATCGAGTGCGCCAGCCACTTCTAACTGAAAACGGTTATCTTTGCTGTACAATTCGCCTGCTGAATTTTTCGCATCTGCGCCTGATATTGCGTTGGAGAGGGAAAGCGCGGATTTTCCTAAAGCGCTGGATGCTGCCACGTCTAAGGTCACCAGAATCTCTTCGTCTGGCACACCGTGTGTATCAACAAATTCTGTGCTGCCAAGATTTCGCCAGCGTTTCGCTAATTCTTTTGCATAGCGACCGAGAATGAGTGGATCGACTTGAGAGTCACCTTGCCATTGAAGGGCGGTGATATACGTAAATGCGTTGGAATGGTCGTTATCAAATTGGGGGTCAAAGGCACCGGCTGGTAGCAGAGGTGCGGCATCGCCAAGTTTATCTCTGACTTTTGACCACACGGTTTCTGTGTCGGTGAGTTCGTCATTGAGCTCTATTGTGACGACAGAAATGTTGGGTTTAGACGTGGACTCAATTAGTTTGATTTCATCCAATGTACGCAATGAAATCTCTATCTGTTCACTGACAAGCGCTTCCACACGCTCAGCACTCGCACCGGGGTAGGCGGTTGTAATGGTTGCCCAGCGGTTGATCAACGCCGGATCCTCTGCGCGAGGAAGGGTAGAAAGCGCAGAGAAACCAGACACCAGCAGTAACACGATGAACAAAACCAACAGGCGCGTATTTGAGAGCAATTTTTCCATGTGCTGTTACTCCGCTGCCAGTTTCACGCGTTGCCCTGACACAATGCGATGAATACCGTCAGAGACGACTTTTTCACCGTCTTTCACAGCACCGGACACATACGCTTTATCACTGTCAGCGTGAAGAACTTGCACTGAGCGGCGTGCGATTTGATAAACGCCGTCTTCGTTTTCTACTGCTGCGTAAACATTCCATGTGCCACGGAGTCCATCTGTCAGCCCCGTTAACGGTACCCAAAATCCTTCACCGGGATTCTGGGTTTCAAATTGAAGATAAGCGAGCTGGCCACTTAACACATCAGTGTCTTCAGGCAGCAGATAACGCAGCATAACAGTGCGTGAGCGCATGTCGATCGCAGCACCCGGGTTGAGCAGAGTGACATCGTAAAGCGATTCGCCAATGCGAACTTGCGGTTGTTCGCGTTGACTAAGTTCGAACAATTGCTTAACAGGCACACCGATGTGCGCTTCTTTTTGTGTGTCTGCAAGTAACGTGAGAGTCGGTGCGCCGACATTTACTACGTCGCCATGAGACACAAAGCGTTCGCTGATCAGGCCGCTATAAGGCGCGTACATGGTCGATTTTTCTTTGCGAAGTTTGGTTGAAGAGAGTGACGCTTTAAGTTGACGCACGTTTGCGCGCAATGCATCGCGTTGGCTGATCAATGAGTCTATGTCGGAATCGGCACTGAATCCTTTTTTCTTGAGCTGCCGTTGGCGCTGAAGATTTGTTTGTGTGAGATCCAATTGCGCATCGAGTTGTTCTAATTGTGCTGTGAGCTGCTGTGCTTCCGTGTCGAGCAGTTGTGTATCTAGACTGAGTAATGCAGCGCCTTTTTTAACGCGATCACCGACATTAACGAGAAGTTCATTTACCTTGCCGCCCAGTTCAAAACCCAGATTAGCAGTTTGTCCGGCTTGAACCGTACCCACATATTCACGATCAACCGCGTAGGTCGGTGCCATATTCACCGTCATGACATTGACCGTTGGTGCGGCATCAGGCAAAGCTTCACTCTTGTTCTCTGCTTGTGAGTTACAGGCAGACAAGAACACGGTCGACAGTAGCATGATGAACTGAGGGTGACGTCTTTCCATGGCGAAATTCTCATTGTCCGATTAATATTTGGACTAGACTGTCCAGTCCAATATTTATAAAAGTAGTGTAATCAAACTAGACTGTCCAGTGTGATTCGTACTATATTTGTTGCAAGGTTTTCGTGGAGATAGCGCATGAGCGTGCAGGGTACTGATCGAAAAGAGCAAAAGCGTCAGCAAATATTAAATGCGGCTTCTGAACTTTTCTGCCAACAAGGGTATGGCATATCAATGGATGCAATTGCTCAATATGCAAATGTGTCCAAGCAGACTGTGTATGCGCATTTCAGCAATAAAGATCAACTCTTTGAAACCTGCATCATCGAAAAGTGTAAAAACGCAGGGTTGGATTGGGATTTGGAGCGAGATGAGCGACCACCACATGTGGTGTTGCGTGAATATGGCTGGTTGTTCCAATCTATGCTGTTGGGGCACGAAGCGCGAAGCACGTTTCAAAACACGGTGCGACAATCGGATTCTCACCCAGAACTTGCCAGGATCTTTCTTGAACAAGGTCCGAAACGAAACGTGTCACAGCTTGGTCGCTATCTGCAGAAATTGGTGAACCAAGGAGACATGCCGTTTTGTGAAGATGTCGAATCCGCGGCAATGCAAATGTTGCTGATGCTGCATGGCCGTCCAGTGTACTGGGGTTTCTTTGGGTTTGATGCCAATGAAGATGAAGCAACACGTCGCACTTATATTGATAGCAGCATCGACGTGTTCCTGAGAGGTTATGGTTACACTGAAGCAAAACTTAATGGCGCTTGATGTCGCGCCGTTCCAATCCTTTTATTGATAGTACCTTGAGCACCACTAATTACTGAACACCACTAATTGCTGACCACGAGAGATTTGTATTCATCGAACGCAAATTGGTCTGTCATGCCACTCACATAATCCTGCAGTAAACGACAGCGTAAATAAAACTCCCAAAGGGCTCTGTTTTCGATGCTGGTGTTTATCGCAATGCCGCTTTTGTTTTCCTTGTCGCTATTACGCTCGTTTAATGCTACTTCATACGCGCCAACGTGTTTGCGCGACAGCTTGTTAAATAAGCGCTTCTCAACGGGGTAGCTTCTGCTTCCACCGCCTTTAACGATATCGCTGAATGCGTCTTGAGAAAGCTCGAGTAAGGGACGGTATTCCGTGAGTAACCCACCAATGATTTTATACCCTTGAAGCTCCAAGGTTTCGACTTCCGGGTCGTTAAACACATGCTTGAGCGCGACTTGTTTGAAGGTCTTGGCCAGTGCGTGGAACTGGCTGTTGTCTTCTATCAGTGCGCGGTTGAAGTCACCGTGGTAAACCTGCTCGAGGTTGTCGATAAATTGCTTAGAGGCATGGGCAACCAAAGGGTGAACCATTTCGACACGCAGGCGAATAAAGAACTTGTGGGTTTTGCTTATCTCATCGTGAGATGCGTCTTGAAACACATCTTGAAGCAGCACATCGAACGTTTTGTCTTTTTTGATGGGACGGTTCGCAGGTTCCAGTTCCTCAAAGGTTTTTGATAAATACTTGGTGAGGGTTTCGAGCGAGAGAATACGCTTTTCAACCGCATCTTCAAGATCGGCCAGGCAGTAAGAAATGTCATCAGCCGCTTCCATGATGTAACTGAGTGGATGACGGCAATACGGTGCCATGTCTAGCGCTGTCATCATGGCCTCAACATACGGTTTTTCTGTGACGTAATAACCGACTTTTTTGGTGAGGTAGTTTTTATCTTTCGGTACTTGCTCGGCCGATTCAGTCGCAGGGCGGGTGTATTTCAATACTGACGCAGCTTGGCTGTATGTAAGATTAAAACGGTGAAGTGATTGCACAAGGCGAATGGCTTGCGCATTGCCATCAAAATGACAAAGCTCATGGTGAATGGGGGCGAGTTCATCCTCTGAGCATACTTGAGCCAGCGCTTTCATGGGGGCCAGTGTCGTCATATTTTGCGTGAACCAGCGGTTAATGGCATCTTCCCCGCTGTGACCAAAGGGCGGGTTGCCCATGTCGTGCATCAAGCAGGAGATTTCCACTAAGGATTCCACCGCGCGTTCAAGGCCGTCTAAACCGTATGCGGATTTTTGCTGTTCAGTCAGTCGATCAAAGATGGTTTGAACAATGAAACGGCCCACTTGTTGTACTTCTAACGAATGCGTGAGGCGGCTTCGAACCGCGGAGTTTCGCTCAAGGGGGAACACCTGGGTTTTCTGCTGCAAGCGGCGAATTGGCGCAGAGTTGATGATTCGACCGCGATCGCTTTCCAACGCGCGCTGCAAATCTCGTCCATAGGGAAGAGGGCGCTCTAGGCTGATTTTCTTTTTGAAATCGATGAGATGGGGATCTTGGGGGCGACGATCTGCCTGTGTCATGCATGCTTCCTTGAATGAAAACCGTGTTTTTAACGTATACCCAAATAACTAGAAGATGCCGGATTCAGCGAGCTTTACTGACGTTATGATCAAGGCGTCCTTTTGCCGATGTAGTGAGCTCCATCAAAAAGGGACAACACCGAGCATGGCGTCATTAAACTCGCCTGATGGTCTCTGAAATCGAGCATCTTCTAGTTGTTTGGGTATATATTCATTACCTTAGCGCTGCGTTGAAAAATTGTACACTGGTTCGACGTAGATATGCGGTTTTCGCGTGTTGTAGCGGCATGAATAAGAAAGGAAAAGGGTATAGCCGAAGAGATTAATCTAAGGCATTGATAGGCAGAAAAAAGAGAGCAAAGCGCAATGCGTTGCGCAATCATTGGATGATGCACTTTGCTGTGGAGAAGTGTCCACAAGAAGGCGGTGATTAACGTTGAATAGAGTGGGGCGAGCCCTGAAGACCGTTAGCCGATGACGCCCATGGCGATCGCGATGCTGCCTGCAGCGCCAATACCTGCGCCAATCGTGAATATGGTGAGTCCTAATAGACTTTGTTGCTTTCGTTTTGAGTGAGTCATAGTGTCGTCCTCATTCTTGGTTGCGATGCCAATTCCTTGTCTCTATCAAATACAAACAGCAAGTACAGTGCCAACTTGGTAAAGCATTGAAAATATGTGTATTCAATGTGCTGACCGCGATCTCTCCCTAGACAGACTGTATGAAGTTGGCGAAAATTACCAAGAGTTGGTAAAAATTATACGCAATGAGGATAAAACATGTCTGTAGTATCGGGTGTACACCATGTGGCGCTGATTGTAAGTGATTATGAGGCATCAAAACGCTTCTATACCGAAGTGATGGGCTTTTCGGTGTTGGCGGAACATTACCGTGAAGAACGTGACTCATGGAAACTGGACGTCGCATTGTCGGATGGGAAGCAGTTAGAGATATTTTCGTTCCCGAATAGCCCTGAGCGACCGTCTTACCCAGAAGCGAGAGGGTTAAGGCACCTTGCCTTTGTGACCGAGAATATTGATGCTTCGGTGCACGCGCTTGAAGGGCATGGTGTGAGTGTTGAAGCCATTCGTGTTGACCCTTATACCGGTGCGCGTTTTACCTTTTTTAATGATCCTGATGGGTTGCCGCTTGAACTCTACGAGCTTGCTTCGCTGTAAACACCGTAAAAACGATGGGCTTACGCGCGTCTTTACGGTGTTTTTTTCAAACGACCGTTTAATTTCTATCTGTCTCACTTTTGTTTCACTATGGCGTTATGCGTCTGAATTAATATGGTGATTCAAAGTTAAGATAGGTGTAAGAATGACCGACATTCGTCGTTGGAAACGTTTCCTTTTAAATCCAAGAGTGAAAGGCCAGCTTTACTGGGCTCACAAGTACTTGCCGCGCGTAAGTATTGTGATCACTGATATTTCTGAGAAAGGGCTTGGATTTATCTCTGAATGGAAACTGGAAGAGGGAACGTGTGAGCTTAAAATTACGTCACTCCCGACGCTGCAAGTGACGATCAAACACAAAGTGACCATCAAACGCGGTGGACGTACTTGGTATCGCTATGGCTTATCACTGCGCAGAAAACTGCATTCTATCCAAATGTGGCAACTGAAAGATGCGAAGAAAGCCGCCTAAACAACGACAATGCTTCTTCGCCAACGCACGGCTTTTTTCGACACTGCGAATTGTTAGAACCGTCGTGAGCAATAGAATGTCGGTTTCCGTTTTTGCTTCTGATGTCCGCTCTATTGCCGATATCAATTCTCCTACCGGCAGTTCATCCTTGATGGCTCACCTTTGTTCACCGACAGAACCTACTGTTCACCGATAGAGCCTACCACCGATTCGAACATTCTCTGGCACATTCGTAATTTCTGTGTTTCTCATGTAGATATCGCCGCCCACTTGTAAATCGGGAGGGAGTTGCTTCACCTTTGTATTGGTGAGAAACAAATTGCCTTTAACGTTGAGGCGTCTTGGCAATGCGCGGATGGGTGTATTCACCAAGCTAAGATCGCCTTTCACAGTTAAACCTGCGGGCAGTACCTTGAGTTTTGACCCCGTGAGATTGATGTATCCACCAACGTCGATCTTTGGCAGGGTGGTGAGTTTGGAGTGTGCGGCGTTCAAATGCCCCGTGATGGTGAGCGTGTTGGGTAAACGAATGATCTCACTGCCTTCAATGTCTAGAAAACCCTTCACTATATAGTTTTCTGGTAACTCCGTGAGGGCCGTGTTTCCCAGTTTGAGGTTGCCATAGGAATCCACATAGCCGTGAAGCTTTAGGGTGTCGACAAAGGCGGGTTTGGTTTTGCTCATGGCGTTAGTCGACATGAAAATACTCAATAGAAGTAGAAAAAAGCCCCAAGTACGCAAATCAGAAACCACTTATACAATTAATTATTAGATTTATAATTTAGCAGAAAACGGCACGCTTTTTTATGTTAATTACCATTACAAACTCTGCGTGCTTTATCGCCACATTTTTTTTGGGAGAATTTGCAGGCAAACGTTTGCGCGAAATTAACATCTATTAACAACTAAAAATATTTTATTCATATCTATGGAAATAATGTTTTTAAAATGTTGTCGCTTGGTGTGCGGTGAATGTTTGATCAAAGAAAGATTACCGTTCATTGTTGCTATGGATTTTCTTTAGCCCTTATAGCTATAGGCTCCAAGGTGATCTAGGAAGTAATGCTGGGATGGGTTTCTAGCACGTTTTAACAGTGAGGTTCGTGATTTTAATCTCAAATTGAGAGCCTTGAGATATGTAATTTCACATTACATTCACTGAGTAAATGGGAACGAAAGAAAATTTAAGGTGAAACAATACTACCTGTTGCTTTCATTATGCGAGGCACTACAATACTCCCGCTTGAGACTTAAGCACATATTAAATTTATTTTGTTCGCCTTTATATTTTTGCGGACTTTTTTGGCCAGGAGACTTCCTGGTGATTTATAAGTGAACGTGATGAAATCGAAAATAAGCAAGCCATTGTTGTCGCTGTTCAATCCATACAAACTGGATGCAGTGACGCGATCATTACGCGCGATGCGTGATGGTATGCTTTGGCTCGTGCCGTGTTTAATTGTGTCTAGTATTCTTGGCTTCATTGCAAGCATGCTTGAATTTCTAGGCGTTGATATGCCTGGGTTTATCAATGAACTGAATTTGTTACGGCTCTCTTTAACTGCGCTGTATCCGTATTTGTTTTCAGCATCCATAAGCATGATGCTTGCGATCCAGTGGCGCCTACCAAGGCCGCCGATTGCGGTGCTTTGCATCTCTTACGTTGCGGTGGCTGAAAAAGTACTGGCGTGTGAACCCCAAACGTCATCCATATTGCTGACTTTCGTTGGCTTAACCTTGCCGCTTTATGCTGTTCCGCTCATTTCAAAACTTAAGAAAATGTCTTGGGCGCGATTGGTAGAAGATGAAGTGGCAGGGAAGTTGGTGAAAGATGCCATGAACCTCATCATTCCGGGTGTGATTGTCACTGGAGTGGTCGTTCTGGTCACCAAAGCGCTTGCCTTGGCGAATTTGCATTTGGACGTTGAACTGCTTATGCAGAACTTTGATCCGAGTGCTGAGCCTTACAGCGTTGGCGCAATCTTTGCGAGTTTGAATTCGCTGCTCTGGTTCTTGGGTATTCATGGCTACTATGCACTGACGCCTTTGGTGCAACCGCTTATTGATAGCTTAGACGTTAACCGTGCCTTGTATCTGTCTAATGGCATCCCTGAAAACATCATGAACTTATCGACCTTGTCGTCTTTTGTGTTTATTGGTGGGTCAGGCGCAACCTTGGGCTTGGCGATTGCGATTTTGGCTTTCTCACGCGATAAAGTGTTTCGTGTAATTGCACTAGCCAGTATCCCGCTTGGCTTGTTTAACATTAACGAAATCCTGATGTTTGGGTTGCCGATCATATTTAACCTTCGTTTGTTGCTCCCGTTTGTTATAGCGCCAATGGCAAATATGCTTGTAGCACTGGCAGTGCTGAAGGTTGGTTTGGTTGCAGTTCCTGTGGTTATGGCGCCTATTACTAGTCCGCTCATTTTGAATGCCTTCATTTCGACGGGGGGTGACTACGGTGCTGTGATCTTGCAAGTCGCGCTGGTGGGCTTGAGCACATTGGTGTATTGGCCATTTGTGCGAATGTTGGATTCTCACGCCAAAACCCGAGACCTTTACATTCCCTCACTGGATACGACGTTTACCCGTCGCGAAGAAGAAGCGTATGTGTTAGCTGTCGATCCTGTCACAGAATCCCTCAGTAAAGTGCGCGAATTTGAAGGTGTGCAGAGGCAGCTCGAAGATTTTGCCACACGTGAATTCTACTTGGAATATCAACCTCAAGTGAGCAGCACAACAGGTCAAGTTGTGGGCGCGGAAGCGCTTATCCGTTTGCGCGATAGCATGGGGAATGTCACGTCGCCAGTGACCTTTTTGTCGGTGTTTGAGAAAGCAAACTTGATGACAGACATCGATCTCTGGGTACTGAAACAGGCGCTTTGCCAAAGTAAGAAATGGCGCGAACAAGGTTTTGAGATGCCCATCTGTGTGAACATTTCAAGCCACACTTTGACTAACCGTGCCGCGATGGAAGAGATTGTTACCCTCATATCTGCAACGCCAAGATGTATTCATTTTGAAATCACAGAAGACACTTTCATTGAAAAAGAGTGGATGGTTGAGAAGTCCATTGAGCGCCTTCATTCGGCGGGTTCTATGGTCAACATTGATGACTTTGGAACAGGGTACAGCTCGCTCAGTTATTTAAACCGTTTCGATGTCGATGTGATTAAAATCGATCGCAGTTTTGTGTTGGCGTTAGACACTGAACGCGGTAAGCAAGTGTTCTACAGTCTAACAGGCATCGCCAATCAATTAGGTTTGATGGTGGTGGTTGAAGGTGTTGAAACACAGGAACAATATGACATTGTGGCGAAAGAAGAAGGCACCATTATTCAAGGTTGGTACTTCAGTCGTTCTGTCTCTGCCAGCGAATTCAAAAACTATAGCCTTCAGCGTGTTGCCCTTGGGAATTGTGCTGGGAATATGCCAGTCACGGCGGCGTAAATTTCTTCAACGTTAAGTTGCGTGACTCTGTGATCCGATAAAATACACATGTCCTCCTCGAAAAAGAGGGGGACTTTTTCTGCAAGCTTGTTCCTTCATGGTCCGGTATCAAAGGCCTTTTCAAGGGCTTCTAGCAATCGTTTTCCTTGCTTTCCCGTCATCTCTATATATTTCTCTCGCACAGGCTTTGCGCGTTGCTTGAACGCTCGTTTTTGTTGGCTGTTCAGCGTTAACATCACCATGTCTGGCTTTTCACGTTTAATGGTGTTGAGTTGCGAATGATTGAGTGCTTCTTGGCGTTCATGGATGATGTCTGTCATTTCGGTGATGGTACTTCGTAGCGCTTTTTTTTGGTCCGCGGGTAGGCGTAAATACCACGCTTGATTGGCGATGATCGACGTGATGAATTTCTGCTGACCTGACCAAATCATGTAATCCGTTACTTCGTAAAATCGCATTTCTTCAATGGCAAAGATGGGGTTGCTCTGTCCATCTACACGATAAGACTGAAGCGCGCTGTAGATCTCTGAATAGGGGAGTGACACAGGGTCGGCGCCATACAATCGAAAAGTATCAATGTTTAGGGGGGCACTCATGACACGCATTTTGAACGCATCAAAATCGCGAGGATGCCGGATCAGTTCATTGGTCGTCCAGACCATGTCACCTTCACTGTATAACGTTAATAGCCGCAAATTTTGGTCTATCAGCGCATTCCCTAATACGCCATAAAGCGTCGAGTTTGAGCTGAGAATGCGTTTGTTTCGTTGACCGTCATGAGACAACAAATACGGCAAAGTGAACACCTGCATTTCGGGAATGCGTTTCCCCAAAATACCGGTAGAGGCATGGGCGAGTTGTACCGTGCCTTGCGCGGTTAAGTTGGTCAGATCTTCTGATTCTCCCAATGTGCCATAAGAATAGATATCAACGTCAATCGCGCCTTGAGTTTTCTCTTCGATACGTTTTTTAAACGCTTTGGCGTAGATGTGCTGAAGCGATCCTTCGATCTCTTCCAATCCAAAACGCCACGTAGTGGGCTCTTTTTCGACATCATGCTTTGGAAGCGTTGATGCAAAAAGCACGGTCGTCGATGTGAAATATGAGGCGATCACCAGTAACAGCGAAGTCAGCGTGGACAAACTGAACCTTCCTCTGCGTGATCTCTGTTTTTTTTCCATCAAGTACTCACTCATCAGTCACGGAAAAATTCCTCGCTTTTAAATAGATAATCTATGAAGTGGGGTTTGATCAGTGCTGCGTTTGAGAATGGGAAAAGAAAAAGGTGATGTTGTCTCAGATTTCACAATGAGGCTTTCAAGTCGCTGAGCCCCATTTTGCGAGGCTCCAGTAATTGTCGATAAATATCATTGAGTTAAATTGGTACAAACGGTGGAACTTACTGATGATGAGTAAGGGATATTTCAAGATGTAAATAAAGTGGAAATCCCTCAACCCTACATTGATAAGGAAATTCATCATGCACAAACCGTTACTCTACTCCGCGGTCACGCTAAGTATTGCTGCTGCATTCCCTGCGTGGGCTGTGGATTGTAACTCCCTTCCTTCATGGGAAAGCGGCGCAATCTATACCAGCGGTACAGAAGTCGCGCATCAAGGAGATGCGTACAAGGCAAACTGGTGGACGACAGGCAATAACCCTGCCGATCATTCGGGCCCATGGCAAGAGTGGGAAGCGCTCGGCCAATGTGATTCAACGGGCGAAAATCAACCGCCTTCTGTGTCTGTTAACTCTCCGCTGAACAATGCCCAATTTACCGAAGGTGATGTCATCACTGTCTCTGCATCTGCTTCCGACAGCGACGGGTCTGTGTCTGATGTTGCGTTCCTACTTAACGATGTCAGCTTAGGCGTGGTATCAAAAGCCCCTTACCAACTGACTTGGACAGCAGAGCAAGGCGATTTCATTGTCACAGCTGTGGTGACGGACAACGAAGGCGCAAGTCGTTCGGATGAAGTCAGTGTTTCTGTGGTATCACAAACGGTCGGTGTGCCACCTTCTGTCGATTTAACCAACCCAACGTCTGGCGCTCAGATCAAAGCTGGCGATCAAGTACTTGTTACCGCCAATGCAGTGGATGCAGATGGGCCAATAGCGCGTGTTGATTTTTACGTCGACAACGCCGTTATCAGCTCTGACACCACGGCGCCGTATGAAGCCATCTGGGATGCTGCCGAGGGGGCACACACGTTCAAAGCGAAGGCAACAGATCAAGACAACTTATCTTCATGGTCTGGTGAGGTCACCGTTGCTGTCGCGGGTACTTCGGTGGGTGGCGGTTGCGCTGGCGTACCGACTTACAAAGCAGGTACGGCGTATTCGGCGGGCGATATTGTTCAGAACGCGAATTACAAATATCAGTGTGATGTGGCAGGTTGGTGTTCATCGGATGCAGCATGGGCGTATGAGCCGAATGTGGGCGCGCACTGGCAAGATGCTTGGACCGAATTGGGCATTTGCGCCATCGTACCAACGGTGACGTTTACATCACCTACGGACAACGCAACAGTGCTTGCTGGCGAAACGGTGAATGTCGCGGTTGATGCAACAGATGCTGACGGCAGTGTTGATGGGGTCGAGTTTTTTGCGGCAGGCCAGAGCCTAGGAATAGATACTGTCGCCCCATATAGTGTGGATTGGTTAGCAGCAGGCAAGGGCAATGTCAGCTTAACGGCGATTGCCACTGATAATGAAGGCAACACCGGTGATGCGGGCGTGTTGGTGAGCGTGAGTGACCAATCTTTGGTCGCGAGCTTAACGTCGCCTTCTGCGGGCACAACGGTGGGCTTAGGCAAGGCTGTCACGCTTGCAGCAGAAGCCAGTTCGTTGAATGGTGCAGTATCTAAAGTCGACTTTATGGTGAACGGTTCGGTTGTCGCGACCGACACAACATCGCCATACGATGCCGTTTGGACGCCTGGCGCAATTGGTAGCTATTCTGTGTCAGCACTGGCGACAGACAGTAATGGTCTTACCGTCACCACGGACGGTGTGACCGTCAAAGTGTTTGAGCAATCTGCCGTGAAACACAAGCTGATCGGTTACTGGCATAACTTTGTGAATGGTGCGGGTTGTCCGATGAACCTGAGCGAAATGTCAGATGCGTGGGATATTGTTGATATTGCGTTTGCTGAAAATGACCGCAATAGCGATGGTACGGTGCACTTCAATCTCTACAGCGGCGACATCTACAGTGATTGTCCTGCGTTAGATCCACAACGCTTTAAGCAAGACATGGCAGCGCTTCAAGCGCAAGGTAAAGTGTTCGTGCTGTCGTTGGGTGGCGCTGAAGGCACGATTACGTTGAACAATGACGTGGATGAAGCGAACTTTGTATCGAGTCTTACCGACATCGTGAAAGAGTGGGGCTTTGACGGCTTAGACATTGATTTAGAGAGCGGATCTAACCTGCTTCACGGTTCGCAAATCCAAGCGCGTTTACCGGGTGCGTTAAAACAGATTGAAGCGAACATGGGCGGTGATATGTACCTGACGATGGCACCAGAACACCCGTATGTTCAAGGTGGTATGGTTGCGTTCAGCGGTATCTGGGGGGCATACATTCCCCTGATCAATGAACTTCGTGACACATTAGATCTGCTTCATGTTCAGCTTTACAACAATGGCGGTATGCCTAACCCGTATCTGCCTGGTGCAGCGCCGGAAGGGTCAGTGGACATGATGGTCGCGCAATCCAAAATGTTGATTGAAGGCTTTGAACTTGCGAACGGTCAAATGTTTGAACCATTACGTGATGATCAAGTTGCGATCGGCTTGCCCTCAGGCCCAAGCTCTGCAAATTCTGGTCAAGCACCCACGCAGAACATTCTGGATGCTTTAGATTGCTTAACCAAAGGCACATCGTGTGGCACGGTTGTCCCTGCGTTTAATTACCCGAACTATGGCGGTGTGATGACGTGGTCTATCAACTGGGATCAGCATGACGGTTATAACTTTTCTGGTCCGGTAGGCGACAAACTGGATGCGATGAATGCAGCACAGTAAATCGAACCAATTCTCGCGATGATGCGTGAATGAACCGAAACGGGAGCTCTGCTCCCGTTTTCGTTTTTATGTCTCATTGTAGAGGGGATGTTCCATCGCTTAATCAACATGTTGACTATGATTTCAACAACAACTGATCAGGAGCTGCGTATGCATTCATGGAAAGAACAGTATCTTACGAATTTTGATGTTGAAGTGATTTCTAAGCGCTCCATTGGGAATCCTGGTACAGATTACCAAGCGTCAGGGCATGGTGATGCGTGGCACTATTGCTTAACAGTTGAACTTGAAGGGTTTAATGATATCCGGAAGTTGCGTCTCGATGACATTTGGAAAGATATGATTGAACATAAGAAAACACAATTTTCTGGCGTGGTCTTGGCGCTTGAAACCCTTGTTAAATTTGGCGACCAAGTAACACTCGAAACACCCTATGATGTGGTTATCAACGTTGAGTATTAATGCGCGTTAGCTCTGTCGATTTCTTCTAACGTATTCTCCTCATTCTTTTACGTACAAACGTTACGTTTTTGTAAAATATCATCCTGCAAATCCTTAATAGTCACAAACACCTGCCTAGAAAATTGGAAAAAAGTGGCCGAGAAGATCTATTTAACGCGACGCTCGTTTTTGCAACAGGTTTCGCATGTCATTTGTGTTGTTATGTCATTTTTAGTTTATTAGCAAGTTCGAACGTTCGTTGTCGCCACAGGCTGCGTTTGTTACAGGACGTTAGACAGAAAACATAAGAATAGGACGGCGATTCATGGAATTTCGTTGTCATTCCATCAGTAATTTAGGTTAGGGAACACAACGTAATGCTCAAGTTGACTCTGCTTGGAACCGGAGCCGCTGGCGGCGTTCCGCTCTATGGCTGCGAGTGCTCTGCATGTGATCGTGCAAGGCGACAACCCGCGTTTGAAAGAAAACCCAGCAGTGCGATGATTGAATGGGGAAGGGGAAGCAGTAAAGAAAGGCTGCTTATAGATGCTGGGCTTATGGATTTGCACGCTCGATTTCCTGCGGGTACCTATAATGGTTTTTTGTTAACCCATTTTCACGTGGATCACGTTCAGGGCTTCTTCCACCTAAGGTGGGGTAATCCACCGCTTATTCCTGTGTGGTGCCCGGACGATCCTTCAGGTTGCGCAGACCTACTCAAACACCCAGGCTGTTTGCAGTTCAAGCCTATCCTTCGTCACGGGGAATTATTCACGGTGAATGGCCTGCGCATCGTGCCTTTACATATGCATCATTCACGTATCACGTTCGGTTTTATTTTTGAGTTTGCGAACAAGCGATACGCATACCTAACGGATACCAACGGTTTGCCAACAAGCAGCATGGACATTCTGCTGAGTCAGGAACAACTGCACGCTGTGGTGTTGGATTGTAGCTCTGTAACCGCTGAGGACGATGCAAATCATGGCGGATTGGCAACTGCAAATGAGATCTACAAAAAACTTCAGCCGAAAGAAATGATTGCCACGCACATAGGGCATGAACTTGATGCCTGGTTTATGAAGCACGGCACACCAGACTGGCTTGAAGTAGGTAGGGAAGGCATGGAGATTCGTTAGTGTCCTCCATTTGAGTGTGCATGAGACACATTAAAAACCGCCCATGAGGCGGTTTTTTTCGCTGCTTAGCTTCGTTGTTTAGCATCGTTGTTTATATTGATACTTCGCTAATTTGCAACAGAACGATAGAAGTATTTCTCATAGCTTCCGCCATCCAGCAGTTTTGCTGCACGAGAAATGATACCAACGAGTACCAGCGCAAACAGCAGTCTTCCCCAGAAAATGGTGTTGAAATCTGCGCCAATGACCAGCATCAGTAGGGTGTCTTCGATCAAGCTGTGGAGAAGGCCAAGTAAGGTGATGGCAGTGAAAATATCGCGAGGGGCAATGTGGCCTTTTTGTGCCTCATTGATCAATAACCCTCCGCCATAGGATAAGCCTAATGTAATGCCAATCAAGGTTAGGTTTGTCGCTTCCTTACTGATACCAAGTAAGCGAAGAAAGGGGCTGAGTGCCTTGCCAATAAGCTTCTCGACGCCAATCACTTTGAGAACATTGAGCGTGAAGATCAACACATTGATGATAACGAATACCAGTACCAAGTTTTGAACTTGGGTGAGTGCCCAATTTAGCAAAGAAGGATCTGCAGTCCCGCTCGGTTGCCAGACCATGTTTGCAGGTTGTTGAAGTGCGTCGGTCGCCATGTAGAGTTGGTTTAGAATCCAGCCTAGAAGATAGGCTCCGCCAACACGAACCAATAATGTCCACCAGATTGAGATCCCCGATTTTTTTGCTAACCCAGTTTCAATTGGCATCGAATGCGCTAGCAAAATAAGGGAGCTTAAGATGGAGGCTTGTGCGACGGTCATAGGAACATCAAGGTTGATCAATACCACCAAGCTTGAATAGATATTGATCAGCATCGCTGTTGCCCAGACGATGCCCATTTCACTCGGCAAACCTACCGCATCCATAAGCGGGGAAATAAGCGAAGAGAACCAAACCACACCACCAAATTCTTGGAATATTTTCACGACGATGATGGTTGGGATCATGACTTTGTATAGTGTCATTGATACGTTAAAGCTGTCGACAACGGTACGTTTAAAAAACGCGACCACCTTGTTCATTCGGTACTCCCTGCGTGTGATTGTTTTTCCTTTTTAGTGACGTTATCAGATTTTCGAATTGATAAGTCTCTTTGTTAGAGAATTATTTTCACTTCACTGGCCACAGTCTCGGTGGCGGTCTTGCCGCTGCGGCAGCGATTCTTACGGGCGAGCCTGCGACAGTGTTTGATGCTTCTGGCCTCGGTAATTCGGTGCTAGAAGAAGTGAAAACAGCACTTCGTGCGTCGGGACAAGATGACAGCGTGTGGTACAGCAATGCGCTCAATATTGATAACTTCAACCTTGAAGGCGAGATGGTATCAGATCTTGATTATCAGCAAGATGCAGACACTTTGGGCGTGGATTCGAAACTCTATGGTGATGTGTACTACCTCTCGGCAAATCGTTTTACACCGCTGTTTTTCCTCAATACAGGACTTTCTCGCCATTTCACTACGCCGCTAAAAGAAGAACTCCAATTCTTGTCACAGCCTATTTTCCGCGTTAATACAGCCGATCTCGTGAGCGTCGATAACGACATTGTTCCGTTTCGTTCTCTGTTTTACATCGATTGGACAGATGACACCTTAGATCTTCTCACATGGCAGGTTGAGTATGCCATAAACTCGTTTCCAAGCTTTCTAGAAGATCTGTAGTTATACAGCACAGTGGAGAAGCGTTGATTTGGCATTTCTCCGCGCTGTTTGGATGTAAGTGTTCTCATGTTTCAATGGATTTTAGGGATGCTGCGAGCATCCCTCTTTTTACTCATTCATCGGCTGTAGATTAACTGATTGAAAGAATGAGGTTAATTCTCAAACGGTATCATGCAGGCGATTACGCACTTATGCTCGATAAAATGATCGAATCCCCGCTTTTCAGGGTATTACTGCCATATCTTCTGTTCTAATACCCAAAGAGAATTCATCATCATGCATTTCAATGAAAGCCGTTTAAGCGCGTTAGAACGCCGCTATAAAGCGCGGCTTATCAATAGTCTATCCGGATTCAAAAGCGCAAACCTTGTTGGCACAGTGAGTGCTGAAGGGATAACGAACTTGGCTATGGTTAGCTCTGTGTTTCATCTCGGGGCGAATCCACCATTAGTGGGCATGATCATCCGGCCTCATTCCGTCACGCGCGATACGTTAGAGAACATAGAAACCACTGGCGTATACACACTTAACCAGGTTTCAGCGTCATTTTGGAAACAGGCCCATCAAACGTCAGCACGCTACGATGCGGAAACATCCGAGTTTTATGCAACCGGGCTAGGCGAGCAGTTTCGAGAGGGCATCACCGCGCCATTTGTCGAAGAAAGTGCGTTGTCGTATGCACTTAAAGTGGCGGAGATGACGACCTTGGCGGTGAATGATACCGTCATGGTGATCGGTGAAATCACGGATATCTTTGTGGAAGACATCGCCGTGATGGAAGATGGATACATCGATATAGAGACATTAGATACCGTCGCCGTGTCAGGGTTAGATGCCTATCACGTGACTCAGCGATTAGGGCGATTGGCTTATGCAAAACCTGATCTGCCAACGCGATGTTTGGGTGACGATGAATAACCCATTTTCGTGACCGTTAAGAACCCAATTTATGAATGACGAGAACGCAGCCAAAGAGGCTGCGTTTTTTTGTCTTCACGAGGTATTAGTTGGCGATTCCTCGCAGTGGTTACGAACGTTCAATAGTGCGCGTTTTTTTGATCTTATGGCCGTCTTCATCAATCACAAAGAAATCGATGCGCTGCGTCTGTTGTGGTGACAAAGAGAAATACACAAAGCCATTCTCGTCGGTGGATTTAGAGCCTAATGCGTTGATGGATGTGGATACGTCATAGCCAGAAATTGGCTCACCATCTTGTGTTACTTGAACGAAAGCGCCGCCGCGTACTGTGGTCACACTCAGCTCAGTTGTCGGCGCCTGTGCAAAAGCAGAAGAGGAAGCAAGCATGACTAAAACTGCGGTTAATGTCTTTTTCATTGTTATCTCCAACGTTTCATTATTATTGAGAACGAAATCACCATAACAACGGAGGTTGGTTGCGAAAAGCGATAGTTGAATTGTGTTCAGGCGTGATTCAGCGAGTGATAACACATTGAGCTTTAGCTGAATATCGGCTGAATCATGAACATGAAATCTCGCCCCTTGAGCGAATGCAGTCTTTCTTATTGGGCAAGAATCGTTGGGTGAACTGTCAATTTTGTGCTCGGTATTTGACGACAAAAGAGAATTCTCACTGTGAAGACATAATGTGGGTACAGCAAAACATACAGTTATACCCAAACAACCTGAAGATGCTCGATTTCAGAGGCCATCAGTGCGTTCAGTTCAAGGCAAACTCTTTTAGGAATAGTCATTCTATTTCACAGAAATTTAACGATGAAGTGGACGCACTGAGGGCCTCCCTTCGGGCGAGTTTACTGACGCCATGCTCGGTGTTATCCCTTTTTGATGGAGATCACTACATCGGCAAAGGGACGCTTAGATCATAACGTCAGTAAACCTCGCTGAATCCTGCATCTTCAGGTTGTTTGGGTATAGAGGTAAAGTCACATTGGCAGGGAATGGAATGACAAACTGGCCAGAACCAAGAGACATCGTAAGAACGGGAAACTTTCCGTATGTGTTTAAGATAGAAGAAGACTTCGTTTACGAATCAGGTTGGCAAATTGACCAACACTTTGCATCCCAGTGGCTGGATATATCTACAAACGGAACTATCACCATCAAAGCCAATGAAACGGGATATGCGTGGGATGGGTGCACACCAAAATGGAGTGTGCTCAATCTCGTGATCATTGGAACACCGGACGGACATATTGATTATCGCACCATGAAACCTTTTTGCTTTTATGCATCCTTGGTTCATGACGCGCTCTATCAATATTTGGATTCAGTGCCTGTGTCTAAAAAAGACATCGATCTGCTGTTTTTGGAGATGTTGGGAGATTTTAAACTTCGCAAACTCTACTACTTCTTTGTGAAACATTTTGGAGGGCGAGGTGTTGTTCAACGCGGCTTTTGAGTATTCAAACACTTTTGGTAGAAAATTTTATCGATGCCCCGTAATGGGTAATCGCTGTATCTCCCAGTTTGTCGAAAACCCAGGTTTTCGTAGAAGGTAGGGGCTTGAAACGAATAGGTATCGATGAACAAATTCACAATGTCTCCTTTCTTCGCTTCAGCTTCCACGCGTTCGATGAGTTGGCGACCGAAACCTTGCCTTCTCATGTTCTCATCTAACCAAAGATAGCGAATGTGCATGGAGGTAAAAAATTGCTGACCTGTCAGTCCGCCAACGATGTGATTTTCTTCATCATAAATAAACAGCCCGAAGCTATTTTCGTTCGGCGTAGGAAAGTGCTCCCGATTAAAACCCACTAACCCTTGATAGATGGTTGATACATCATCCTTTGATGGTGCCAATGTAAATGTGAAGTCCAATTTTTCCCCCTTGAGTGGTTTTAATCCTTATGTGTCAGCAATGCGTGGCGTTTTTCTTTTTATATGCGCCAAGTTTTCTAAGTGATTGGTGACTAAGTGTGAATTGGTGCATTTGCACCAAAATGAGTTTACGAATCGCGTACTAAATAGCTCACTAAATTCATGGGAATACGCACTATGTATTGAAAAGTAATCACATTCTTATTTTTGAGATGAGGCGGGTTTTTAGAGTAAATGAGTAATAAACACATCCGACCACATAATTATTCAGTGAGGAAAATAGAACGGTCGTGCTATAACTTAATACAGTCGTATGGGTAGTTGAAATAATGAACAAGAAAAAGCAAACGCGTGAACAGATTCTGATGGTCGGTTTTGAGATGGCAAGCCTTGAAGGGCTTGAAAGCTTAACGATCGGCGAACTTGCAAAGCGTGTTGGCATGTCAAAAAGTGGATTGTTTGCGCATTTTAACTCCCGCACAAATTTACAAGCGGCTGTGGTTTCTTATGCAGGTGAGCGTTTTACGGAGCGTGTGATTGCGCCTTGTCGAGATGCTTCGCATGTTAGCTATGAAGCTAAGCTACGTCAGATGCTGGACAATTGGCTCACCTGGAACAGCTCCTTTCAGGGGAGCTGCATGTTTTTGGATGCGTGGCGCGACGGGCATGCCGACGATGATCCTATGCAAATGATGTTAGAAGTGATCACCAAGCGCTGGTTAGGCTATCTCAATATTCAATTTGAAAAGGGTATTGAGTCCAAAGAGTTTCGCGCTGATCTCGATTGTTGGCAGACTGTTTACGAACTGTACGGTTTGTATTTGAGTAGCCATTTATTTCGAACCTTGTCTCTTGAAACACAGGGTGCACAAAAATTTTGGAAGGGCATAGACGACCTCTTTGCTCGGATTCGATATACCGCAGATTGATCGTCTTTATGGACTGAAAAAGTGCGTATTGATGCGCTTACGTCCAATAAGAATAGGCGTTTGCGTTTAATCAAAAATAGCACGGTCGTTCGATAAAAAAGGGAAAATCTATGAGTAGCAAAATCTACTTCGGACAAAAAAAGGGTTTTAGCTTCCGCCGCAGTGCGCTGAGCGTTGCAACACGTTTTCATCATAGCGTTGCGCCTAAACATGCACTCAAAACGGCGCGTCGCTTGTTTCTTACGCCAGCAAAAATGAAAGACATCAACCCAACGCCAGAAGGCATGGTGGTTGAAGCCATCGACACTCAAGAAGGCAAAATAATGTCTTATCAACTGGGTTCAGGGCCGACTTGGGTTCTCACACATGGTTGGTCAGGCTCTGCAAATCAGTTTTTTCCTTTGATGGAACATATCGCTGCGGCGGGTTACACCGCGCTGGCATATGATCACCCTGCTCACGGCAAGAGCGAAGGGAAAGAAGGCAGTATACCGGCGTTCCTTTTTGCATTGGATGGCATCTTAAACCGACAAGCACAGATTGAAGGCGTCATTGCGCACTCGATGGGCGGTGCTACCTTACTTGAGAGCGAGCACCCATGCTTGCAACATAAACCGATTATATTGGTTGCTCCGGTACTGAAATATTGGGAAAACCTGTTCGGCACCGTTGAAGCATCTGGCTATTCCATGAAGTTGTTTCGTGAAGTCATTGACGATGTTGGCCGTCAGTACAATTTCACCGTGGATGAGATTGATCCGTTTACTAAGCTACAACACCGTGGTGCGCCTGTGGTGATTGTTCACGATAAAGGGGATCGCTTCGCGCCGTTTGCGGTGTCTGAAGAAGCCAATCGTTTTGACCATGTCTCGCTCGTCGCAACCGAAGGGTTAGGACATGGCCGCGTATTAAAAAGCGATCCGCTAAAAGAAGCATTTAATGCGTTGATCAACCGTTAATGCTGCATGTGCTTGGTCTGGCGTTGGTTGTTGGGCGATGCTCGCATGCATACGGTGTCAGCCAACCTAAAGAAGTGCTGCACTTTCGAAAGGTGGGCGTGGTGCTACCTTCGTTGTATTGCTGGTCGCGTCGCTTTGGAACCTTGTTCTTGCTGTGTTCTAAGGTCTTAAATAGTGAGTGTGTAGCGTTAGTTGCACAATGTATGAATGTGTTATGCTCGGCGCGTATTTATTGATGCTAGGTAGGGGAATCCTTTGAAGAAAATCGCTGTTTTTGCCGATGTCCAAAACGTGTATTACACCACTCGGCAGGCGTATGGTCGTCAATTCAACTACCGAGGTTTGTGGAAAAAGCTGGAAGGTATGGGTGAGGTCGTTTCTGCGACCGCGTATGCGATCCGTCGTGATGATGATCAGCAAATCAAGTTCCAAGATGCATTACGTCATATTGGATTTGATGTGAAGCTGAAGCCTTACATCCAACGCAGCGACGGCAGCACAAAAGGTGATTGGGATGTGGGTATTGCGATCGATGTTCTCGATGCTGCACCTTATGTCGACATGGTTGTGCTTCTATCTGGTGACGGTGATTTCGACTTGTTGATGGAAAAAGTGAAGACAGGTTATGGCAAGGAATCTGTGGTGTTTGGTGTTCCAATGCTGACAGCCAATTCCTTAGTAAACAGCGTTGACCGCTTTATTCCCATCGAAGAAGACATGTTGCTCTAGCGTCACGACGTTGAGTGCTTGTTTGACATAAAAAAAAGAGCCCGAAGGCTCTTTTTTGTTAAGTGTTGAAGGCGGTTTATTTACCGGCAATGTTCAGTCGCCCAAAACGAATCAATGGCGAGAAGAAATGACCGTCATAGTTCGGGACGACTGTGTTTCCAACGGCATCGATTTCTTTAATCATGGTGTAGAAATTACCTGCAACGGTAATACCACGAACGGGTTTGATGCGTTTGCCATCACGACAGAGGAAACCGCTCGCGCCGAAAGAGAATTCACCGCTGATCGCATCAGCACCCGAATGTACACCTTGAAGTTCTACAAGCTCGAGGTATTCACCGGCCGTGACTTCTGCTTCACTGCTTTTTCCTGCACCAATCACATCATGACGCGAAGTGACGCCTAGTGTGCCTTTTGCAGAACGCCCAGCATTCGCTGTAGGTGTTACGCCAAAGTGTGCTGCTGTGGCGGAGTTATGAAGCAAGCCGACGAGCTTACCGTCTTCAATCAACGAGGTGTCACCCGTGGCAAAGCCTTCGCCATCCCAGGCTTTGATGGCATGACCACCAGGCATATACGCCACGTCTTTGAACGTAAGCAGTGGGCTGGCGACTTGCTGACCCACTTTTTCACGCCAAGGGTTGATGCCTCGCTTAGCGGACTCCCCAGAGAAGCAACTACCAAACGCGCCAAGCACTTCATTCAAGGCATCTTGTTCGAAGATCACCGAGTACTGACCTGTGGCGATAGGTTCACCTTCAAGCAAGGCTTCTGCCATGTTGTAGGCGTCTCTAATCACGCGATCTGCTTCCAGACCATCAAAGGTACGTGCAACGGACGCAGCCACGTGCATGGCTTGTTTGTCGTTGTGGTCAATCAATGCTGCCGTGTAACAACTCAGGGTGCGCTCTTGGTGCGAGCAACGTGTGCCTAGCGTGTTGCCTAACAACAGAATAGAGCTGCTTTCGCTATAGCCATTGTAAGGCGCAGATTTCGCCAGTGGCTTTTCGCGGATCTGACGTTCAAGCGACAGGGCCAGTTCAATCTTTTGCTCTGGTGTGGCGTTGTCTTGTTGGTATATTTCAGGCTGTTTGGTTCGCAGTGTTAAACCTTCGGCGCGAATTTTCTGAAACGCGTCTTTCTTGGTGTAGCTCGCGTTCGTTAGCGCTTGATTTACCATTTGAGCGAGGCTTTCTGGCTCTAAAGATTCAGAATAGCTAATGGCGACGTGTTCATCTTTAATCACACGTACACCAATCACTTGGCTTGCTGTTACCTTATATTCCGACAATTCACCTTGGTCAGATTTCAAGCTAAAACTTTCGCTGCTTGAGGCAATAACATCTGCCGTTGCACCTTGTTTGGTAGCAAGCTCAAGGACTTGCTCAAGGGCATTTTCTAGGTTGTTCAATTCACTCATTAGCTGCCACCTCCCACAAGAATGTTATCGACCTTAAGCGCTGCTTGTCCCACGGTTGTTGGTACAGAACCACTGACTGAGCCACACATACCCGCAGCCAATGCAAAGTCTTTGCCGACCATGCTGATTTCTTTCAGTACTTTAGGGCCTGTGCTGATCAGCGTTGCCGATTTCAGCGGTGTGGTCACTTTGCCATTTTCAATCAAATAGGCTTCTTGAACTGCGAAGTTGAATTCGCCTGTTCCCGGTTGCACAGAACCGCCGCCCATTTTCTTCGCGTAAATACCACGTTCAATGCCAGAGATCATGTCATCAAATTCGGCGTCGCCAGCTTCGATGTAGGTATTGCGCATGCGTGAGGTCGGTGCATATTTGTAGGATTCACGACGACCTGATCCCGTGCGTTCATAGCCCGTTTTCAAGCCGCCCATGTGGTCAACCATAAAGCCTGTCAGCTTACCGTCTTTAATAAGCTGCGTATGCTGGGTTTCCATGCCTTCATCATCAATGTTGATGGAGCCCCATTCGTTGGTTAGGAGGCCGTTATCCACTGCGTTCACAACAGGGTTGGCGATCATCTCACCCATCTTGTCGTGGAAGACTGAGGCTTTTTTCGCTACAGATGTGGTTTCTAGCAAGTGACCACACGCTTCGTGGAAGATAACGCCACCGAAGCCATTACCAATAACAACAGGCATTTCACCCGATGGGCAGGCACTTGCACCTAACTTAATCAGTGCTTGTTTTGCGGCCATCTCACCGAGCGCTTCGGGGTCGACGCTTGAATTGAACTCCCAGCCCGACAACATGCCTGGTGCTTCATACCCTGTTGATTGCTCTGAACCCAGGGTTGCAACCACAGACGAGGCAATACGGGTGTAGTGACGGGTATCCTGAATGTGTAAACCGGTGGAGTTGAAAATTTCAATGTGTTGTTCGCGTTGTGCAATACGGCCAATTACCTGAGAAATTTTGTCGCTTTCTGCTCGCGCTTTTGCATCGACACGTTTCAAAAAGGCAATCTTCTCTTCAACGCGGTTATCGACGGAAAACGGCATGGTCGCTGGGTGACGATCTGCATTCATGATCAGGTTCAATGCACCCGCATTGGCGATTTGGTCGCGTTTATCTTTTGCGCAGAGCAGGGTAGTGACGCGTTTTAGTTTTTCTTCATCCTGACTGTTGGTGTAGCCATAAAGCACTTTATGACCAAAAAACAGGCGGATACCAATCCCAAAATCAATACCAGAGTTCACTTTGTCGACGTCGCCCGACAGCACTTCTACGCTGCCTGAATGGTGACGCTCTACAAAGAGCTCCGCAAAGTCGGCACCAAGAAACAGTGCGTGATCAATCACCGCTTTGGCAGTGTTCGGATTTAACATTCCTTCCTCCTTTATACAGAGTTGACTCTTTTCTAGTCTTAACACTTTTAGAATATCAGCTAGATAAGAAGGCACCAATCTTCTTTACCTGTTAATGCCATAGGAATAACTAATTGGACGCTCGTTTGGTTATTTATTGTTCAGTGATCACGTATTGGTAAGAGAAATTTCACCTTTATCACTTTTATTTGATGCATATATTTTTTGCGAATTGAATCTTTGTGTTTTTACATTTTCTCAAAATCAGTGTCACTTTGAGAAATGTCTGATTTATATCACATTTACCACTTGTTCTATCATTTTTAATTAGACACCAATATTTAATAAGTTACTGAAATTAAACAATTAAAAATTTAATTGTATAGGTGGCAGGCTTTTTGCTTTGGAGACAGTAATGAAAGGCTAAATGAGGAGGAATTATCGAATGTCATCGATATCTACAGTACCACTGTTAATGTGCGGGATTGTTGCTTTATCAGGCTGTCAGTTAATTCAACAAACGCGCCATGAGCAAATTTATGATCCAACTGAAATTGCTGCATACCAATTACCCGCACTATTAGAAGGTGTAGAGACTGTAAAGAGTTTCCGACAATCACGAAATGATGAAACCTGGTTTTGGACGCAATTAGAAAATAATACTTATCTACCTGGTGAAAATTATGTTGTTCAAATAATCAGCAGGTCTCCATTTAAGCAACCGCCAAACATGTTTTCTTTCACCGTACCAGAAGGTGACGGGCAACTTGTCTACAACGACATTGGACCCTATCAGCAGTGGACCGAAACGAGGGAAGGGGGTGAGCGTTGCTTAATTGCCCGCCAAAGCACACGAGGCGATAACTTCTGGCTCTCTGTGTTTACCCATTACTGTACCGCCAACGAACATCAGGATCTTGTTTGGATCCATCAGCTAAAACCCTCACTTCTATTAGAAGGATTCTAAGATGACGTCGAACTTACCGAAGCAAATATTTAAATTGCTCATGGTATTTTGCGCGCTGTATTGCCTGTTTATGTTGGCGACGCTAAATATTTCAACTGACACCCACATCTGGCTTGCGGGTAGCGCTTTTCTACTGATTTTGTTGTTGTCGCGTAATTTTTCAACGCGTGCAACAACCTTTATTCTCATCATCGGTGCGTTTATTTCATTTCGCTATATCTATTGGCGATTTCACGAAACGTTACCCTGGGAAAGTAGCCTCGATTTACCGTTCGCATTATTGCTCTTTGCTGCTGAGTGTTACGGTATCCTGATTTATGTGATGGGCATGTTTGTGACCGTCAAACCCTATGAACGTAAACGCGTGCCTATCGACACTGAAGCACCGTTGCCTACGGTTGACGTTTACATTCCTACCTACAATGAGCCCATTGATGTTGTTGAGCCTACGATACTTGCCGCTTCGCGTCTTGAATATCCGGGACAGTTTCGCGTGTTTGTACTCGATGATGGCGGCACAGATCAAAAGCTGAGCGATGAAGATGTTGATGCAGCTGCAGCAGCCAAACGTCGTGCGGACACATTAATCGCCTTTTGTGAGGAAGTAGGGGCAACCTACATTACTCGAGAACGTAATGAACATGCGAAAGCGGGAAACATCAATCATGCCCTGAAAAAAACAGACGGCGACTTGGTACTTGTTCTGGATGCTGACCATGTACCGACACGCGATTTCTTGCTCAATACGATTGGTTTGTTCCAAAAAGAACCAAAACTGGGTTTTGTTCAAACGCCGCATTTCTTCGTGACGCCAGGGCCTGTTGAACGCAACTTGGGCATCGAAGATAAAGTTCCTTCCGAAAACGAGATGTTCTATAACAAAATTTTACTTGGGATGGACTTTTGGAATGGCTGTTTTTTCTGCGGGTCTGCGGCTGTTATTCGTCGTGTTGCGCTAGAGGAAGTTGGCGGTATTTCGACCAAAACTATCACTGAAGATGCAGATACTGCATTGAACATTCATGCAAAAGGTTGGCAAAGTGCCTATTTAAACCGTGCGATGGTCGCGGGTTTGTCGCCAGATACGTTTGGCGCATATGTCACGCAGCGTTCTCGCTGGGCGCAAGGGATGATCCAAATATTCTTGCTTAACAACCCATTGCTAAAACGCGGCTTAACGATGGGGCAGAGGATCTGCTACCTCAATTCGACGTTGTATTGGTTCTTCCCAATATTTCGTACCACATTCTTGTTGTCTCCATTGCTTTATCTGTTGCTGGATTTACAGATCTTCGTTGGCAACGCCACTGACTTTCTCATCTTTGTTGTTCCGCACTTAGTGATAAGTGTGATGATAACGCAGCGACTGTTTGGGAAAACACGGCGTGCATTCTTCTCTGAGCTCTACGAGACAGCACTGTCTATTTACCTCTGTTTACCTGCTTTATCCGTGCTGTTTAACCCTAAAAAACCCAACTTCGTGGTGACACCAAAAGGAGAGACCACGCGTAAGGTTTGCTTTTCAAAACTCACGCCTTTTATGGCTTTCATTTTCGGGCTGGTGGTACTTGCTGAAGCGTGGGGGATCTATCGTTACATCCAATTCCCAACAGAACAAAGCCAGCTCATTCTTGTGATCATCTTTAATAGTTTCAACTTGATGCTCATCGTGCTTTGTCTTGGTGCCATGTTAGAGAAGCAAC
Organism: Enterovibrio norvegicus DSM 15893; assembly: GCF_900115495.1. GTDB lineage: Bacteria > Pseudomonadota > Gammaproteobacteria > Enterobacterales > Vibrionaceae > Enterovibrio > Enterovibrio norvegicus. The sequence goes on along the minus strand of NZ_FOWR01000006.1, from coordinate 86,755 downwards.
AGCGCCGCAGCGAACCGCGTCTGTTGGTGAATGAAAAAGCCATGATTCAAATGGATAGTGAAAGCTATAACGCAACGCTTAATGATATCTCTATTAAAGGGGCGCGCTTAACCCTACATGAAGGAGAAAACATCTTTCACCGTGGCGACATGGTGGATGTGACGTATTTCACCGAGAAAGGGAAAAGCAAGAAAACCAAGAAACCGATGTATCAAATGGTGCAGCTCAGTATGCGAGTGGTGGCTCTCAAACATGGTCACCAAGGCGTTCAAGTGTGCTGTTTGTTAGAGAGCAATGTTGCGTCGGACATGCAGGTGCAATACGCAAAAGCCTATGGACAAAGTAGCCGTTGGAAAGAGCGCCGTCGCTATGAAGAAAGCTTAAACCAAGACGTGTTGTCGTCTGCATTGAGTCTTTTCTCTCTCGCTTGCTCCAATTTAACACGCGTCTTCACGACATCCGTGAAAAACAAAATCGAATCGGCATCTGCTTCTGGCAAGAAGGAGTTTCAAAATGAATAAGTTCATCATCGCTTTTCTTCTTCTATTTGCGTGTGCGGTGCAAGCAGAGAAAACGGTCAAGATTCCACTGACTTATGCCATGGATACGAAGGAAGACATTGTTCTTCGTGGGCAAAGCCAGATCATGCCCATCCCCATTTCTATTTTGGATGGGCAAGAGGTTGAAAACGTGCGTCTTTCTCTCGCGATTTACAACAACAATATTGTTGATAGTACGGTGTTGTGGCTGGCTGCGGGCAACCGTTCACTGGCAAATATCGAGGTGAAACAGCGTCATCAGTTTCAGTACATAGAAGCCACGTTTCCAGCCGGGTTGCTATCGAAAGAAAACCCGTCACTGAATTTGCGAATTCAGCATCTATCCAACGATCCAAACTTGGTGATTGATACTACTGGGCTGAATACGACCATCAATGTGAAAGCGTCTTTCTATGAACTGAACTATCAGGAAAGTGGCACTTTTAATCAGAAAACGCTCGCATCCTTTGAGGAGATGATGCGAAGTGGCCAGCACCATGATGCACCCATTCACATGATTTCGGCGATAACTGACACTGATCTATCGTTATCTTTGGCTGCCTACTTGGTGCAGGGCTGGACATTGAAAAGTGGGTCTGAGGACTATCAGTTCGATTACCGAATGGAGTCAAAATACGGAGAGCGACGTCTTGGTCCTGTGATTGTTTATGGCACCAGCGACGCACTGCTTAACGCCGGCTGGGTAGATCAAGAAACACATAAGGCTGTTTCTGGCCCTTACCTTGGTATTGGAGACAGCACGAAAGGGGATGAATGGTTACTCATCATTTCGGGGAAAAATGAGCGAGAGGTGAAACGTGCTGCCAAAGTCTTTGCCAACAACATGCGTCGTTTTCCTGAGCGAGGCTCAATGGTGGTCGTCAATGAAGATAACGTCATTGACCGTTCATTAAAAAGTGAAGCCACGTACTTGATGTCAGAGTTTACCGAGCAAACGGACTTGACCGATTCCCCTTTGGAGCTGGATTTGGTGATGCCGAGTAACATTTTGTTTAGTGACGAAGACAACGCAAAAATCAATCTATTGCTGTCGCACTCTAGGGTGGCGCCCGGTGCGGGCTCAATGATTCTTCGTGTGAATGGTGAATACGCAAACAGTCTTCCATTGCGTTCGAGCTATTGGCGAGACACTCAACACTATCGATTAAACATCCCGATGCGTAAATTCACACCAGGTATTAATCGTGTCTCTGTTGAAATCTATGGGCCGGTAGATGTGCAAAATCAAGACCGTCGATTCGCCGTCTATATGTCAGAAAAGTCGAACCTAAGGCTGAGTTCTTGGGTTAAGTTCATTCCCACGGAAGGGCATAAAGTATCAGCGCATGACTTTTTTGCCATTGCGGATGACTGCGGTAAACAAGCACAAATATCAGTAGATAAAAAGGACCCCGTTCAGCTGGCAAACCTATGGCGCCTATTGAGTTATGTTTCACACCGTACGCACAAAGCCATGCCGGGCTTGATGATCACGGGCGAGACGGAACAGCGCCGTCCTTTCCACATTTCGTTGACAGAGATCGAGGTTGCGGAGCCATACATTTTACCAGCCCAGAATGTATCACGTTGGGATGGACTTAAAACGCACTTGTTTGACTTTGTCGCTGGCAAAGGCGAGGCAGAACAAGAGAACTTTTATACCTCTGACATGATGTTTTCTGAACCGACAAGTGAGCTTGCAACCATTAAACACACCAATCAAGAAGGCTGGTACCGCATTCAATTTGCCGAAACGACCTATGAAAAGTTCGATGATTTCATGCGTAGTGAGTCAAGCTCTGCTCCTGCTGGTGTGCTGAGCGAACGCGAGTTTTCAAGCAGCACATCTCAGTTTTTTAAAGCAGCTTTTATTGGCTACCCAGCAGGCCTATCTATCCTAGCGTTATTTATCATTTGGTGGATGTCAGCGTTTGTATCGCGTGCGCTGGAGGCGAGAAAATGAGCAAACCATTACTTTCAATCGCCATGTTGTTTTCGCTGAGCGGCAGTGTTGACAGTACCGCATCGCCATCTATATGCGACAGTGATAAACGTATGTGGACGCTTTATAAGAGCAGCTTTATTGCAAAGGATGGTCGGGTAGTCGATACCGGTAACCACAACATTTCACACAGTGAGGGACAAGGCTATGGCATGTTGATGGCGGCATACTTCAATGACCGTAAAACGTTCCACGGCATCTGGTCTTGGACGAAAACCCATCTTCAACGAGACATGGACCCGCTGTTTTCATGGAAATGGCAACCGCGAAAACCACACATTCCTGACCGAAACAATGCAAGTGATGGTGACATGCTTATTGCTTGGGCGCTGCATCGCGCTGCTGTGAAATGGTCATCCAAACAATACGCGAAAGAAGCGAGCGACATTATTCGGGCACTGCAAAGCTCTCATCTTCGTCCTGTTGGCGGGGAGGTGATCATGTTACCTGGAGCAATGGGGTTCACATTCAAAAACCGCACTGTCGTCAATCCGGGCTACTGGGTGTATCCCGCCATGGATGACTTTGTTCGATACAGTCGTAAATGGTCAACATTGGCAAACAGTGGGTTACGCATTTTAAGTCAAAACCAGTATGGCAAAAGTAAGCTGACGTCTGATTGGGTCGAGTACCAAAACGCGGGTTGGCAGCCAGCACAAGGGTTTCCTTCCCAGTTTAGCTATTCGAGCTATCGCATTCCGTTATACATGGTTTGGGGTGGGAGAAAGCATGCATTCAACCGTCAGTACACGAAGTGGCTAAAACAAAATGACACGGCGTGGGTTGATGTGAAAAGCGGGGAATCTGCTTCCTACCCGCCCCCTGATGGTGCCATCGCAATCAGTCAATTGGTTGCGCTAGCAAATGGCCAAAGGGCGCTGAAAAAGGGCATTTCAGTGATGCCAAAAGGAAAAGATTACTATTCAGACAGCTTAGTGTTGCTTTCACATATTGCGTTTAATGAGAGGGTTTGCAGATGAAAATATTGCTCATGGTTTCAACCATTTTTTCTGTTTCAGCGATGGCAAAAGATCATCATGAAGTGATGGTTTTTGATGAACGCGTCTCGGTTGAAGTGTCGACACAAAATAGCACCGCGATTGATGAAGAGCAGTACTGGACCATGCTCGAAGATAAGGGTTGGAAAACGGCCCAAGAAGCAACGTCAGATTTAGAGGTGTCTGAGGCGCTTCGGGATGAAATCTCATATCGCGCGTCACTGGATTCGCTGTCGTCGATGATAAACGCGGGAAAGCATACCCAAGCCAGCTCGCTGGTTGAGGAAAACCCAGATTGGATGCACTGCGATCGCATTCAATGGATGTGGTTGGATCTAAAGAATGAAAGCAAAACAGGGTATGGGACGAATGTAAAAGCCAAGTATCAGAAAATACTCGATAACTGTGGAGCACACGAACTGAGTACCACACAGAAACTATTGGGTTGGACAGCACCGAGCGCGGCGCAAGACATCCTTTCACGCTATGAACAGTCAACGGCGTATGACCCGCAAGTCGTGGCTCAAATTAAGCAAGATATGGCTCTGGGTAAGCTCTCAAAAGCCTCACTCTCTGAAGGTGAACTTGCCCATGTTGGTGAACTTGTTATTGCCAAGAAAAATGCCAAGGCGGCCGAGGCAATTGGTTGGAAATACCTAAATATGGGGGATGCATTTGCCGCCAATGACTGGTTTGAGCGTGCGATAAGTTGGGCGGGCCCGAGTGCTAAGCGCATTGAAGGGCGTTTATTGACCTTACAAGAAATGGGGGAGAGAGAAGAGTTACTGATGCAGCAGGCTCAATGGTCGGACAGTTACCCTTCCATAGCGGAACTCGATTTTGGCTCAGATGACGGAAACGTGGTGAATTGTGAAGGAGAGATAAAGGCGTGTTTAGAGAGCTTGAATGCCATTGAATCTTTGTCTGCATCGGAATATGCATTAAAAGGATGGACGCTCTATGACTTAAACAGACCTGTGTCTGCAGCGACAGAATTTGAAAACGCATTAGATCTTATGGCGCCTAATGATCCTGACTGGGATCTGACACAATATGGCTATGTATTGGCGCTAGATAAAATGGGGTTCTCAGACAAGGCCACCGTTCTGTCCGCGCAAATCAACGACATCGATACGCGCGCAGAATTGGATAAACAAATCGCCATGAAGCGTGTATTCAAAGCGTTTGATACCAAAGCATACGAGACGACCTTGGCGCAGATTGAAGAGTATGAAGCCGTGTATGGTAAAGACGTTCAATTGATTGAAATAAAGGCGTGGTCACTGTTCAACAGCAATCGAAAACGCGAGGCGCTGAAAGAGTATCGCAAGCTTGCGGACGCTTTCCCCCATAATGAAGATTATCAAGAATCATTCCAGGCCATTAAATGTGGTGTGAGTTCGAAAAGCATGAAATGCCGCTCTTAATACCCTGTTCGCTAAGCAACCTCATGACGCGATATATCACAGCGCATGGGGTTGTTTGGTTATAGGTCTTTCGCATAAAAACCACTGTCATCCCTTCAACAGCCTGATACACTTCTGCCATCCCGCAATTTTAATAGCGCGCTCAGACGCGTACTCGGTACATGGAAATAAACAATGGCTGAAAAACTGACGAAACAAGTCCCTACCAACATCATCACTGGCTTTCTGGGTGTTGGGAAAACCACGGCGATTTTAAACCTCCTCAAACAAAAACCTGCAGATGAAAACTGGGCTGTATTGGTAAATGAGTTTGGAGAAGTTGGCGTTGATGGCGCGTTTCTCAGTGAGCAAGGTGCGCTGGTTAAAGAAGTACCGGGCGGTTGCATGTGTTGTGTCGCGGGTCTACCAATGGCCATCGGCATCAATGCGCTATTGGCACAAAACCCTGATCGTTTACTGATTGAACCTACAGGGCTCGGTCATCCAAAGGACATCATTGGTAAATTGCTCTCCGAGCATTATGAAAACTACATTGCGCTGAATGCGACGATTACCTTGGTGGATCCACGTAATTTTGCTGACGAGAAATACACGACAAATCAGAACTTCCAAGATCAGATCGCTTTGGCCGATGTGGTTGTCGCGAACAAAATCGACATGTGCACTGAGCAAGATCGCGCGGCATTTGATGACTACGTGCGCGCGGCTGAAATTCCAAAATTGGCATTAGGGTACGTGGAACAAGGTCAACTTGATCCTGCTTGGTTGATGCTGCCGCGTGTTAACCGTGACGCGCAATTTGGCCACCATCACTCGCACGACGATGATGACATGCCTGCCTTTGAACTTGAGCCGGGAGAGACATTCCGACGCAAAGAAAACAAAGGGCAGGGGTATGTCAGTTGTGGTTGGATCTTCGAACCAACGACCGTTTTTCCGTTTGATGCCTTGTACGGGCTGTTTGCGAATTTAAACGCTGAACGCGTTAAAGCGGTCATGAAAACGGACGATGGAATGTTTGCCTTCAATGTCGTGAACCAAATGGTCACGGTCAATCCAGTGAGTCTTGACGGTGTCGAATCTCGTGTTGAAGTGATTGATAAAAACCCATTACCGTGGGATGAACTCGAAGATATTCTGCTTTCCTTCATCGCATAGACTTTCTAGCCCCAAATACCCATTTGGGGCATTCACGCTGACGTGGAGAACACTCGGATGTTGCCAGAAATTCAAAGCAAGATAGCGACATATCCAGAGGATGCCAAAGCCCACTTTTCTGCGTTAGAAGCGTTGATTTTTGACGTGGCTGAATCATTAGGCAAGTCCGTTGAAGAAAGCGTGAAGTGGGGGGAAGCAAGTTACTTAGTGAAAGGGGGAACGGCTATTCGTGTCGATTGGAAAGCACGCTCACCCGAATCGCTGTGTATGTTCTTTAACTGCAAAACCTTATTGATCGAAACGTTCCGAGAAGTCCTGCCCGATGCCTTTGAATATCAAGGTAATCGAGAGTTACGTATCCCTCTTCATTCTACCATTCCAATTGAACCGCTTCGCATTTGTATTGCTGCAGCGATGTGCTATCAAGCACGTAAACATGACCCTTTACTCGGTTTATAAAACAGGGCCGAAATTTTTACATTAAATGCCTAGTAAAATGTGCATTACGGCATGTTTATGGGCTTTTCTTTTGCGCCAATTCGTCGGTGTCGGAATAATTCAAACCATAATAATTATGACGATTGGCTCGGAAAGGTTAACAATGCTTACTCGCTTTAGCTATGCCTATGGAAGTACGCTCTACGTACAAATTTGGAATGACAGACTGCGTATTCTTGATGGAAAAACGGGGAATACGTTTGATGAATCACCACTGGTTGCGTGGCACGCTGACAAGCCTTGGCGAAAACGCTTTGCTGGGTTTGGTGATGATGTAAAAACGTTGGATGAAAGCCACCTTATCAAAAACCCGTTTGATCATCCTCGTAGCTTGATTGCTGATATCGAGACGGGCGCAATTTTACTGCGCTGCGCAATGACCAGTTTGATTCAGCGAAACTTCTTTACCAGTCGGATTCAGGTGATTTTGCACCCTATGGAATGCGTAGAAGGGGGCTTAACGTCGGTTGAGCAGAAAGCCTTCAAAACCATGGCGCATGATGCGGGTGTCAGTGATGTATTTCTCTACTGGGGTGAGCCGCTAGAAGCCCACCAACTCAATGTTGATGGACTGTCGACACCGCACTTGCAGCAGGGATGATTACGCGGGAAGAATGTTGTTTCTCACCAATCCACGGCGCACGTTTGTGCAGAGCTTGCCGAAACGTCGAATTTCATCGAAGTTAGGATCGACGCCACGATCCATGGCAGATTCCCAGTAAGACAATTCGCTGTCTACGAGCTCCAGAAGCTTTTTGGGGCATCCGATACAAGAATTGTCTGGGCCGCAGCCAAAGGTATCAGATTCGTACAAGGGTAATTCCTGCTTTACCTGCTCAATGATGAGTCTCATTGCATCCATGCGAGTCGGCTTTTTGGCCATGGTTCTGCCTCGCTCACAAGAAGGCGCCGATTCTATGCCTGACCCTCAAAAATGTCGATAGGGGAGCAAAATAAGGCGCTGTTCCCGCTGTCGCGTTATGTGAACGCTTTGTCTCAAACGCCTTCTTACTGTGAATCGTAATGCTAGCCACAATCGGTCATCACTCAAAATCTACTGTCGGGTGACGGTTTCAACTGCGCTGGTTGTTTTGTATGGTGGTGTGCAGGATGAGGTTCTGTCTTTACTAAAGCTGAATGTGTTTGTTGAGTGAACAGCCTCAATGCAGAAAAAGAAGAGTTAACATGGCAGAGAAAGCATTCCCCTACAAAGGACAATGCTTGTGTGGGCAGATCACGTATGAAGTGGCGGTGATTGAGCCTGCAATGGGACACTGCCACTGCAGTATGTGCCGTAAATTTCATGGCGCAGCGTTTGCGACCTTAGGAGTGGCAAAAGCCGGGAATTTTAGGTTTACGACGGGTAAAGATAAGTTAAAAACTTATCAAGCTGAAAATGGCACAAAACGTACCTTCTGCGAGGATTGCGGTTCGAGTTTATTGTTTGAAGCATCCAACAGCGATGGTAGCTTGGTTGAGTTTTCGCTAGGCACGCTGGATAGCGACATTGCGTTGAAACCTGACGCGCACATCTTCACCCAGTATAAAGCCCAGTGGCATCACATTACGGATGCTTTGCCCATTTTCCCAGAAGGGCGAAATAGCTAATTCTTTACGCCTATGACCACAAGGCTTGAGGACAAGGCTTAAAACGAAAAAAGGCAGCGTGAGCTGCCTTTTTGGTTTTGTTGACACTGTTTACGCGTAGCTTGCCGTGAGGGTCTGCCAGTTGCGTTTTTGCTGATGAAATTCAGATTTCAGAATTTGAAGTTGTTGAACCAAAATTGCGGCTTCATATTTCTTCAAAAGGTTCTTCTTTTTCATATCAATCAAACGCTTTTTCGCTTCGTAATAATCACTCATGCGAGCAACGAGCGCTTCATATTCTTGTTCGATGATTTGTACGCGGTATGAACCGTTCGGGCTAACACTCAAACGTGCTTGAATGTTTTTCAGCAGCATGGTGGCGCGTGCCTTTTCAATGCGGTCTGGCGGTGTGACGCGAAGTTTCTTTGTAAGCCCCAACCAGCTGCCTGATTTGATCAGCCATTTTGTCGGGTCGAACTGCCACCAGTAGATGCCATTGCGGTAATCATTTTCAAAGATGTGGTGGAAGTTGTGGTAACCCTCACCAAAGGTCAAAAATGCCAGGAATCCGTTGTCACGCGCAGAGTTCTTCTCTGTGTATGGGCGTGTTCCCCAGATGTGCGCCAGCGAATTGATAAAAAAGGTGCAGTGGTGGTTCAGCACGAGGCGTGTAAAGCCAATCAATATGATGGCACCCCACAGATCACCATGGAGAAGACCAAAGACAATGGGCACACCGAAGTTCATGATGAACACCAGTGGTAAGTAATATTTATGCTGCCACATAACGATTTTATCTTTCTGTAAATCGCGACAGTTTGAGTAATCAGAATAGCGGTGTTGCTGATATTCACGCAACATCCAGCCGATGTGAGAGTACCAGAAACCACGACCCGCTGAATAAGGGTCTACATCGTTATCATCAACGTGACGGTGATGAACGCGGTGGTCTGAAGACCAATGAAGAATGCTGTTTTGAAGTGCGTATGCCCCGCCAAGTGCGAAGATAAACTTGAGGGCAGGGTGGGCTTCGTAGGTTTTATGTGACCATAGACGGTGGTAACCCGCGGTGATGGACATTCCGCTAAAGGTGAACCCGATGAGTAACATGGCAATTTGTGCCCAATCGAATCCGTGATACCAAGCCCATATTGGTGTGCCAATAGCGGCAACTGAGAACGTGACAACAAACACCGAAAGGTTCAGCCAAATGATTGGCGGTTTTTCTTTTTGATTTGATTCCATTTTAAATATCAAAATTCCAGCGTACACATGTACGCTAGAATAGTGCCCGCTGAGAGGGGGGTCAAGATGGCTGTTAACAATTTGTCTCAATTTCGCAGAGAATTGTGACCACGCGATAAGCCACAAATAAAAGAGTGAAATGAATCACGCCCATTTCACTCTTTTTCGATTCATCCAAGTCAACTAACGTAAGGCTATTTGTCCATTTTCATACGTTAGTCCATTTTCTATGTCGTCTTTTATTAACGCGGCGCCATCCAAATCAACCAATACGGCATGGGCCGCAATAGGAAGCCCTGCGCGCATCGCGATAGAACTGCCTAACATGCAACCGACCATGATCTGCATGCCGTTCTCTCGGGCTTTACGCTCTAATTCAAACGCACCTGTTAATCCGCCTGTTTTATCGAGCTTGATGTTTACCATCTGATATTTGCCGATCAGATTGGTCACATCATCCGCGGTATGACAGCTTTCATCCGCACAAAGAGGGATGGGGCTGCTGATTTCTGTTAGTGCATCATCCTCTCCCGCAGGAAGAGGTTGCTCAATCATTGCAATGTTCAGTGGCGCAATGTGTTTGATGGTTTCAGGAATGTCCAATGATCCCCAAGCTTCATTGGCATCGACAATGACAATGGCATCTGGTGCTTCGGTGCGCACCGCTTGTAGGCGTTCAAAGACAAGATCAGCATTCAGCTTCACTTTGATCAGCGTGGCGCCTTGCGTAATGTATTGGCGCGTTTCTTCGGCCATTTCTTGTGGCGATGCGATCGAGACCGTCATCGCTGTGGTGATGGCCTCTGGCAAATCGAAGTTTGCTGGAAAATTAGGTTCTTCGAGTTGCCATAACGCGCAATCTAACGCGTTACGCGCCGCGCCGGGGGGCAGAAGGTGCAGTAATGTTGCGCGATCAAAATCAGTGCCTTGAAGCGATTCAATTTGTTCCATCACGCTGTCGAAGCTTTCACCGTATCGACCTGTCGGAGAGCATTCTCCGATACCGACGCTGCCGTTTTTCTCGACAGTGACTTGCAGTACCTCCGCTTCGGTGCGTGAGCCTCGAGAAATCGTAAAGGCGCGCTTTAACTGGTAGGTGACAACATTGGCAGTGATGTTCATGCATTATCCTCAAAAACAGTGACGAGGTGATCGACAATGTTTTCCACACCGAATCTTACCGGATCGGTCGCCGGCAGATTAAACGCATCACCCACTTCTTTAAGGTAGTTGATGGCATCTTCTTCGTTCAGTGACGATGTGTTAATGGCGACGCCCACAAAGCGTGGGTTTGGGTTGGTCAATGTGCCCAAACGCAGTGCCAGTGACATGATGTCTTCCATTTTCGGCATAGGTACATGTGGCATGTGGCGAATGTGGTCACGGTTTACTTCATGACAAAGCACAAGTGCATCTGGTTGCGCACCATGCAGCAAGCCCATGGTGACACCTGAGAAAGCGGGATTAAGTAGCGAGCCTTGTCCTTCGATCAATTGCCAATGATCAGGGGCACAATCTGGAGAAATAGACTCTACCGCACCTGCGATGAAGTCAGAGACTACAGCGTCAATCGCAATGCCGCTGCCTTCAATCAAAATACCCGTTTGCCCTGTTGCACAGAATGACGCAGAGAGTGCGCGCTTCTTCATGGCGCCTTCGAGTGCAAGTGTTGTAAACATCTTGCCGACGGAACAGTCGGTACCGATGGTCAATAAGCGTTTTCCAGAACGCTTAATACCAGAGCCAACATCGAGTTTTTGCGTTGAGTGACGTAAATCGAACAGTTCAACACCGGCTTCTTCCGCCGCATCGACAATCGCAGGGACATCGGTCAATCGTTGATGTAAGCCTGACGCCACATGCATGCCTTTTTCAATGGCCGATACAATCAAAGGGATCCAGCTTTCTGCCAGCACACCGCCCGCATTGGCCGTGCCGAGTACAAAGGTTTTCGCACCATGCGCTATCGCCGTGTCGATGTCCATATCAGGCAGACCTAATGACGGCACATCCTCATTCAGGCGCATTTGGCCGACACATTTCTCTGGACGCCAGTAGTGAATGCCGCGCGCCGTTTTGATTGCCAATGGATCCTTGTTATCGCCAAGCATAAGCATGTAAGGGGCTGGAATGTTCATAGGTCTCCTTTATACCTCTATCAATACTGTCGTCGATGTGGTGAAGAGCGATAGCGCTTGTTGGGGCACGATCAACGAAGTGAATGTCTGTTTCTGGTGTGATGCTCTTACTATAGGGTTCTATGTGGCTCGCGATAAATGCCGTTTTCGAGAGGCTAATGCGTAATCGGTATGGAAAATGGACGATTACGTGATCGGTAGCAAATCATTGCCCTGATAAAATGCAACTCCATCGATATACTGATGATGATTGAAGCGCGATGAGGCTGTCTGCGTCATTGGTTTCGCCTATGCATGGAATGATGTCTTCACAAAGAGTGATGTCTACACAAGGACAAGTGAGAATGAACCTAGAGAGTAAATGGCTAGAAGATTTTCTCGCGCTGGCGGAAACGCGAAACTTTTCTGCGGCCGCAGTGCGTCGAAATGTCACTCAGCCCGCGTTCAGCCGTCGTATTCGAATGTTGGAGCGGAGTGTGGGCGCTGAACTTGTTGATCGCGGTCAAACGCCCATTGCTTTGACCGAAAGTGGACGGGTGTTCCGTGTAACAGCGCGAACCTTGATGAATCAGATTGCGGAAAGTGTGGGCCAAATTTCTGCTCTGAATAATTCCGACGGACGAATTGTGCGATTAGCGTCTGCCCATTCCCTCGCGCTGAACCTGACACTCGCAATTCAAACTGAGTTATTAACACAGGTAGAAATGCCCATGCTAAGCGTGGAAGCCATGAACGTTGATGAAGCGGTTGATGCGCTCAAAGAGGGCGAGTGCGACATCTTGTTTGCTTTCGATAATGAACACATGAAGCTTCCGCCTTTCGAACATATTCCCGTTGGTGTGGCGGAGCTTCTTCCTGTTTGCTGTAAACGTGAAGACGGTACGCCGCGTTTTTCCCTCACTCGAAAAACGGTGTTGATGAATGACGACGAAGCACTTCCCACGCCTTGGCTTGCCTATAGCCCAACTTCTTACATGGGGCGACAAACAGAATCAGTACGCCATGAGGTGAACATTGAACCTGTGTTTCTTTCGTCCATGGTCGATATGCTTAAAGCGCAAGCATTGATGGGAAATGGTGTGGCGTGGTTGCCTGACTTTTCGGTGCAAAAAGAATTGGAAGAAGGCGCATTGGTGGTGATTGGTGAACCTTATTTGATTCGTGATGTTGCTTACTTCGCATACAGATATCAGGCAAGGTTGCATCCCTCAGGAGAAAAAGTGTGGAAGGCACTTAAAAGTTTATCGAATGCAGAAACGTGACATTTCTAATGTAACTCATGTGGTTAACGCTACGTTGAGAAGAATGTTGGGGCTGATTGCAATATCTCGTGAAGGAAACTGCTATATTTTTTGAACGTGCTGCCGATACATACCGTGTCGATAATTAGCCATCCTTAACTGCTTTTCGACACCACGTTTTCCTTCTCCGATTTGTTTGACGCTGGGGGTGTCATGCTAGTAAAAGAACCCATCCCGAATTTCGTCAAAGCCATGGGGCATCGCGTCGTCGCGTACATTTTGAACGTGACCGAATCTGAAGCGCGTCAGGTTCTGCAGAATCAATATCGATTGTCTGCAAAGCAACAAGATACGTTTATTTCTTACGTCCAATTGTGTCGCCAAATGCGTGCAGTTGCCTTATCTCAGGGTGATATTGAGCAATCATTCTTTCACCGAATTCCGCATGTGTTGCAGAACGGCCAACACATTTTTTCCGTTTGGCGAAACCAGAATGATGGGTTTCAACCGAGCGTAAGTATCAGTGATCCTCTCGCTAAGAGCTTGGCGGCCGTGGCCACTGAGCTATACCCGTTGTTTCTTGTTAAAGCGGGGACAAAGCCGCACCTTTTCTATCGCGCATCTGGCTATTTGAGCGCAGCGATTGCTCAGTTACCAGGTCACAAAGCGCTTTATCGCCACATTCTTGAAGATCCCTCTTTCGAGCGTGTTTTTGAAACCATCAGTAATGAACCGAGCGAAACGCTGGGGCACTATGTTGATTCAAAGGGCAAGCGAGGTGTGATCACGTTATCTTCATTGCCGTCTGCCATTTTGCTCAACAGCTATGATTTGATGCGTATCCGTGGACCCATGTCAGACAGCACATTCGTCGAAACTGTGCTCGAGTTGCTTGAGATCGCACGCAGTGTAGCCGACGGTGAAGTGGCGCAGATCCCGTTATTCGTTGGGTTCAGAAACGCAGCGTTGGTGGATTTGGATGAGCTTGATACCAAATGGGGAACGATTCGTCGCTATACACCCTCAATTGCCGAATACACGCTGCATTTGCCAAGCCTGATGGCGAAGCGTAAAGACAGTGGCTTCATGCTCGAATCGGGCTATGCCTACGCCATTAACAGCGGCGATCTGCTTGAAGATGATGATTGGCCTGATGATGTGCTTGAAGCTGATAACGAAAAAATGTCAACAGAACTCAACATCACGTTGTGTTTGGCCATGTGCTTTTTGAATGACTCGCCACCGTTTGTTGCGCCTGAGTGGGTGTGGCATGTCGATCCTTTCTCCTTGGAAGGGGCGAAGGAAAACGTTGATACTGTTAAAGAAGCAGATGAGCCAGTTCAAATTACGACCAGAATTTTGGATGATGTTGAAAACTGGAGTTTGTTACTTGAAGACACGGATTCAACAGGTATCCGATTAGCGTTTAGTCGTCTCTTTAGCGCAGCACGCCAACCATCACGTATAGATGGGTTGCTGGATGCGATGGTTGCACTGCGCAACATATTTGGTGCGGGCAGTAACGCAGATGACGTGCCAAAAGCGGTTGAAGCATTAGTATCAGGCGATGCTGATGAAGCTGCACAGCTTGCCCTTGAATTGGCCGAGGATTGGAACCAGATATTGCAAGGCGATGCATGGTGGGACGCGGAAGAAGTTCGCGAGAAAACCATGTTGTGTATTTCACTGTGCCTTACGTGTTTGCACCATCTGTATTTGAAAATGCCAACACTGGTGAGCGACCCCGATCGATTGGCGAAAATTGTCAGCAAAACCAAGGACAATATCGCCTGTTAGATTCCATGATACTTCAATAGCCTTTGGGTTATGCATCACGTATTTTGACCACTTTTTTGACCGTTCACTTCTCCTCTTATGTTCTAATTAGCTTTACCAATCTAATGATGCTGCTGGTTTCTGTGGGTTCAGATTGCTTGGTATTGTTATTTAGGGACTAAAAACAGAACAATAAGAGGGGCAAGTGTGAGCGTTAAAATTAATCAAATTAATGTCTATCCCGTAAAATCTATTGGCGGCACGTCACTCAGCAATGCTTGGGTTGAAAAGATAGGGTTGAGTTTCGATCGACGTTTTATGGTGGCAGACAGTACGGGCAAGTTTATTACGGGTCGTACACATCCCATTCTCGCAAAAGTCACGGCATCCCTTCAAGCCAACGGAATTACCCTCACACATCCCACCATGTCGCCGTTAGTCCTGAAATACGCGCAATTTTCTCTGACTGAAGTTAACACCAATGTTTTCAAAGATGAGTTTGCCGGTTACGCGACAACAGCCACTGCTAACGCCTGGTTCAGCCATTTGCTCAGCGGGCAAATGCAGCTGTTGTTTACGGGCGAAACATCGTCGCCACGTTTTGGTAAAAAAGCCAATGTTAACGTGAGCTTTGCTGATGCATTCCCATTGTTGCTCATTTCAGAAGCATCGTTGGCAGCGTTAAATGCGCGCTCGCCTGATCTTCACTCGATGGATCAGTTCCGTACCAACTTGGTGGCAACGGGCTGTGACGCTTTTGAGGAAGACCGTTGGGCGAAAATCCGTATTGGCACGGTGGAGTTCAGTGTGGATTGCCCGTGTAGCCGCTGCGTGTTCACGACTTTAGATCTTGAGAGTGGTCGATTTCGACCGAATGGTGAGCCGATCACCACCTTGTCGAAGTTTCGCACTGACAACGATGGCAATGTGAATTTCGGCATGAACTTGATCGCTTTGAATGAAGGCATGATCCAAGCGGGTGACGACATCGAGGTGCTGGCATACCGTGATGTTGAAGAATACGAAGATCTTACTATTCCCAAGTTAGAGCTTGTGTGTACGGAAACCGAAGTGGTTTCCCGTGATTTCCAAACTTTCTGGTTCGAGCGCACAGAGGGTTCGCTGCCAACGTACAAAGCAGGGCAACACCTTCCGATCGAGCTCGATATAGACGGTAAACGCATCCAGCGCCGTTACACCTTGTCATCGACACCAACCCGTCCAGAGCGTTTATCCATTTCAGTGAAGCGCATCGATGGTGGTTTGGTATCGAACTGGCTGCATGACAATGTCACGCAGGGTAGCCGTATTGTCGCTCAACAGCCGGATGGGCAATTCCACCTGAGTGACCAAGCCGACAAGCGTAACACCTTGTTGCTGCTTTCTGGCGGCAGCGGCGTGACGCCAATGATGTCCATGCTAAGAGCGTTAGCGGATGCGAATGAAATTAAAGACGTTGTGTTCTTGCATCAATGCAGCAGCGAAGCGGACATTCCTTTTGCAGACGAACTTAACGCCCTTGCCGAGCAGCATAAAGGCCTTACGGTGATGACCTTACTGAGCCAACCTTCAGAACGATGGTCTGGCATGGCGGGCAGATTGGACCAAACGCATTTGGCGCTTGTGCCAAAACTCGCTCAACGAGACGTGTTTGTTTGTGGTCCGCAAGGCTTTATGGAGTCAGCCATGAACGTGCTTGATACCTTGGGTGTGCCTGAGCCACAACGTCACCAAGAGTTCTTCAGCACACCCGGTACTTCGAATGATGATGTTGCCGCTGAGGTGAACATTACCATCGAAGGCGAGTTCATCCGTGGTGATAATCAGCGTCCTATTCTGGTTCAAGCGGAAGAGGCGGGTATCCCGCTGGAATACAGCTGTCGTGCAGGTGTGTGTGGCTGTTGCAAGATGCGCTTGTTGGATGGGGATGTCGATCAACCTGATATGCCAGCACTCTATCCAGGTGAAAAAGAAGAAGGCTTGGTGTTGACGTGTTGTTGTGTGCCCAAAGGCGATGTGACGTTAGCGAGCCTCTAAGGCTAAAAAAACCTAAGCAAAGCACCGAAAAATAATGTATTTTTTCGATAAGCTAACATTTAAGGCTGCCGCATGAGGTATCATTGCGGCAGCTTTTTTATGGGATGAATATTAATGACGAGCGTCAAAACAAAGAACGCAGCTCTACTTTTACTCGGTGCTGCCGCCGGTGGAATACTTGCTAGTGCTGTGTGGTTTGATCAGGTGGTTGAATTAGAAAAACAATATGCTGCACTGAACAGTGATCACACCACACTGGCAAAAGGCATCGAGGCGAAAGAGCTCGCATTGTCGGTGAGCGCGTCTCAGCACGAGAAAACCCAAAGCAATGTTGAAAAGCTGGTGGTTCAATTGCAGGAAAAAGACAAAGAATTGGCAGAGCTCGAACACAAAATTACGATGAAAAGCCGTCAGTCTCAATCTCAAAATAGCGAGCAAACCGAAAAGCTATTGGAAAGTGAAAAAGCACTTGAGGCCCTGCGCACGCGCCTTCAAAACACTGACCGTCTGTATGCTGAGCGCTTTCGTTTAACGAAAGCCGTGAACGAATTGAATGAGAACATTTTAAAAGCGAGCCACAAGGCAGAAGCAAGCCAAAAGGCATGTGATGAGTTTAAAAAAGGCAATTCGTGGAATCGCGTCTCTCAAGATGACTGTGATACTTACGCCAAGATGAAAAAAGCAGCCGATGACATGATTGAAGAGTTCGACGTGATTAGCAGTCAGCTTGACAGCGTTAATCGTCAGTTATCTGCGTTTGGGAATTTGCCATTGGTGAGCAAAGACGCCACAAATGAAAAAGCCGATGCTAAGCTCGTGATTTCAAACTGAGATTACCGCTTTCATTTTTTGATATTCAAGTAAATGCACTTGGCTTGGCGATAAACTGCGTAACTCGCACTATGCTTATGAATAAGTGCCGTATCAATAAGACAGATGCATGATAAATGCGTTATATTTCGCAGGCTTGTTTCTGAATTCTCATAAGATGCATACAGCATCGACAATAATCGGATAGTGGGAGTAAACACGTTGACGACCCGAATATTGATCACTGATGACTCTGCATTAGCGCGAAAGCAACTTGCGCGTTCTCTTCCTGAACACCTGAATGCCGATGTTACCTTTGCTGAGAATGGCAAAATAGCCATCGAAGCACTGCAATCTCAACCCTTTGATTTAATGTTCCTTGACCTCACGATGCCAGAAATGGACGGATTCCAAACCTTGGAAGCCATGCGTGATCAGAATATCAAGGTTCCTGTTTTTGTGGTGTCAGGTGATATCCAGCCAAAAGCCCAACAGCGTGTGTTAGCGCTAGGTGCGCAAGCATTCGTTAAAAAGCCGGTATCTCAAGCTGAATTGGTCGAGATGCTAGAGCCCTATAAAGATCTAGAAAGAGTGCAATCCGCGCCTCAACCCTCTACGCCAATTCAAGCTATATCCGCACCTGCTAGTGTTAAAATCGGTCGACGTGAAATGTACATGGAAGTGGTGAATGTGGCGATGGGGCGCGCAGCCGATTCGTTAGCGCGCTATTTTGATGTGTTCGTTCATATGCCGCTCCCTCAAGTGAATGTGTTTGAGGTAAGTGAGCTCGACATGACCATTCGCCACCTTGCTGCAAACGACAATATGTCGGGCATTTGCCAAGGTTTTAGTGGTGAAGGGTTAGCCGGCGAAGCCTTAATGCTGATTTCCGATTCCTCGATGAAGGATCTGCTCGGAATTTTGGACTACCCCGACGACGGCTCCATCGACAGCGATCTTGAAGTGCTCGTGGATGTCAGCAATGTGCTTATCAGTGCGTTCTTAGCTGGCATTGGCCAACAAGCGGGGCTGGTGTTTGCACAAAGTTATCCTGTGATTCTTGGTCAGCACATGGATGTTGATAGCTTGGTCGATAATATGCGCGGCACGTGGAAGCGTACAGTGACAATAGAAGTGAGCTACGCCATCGACGACACCAACATTAAGTGTGATCTGTTGTTGTTGCTGGTGGACGAATCCTTGCCATTGCTTGATGCGAAACTGGCTTACTTGATGGACGATGAGGATTAACCATGATTGACTCACCAGAATTTGAACAGTTCAACTGGATGGTCGATATGGTGCAAAATATCGACATGGGGTTGATCGTCGTAGACCGAGATTTCACTGTGCACATGTGGAATGGATTTATGGTTCACCACACGGGTAAACACCCAAATAAAGTGAAGGGGAAATCGTTGTTTGAGGTCTTTCCTGAAATCTCTGAAGCATGGTTCCGCGCAAAATGCAGACCCGTGTTCGAGCTTAAATGCCGCAGTTTCGTGTTGTGGAAGCAGCGTCCGTATCTGTTTCGCTGCCGCAATGTTCGTCCTATTACGGGACGAGCGAAATTCATGTACCAAAACGTGACGTTGAACCCAATGGTCAACTTACGGGGCGAAGTGCAGCACATGTTTATCTCAGTGGCGGATGTGACTGGGGAAGCGTTGGCGCATGATTAAGCACCGCTGATACCAAACCTTTGGTGTTCTTCGCGCTATATTGCCTGCAAAACGAAAAAGCCGATCTCAATAGGATCGGCTTTTTGTTTGCCTAGGGCTAGATGTTAGAAACTAGACATTCGGACGGCCACAGTTTGGGGCTTTTCTGTTCGTAGCGGGTAACGCATTAATGGCATCTTGAAGGTCATCAATGCGGGTGTCATGTGAAGGGTGGGTGGAAAGAATCTCTGGCGGTGCGCCTTCAGAGGCTTTCGCCATGTTTTTCCATAATTGAACGCTTTGGTTCGGATCGAACCCCGCTTCGTTCATCAACTGCACACCGATCAAATCGGATTCAGATTCATGTGCTCGGCTAAACGGTAGCAGTACACCGACATTCACACCAAGGCCAAGCCCTTGCATGATCAAATCTGAGTTTGCAGTGCCGCTAGCCCCCAGCGCAATGCTGGTAATTTGCAGTGCGCCGTTGGCCGCTTTTGAACTCGACACCCTTTCATTACCGTGGTTTGCCATGACATGGCCTATTTCATGCCCAATCACAGAGGCCAGTTGATCTTGTGTTCTCGCAACTTTTAGTAATCCTGTATATACACCAATTTTTCCACCTGGCAGGGCGAAGGCGTTCACTTGCGGGCTATCGAAAACGACCACTTCCCATTTTTCGAAATCCGGTTGAGGTGGCGTGACCTTCAAAATGGCATCGGTGACACACTGAACATATCGGTTTGTCTTCGCGTCTGTGCTGATTTTCTCGTTAGATTTCAGCTCAGAAAATGCAGAAGCGCCCATCAGTGCCATTTCAGCACCCGGAACAAGAATAAATTGGTTTCTCCCCGTCGGAGACGTGGAACAGCCCACTAAAAATGCGAGCAATGCGGTGGCGACCGTTGTTTTTAACGCCTTGAATTTCATCTTTCCATTCCCTTGTTTCGCCTTGGGTACATTTTAATCACTCTGCTTGCAGGGGCAAGCGGCATTAGCCGCAGAAAGCAGGTTGGGTATGTTTCATTTTACGTTTTATCACGACTGAGTATTTTCTGTTTTTTGAGTCTCAAGCACCCACAAACCATAGCCGAATCATTGAGAACGGCGGATAATGCCAACGATAATGATGCAAACAAATCTATCAGGAGCTCGGTTTGTCTATGTGGAAAAAAGCCATTTCTCTCGACGGTCTCAATGCAACGTCTAAAAATACCTTGGTTGAGCACCTTGGTATTCAATACACCCATTTTGACGACAATAGCTTAACGGGCACCATGCCTGTCGACTCACGTACACATCAACCGCTGGGCATGTTGCATGGTGGCGCTTCTGTCGTGCTCGCAGAAACACTGGGCTCGCTGGCAGCGAATATATGCGTGGAAGAAAACAAGTACTGTGTCGGTCTAGATATCAATGCGAACCATATTCGTGCAATGCGTTCGGGGTTTGTCACCGGCGTAGCGACCCCGACGCATTTGGGTGCAACGACTCAGGTGTGGCAAATCGAAATTAGTGATGAGCGTGGTCGTCTCGTGTGTACCAGTCGCTTGACCATGGCTGTTTTGCAACATAAAGGGAAATAAGCGTGGTTATCTCAATCCCTGGCGGAAAAGTGGTGGCGACCATGCACGAGGTTATGGTGAAACTCCAAGAGAACCGAATGACGCTGCAAGCGCATACGGATGACATCAGTCTATTGGGTGCGCCTTGTATGCTGATTGCCAATGGTGGCACGGTGAATTGGAGTCTTTCTTTGGGTTCAAAAGAGAACATGCAAGCAGTGAGTGATGCCACAGGCATTGCGATTAAAGGCTGATGCAATCCTTGTTTCTTGAACCCGTGAGTATGTAGAAATACAACTATCCATCTAGCGTTTACGTATTTTCGTGGGTTCAAGGAGAGAAAATGATCATATTCAAAACATGCGCAGCGGCTTTTTTGCTTATCTGGTCGCCATTTTTGTTGGCAGGTAAGGCTGATGTTGTTGATGCAACGCTTTCGCCGTCGGGTGATAGCTACCGTGTTTCTGCAACGGTGAAGCATGCTGATGAAGGATGGGATCATTATGCCGATGCATGGCGCATTGTCACCGCCGATGGTACCGTGCTTGGCACGCGTGAATTGGCGCATCCCCATGTTAACGAGCAACCCTTTACGCGCAGTTTGTCAGGCGTTGTTATTCCTAGTGGGATTCAAGAGGTGCATATCGAAGCCAGAGACAGCGTGCATGGTTGGGGTGGTAAGCGAGTAACACTGCCCGTCAAATAGTGTCATTGTCATTGTCATTGTCGTAGTCAGTGCGAAGATATTGATAAAGAGCGATGTTGACGCCATCAAACTCGATATTTTAGCGAGTGTTGAAAGACTGTCGGTATAGACATAAAGACCTCAGCGTAATTAAAAAAGCCACCGTTCTTGGTGGCTTTGTTTATTTTCATTCTGGGTCAGCGGCTGTTGCCATTTACTCAGTATTCGACATTCACTTCATAGCTGGTGAATTTACGAATATTGATGACGCCAGTGTCGAAAATCAAGTATTGCCCTTTGATGCCTTCCAGTACGCCAGATACCACGGGCTCTTTATCAAAATTGTGGGAGACGATTTTGGTAGGGTGTTGAGTGACAGGGTAACTAATAGTGACGATGTCATGGAATATTGGATCAATCGCATCGAAGCCATACTGAATGCGAAGGCTATACAGTTTGGCATCAATCAAAGGCAGCAAGCGTCTCGCTTCCGCTTTCAAATCTAAAGGCTCGTTATCGCCTTTGAGTAGGGCGCGCCAATTGGTTTTGTCTGCCACAAACTCGGCAAGGGCTATTTCTACTAACCCTGATAGGTGACGATTCTTCACTTTAATGATCGGAAGTGCTTGCGTCGCCCCCTGATCTATCCAACGCGTCGGAATTTGGCTCGCGCGGGTGATACCCACTTTCAACCCTGATGTGTTAGACAGATAAACGATGTGGTCTGTCATACAGAATTGCTCACCCCATTCAGGCTCTCTGCAGGTGCCTTCTGCGAAGTGACACGTTTCAGGCTTCATAATGCACATGTCGCACCGCGCAAGTTTCCTCATGCAGGTGAAGCAATGTCCTTGGCTAAAACTTTTATTGGTTTTATTGCCACAAGCATCGCAATAGATATTGCCAGTGTGCGTGAGGGTGAGTGACTTACCGATAAGGGGTGTTAGCTCAACCTGATTTTCGCCGACGAGAAGGGTGTAACGCACAGTGTCTTCAAGTGCGCTTTTCATTTTGCTCAAAGTACCAGTAATCATGGTTTTATTATTGTTGTCCTTTACGTGGGAGCAGTTTACCAGAAACGGTCAAAAATTTTAGGTGATCAAAACAGCAAACGACATCATTGAGACGTCAGCAAAAAGTAAGGGTGTGCGACGTTCGGGCGTTAGACGAGAAGAGAATGTCAGCGCGAGGATAAAAGGAATTAAAAACCGATGAAACGAGGGCTTATTTCACCGGCCTAGACATTCATGTGTTTGAACACATGCCGTTAACGCAAAGTCTTAGCGTTTCACAATACCGCTGTTCAAATCGATATAAAGAGACAGCGACACAATCAACACATTCTTCTCAATGTCTTCATTGATATCGTCGATCACAAACAAATCAGCATCAGAGTCTGCAGTGTTGTTTTCGGCGAGTTGGATAATGTCTTGTTGAATTTCACCATAAACCGTCAGTTCTTTGACTTTTTCATAGTGTCCATAATCAAGTAAAGCAGCAGGAGCAAGTTCGGGTTTCGCCATCACAGAGGTTGAAGCGATAAGGGCGGCGGCAAGTAGGGGCAAAGTAAAAAAGCGCATCGGGATGGTCCATCATTCTTAGTATTAGCAAAATTTTGCCACACTCATTTTTTATATTTGTCAGTGGTTAGTCAGAATCGCTTTATTGTGCGGTAAAAAAAGTGACTTTTATGGAATAGCTGCGAATTGTTTGGGGTAACTCACATTTCTACAAGGATCGGACAATGATCCGTGAGTCTATAGGTCGCGACAGCATGGTATGAATACTGATACTGCTTCGTTTTAGGTGGGATTACGACATCGATAGCACCTGGGCTAGCAATGATATGGTCGATCAGTTTTCTATAGACAACATGCTCCCAGCGCTTGGTGCGATAGTTATACTTACGGGCTTTACACTTACTTTTCGTGTTCTGTGTCAGATTTACGACATTCTCTTCGCCCACCTCTTTGATGAGCGCCTTCCAAACCCACTCGTTTTTATCGTTTAAGTAATGGTTGAAATCACCCGCAACCACAAACTCTTCATTCAGTTTTGTGCGTGTGTTTATCCAAACGGACAACGCTTCAATTTGTCGGTCGAGTTTCTTGCAACTGTTGTTACGACGGACAGGGGTTTCAAAGCAGCCGGATTTTAAGTGAATAGAAAGTAAATGAAGGGAAGGTTTGCCTTCTCGTTCTACTTCTATGTAAGCGCCATAGCGTAAATTACCATCAGAGAGGAAAGTAGGAAGACCAAGTGGTTTGTAATCGGGATGATCAATCACTGAGATCCCTTTTCTTACTGCCCAACCTGTAAACTGACCACTGCCTCGGCTGTGCTTAAATCGCGCCTTTCTATCAGACAAATAGATGTTGTATTCGTTTATATCGAGCACTTTCGCGAGTACGTCTTCAGAATCGACTTCTTGGAAGGCAATAAGGTCGGGATTAATCACGGCAGACACGGTTTTCAACATTAAGTAATCGTCTTTGGTGCGCTTACTTTGAATCATGTCATTTTTGTCGGATAACCACTCCATATTCCACGTAGCAATGGAGAGAGAGGCGTGGGCGGAGTGCGTGAAAAAGAGTGATAACAAAGCGAAAGCGAGTATGTCACGCCATGCAGATGTGTTTACAGCTTGCCGGGAGCTGGCAATAGAAAACGGGAAGACGCTGTTCTTTACGCAGCTGCTGTCTGTGACGCTAAAACGCATAAAAGTCGTGTTTCTCTCTTTATTATCTTTTCGTTCCATTGAGAGCGAACCACAGCTTCTCAATTGCGTTGACTTAAAGCAACCCCAAGTAAATCGATGAATGACGCTGAATCCTGCGTATCGAGGTTGTCTGTTATATTGGGCGATAGTAGTGCATACAGTATACGATGTTTTTTCAAACTGACATTTTTGCGTTATGCGTATCACTTTTTTACAGCGTTTTCTCAAATATTGAAGCTTATCCGCACTAATCGAATAGATAAAAAACGCATCCTATTTGGCCATGATCTAAATCAATGAATTTGTCCCTTCGTGATCGTCTAATGCACCACATATTGTAGATGTCACTATCAACTTACCCATATTTGGTATTTGTTGACGGGTTGGACACTAACGTGATACGCACCAATTTCTCATGAAATTAGCAGAATAAATGCTGTTAATTAGGGTGCTTTTGTGTGTATCGCCATGACGCCACAGTGATCGAGTGATTTACGTATTTCAATGCTTGCCTTTCTTAATTTAGGCGAGCATGGCTGTTTTTTCTTTATCAGTTACTGGGTGTATTAGGACTATTCGTTGAGGAGTTTTTTGTGAAACCTGTTGTCATCAAACGTGATGGATGTCGCGTGCCATTCCAACGTCAACGCATTGAAGATGCGGTCATTAGCGCTGCACATAATATCGAAGACATGGATCGCGCCTATGCAGCTGCGGTTGCAGATGGCGTTCTTGCGCAATTTATGCGTGCAGACGACGTTGATATCCATCAGATCCAAGACGCAGTCGAAAACCATTTGATGGCAGGTCCACATAAAGCGGTCGCGCGTGCATACATTGAATACCGTCATGATCGCGACAGCATTCGCGAGCGCAAAAGCCGTCTAAACCATGAGATCCGTGGCTTGGTTGAACAGACTAACTCTGACATCCTTAACGAAAACGCAAACAAAGACAGCAAAGTGATCCCAACACAGCGTGATTTGTTGGCGGGTATCGTGGCGAAACACTACGCCACCCAATACATGTTGCCAAAATCGGTTGTTCGCGCACACGAGCAAGGCGATATTCACTACCACGATTTGGACTATGCCCCGTTCTTCCCAATGTTTAACTGCATGTTGATCGACCTTGAAGGCATGTTGACCAAAGGGTTCAAGATGGGTAATGCGGAAATTGATCAACCTAAATCAATTTCAACAGCAACGGCAGTTACTGCACAAATCATCGCTCAAGTGGCGAGCCACATTTACGGCGGCACGACGATCAACCGTATCGACGAAACCCTCGCACCGTATGTTGAAATCAGCTACGAAAAACACCTTGCTGTTGCGCGTGAGTGGAACATTGCTGATGCAGAAAGCTATGCAGAATCACGCACTGAGAAAGAGTGTTATGACGCGTTCCAATCGCTCGAATATGAAGTAAACACACTGCATACCGCAAACGGACAAACGCCGTTTGTGACGTTTGGTTTTGGTTTGGGTGAATCATGGGCTGCGCGCATGATCCAATCTTCCATTCTGAAAAACCGCATCGCGGGTTTGGGTAAAAATCGCAAGACTGCGGTATTCCCGAAATTGGTCTTCAGCGTAAAAGCGGGCTTGAACCTGAAAGACGGTGAGCCGAACTACGACATCAAGAAACTGGCATTGGAATGTGCGTCTAAGCGTATGTATCCAGACATCTTGAACTACGATCGCGTGGTGGAAGTGACTGGGTCATTCAAAACTCCGATGGGCTGCCGTAGCTTCTTGTCAGCGTATGAAGAAAATGGCGAGCTGATCCACGAGGGGCGTAACAACCTTGGCGTGATCAGCCTGAACTTGCCGCGCATTGCGATTCGTGCAAATGGCTGTGAGAAAACCTTCTACAAACTGCTGGATGAAGTGATGGCGGTTGCGCGTGAAGGTTTGGATTCACGCATTGCTCGCTTAGATGGTGTGAAGGCACGTGTTGCCCCGATTCTTTATATGGAAGGCGCTTGTGGTGTTCGCTTGAAGGCGGATGACGACATCAGCGAGATCTTCAAGAATGGCCGTTCTTCGATTTCAATGGGCTATATCGGCCTTCATGAAACTATGAATGCCTTGTATGGCACTGAGCAGCATGTGTACGACTCGCCAGCATTGCGGGAGAAAGCCATTGCCATTATTCAGCACATGAAAGCGGCGACTGATCGCTGGAAAGATGAGACTGGTTATGGTTTCAGCCTTTACAGCACGCCTAGTGAAAACTTGTGCAGCCGTTTCTGCAAAATCGACACGAAAGAGTTTGGTTTGGTTGATGGCGTGACTGACAAAGGTTACTACACCAATAGCTTTCACCTTGATGTAGAGAAAAGCGTTAACCCGTACGACAAGATCGACTTTGAAATGCCTTACCCGCCAATCGCGAACGGTGGCTTCATTTGTTACGGCGAATACCCGAATATTCAGCACAACGTTGAAGCACTCGAAAATGTGTGGGATTACAGCTACGAACGCGTGCCTTACTATGGCACAAACACACCGATTGATGAATGTTACGAATGTGGCTTCATGGGTGAGTTTGAATGTTCGAGTAAAGGTTTTGTCTGCCCAAGTTGTGGCAACCATGATTCAACCAAAGTGTCAGTGACACGTCGTGTTTGTGGTTACCTGGGGAGCCCTGATGCACGTCCGTTTAACGACGGAAAGCAAGAAGAAGTAAAACGTCGCGTTAAACATATGTAAGGCAGTGTCATGAATTTCCATCAATATTATCCGGTTGACGTTGTCAACGGCGAAGGAACGCGTTGTACCTTGTTTGTTGCAGGGTGTGAGCACCAATGTCGAGGCTGCTATAACCAATCTACTTGGTCGCTGAATTCAGGACAGGTTTTTGATAAGCAGATGGAAGATCGTGTGATTGCTGACTTGAATGACACCCGTATCAAACGCAGAGGATTGTCTTTAAGTGGCGGCGATCCGCTTCATCCTGCCAATGTGCCAGCGGTGCTTGCCTTGGTGAAGCGTGTGCGCGCTGAGTGTGAAGGCAAAGATGTTTGGTTATGGTCTGGGTATGAGCTTGCGAATTTAACGCAAGAACAGCAGGCTGTGATTGATCTCGTTGACGTACTGATAGACGGCAAATATGAAAAAGAGCTGGCGAGTCCGTCGTTACCTTGGCGTGGCAGTGCTAACCAAGTGATTCATCGTTTGACACTCGTCTAACAATTCTTATTGATACATATCATAAGCTTAATGCCGCTCACTCAGCGGCATTTTTTATGCCCGCCGAAAAAGGTCAACAGACCTTAGTCATCGAGTTTGATATTATATACTGTTGAACATTCACTCGATTCAGCATTGTCTTCGCACTAAGGACACCGAATGAAACGACATAACCTGCAACGATGCAGAATGGCGCTGTGCAAGTTTGCCTTCTTCTCTTTGCTTTCCTTGGCTTTCGCTAGCCCCTTCTCTGTTTCGCACGCCGCGACCGACTCTCCGGTTTATGAACATGCATCTGACGGCAAATTGCTGCTCGGAGAAAAAGAGTGGGTGAAAGTGGATACCATTGGCGTGGTTGCCAAAGCGCGTGTCGATACGGGCGCAACAACCTCGTCAATCAGCGCCGTCGACATCAAACCGTTCGAACGCGATGGGAATAAATGGGTTAAATTCCGCTTGGCGCATGACAACAAAGAAAGTGATGTGCTGGAATCTCGCGTTGTGCGCACTGTGCGTATCATTCAATCGAGCGCGGAAGGGTATGATCGTCGCTATGTTGTCGCATTGCCAATCACCATAGGGGACGTGACAGAAAAGACGGAGTTCACCTTGCGTGATCGACACCATCTCAATTTCCCCGTTCTTCTTGGTCGTACCTATTTGAAGGGGACGGCACTTGTCGATGTTAGCCGAAAATTCGTTCAACCCAAACCTAACGCGACGCGGTAAAACCTCACCTGTCGATTAAAATGTCAACACGTCTGTAAACGTGTAAAGCGAGCGCAACGGTAATGATTACCTTTGCGCTTTTTTTGATTTGCGCTTCGCGCATGTTCTAGTAATGTAGACGCATCACGTTTTAAATAGCCGTTAAATAAGGAAGTTACCCATGCTAGATCTGCTCACTCCGGCGCAACAAGATCCGATTTTGTCACTCTCCATTGCTTACCGACAAGATGCGCGTGCGGACAAAATGGATCTTGGGATTGGCGTATACAAGGATAGCCAAGGCAATACCCCTATCATGCAAGCCGTGAAAGTGGCTCAGCAGCAACTTGCCGATGAACAAACAACGAAAAGCTATGTTGGCCTTGCAGGCAATGAAGCCTTCAACCAGGCAATGACGGATTTGTTGCTCAAAGGCACTGACGGGTATCAGCGCTGTGCGACAGTGCAAACACCCGGCGCGAGCGGTGCGTTACGTATGTTGGCTGATTTGATGTTCCTCGCCAAACCTGTCACCACGGTTTGGATCAGCGACCCGAGTTACGTGAACCACAAACCTGTCATGGAAGCTGCAGGTTTGACGGTGAAGTTTTACCCTTACTTTAATGCAGCGACCAAACAAGTTGATGCCGATGCCATGCTTGATGCATTGTCTAAAGCTGGTTCGGACGATGTAGTACTACTTCATGGTTGTTGCCACAACCCAACCGGTGCAGACATTCGCCCTGAGCATTGGCAGGTGATCAATGAGCTTGCGCAGAAGAACGGCTTTACACCTTTCGTAGACATTGCGTATCAAGGTTTTGGTGCGGGTTTAGAAGAAGATACACAAGGTTTACGTTTGCTGGCAGATTCCGTCGAAGAAATGCTTATCGCCACCTCGTGCTCAAAGAATTTCGGCTTATACCGTGAACGTACCGGTGCCGCCATTGTGATTGGTAAAAATGCGCAGGAAGCCATGAACGCGAAAGGGCGTGTGCTTCAATTGGCGCGTGCAACATACACCATGCCACCTGATCATGGCGCAGCAATCGTAGAAACGATCCTCACCAGCGACACGCTAACGCAGCAATGGCGTTCTGAACTCGACGCAATGCGTGGTCGAATTTTGTCGCTGCGTGAAGCGTTGTGTACGTCTTTGGTTGAGCGTTGTGGTGATAATCGTTTTGATTTCATCAAGCAGCACCAAGGCATGTTCTCTATGCTGGGTCTGTCTCCAGAGCAAATTGGCAAACTGCGTGATGAGTTTGGTATCTATGCGGTGGGTGATAGCCGCATTAATGTGGCGGGGCTGACTGAATCGCGCATTGATTACCTTGCAGATGCATTGGTGAAAGTGTCTTCGTAAACGTTTTTACTCATTGCCTCTTCGTGATGCTATTGCGTGTTTGAATGCACGCCATACCAATGTAAAAGCCAGCTTCGTGCTGGCTTTTTTGCCTTTGAAGGTTAAAAAAAGTGTGTGCCAAAACAAGGAATGTCAGCAAAGGCGGGGATTCTCATCATGCGATCACTGCTGATTTAACCGTGCACATATTTTGGTAAAAGATCCCAGTTCTCATTTTTGACCTACAACCCTGACAGTGCGTTGTGACTATATTTCCATATATCCTGTTAAGTAATCCATATGGTCACTATGTCAGCTCGCTCCTGCTGGTTTTCAGCTTCTTTCCTTTTTCGATGCATGCTTGTGGGCGTGTGTTACTTCTCTGTCCTGTTTAATATTTCTAATGCCCAGCTGACCGCGAATACAGAGCTTCACGAGACAAAACCACGTAACTCAATGGTAAAAAAAGAAAACGAAGAGACGGTTGTTCTTTCCACTGCCAATGAAGAAAAGGTGCTGATTTATTTAGAAAGTATCGGATTGATAACCCCTCAAATGAGTCTCCAAGAGAAACAACATATTCTCCAAGACTATCTACGTCCATCTCATGAGTTTGACCTTAGAAAGCACAAACCTCCGACGGTGAATGTGACGTCTCAATGAAAAGTACTAAAGGAACCATGACTTCGTTTCGACATATTTCAGTGAGGTTGGGTGTTTGCTGCTGAAATAGCTAAATGCCTAAGTTGGCAATGTGAATCGGTGGCGGTTACCGCGACCTATTCATGGCAACCGGTTCAGAAAAGAGGACGCCTTGGCATATGAACATTGTAAAAAGCCTCGCACTTGTTGTCTTATCCTGTGCATGTACGTTATCGGTAAACGCGCACACGCCGTTTGACCGCTCTATCGTTAACGAAGAAAAAGTGATCGCCTATCTTAAACGAAGTGGTGTGCTGCCGGACAATGCGTCGCCAGAAGACATTCGAAAAGCACTCGATGCCTATTTGAGTGGTGATCAGCCTTTCGATGACGGTGTGTTCACCAAGAAAAACTTAGAAAACCGTCAACAAATACTAAAACGAAAAACGCAGCTAGATGCCCCAAAAGAGAAGACAAAGCGGTTTTCGTTTCTCCGTTCAGTGCCGAATACACGGACCGACCGCGTGTTGGCCATCCTGATTGATTTCCCCGATCTGCCTTACGACGATAACCGCTTAGAACCGCAGCACACCGACATGTTCTATGACAGTTATCCAGCTGTTCATTATCAGGATCTCCTGTTTGGTGATGAATATGCAGGGCCGAACGGTGAAACCTTGATCACCATGCGTCAGTATTATGAACAAGAATCCGGTGGTAGCTACAGTGTTGCTGGGGCCGTTGCGGGTTGGTATCGCGCGAAGCATTCTTCTGCATATTATGGCGCGCATACTGACTCAGGCGCTAAAGATGCCAACGCCAGAGACTTGGTAAAAGAAGCGCTCGATGCGCTCGTTCAAGATGGCTCGATAAACCTTGCCGATTACGATAACGAAGATCGGTATGACGTTGATGGTGATGGAGACTATTTTGAACCTGACGGTATTATCGACCACTTAATGATTTTCCATTCCTCCGTCGGTGAAGAAGCGGGTGGGGGCGCGCTTGGTCAGGATGCCCTTTGGTCGCACCGTTGGAATCTTCCTGCCGTTTATGAGCTAGAAGGCACCGAAAGCGGTTTATCCCATTGGAACGGAAAATACGCCGCTTACGATTACACCATGCAGCCGATTGACGCGGCAGCGGGTGTTGCCGCGCATGAATATGGGCATGATTTGGGCTTGCCTGATGAATATGACACCCAATATTCGGGCGAGGGTGAGCCCGTGTCGTCTTGGTCGATCATGTCTTCTGGATCGTGGGCAGGGAAAATCCCAGGCTCGGAACCTGTTGCGTTTAGTGCGTGGGCGAAAGAGTTTCTGTATGCCCAAATGGGAGGGAATTGGCTAAACGCTGTGACTTATTCATTGGACGATTTGGCGGGCACAACCAAAACAGTTCGATTGGCTGAAACCGTTGAGAATGACGACGGCACAAACCATGTGCGCATCAATCTACCCAACAAAGAAATCGTTGAAATCCTGCCTTATGCAGGGGAGTACCAGTACTACTCTGGCAAAGGAGACGATTTACACAACAGCATGTCAGTAGAAGTGACGCTGCCAACCGCGGAAACCATTTCACTCTCCTTCGATACGCACTATGACGTCGAACCTGACTACGATTTCGCTCGTGTACTCATCGATGGTGAACCTATTTCGGGCAATATCACCACTTACGATGATCCGCTCGGCTCGGGCTTAGTGCCCGCCGTTCACAGCTATTCCAAAGATCACCCAGACAACGTGAATGGTTGGGTGCCTGCGGTGTTTGACTTGTCAGCGTATTCAGGGCAAACCGTGACTCTCACGTTTGAGTACATCACCGATGGGGGCTGGGTTGAACAGGGGTTTTACGCAGACAACATTTTGGTGGTCGCTGACGGAGACACAGTGCTGTCAGACGATGCCGAATCTGACAGCGATTTTGCCTTTAATGGTTACACCAAGAATGACGGTAATGGGTATTACGCTCATTACTACATGCTTCAATGGCGCAGTCATGCTGGCGTCGATGAAGGGTTAAAGAACCTTCAACGAAGCGGAGACCGCTGGCAGTATGAGCCGGGGTTGTTGGTGTGGTATGCCGACGATTCTCATTCTGATAACTGGGTAGGGCAACACCCCGGCAAAGGGTGGTTAGGGGTTGTTGATGCCGACCAATTTGCACTGACGTGGACAGATCTTGGCGAATCAGCGTCGACCAAATATCAGATTCGTGATGCGGTATTTAGTTTACAAGACCAAGCGCCTATTGATGTGAGTTTTGACGACATTGGTACATTGATTGACGACGCATTGAATGCAATCCCGACGTTTGATGATCGCAGTGACTATTCCAATCCTGATCAGCCTGATGCTGGGCGAATTATTCCCCAATATGGTCTTAGTATCACTGTGATTGAACAAGCGGAAGATAACCATTATGGCGTTGTAGAAATTACGCTTGATGATGATGCACCTGTTGCGGCATTCAGCTCAGACATTGATGGAAATCAAGTGATTTTTATCGATCAATCCAGTGACAGAGAAGGGGCAATAACGCAGTGGTCATGGGATTTTGGTGATGGGTATCGTTCGAGTGAACAACACCCTGTTCATGTGTATTCTCAAGGTGGTATCTATTCGGTGTCGCTGACAGTGACAGACGCATTTGGGCAGACAAACACAGAGACACAGCGTGTGACCTTGAATGTCGCACCTGAAGCCGATTTTGATGTCATTCAAGCAGGCAAATGGGCGCTATTCATATCAGCATCGACAGACAGTGATGGCGACATTAACAAATACCACTGGAATTTTGGTGATGGAAGGCAAGCGACATCCTCTGTCGGTATCGTATGGCATACCTATAGGAAACGCGGCAAATATGACGTTAGGCATACTGTGACTGATGATTTAGGTGGAACCGACTCTGAAATCAAAAAAATTAAGGTCAAGAAATGGAAGTGGTGGTAGTTGGGGTGGGTGAAATAATGAATCTCTCACTTTCGTTTTCCTAATAAAAAGCCAGCATGTTAATGCTGGCTTTTTTATTCTTATTTTTGTGCGTATTTCGGCTTTTGGAATAAATATCACGCGCTGTCTGTTTTGACAGCGAGTTGTGATTATTTATTAAAAACTAATACGAAGCTGACAGGCACAGTATCTGACAGTGGAATGCCACCGACGGTTTCAGCTAATTTATTCAAGTTCTCAACAGGAATACCAAAATCCGATGCTTTGACAATCAGAGGCTTTACAGTGTAAGCAATGATTTGGTCATCATTTTTTAATACAGTCACTGGTACCGTGAGTTCTTTGCTGTTGCCATTTAGGGAAACATTGACTGGAATGGACTGGTTTGCACCTTCGATGCCATCGAGTGAGACGTTG
This sequence comes from Enterovibrio norvegicus DSM 15893, assembly GCF_900115495.1. GTDB lineage: Bacteria > Pseudomonadota > Gammaproteobacteria > Enterobacterales > Vibrionaceae > Enterovibrio > Enterovibrio norvegicus. The sequence goes on along the minus strand of NZ_FOWR01000006.1, from coordinate 53,403 downwards.
CCAGAGATTGAAACATCGGGGTTGCTTCCCGATTGGAAGAAAATCTCATTGAGACGGGTATTGCGAATCGAAATACCCGTGTTAATGCTCGATAGTGCGGCTTTCACGGAAAAGCTACCGTCTTCATTTAGCATGCCACTTATATTGGTGAACTCTGCTGGTTCAACGACATATTGCTTTTTGATCGTTGCAAAGTTGATGGTGGAATTTTCACTGTCTACTTTGTATTGATCGGCAGCACTGGCTTGAAAAGATAAAGTAAGAAGAGCAACAGAGATAAGAGAAGAGAATGCTTTCATTTTATATACCTATAATCGACATTGTTTAAACATGATTCTTTATATTCCACTCGCTGTATAGTGATATTATTCGATGATTCAGTTTGGAATTTTCGATTGAATCGTTTATTTATAGTTTGTTTTAAAAATGATTAAAATGAAACTGATTGCTTATTGTCGGTATGATTTTTTATGTGCAATAGCAATAGCAATAGCAATAGCAATAGCAATAGCAATAGCAATAGCAATAGCAAGATGCTTGCTCAGCATGTAATTTGGACGTTATAAATACGATACTGATAGGAACGTGGGGTGTGTATACGTTGAAATTTATTGCAGTGCATGGAAAGCGTGTGGAAGGCAACAAATCTCGCCTTTGAGGTGTTCTCATTGCCCGTAAAGCTCTGCTATGATCCCCCAACATTTACTTAGGTGTTAACTGCATGAAAATCCATCGAATTAACCCAACTGCTCGTTGGTCTGACGTTACTGTATTTAATGGCATCGCACATTTCGTCGAAGTGCCTGAAAGCGATCTTGATGCAGACGTTAAAGGACAGACAGCCCAAATCTTCGAACAAGCAGAAGAAATGTTGGCAAGTGTAGGTAGCGATAAATCTCGCATTCTTTCCGTGACCATTTACGTCACAGATTTTGCAAACCTCGACGCGCTAAACGGCGTATGGGATGCATGGTTTGATGAAGGCACGGCACCAAGCCGCGCTTGTGTGAAAGTCGAGCTGGCCAATCCAAAATACCTGGTAGAAATGGCCTTTGTTGCCGCTGCGGGTGAAGACTACCAATAAGTTCTTGTGAAAAACGCCTTGTAGCAAGGTGTTTTTATATCCTGTTTAACGCTACACAACACATAAATGGGTCATGGATGACAACGCACAGTGTTTTGGTTCAATGGGCGCATAGCAGCCAAGTTGATGCCGCAAACAACGTGGTATCGCTTGTACATCAATGGACATTTGATGGTGGTATCACGGTGGAGGCTTCGCCATCACCTTTTGTTATGCCTCTACGATCCCAAGATGCGGCGATCGATCCAGAAGAGGCCTTTATTGCCGCGCTTGCAAGTTGTCATATGATGACGTTTCTCACCGTGGCTGAGAAACAGCGATTTGTGGTCGAAAGCTACCAAGATGTGGCTATCGGTACTCTGGGTAAGAATGCACAAGGACGTACTGCTGTTACGGATGTTGTCCTAAAACCAAAAATCTGCTTTTTCGGAGATAACACACCATCGTCGGCCATGATCAATAAAATGCATAAACTTGCGCACAAGCACTGCTTCATTGCGAATTCGGTAAACACCCATATTTCCATTGAGCCGAATCATTGACCTCTATGCCTAAATCACTTCAAGGTGCAGAACGTAGAGCTTCTCATTACGCTTAATTCTCGCGCTTTAAAGTCTGGGTATTTGGTCATTTTAGTTAGATAAAGTTGGACATGTTCGAAGGCCGCCATTAGGATGAGCTTCACTTGCTAACATTCAGTTGCATATAGGGAAATCATGCTCTGGTACAAAGTTGCAGAACAACTGACCCTCCACGATATCACTTTGATCGTGGGTCCCAATCGAACAGAGAAAACGAAGTTTCTATACGAACAATACGAAGGGCAGCCTTTTACATTGGACGTTTCTAAAGCAAAGATTGCCTATTGCGGCGGCGATACTAGGATCACCGATGAAGAATGGACTGACATCTCTGAAAGGGACTGCCCGTTTATCGGCGTCGACGATGCCCACCTTCTTACTCCCCTTGATCTTGTTAAGTTGATCGATATGGCGGTTGAAACGAAGAAGCGTCTCTACATGACGTGCAACGAGACGTTTGTTGCTCAGCTGCCTGAGTTTCTTTCACATGCAAAATTACGTCGATGTTCACTCGTGAAGTTAGAACGTTTTTCTGACACTGATGTGTGCGCTTGGACACTTGCAGACGTTTCATAAACATTGACATTGCATGTGACAGAGACAAAAAAGCCCAGCGACCGCTGGGCTTTATCATTATAGGGCTTTTCGCGAATTAACGTTTGTTGCGAAGGTAGCGCTTACGACGCTCTTCTTTCGTTTTCGCTTTTTCTTCCGCTTTGCGAACCGCAGCTTCTTCAACTGCCACAAGCTCGCTATCAATCATGTCTGGGTGCTCAAGGGTGATTAAGCCCAATGCGCCGTTGCGAAGGTCGTTGATTAAAATCTCAGACGCTTTGTGCAAATCAATACGACCGCCAGCACGCAAACAACCGCGTTTCTCGCCGATCGCTTCCATCAATTCGACATCGTTCTCTGGCAATTCTTCAATGTTGTAGCGACTTTTCAGCAAGTCAGGGTAGGCTTTCGCCAAGTACTCAACAGTATAGAAAGCAACTTCATCGTATTCCATTGCTGTGTCTTTGATTGCACCGGTTGCCGCCAAGCGGAAACCACTGTGTGGGTTTTCTACTTTAGGCCACAAAATTCCTGGGGTATCAGACAGCACAACACCGTTTTGTAGGTTAATACGTTGCTGTTGACGCGTAACTGCAGGTTGGTTGCCGGTTTTTGCTACAACACGACCTGCTAGGGTATTGATAATGGTGGATTTACCCACGTTCGGAATACCCATGATCATGGTGCGAATGTGTTTGCCCATTTCTTCGCGGTGCGGTGCAAGCTTACGGCAAAGATCCATGATTTTATTGACTTCACTGATTTGCTCAGTGGTAATTGCCATCGCTTTTACACCCTGTTCTTTTTCAAGGTGCTCAAGCCAAAGGGCAGTCATCTCAGGGTCCGCAAGGTCACGTTTGTTGAGTACTTTGATCACTGGCTTATCTTTACGGATATGGCGAATAAGCGGGTTTTCACTACTAAACGGAATACGGGCATCCAGCACTTCAATGATGACATCGATCTTAGGAACGACTTCTTCAATTTCTTTGCGTGCTTTGTGCATGTGGCCCGGGAACCACTGAATCGAGTTGTTAATCATTGGAATGATTGCCTTTTGAATACTTGTCTATCGCCGTCGAAAGGGGACATGCCACCGTGTCGAACGCGAAAATGATGGCGGCGATTCTAGCATTTAATTGTATGCAACGGAAAACGTTAGCGTTGGTGGAGGGCTTTGTTGGACAGAGAGTGGGCGATCTACGGCTAAAAATAAGAGGGAGTACATCGCGCTGCGTTTCGCGAATGCCTCCCTCTATGTGTTTCTCCCGTTCCTGTATTTATAACGCGGCGTTAGCTCATCATAAATAGAGGAATGGTCGAACGTTTCAGCAAGCTCTTCGTGAAATCACCGAACATTTGCTGATGGATACGTTGGTGCGAATAAGCCCCGCACACGATCACATCGCTATTTAGCGCGGCGGCCTGTTCAAGCAATGCTTGAGGTGCGCGAAGTCGACCTGCACCAAAGACCTTACTTTCACTCTGAATCCCGTGCATGGCGAGGTAGTCTTGAAGCTCACTTTGCGTGGGTTTGTTATTGACGGAACGTTCGCTAGTAGCAATGGTGACAGTGTCTACCTTACGCAAAAGCGGCATTGCTGCTGTGACGGCTTTGGCGGCTTGTGTGTCGCCATTCCAAGCAATGGTTGCGTGTTTAGGCGCAAAAACATCTTGGGTTCTTGGCATGATCAACACAGGTTTACCGCTATGCAGGATCGCCGCTTCAAAACTGACGCTAGACTTGCCCCGTTTCGCCTGCGGGATGATCGTCATGTCTGACAATTTTCCCTTCTCCGCCACCACTTCGCCACGAAACCCGTATACATCTTGCCACATTGCCGTGGTTTCAGGCTGGGATGTGGCATAGCGAGGAATACGTGTTTGGGTGGAGATGTGAAGACGCTGGCACGCGTCTTCAAATAGGGCTTTGAGCGGTTCTGCATCTTCACTGACATAATCTGCCACAATTTGGTCAATGCGTTTGTAAAACTCATCAGAGATCAGCTGTCTTTCTTCCGGCAGCAATTGCTTTGGATTTATCTGTGCGTGCAGCACATCTAAATGCGCATCAAAGAATTGCGCGACGCTGAGCGCGCCCGAAATGCGCTGCTTGGCATTTGCATGTGAAGCAAAGGGCATGATGATGGTTCGAATGGTCATGGTTGCCTCCTAGTTATCCAATGGGCCACGGAAGTGCGATGGCTTCTTGTAATAGGCCGATGGGCAGATCAAGCACCATGGCTTGAGTGAGCGCCAATAGAAAACCAACCGCAATGGTGGTTAAGAATGTCGCCCGCCACATACTGACACTGGCTTTCACCACCAAGAAGGCGATGAAAAATACCGTGATAGAAATGACATAGCCGACGAAATAACAACCGATGATCAAGCCTGATAACCAGTAGAGGTAATGCATCATGCTGGTGGCATCTTTATCAAAGGCGTATCCCTGTATGTATTCCAAATCAAAATACACAGGATCATTCGAAGGATTCCGAAGCAGTTGGTACAGCGCAATGGCAGACAGCACCCACATCAAACTGCTGATCACTATGGTGAAGACACCGCCAAGGAAACTTTGCTGGAAGCCATCATAGATGCCGTACAAAAACGCGATGTTCACACAAGCAGCAAAGATGATTTGCGGTCGGCGATTGTAGTTCGCACCCGTTGAGTTTGATGACGCTTCATCGTTTGCCGCTTCTTCTTCACGCTTTTTCGCGCTTTGGCGATACATAAACACCAGTGAAAAGATAGTGATGGCACCAATGATCATCACGCCTGGGCGCAATAAGAAGCCGATACCGTCAAACTGTACGGCTTGATAGAGATACGTCTCCATGCCGCTGGCGAGTACAAAGCCGATCAGGAACGCAGGGCGCGGCCAATCAAAGCGCTTCATGAGCACGCCAAGGAAGCCGATGGCCAACAGCGTGACCAAGTCACCCAAATCGCGGGTAGCTTGATACGCGGCAAAGCAAATCACCATCACCATAAACGGGGCGAGCAGGGCGTAGCGAATGGTGGTTAAGCGGGCAACCCAAGGGGAAATCAGCATACACGCACCCGCACCAAACACGTTGGCAAGGGCTAAAGACCAAACGATGGTGTAGGTCACACTTAGTTCAGTACTGACCATTGCAGGCCCCGGTTCCAAGCCCACCAATACCATGCCGCCGAGAAATACCGCCATGCTGCCTGAGCCGGGAATACCGAACAGCAAGGTAGGCACCAGCCCACCGCCCTCTTTGGCGTTGTTTGATGATTCTGGTGCGATAACACCACGCACATCACCGTGGCCAAACTCTGGCTTATCTTTGGTTGTTTGAACGGCGTGTCCGTAAGCAATCCAATCCACCACGCTGCCGCCAAGACCGGGGAGGGCGCCGATGATACAGCCAATAACACTGCATCGAACCGCCAGCCACTTGTTCGCCAAGAAGTCTTTAATGCCTTCCATCCAACCGCTGCCTAATTTGCTGGCATTGGCGATAGGTTTGTTTTGACGGAGAAGGTCGATAATTTCAGGTAAAGCAAAGATGCCCAAACCCACGACGACGAGTGGCAGACCGTCCATCAAGTAGAAATTGTCGAACACCATACGGTTTTCGCCCGTTGCTGGGGCGCTGCCCACACTGCCGAGGAGAACACCCAATCCACACGCAGATAAGCCTTTCACAAAGCTATTACCTGCCAGCGCACCAACCATGCTCAAACCTAAAATCGTGAGCATGAAGAGTTCGCCCGAGCCAAACGCCAAAATGACAGGACGTGCGATCAACACAAATCCGGTCAGTATGACTGCGCCGAACAAGCCACCAAAAAGTGAAGATGTAAAGGCGGCAGACAAGGCGCGCGCGGCCTGGCCTTTTTTCGCCATTGGAAAGCCATCAAGCACCGTGGCTTGGGAGCCACTGGAGCCGGGGATGCCCATAAGCACCGAGGTGAAGGTGTCAGAAGTGGGGATGACAGCAACCAAGCCGATGAGCATGGCCAAGGCTGAAATCGGATCCATGCCATAGAGAAAAGGGAGAAGAAGGGATAAACCAGCAATGCCGCCGAGGCCGGGGAAAATGCCGATGGCTAGCCCGAGTGCTACACCGCCTAACATGTAGGAGATGTGCTGCAAACTCAAAATGGTCTGTAGAGATTCAAGTAATTCGTTGAACATGATGCAACGCCTTTGAGAAAAGAAAAAAGGCACAGTCATGACAAGGTATGACTGCGCCTTTTTTAGGGGAACTAGAACTTAGTGTTGTATTTTTCGGTGAGCCAATTGCGAACCCATTGCAGATTGCTTTCATCCAATTGCAACGCCGCTTGAAGGGCTTTTTGCGCCGCGTCACCGGTTAGCTGAGGGTAGTCGCCCAGCACTTTGTTGGATTTCTCTTTGAAACCTGGATCATTGACTAGATTGGTCGCAGATTCACGCCACGCGGTCACAATGTCTTCCGGTGTTGATTTAGGTAGGAAGACCATTTTCTGAGCCGCGAAACCGGCAACAAAGAACGAGCGCCAAACATCGAAGCCTTGCGTAGGTTCTTGGTTAGGATAAAACGTCTCATAGACTTCAGCGAAGTGCGGAATGTTAGGGAAGTTAGGGTCACGCTGTAACTTACCGTCTTTATCAAGCACACCAAAGCTGAACAATGGAATCGCTTTACCTTCTTCCACCAACGGCGTTACTTTCTTGAGGAACGATGAACTGGTTTGAGAGTCGATGTTGACCTCGCCACGCTCAAACGCAAGGCGGCCTGCGCCACGTCCCTTCATACCAAACACGGCTTGAACATCCAGACCTAATAGCTCCATGCCGAGTAAAGGCACGAGATCGATGGACGTTGCACCTTGGCTTGCGTATTTGAACTTCACCTCGCCTTTTTTGGCGAGAAGCTCTTCAACGTTAGTGATGCCCGTTGATGGAGAAACGTATACCACACCGCCTGTTGGGGAGGCGAGAACGACATCCCATTTGGTGTAGTCGTAACGAACGCGACCATCTTTAAGCAGGTAAGGATATTGAGTAGATGCCGAGCTTGCGAAGATGTTCAGCCCGTTGTCTCGCGCTTTGCGCGCAAACTGGTTTGCCCCTTTTGTAGAGCCACCACCGGGAATGTTTTTCACAACAACAACAGGGTTGCCGGGCAACGCTTCACTGAGCAGTGGCGCATAGAAGCGACCCCATGTGTCTGTGCCGCCGCCTTCTTTATACGGGATCGTGAATTCCACACGTTTCCCTTTGAAAGAAACATCATCCGCAAGCGCTGTGCTTGGCAGTGCAATCAATGCACTCATGGATAGCAGTGCCGCTTTTAAAGACATGTTCTTGCGTGTCTTGGCTTGATTCGTTTGTTTGTGAATAAACATCATTTCACCCTCGTTTCCATTCGATACCACGCAATTGCGAGGCTAACTATGTCGTATTTGTTTGTTCATTTTCGACATTAGATTTCGAACCTGTCACCAAGCTGACATCAAACATTCTGATAACAAAAATGTTACATAGATCTGTTTCCAAACGAGAAACGAAGGCGATTAAAACGTGGTGTAACGGGTAGGAATCTAAAAATGAGGCAAAAAAAAGCCATTCACATTGAATGGCAAATTATTGAGCTTCATGTTGCTTTTGTTATGGGTATTCTCATTTAACCGTTATTTCTGTAGGAACAAGGCTTCTTACTAGACTGCTCTTGTTGTTGGCAGTGTGATCCCGTCACGGTTTTTCTTTTGCTATTGGATTTTTATTATAGGTATTCAGTTGCTTGGGTACTGGTATGGCTGTTTGTAATGAATCAGTAGTACGCATCCCCTTTGAATAGAGGACGGGCAGTGCGTACGAGTGCGGCTTGCTTGATTTGAGGCTCACTTTCGCCCGCTTCAATGACCACACTCACTTGAATTTTTCCGCTTGGATGTTCAATGTCCACGGTGTTGCTTTGCACCTCTCTCACCGCATCTGCTGCGATCGTACCCGGCAAGAAACTGGCGATGGCAACGCAGATAGCACCAGTCACAGCATGACTCGCGTGGCAGTTATGCGGAACAAAGTAACGAGAGGTAATGTTGCCGCCATTGGCGGGGGACGAAAGCAAGGAGACTTTTGGGATGACACTGTTACTGACATCGCCCATGCCCATTCGAACACCCGCTTCAAGGCGAATCGCTTCCAATGTTTTGAGAAACGCTGAATCGGCATCCAATGCTGCTTTGGTTTCGTGGCCGGTTTTTCCAAGGGAAGCGGCCGCGATATGCACCATAGGCACAGAGGCATCAATGCAGCTGACCTCAACGCCTTGAATCATATCTTTGACATGACCCGTGGGAAACAATTTGCCGGTTTTTGCGCCACCGACATTCAAGAAATTCAAAAGAATCGGCGACCCTGTTTCAGGCACACCATCTATTTTAATGTCGCCATCAAGTTCAACGCGGCCATTTGGCGTCTGTGCGGTGACTTCGATGATGGTATTGGTGTTGATGTTTCGTACTCTGACCGTGGTTTCCGGTGAGGAAAGGGCGATCAGGTTTTTCTCGTGTGCAAACACCACCACACCAGAAAGAATGTTGCCGCAAGAAGGGTTGGTATCCACGGTTTTGTCTTCAACGCCAACCTGTGCAAAGAGGTAATCTAAGTCCACATTTTCCGCTGCGCTTGCAGAGACAATGGCGACTTTACTGGTGAGCGTTGTTCCACCGCCAATGCCGTTGATTTGTTGTGGGTCGCCTGAACCCATAACGTGAATCAGAAGGTCATTGCGCTGCTTTTCATCTTGGGGAAGATCGCTGGCGAGGAAATACGCCCCCTTGGATGTGCCACCGCGGATCAGCATGCAAGGAATGCTGGTTGATCGTTCCATGTTTCAACTCCTTTGCCGTGTTACCTATGGCCAAAGGTTAAAAAATGAAACTGTCAGCAAGCTGTCATCGGTGAGCGCGAGGGTCGATTATTCAAATTCCTTTAACGCGTTTTCCCATTCAGTAATGACAATCTCGCGTTTATTTTGGTCTGAATTGACCAGCAGGGTGACATCGAGGGGAATGGGTTTTAACTGATCAACCAAGACCTTACGCATAAAAGTTGCCGATTTGGGACTGTTTATATCCAAACGGATAGGTGGCATGTTGGTTTGCTCCGACATTAAGCGTTGTCCGCGGTTGGAGACCAGATAGCTTAGGAACTGTTTCGCGGCCTTAGGGTTTTGGGTTGTTTTGTTGATGAAGGCGGAACGAATCACCACGGGCGTGTAGTCCTCTGCTGCCACAATGATGACATCTTGATACTTCTCTTCCCACGACTTGGCATACGAACCCATGATGTTATACGCCAGCAGAATCTCTTCATCATGCAGTGCCGTTAACATGGAAGCAGAGCTTGGAAAGGTGCGCGCATAGTGGCTTTTGAAAAGCTCTAAAATCTGACCGTAGTTTGTGGCTTGAATCCGCTCAAAAGACCACAACAGATACCCAATGCCCACTTCTCGAATATCAAAGGTGCCGATCTTTCCGGTGAGTTCTGCGCTGTAGCGACGAATAAAACTCAACAATTCGACGCGATTTTTGGGGACGACTTTCCCTTCCATAAACGCTTTGTTCAGCACTATTACCGCGGGCTCATAGCTGAAGCCATATAGCTCTTCACGCCAAACCGCCCATGATGGCAAATGGTTAATTTGGTTAGGCAGACGCCCAGTAGGCGGGGCGTATTGCAGTGCAAACCCATCGTTAACGAGTCGGAACTGCAAATCCATCACTGAGCTAATCGTGATGTCGGGCTGGGGCGACGCTTGGGTGCGTATGTATCGGTCTAAGGTGTTACTGCTGATGGCTTTGTATTCGAGTGTGATGCGTGGATATTGCTGCTGAAAATCATCAAGCAAAGGCTGCATTTCTGACAAATAGGCCGCTGCATAAATACGAAGCGTCGTTTGGTCACTCTCTTTCGCCAAAGACGGTGACCCACACAACGAAAGCACCGTTACGCAAGATGCAAAGAAAGCCCGTTTGAACGTGATGGAATAATCCTTCATTGGTGGCTCCAATGTCCGTAAGGGAAAGCGACATTTACCGTCAGCCCTGAAGGGTCTGTGTCTTCTAAAGACAATACGGCATTAAAATTGTTGGCGACCTCCAACGCGATGGCCATGCCAAGCCCTGTCCCTTGGCTGGTGTTATTCGGGCTTCGGTAGAACCGCTCAAACACATGGGGCTTGTCTTTTTCATCAATCCCTTGGCCGTGGTCTCGAATGGTCAGCACCGCATTCCCGACATCTTGATGGATGAGAATATCAATGGTGCTGTTTTCTGGGCTGTACTTGATAGCGTTTTCAATCAGGTTGAGCAGCATCTGCGTTAGTGCGTAGTCATCGCCATTAACGTAAATGTGCATGGATTCTTCATAACTGAGCTCAACTTTCTGGGACAAGGCATGAATTGCTAGGTCTCGGCACACTTGTTTAACGTGTTGGTTGAGATCAATGCGCGCGGGCATCATGCTTCGGTGACGATGGGTGATCGTGGCTTGGTTAAGCAGCTGGGTGATGGTGCGGTCTAAATGGTTGCAAGCGTGGAGTACGTTTTCTAAATAGCGCTCTGTTTCAGGATCTTGGTTCGAATTGATGGCAAGTTCAGCTTGCGCTTTCAATCCTGATAAGGGCGTTTTCAATTGGTGTGCCGCTTCACCCGTGAAGTTCTTTAAATTACGCAGTGTGGTATCCAGCTGTGCCATAAATCGGTTGATGGTTGTGATGAGGTGATCGACTTCCAGCGGGCCTTGCAAACTAATGGGCGTGAGGTCGACAGTCGAACGTTTGGCTATTTTTCGGTTGATGCTTCGAATCGGACGAATGATTTTCCACGTGGAGAGCAAGACGAGAAACATCGCACTGAGGATCACCAATCCCACCAGATTTTGCGCTTGGAAGGTGATTTCCTTTTTCAAGGCTAAACGTGATTCGAGGGTTTGACCTACTAAGACCATCACGTCTTTCAACCCATTGGGGGTGTTGACAGAGTTACTGATGATGGTGAAGCGAAAGGCATCGCCTGAGTAGTGCACGTCAAAAAAATCGGCTTTTGGTTCCAACGAGGGCTGGTGGTTTTCGACGCGCGTTCGAACAATGTCATGAGTTAACAGTTCGCGATACCCCGTGACCACGAACAGATCTTCCGTGACCACCAAGTACAACACCCGATCCCGTGGAGATTGTGCGAGAACCTTAAACGAAGAAATCGGTATATCAACGTTCCAATTGAGGTTCACGTAACGGACGTTATCAAGAATTTGCACGGCGGAGCCGCTGAGTGAGCGATCGTAAGACAGTTGTGCGGTGTGGTGCGCGTAGCGGTTGGCTGCCCAGAGCGTTATAACACTGATTGCAAACAAAAGGGCGAAGGCCGATGTCAGCAATTGAAAGCGAAGGCTTTTGCTGGACCAGTATTCATCACTAAAGGGAAGGCGGGGAAATCGAGACAAAAATGAAGACATGGCTATGCCGTTTTGTCGATGACGTAACCTAAGCCACGAAGGGTTTTTATTTCCACGTCGCTGCCTGCGAGTGCTTTACGCAGGCGACCGACATAGGTTTCTATCGCATTGAGATTGGGCGTGTCATCAAAGCCGTAAAGGTGATCGATCAATTCTTCTTTGCTCATCACACGGTTTGTATGTCCGAGAAAAATCTCTAAAAGGCGCAGTTCTCGTTGTTTAAGAATCACTTCATGCCCTTTCACAAAGACCTTGCAACTCGCTGGGTCGAATTCGATGTCTCCAAACTGCAGGTTATTTTGGTCGGAGCCTTGTCGACGACGCACTATGGCGCGACACCTTGCTTCCAGCTCACCTAAATCAAAGGGTTTGGTGATATAGTCGTCCGCCCCTAAATCCAACAAAGAGATGCGATCTTGCACCTCGGTTCGCGCGGTCAAAATCAAAATAGGGCAGTCAGAGGCGCGACGGATTTTCTTGGTTATCTGCTCGCCGGATTTATGCGGAAGGTTGAGATCAAGAATAATAAGGTCGAATTCTGTTTGATTAACCATGGCATACGCCACATCGCCATCATACGCGCAATCCACAGCATGGCCTTGCTTGGAAAACCGTTGTTCAAGCGCTTCACTGATCAATCTGTCATCTTCAACAATGAGTACTCGCACCGTATTACCGACTCGGATAGTAGAGAGTTGAATGTTAAGTATTGGTTTCTAAATGGTTAATTACAATGGTTTGTTGCGTGCGCTGCGCACGTTTCTCAAGTTTAAAATAGTGGAAATGTTCGCTTGGTAGCGACGGCTATACAGGGATGCTAGAGAAAGGAGACAGGCTAGCCGTCAGAAAAAGGAGAAAGGAAAACCTAGGAAGTCGGCATTCAAATGAACATATACCCAAACAACCTGAAATCGAGCATCTTCAGGTTGTTTGGGTATAATGCTTGAGGTGCTAAGACGTTTTGATCGGTGCTTATTCAGAGAGCCCGGTGTGATGGGAGCGAAAAGATTCAGGCACTGCTTGGGCAACTCACGCCAACGGTGTTCGCTGGAAAATACTCGTTAATGGATTTCGGCATACCTAGGTAGAATCCTTGAAAGTAATCAATTTCAAGTGCCAACATCGCATCGTATTCTTGCTTGTCTTCTACACCTTCTACCAACACTTGCGCGTTGACTTGTTTAGCGAGGGCAATTGCGCGGTGTATCGGGTCTTGATCGCCTTCAATGTAGCTTCTCAGTAGTGAGCGATCGATCTTCATGATGCTTGGGTTCATCTGGCGAACACGTTCTTCTTGCGATCCATCCACGCCATAGTCATCAATGGCAATTTTGAACCCATTTTTGACAGACTGGTGCGTGGCAAAAGAGAGGCGTTTGCTGTCATCGTGTAGGTGTTCAACCACCTCAAGCACGACGTGAGCGCGAGGGATTGAGAGTTCAGCGAGACGTTCAACCATCAACTGTTGGCTGGAAAATTTTTCGATGGAGGCAACGGCCGATGAAGGTAGCATATTGAGGAAAATCCAATGCTGTCCTGCGTGTCTGGCGAAGTTTCTTAGATGAATAACGCGGGCGAGTTTATCGACGCTAATTTGGTCGGAAAATGCTTCATCGGTGGGTAAAAGGTAGCGAAAGAGTTCTGCGGGACAAAGGTTGTTTCCTTGTTCGTCTTGGACTCGAACAAGCGCTTCAAAACCGAGGATAGAATTGTCTCTACGAAAAATGGGCTGGTAAACGCTGCGAAGATGAAACCCATTGAAAATAGCAATGAGATCGCCGTTGTTTCCGGCTCTCAGACACTTTTCAAAATCACTTCTTGTCCTTAGGTGCTTTACCACGGATTTCCTACCTCTAAAATCGCTGCAAAGAATCTTACGTTAAAGAATCGATTTGCAAAAACAAACATTCATTTCGATATCGAATTATTGTGATCTCCTGCCATGATCGTCTCAATAATGGACAACTTAACTTGAAAGCATGAAACGGTAAATTGACATGAGAAAATCGCAAGTTCCCCGATGTTTACTGATTCGTAAATAAAAACTTACACTGTTTCATACCGTATCCTCGCCGTTTTTCTGACGAATGTAACGTGGCTGTCTATCGTAGATTTAGGCACGGAAACTCTTGGGAGGCGTGAAATGAAAACACGTCAATACGCGTCAAAACCCCTCGATGTATTCGGGAAGATACATTGGAGTGCAGAAGAAAACGGCGTTTGGGAACACTTGGTTTCTCGTCAGCTTGGCTGTATCAAAGACAAAGCATGCAGCGCATATTTTGATGGTCTAAATCTGTTAGATCTTCCTCATCATCATGCGCCACAAATCGCTGACATCAATACGGTGTTGGGGGATACCACAGGTTGGCATCTCGAGCCTGTACCCGCGTTGATTGATTTCGACCGTTTCTTTACTTTGCTGTCTGAAAAGAAATTCCCCGTCGCGACGTTTTTGCGCACGGAGAAAGACATGGATTACCTGCAAGAGCCAGACTTCTTCCACGAGGTGTTTGGGCATTGCGCGATGTTAACCAATCCCGCGTTTGCCGCATTTACGCAAACATACGGGCGTTTAGGTGCGACGGCGAGTCAAGAAGAGCGGGTGTATTTAGCACGGCTTTATTGGTTCACGGTGGAGTTCGGTTTGATTCAACACAAAGGGCAACGCTCCATTTATGGTGGAGGGATTTTGTCGTCACCCGCAGAAACGGACTATGCCTTTTCCAGTGAGCAAGCAATCTACAAACCGCTCGACATCGTAGATGTGATGAGAACACCTTATCGTATCGATATTTTACAACCCATCTATTTTTATCTCAGCGATCTCGAAACATTGTTTAGCTTTACGCATATGGATTTAATGGCCCGTGTGCATCAAGCCATGGCTTTGGGTCTACATTCACCATTACATCCCGTCAAAATGGCGCAATAGGGAAGGAAACCATGACAAATTTACATGAATTGCAATGTGAAGCTTGCCGAGCAGATGCTCCTCGTGTTGAGCAAGATGAAGCCTCGGCACTACAAGCCAGTATTCCTGATTGGGAAGTGATCACGGTTGACGGTATCGACCAGCTACACCGCGAATTCACATTTAAAAACTTCAAACTGGCGTGGGCGTTCTCGAACGAAGTTGCAACGCTTGCTGAGGCGGAAGGGCATCATCCCGCCATATTGTTGGAGTGGGGAAAGGTGTCTGTGACGTGGTGGACACATAAAATCAAAGGGCTTCACAAGAACGATTTCATTTGTGCCGCGAAAACAGATGCATTGCTGCGATAGCTCACTGACGTTTGACGAAGGCAGCGAGCAACGTGGTAAGAATCGACACCAGAAAACGGGCGACGTCTGTCGCCCGTTTTTCGTATTTGCTACCTAAAGCACCGGTTTTTACACGTAATCAGGCGTTTGCCGTTGCAATTATTCCTGCCTTGCCTATGTCTTAATGCATAGAAGAATTTATTTAGGAAACGCCATGCGCTTTCGCATTCCCTCTTTACTGATGGTTTTGCTACTGGTTGGTTGCTCGTCTCTTTCCATTTCACCACCGTTAACAACCGACCAGCATTGGATTTCTGAAACCTTACCCAATGGTTTTCGCTACCACCTGTATCCCATTGAAGGGCAAGACGTAGAGTTGCGCCTTATCGTCAATGTGGGAAGCCTTAACGAACGTGAAAATGAACGTGGCTATGCGCATTTTATCGAGCATATGGCGTTTAATGGCACGACACATTTTCCGAACAATTCGGTATTCAACGAATTTGCAGCTGTGGGCGTGCAATTCGGGCCAGACATCAACGCTGTGACGGATTACGGGCGGACTGTGTATCAACTGTCGTTGCCCGATGATGAGAAGCTTGATGAAGCGCTGCGCTGGTTTAGGGACATCGGTGACGGCATTTCGTTGGGTGAAAAAGGGGTGAAGAACGAAATTGCGGTGATCTTCGGCGAATGGCGGTTGGACAACAAAGCCCAATCGTCATGGCAGCTTCAAGTGTACGACGATGTGCTAAACGATACGCCTTATGTTGATAGAGACCCTATCGGCACTGAGCAAACGTTAACACAGGCAAATGCAACATCGCTCAGCCGTTTTTATAAAAAATGGTACAGCGCGAATCGGATGCAATTAGTGGTTGTGGGTGACATGAATGCATTGGCGTTGCAGCAAGTGATCCATCACGATTTTGCGTCATTGCCGACTGAAAGCAACATCCCCGAACGCCACGTATTGCCCGATGCCCAAGAAGGGTTTCAGTTTCCTCTGACAGTTTTAGGTCAGCAAGGGCAGTCACCCGCGATTGTTGTGAACATCAAAGAAGGACAGTACACGCCTGCCAGCACGCTGAAAGAACAGCGTGCGCGTTGGCTTGATTGGATGGTGACAGATGCGATTCAATTGCGACTCGAAGAACAACTAGACCGACGCGCTATCAACAATAATGGTGTGTATAGCAATGTGTCGTTTGTGCCTGGTTGGAATGTGTATGAATTCACCGTCGATCATAACCAACAAACCCGAGACGATGTGGTGGATGCGGTTGCGCGAGATTTCGCCTCGCTGAGGGATATAGGCATTGGAGAGAGTGAGTTCCAGCTTTTGTTTGAACAATATCAGAACATCGATTTTTCAATGGACAGCTATTCGTCTATTGATAACGCTGAAAACGCCGTGTCCAATCTGTATATCAATCGCTTGCCACAAGATGCCTTTGAAGAACATGACAACTTTCAACGCTTTCTCAATGAGCTATTGCGTGAAGACATTAATGCACGTTTACGCGAACTGTTATCCCCATCCACCATGTCGCTCACCATTGCTTATGGCAGAGGTGAATCATTGGCGAGCGCCGATGCGCTCAAACGTGATTTCTTTGACGCTGTTGCGCAAGCTGGCGAAGATGTAACGATAGAATATAAACAGGTTCAAATGCCGCAACCAACCCCTGTAGTCAGCCCAGATTTTCCTCCTAAGGCAGTCTCACGCGATCTTTATCAATGGATGCTACCCAATGACGTGCCGACCACTTTCTATCAGATGGATGATGGAACAGGGTATAGCCACGTTGTGTTGCAGGCGAAGGGCGGTTTGTCATCGCTAACGCGCCGAGAACGCGCTGCGGTTAACATGTTGTACGAAACTTATCGTCGAGGCAGTGTTGATGACATTGATCTCAACGATTTCTATCACTATGTTGATGGCCTCAGTGCTTCCATCGTCCCTTCTGTGTACGCCAACGTCCATAACATTGCGTTATCTACTAGCAGTGATACCTTGGCAGAGTCATTGAATGCGCTTCGATTCTTGATTGAACATATTGCGCCTGACGAACAGGCATTCTATCGAGAGAAATCGCGGTTGCTTGCCCGTTTAAACAGTGTGAAATCTTCATCGTACGATGAGTTTGAACGCGCGTCTTTGCAGCTTATGTATCCCGATGATTCCTTCGAATCTCAGCTCAACCTTGAAGACTATGAGCAGTTAACCTTTAACGATGTGGTTGCTGTTTATCAGCGACTTTTCGCTGACCTCGGTAACATGAAAGTCTATGTTGCATCGGATTTGCCGCCGAGCGTCATACAGCACCTAACGGGGACTTACCTGGGAAGTTTATCAACGCAAAGACCTCCATCGAAAATCTCTCCTGTTGTATTGCATGAGAAAGGCGGTCGCGTGGTGTTGGCCACTTCACCGGAATACCGCACCTACATTGAGAAGATCTTTGTATTGAAGGTTAAAAGGCGAGATGTGGAGCAATTTTTTGCAGAAGATATGCTCAATAGGGTCATTCAGGCACGATATAACGCCATTATGCGAGAGCGTTTTGGGTTTGACTACGACCCGTACTTTTATGCGTGGACTTGGGACGGAGAGAAAGTACTCGTCGCGATGTTTACCGCGTTAATTGATCCTGAGCGAGAAGAAGAGTTGCAAAGGCGATGGCCTGCTATACAAGCCGAGCTGATGCGACCTGTTTCACAGCAGGAGAGGAACAATGCCGGCGTTCAGTTAAGCCGTGAGATAAACAGCATCACCCGAGACAGTCACCAATTGATTGGTGCGCTTGCCCGTTATGATACTTGGGGGTATGGAGTGGAAGGTTTGCTGGCTCCGGAAGATGTGGTTAAGCGCATCGACCTGGAAAAATTGAACGCATTAGCAGCATCTATTTTTGCAGCGAAGACGCAGTTTGAGAATATTCTGAGACCAGCCTATGACGTTATATCGACGAAGTAAGACGTGTTCTGTATGTGCTGTCGCCGTTGTGATTCAGCTGCGACTATGGCGATCAACCAAAACAGAAAACGCGCCGAGGGCGCGTTTTATCAAAGCAGGTTAGCAATGCACACTTGGTGCCTAGTGCCTAGTGCCTAGTGCGTTTTCTTACCGCCGAAGTATTTTTCAAGAACTTCAGGCGTCAACTCACCTTTTTCTTCGAGCGCTTTCAATTCTGCAGCAATGCGTTTTTGTTCTTCCATCGAAGGCAAAGGAAGGTCAGGTTCGCGCTCAGGCGCATCCTTCATCATGTTTTCTAAATCGATCATAGCTATAAGACCCAATTTCAATGTGACGCCCATTTTAAGGAAAAAGTCTCACTGCTATCAAGCAAAGAGACACCGAGAAGGATGGTTAACACATATTTAGTTGTCGAAACGCAAACAAATTCGGGCTCATCAATGCGTTGAAAATGGGCTAGAGCACACGTAGAGACACGGTTTTCGTTCAATTTCTTGTGTTTTTCAACTTTTTGTAACACTGTAACAAAAGACAGTTGGCGAGCTGAAAATAAGAAAAAACAAAGGAAGGTATTTATGGCAGATGTAATTGAAGTCTACGTAGTCAACGCATTCGTCGCTGATAACCAAGGCGGAAACCCCGCAGGTGTTGTTCTAAATGCCCAATCGTTAGACGCTGCTCAAATGCAGACGATTGCTGCAGAGCTCGGTCATTCAGAAACCGCGTTCGTTCTTTCATCGAAAAAGGCGGATTTTCGCGTTCGCTTCTTTACCCCAACCGAAGAGGTCGACTTTTGTGGACATGCCACCGTCGCCACTTTCTCTACGTTGTTTAAAACTGAAAAAATAGCGGCGGGCCATTATTTTCAAGAAACCAAAGCGGGTGTGCTGAGCATTGAGATTGAACCCGATGGTCGTGTGACCATGGGACAAGCTCTGCCAACGTTTGGCGCTGAGTTTACACCTGAAGAGATAGCCCCTTTACTCGGTATTCATAGCGAAGACATTCTTGCGACGGGTTTGCCTGTTCAGGCGGTATCAACGGGTATGTCAGACATTATTGTGCCGCTGATTGATGAAGCCTTACTGAATAAGATTAAGCCAGATTTGGATGCCATTAAGGCGTTTAACTTAGCTTCTAACACAATAGCAATTCATGTGTTTGCTATCACGCCGACCGAGTCTGATATTTCAGCGCGATGCCGAAATTTTGCACCTGCGGTAGGTATTGATGAAGAATCAGCAACGGGCAGTGCAGCTGGGGCGCTAGCGTCCTACTTACATCGCTATCAAGGGGGTAAATACCGTTATCTGTTCGAACAGGGCGAGATTTTAAATAAACGATCGCTTTTGTGGGCGCAAGTTGATGGTGATGAAGAAATCATCGAAAATGTCACAGTGGGTGGCTTTAGTGATAAGCCTCAGCGGATTCCATTTCGAATAGAAGAACTTGCATAATTAAACCGTATAAATGTCGGTAACTAATTGAATCTAAAAAAAGGAAGCTAATTTGCTTCCTTTTTTTATGGGTGATGTCTTTACAGGTGGAATTTTAACTCTCTCCAGAAATGGCGCTATTTAACGGAAAAAGAAGGAAAAAAATCAACTTTGGTCTAACGTTAAAAGGTGTCTTACTAACGGGATAGAGAAAGCGTGGCTGAGATTTTTTTTTCATGTCAACCAATCTTTGACAACGAATTACAACATTGGGGAAGCGAGTTGCTTTTCCGAGAGGGGTTAGAAAACAAATTTCCTTCCATTGATGAAGACACGGCCACATCGCGGATCCTCAGTGCGAATTTCCTTGCGAGTAATGCTAAGCAAAAACTAACACGCTACATCGTGAGTTTTGGGGAATCTTCGCTGCTTGATGAAATCCCGCTTTCTATGCCGAGCCAGCATTTGATCATTGCGATCACTGACGAATGCTCACCAACCGCTGAACTCGTGAGTAAGTTGCGTGCCTATCGCAGAGAAGGGTATCGCATTCTTATGGATGGCAAGGTCATCAATAATGAATGGCGAAACTACTTAGAACTCATCGACATTTTAAGCATCAGCATGGAGCGAGATAACCCTGCTGATTGGGAATATACGATTTCTCAGTATCCGCAACAGGTATTCCTTGCCCGAAAGGTGGAAAAACAAGAAGAGCTTGAAGCTGCGCAATCATATGGTTTTGCGTTATTCCAAGGCTACTTCTTCGAAAAACCTCAGATTGTACGTTCAGAAGACGTGGCGCCATCCGTGATGTCTTTGCTCGATATTTGCATCATCATCAATAAAAACCCTGATGACATTGATACTTTAGCCAAAGTCATTTCGAAAGACGTGTCTCTGCTTTACAAGGTGATTGCCAGCGCAAACATTTTAGCGAAAACCAAGACAAGCAAAATCTCAAATCCTCGACAAGCTGTTGTTTATTTGGGGGTTCAGGCACTTAGGCGCTTGGTATCTTTGTTAATTATGTCTAACCTGAATCATCAGCATGCCGCACAACTTCAGAACGCGGCACTGTCACGGGCAACGTTTTACTCCATGCTGTCTATCGAAGACAAAGCCTTTAATGCCGATGAGGCGTTTATTGTGGGGGCGTTCTCTTTGCTCGATGTCATGTTAAGTAAACCTATGGCTGATATTGTGGCGCAGCTTGATCTCTCTAACGACGTTAAACGCGCTTTGGTAAACAAAGAAGGGATCTACGGACATCTATTGCAAATGAGCCACGACATAGACCAGGCAAACTGGAATGGATTGGTTCATTGGTGCAACCAGTTAAAACTCAGTGATAAATCCGTGTTGAAGGACTTTGAAGCAGCCCGAATCAGCACAGCAGATATAACCGCCAGTATGCAGGTTTAATACGAATATGACGGTAACAATGCGAACCAAACTAGCAGTCGTGCTGATCGTCAGCGGAACGCTGATTCTCAGCCTGTTTGGAATGTTTAACTATTACAAAACACATGATCGTTTATACGGTGAACTTGATAATGAACTGTCGTCCATTGCGATGCGTTTGTCTTATCGATTACCGAATCAATTGTGGAATTTTGATTTTGAAACCGTCATCAAAGACATTGAAAGTGAGTCTGCTTCACGCTTTGTGTATCGCATTGAAGTTGTGGCCAAAGATGACAACTTTCGTCATATCACGTCGCCAAAGGATGGCAGGGTAGACAACGAGTTTAAACTCCATGTGTACCCGCTAATCTACAATGATTTGGATAAGCCTCGCCCTGTGGGTGAGTTGATCATCTACGAAGACCCACGCCCCATTGAAAGCACCCTGACGTCAGAAATCGTATCGGGCATCGCACAGGTATTTTTGCTCGATTTGATGATCATGTTCCTGATTTGGAAATACGCGCGCGCCATTAAAGAAATTGAATCCAGTAAGAATTACCTTAATACGATCATCCATAGCTACAACGACGGCTTGGTGGTGCTTGCAGACGATCATCGCGTATCGACGTTAAATGAAGCAGCACGGCGGTTGTTTGAGGTCGATGACGTTAATGATGAGGATGTATCCCTCTCTGACATCATTTCTAAGGTTGTGCCAGACTCTCGCGCTTACTTCTCGCAAGCTTTGTATGGCTTTAATACCAAGAGCCTGAACTACGAATTGATGCGCGCGAATGACAAAGTGATCATTCAGGTGCGTTCAACCAAAATTACTGTCAATGATGAGCAGCTTCAAGTCGCGATCATTCGCGATATTACTGAGCAATATCTCGACAAGATTAAAGTGTCGAAAGGGGCGGAACTTTTCTCTGCTGTTAAAACGCTTCAAGACAAATTCCTCGCAAGTGAAGATTTTCATCATAGCTTCAAAGAAGTGCTCAAGATCCTGCTTAAAATCGGTGAAAGTAACCATGGTTTGATTGTTGAACTTGATCGCGATGCACCAGATAACTATCGAATCCTGTCGCAGACCCGTTTGATCGCCAATGGCTATGTATCAGAAGGCTTTGTGAAGAATGTCGTGACTGACGTTATTGAAACCAAAAAAGGCAGCCGCAGCCTTCAAGTGGCTGGCCTTGCCACCAATAACAATAAACTGATCATCAATGCCTTGAGTATGCCATTGTTCCTTTCCAATCAACTGGTCGGCGTGGTGTGTTTGTTCGATGAATCAACCAACTATGACGATGATTTGCAATCATGGATCGAGCCCGTACTGTCGAGCTTGAGTGCCATGGTTAACTTTGTGCGTCAGAAAAAACTCAATGATTTGATTTCGAGTGAGATGGTTAAAGCAAAAGAAGATGCTGAACGTGCGAATGAAGCCAAAACCAATTTCCTCGCCATGATGAGCCACGAAATTCGCACGCCAATGAATGGCATTGTGGGTATGTCGAACTTGCTGCGTGAAACTGCGTTGAACCAACAACAATCTTACTTTGTGGATACCTTGGTGCATTCTTCCAATGCGCTTCTTAACATCATTAATGATGTCCTCGATTTAACAAAAATCGAGGCCGGAAAAATGCAACTCATTGAAACGGAGAGTGAGCTACCTGATCTTGTGCATGAAGCGTTGGTGGTGTTTCACGCAAAAACCGTTGAGAAGAATTTACGCCTGCATTGTTTCATTGAACCTAACCTCCCGCGTTGGATGATGCTTGATCAGGTGCGGTATAAGCAGGTGATTTTAAATTTGGTCGGTAACGCGGTGAAGTTTACCAAGCAAGGCTCGATCATGGTGCACGTCAGCCAAATTGATGTGGACAAGACACCTTGGCTTCGGTTGGAAGTGATCGACACGGGTATTGGTATTCCTGCTGACAAGCTCGATACGATTTTCGAGAACTTCACACAGGTTGATAGTTCTTATAGTCGCTCATATCAAGGCACCGGATTAGGTTTGCCAGTGTGTCGTAAATTGGTTGATTTGATGGGCGGTGACATTCGCGTTTCGAGTCGTGATGCGCTGGGCACCACGTTCACGGTTGATGTGACCCTCAAAGGGTTGGAAAACCACCCTGAAACCTTATTCAGTAGCTTACCGCCACTTGCCGATACCCTTGAACAACACGCGCTGATTGCGACACGCGACGATCAATTAATGTTGGTGTTCAAATCTTACCTCACAGAGTTAGGGTTAACCGTAACGCAATATTCACCAGAATCAGAGTTGCCGACCGCAGTGGCGAGTAGCGCCATTTTGTTTGTTGATGAGGATGTTGCGGGTGAAATTCATACTGCTATCAGCGCTGCGTCCACGTCTATTTTGATCAGTCACGATGGCATGGTTGAGGGCCAAGGCATGCCGTGTTTGATTAACCCAATCAGCCCTGAAGTGCTTTATCACGTGTTGTGTGCCGATACCGAAATGCCCACGTTTGAAGAGAATGGGGCGAAAGGCGGTGTGGTGCGTTTTGATGGTTTGAACGTGCTGATTGCAGAAGACCATTTGGTTAACCAAGATTTGATGGTATTGGTGTTGCAAAGTTTAGGGTGCAATTCCACGTTGGCTGATAACGGCCGCGTCGCATTGGACAAACACAAAGCGGATCCGTATGACCTCATTCTTATGGATTGCCAAATGCCAGAAATGGACGGCTTTGAAGCCACGCAGCTCATTAGAAAGTTCGACCGTGAAACGCCTATCATTGCTGTGACCGCGAATGCGTTGTCTGGTGATGCTGAACGTTGTTTGGCGGCGGGCATGAATGCGCATTTGGCCAAGCCGTTTACCAAGGATCAATTGGTAAATTTAATGCTGCTGTATGTACCAAATGAAAAGATTCAACGTGAGATCCAACCTGATTTTGTGGGTATCGACATTAATCTCACCGAATTTGAAAATAAGTTTGTGCCACAAGCGGACATTGCTTCGATCGAGCAAGACGAGGAAGTGGTTGCTGGCGAATCAAAAATTAATCTCGAGCAAATTCGCGACCAGATAGGCGATAGCGAAGAAATGATTCAACGCATTCTGGGTAAGTACGTTAAGACGCAACTTAATGACATCGATGCGTTTGAGGTTGCACTGAACGACGAAGATTTCACCAGTGTAAGAAAGATTGCGCACCGCATGAAAGGTGCCGCTGCAATGATTGGTGCGTCTGAATTGTCTGCGCTCTGCTTAGAAATAGAAAAATACCCATCCGATGATATTGATGCGTTACGCGCGTATCTTCCTTTACTCAATCAAAACGCGAAAGCCATCATTCGTGAAGTGGAAGCGCTCGGGGCTGTTTAGCAGTGCCGTATAATTTTCAATCGCAACTTTCTACTCTGTCTCGTCTCATTGGCGAGTCGCCCGTCGGTTTCTTGTTTCCCTGTTTGTTACTTTTTCTGTTGCAATGTTGATGCGCCTCTATTTTTCCCAATCACATTTTCTCATTTCTCGGAATCATTGACAGATCGTCAAGCTGGGTTAACGAATATTCTTCATTTGTGTCCGGAATGTTGGTGTAGTTGGCTGGAGTGACTAAGTTTTAATAATCAAATTTATACCGTGAATGATGTGCGTAAACGATTCGCTTGGAATTGAATGAACCGAAGAGCCTTGAATTCGATCATCTTCTGATTGTTTGCGCATAGGACAAATATTTCGCGAAAAGGAGAGTCCAAATGCAACGAACGCTTACGATAGCGTTTATTTCGTTATCACTCATCGCATGCAGTGAAGAGCCCCCCGTACCAGAGCCCAAAGCAAGACCTGCTAAAATGATGACCGTCTCGATTGGAGATGGTGACATAAACCGTACTTTCTCTGGCACCGTGGAAGCGGACGATCAGGCCGTGCTTGCGTTTCGAGTATCTGGTGAAATTACATCTATGCCCGCGCTTGCAGGCATAGATGTGGTCGCAGGCGATGTGCTTGCAGAGTTAGACAAAGATGAATACGGGTTGCTGCTTGCGAAAGCGAAGGCAAGTTATCGTCTCTCTAAGGTGCAATATGACCGTGCGGTTAAGTTAAAGAAAACCAATGTTATTTCAGAGCAAGACTTTGATAGCGCCAAATCGAGCTTGAGTGAAGCCAAAGCAGGATTAGATCTTGCACAGTCTAACTTTGATTACACCACACTGAAGGCACCGTATAGCGGTACGATTTCACTGAGAGTAAAAGAGCGGAATGAATTCGTTGGTGCGATGGAGCCCGTCATGCATATCCAAACGAAGGATGTGATTAACGTGAGCTTTCAACTTCCAGAGCGTCTTTTCCAATTTTTCAATTCAGAATCTGAACTGCATAGCCACCAACCGTTGATTTCTTTTGATACTTACCCGGGCAACAGCTTTCCTGCAACGTTAAAAGAAGTCGATACCGAAGCAGATACCACCACGGCGTCTTATCGCATTACAGTGACATTGCCTCGTCCGGATAATGTGAACGTGTTACCGGGCATGGCTGCACAAGTGACGGCGACCTTGCCAGGCGCAAGCCAGAATATTATTCCCGACACTGCCATTGAAAACGATGGTGACAGCACCTTGGTGTGGCGAGTGGGTGAGGATGGCAAAGTGTCGAAAGTGTCAGTGTCTTTAGAAAATAACAAGCTGGTCGGCGGACTAGAAAGTGGCGATACGATTGTTATTAACGGAATTAACAGCCTTGATGAAGGCATGGTGGTTTATCCGTGGATCAAGGAACGAGGGTTGTGAAAATGATGAAGCGTATCAATCAATTTGCCATCAAATCCTTGGTGCCAGCGATCGCGATTGCTCTTGTTGGGTGCAATGAAGCGCCTTCGGCGACGGATAAAGCGCCGCAAAACGTGGATGTTTTAGTGATTGGCGATGGCCAAAATGACGCACGTTTGCATTTTCCGGCCATTGCAGCAGCTGCCGACAGGGCGGAATTATCTTTCTTGGTTGCTGGTGAGATTAACGCCATCAACGTGAAGCCGGGGGATATCGTTAAGAAAGGTGATGTGCTCGCATCGCTCGACCCAACGAGTTATCAGCTTGAAGTGGATAATACCCAAGCGCGTTTTAACGTATCAGACAGCCAATACCGCCGTTCTAAGCCGTTGGTTGAAAAAGGCCTGTTAGCGAAATCTCAATTTGATGAGTTGGCTGCTCAGCGACAGATCGCGAAAGCGGATCTAGATTTGGCAAAACTCAAGTTGTCTTATACCAAAATGACCGCACCTGTGGATGGCGTAATCAGTCGTGTGCCAACCCAAGCCTTTGAAAACGTGTCAATTGGTCAAACCATTTTGAATATTCACGATGCAAGTCAGGTGGATGTGCGCATTCAGGTGCCTGATGTGCTGTTTGCGCGTAATGGCGGGAAAAGCCGTGAAGAGAACACGCAACACATTCGCCCTAAAGTGCAAACCGACGATGGCATGGAATATCGTGCAACGGTGAAGGAGTTTACTGCCCAGCCTGATCCTGAAACAGGGGCGTTCATGGTGACGCTGACCATGCCGATGCCAAAAGACAAGTTCATTCTCGACGGCATGACGGTCGAAGTGCTGGTGGATGAAATCAATCTGTATGACGACAGGGCACAACTCATCGAAGTACCGATTGAAACCGTGTTTAACGAAGACGGTGATGGTTTAGACAAGAGCAATAAGTTTGTTTGGAAATTGAAAGATGACAACACGCTAGAGAAGCGAAAAGTCACGGTGGGTAATTTAACGCCTTCTGGCATTTTAATTATCGAAGGTGTGACGTCGGGCGATCGTATTGTTTCGACGGGTGTGAATCGCCTCCGTGCTGATCAGTTAGTAAACGTCATCGAGAAAAAGGACATTGACCAATGAAACAGACGATTGCCAGTTACTTTATAAACAATAAGGTAATCAGTTGGATGTTGACGCTGATCTTCCTTATTGGCGGTACCCAAGCCTTTTTCGGATTGGGTCGGTTAGAAGATCCTGCGTTCACGATCAAAGATGCATTGATTGTTACCAGCTACCCAGGTGCAACACCTCAGCAAGTAGAAGAAGAAGTTACTTACCCTATTGAGAAGGCGGTACAGCAACTTGTCTATGTGGATGAAGTGACCTCGATTTCGAGTCGCGGCTTATCTCAAATTACCGTGACCATGAAGAACAACTTTGGCCCTGATGATTTGCCGCAAATTTGGGATGAATTACGCCGAAAAGTGAATGACTTGCGTGGCAGCTTGCCTCCCGGCGTTAACACGCCACAAGTTATAGATGACTTCGGTGATGTGTTCGGCGTGCTTTTAGCGGTCTCTGGTGAGGGATATTCTTATCAAGAGCTCGAAGACTATGTCGACTTTCTACGACGAGACCTCGAGCTTGTTGAAGGCGTGGGCAAGGTTCAAGTCACGGGTACGCAGCAAGAACAAGTCTTTATCGAAATCTCGATGCGCAGGTTGTCAAACCTCGGCTTATCGCCCGATACCATCGATAACCTTCTCGCGACGCAAAACTTAGTTGGTAGCGCGGGCGCATTGCGCATTGGTGATGAATACATCCGTATCCACCCAACAGGTGAATTTACCAGTGTGGAAGAACTGGGCAATTTGATCATTAACGAAGCTGGGCAAGAAGGGCTTATCTACCTGAAAGATGTCGCGGACATTAAACGTGGCTATCAGGAAGTGCCGAGTAACTTGCTGAGTTATAACGGCAGCGAAGCGTTGCACCTTGGAGTGTCTTTTTCCCAAGGCGTCAATGTGGTCGAAGTGGGTGAACGGGTCGATCGTCGACTCGCTGAGCTAAAGGAAAACCAACCGATTGGTATCGACATTGGTGTGGTATATGCCCAGCCAACAGAAGTTGATACCTCGGTGAAAGGCTTTGTGGTGAGCTTGGGTCAAGCGGTCGCCATCGTGATTATCGTGCTGCTTTGCTTTATGGGGCTGCGTTCTGGCTTATTAATAGGTCTGATTCTGCTGCTTACTGTGCTCGGCACCTTTATCTTCATGCAGTACTTCGCCATCGATCTGCAACGTATTTCTTTGGGGGCATTGGTTATCGCGTTGGGGATGTTGGTGGATAACGCCATTGTGGTGGTCGAGGGGATACTTATCGGCCTCAAGAAGGGAAGAACCCGGACGGAGGCCGCCTCAGACATTGTTACCCAAACCAAGTGGCCGTTGCTGGGGGCAACAGTCATTTCAGTGACCGCGTTTGCTCCTATTGGTTTGTCTGCTGATGCAACCGGCGAATATTGTGGCACCTTGTTCCAAGTGCTGCTTATTTCACTGATGCTGAGCTGGTTCACTGCCATCACGCTGACGCCATTTTTTGCCAGCATGTTCTTTAAAGAAGAATTGCAAGCCGAAGGTGAAGAAGAAGCTGATCCCTACAATGGTATGTTGTTCGTGCTGTACCGTAAGTTCTTAGGTATGTGTATGCACCGCACGGGTGTCACCATTGTTGTGTTGGTTGCAGCTCTCGCAGGAAGCCTTTATGGGTTCACCTTGCTGAAGCAGTCTTTCTTCCCGTCATCAACAACGCCAATGTACATGGTGGATATCTGGATGCCCGAAGGTACTGATATTCGTGCAACGGAAGAAAATCTGATTGAGATTGGCGCTTGGGTTCAAAATCAGCCAAATGTCGAACATGTTTCTACCAGTGCGGGTAAAGGGATTCAACGCTTTATGTTGACGTATGCACCGGAGAAAAGTTATTCGGCTTACGGTGAAATCATCATTCGCGTGAAGGACTATGAATCTGTGTTGCCTTCGATGGCAGTAGTGCGTGATCACTTAGACCAAGGCTTCCCTGGCCTTCAATACAAAATGAAACGCATTGAACTAGGGCCAGCATCTGGTTCGAAGATTGAAACACGTATCCTTGGTTCTGATCCGACGGTACTTCGCTCGATTGCGGCAGAAGTGACTGACATTTTGAACAGCGACCCAGATGCGGTGAACATTCGTCATGATTGGCGTGAACGCACGAAGATTCTCGAGCCGCAATTCAATGAAAGTCAGGCACGTCGATATGGGATCACCAAAGCGGACGTTGATGAACTCCTGATGATGGCGTTCACCGGTCTCAACGTGGGTATTTATCGAGATGGCACGACTTTAATGCCAATCGTGACCCGCTTGCCTGAACAAGAACGTGTGGATGTGAAAACCATCGAAGGCATGAAAATCTGGAGCCCTGTGCTCAAAGATTACATTCCTTTGCAACAAGTGATTCTGGGCTACGAAGTGATTTGGGAAGATCCGCTCGTGGTTCGAGAGAACCGTAAGCGCACATTAACCGTGTTTGCTGACCCTGATCCATTGAAAGATGTCACGGCAGCGACATTGCAAAAGCGCATTCAACCTTTGGTTGAAGCCATTGAATTGCCAAAGGGCTACAGCATAGAGTGGGGTGGAGAATATGAATCATCCGGTGATGCACAGGAAAGTTTGTTCACCACCATGCCGATGGGCTACCTCTTCATGTTCTTGGTGACGGTATTCCTGTTCAACTCAGTGAAAGATTCTATGATTGTTTGGCTGACGGTGCCACTTGCCATTATCGGTGTGACAACAGGTTTACTCTTGTTGGACACGCCATTTGGCTTTATGGCACTTCTGGGCTTCTTAAGCCTGTCAGGTATGCTGATTAAAAACGGTATTGTTTTGATTGACCAAATCAACATTGAGATGGAAAGCGGGAAAGATGAACTCAATGCGATAGTTGATGCGGCTGTCAGTCGCGTGCGGCCTGTCTGCATGGCGGCAATCACGACCGTATTGGGGATGATTCCATTGCTGCCTGATGTTTTCTTTAAACCAATGGCGGTCACTATCATGTTTGGTTTGGGCTTTGCGACAGTACTGACGTTGATCGTCGTGCCTGTGCTCTATCGTCTCTTTTATCGGATAAAATATCATCCTGTATGATCCGTCTTTTAACGGGAAAATAGCCTGCATCATGCAGGCTATTTTCATTTTAAAAGGGTGCTCGTCGTCACATCCAAAAAAACAGCTAAAAAAACAACGAAATGTCACTAAAAAACAAACCCACAATATCAACAAGATAGGAGCGTGCGGGTGGTGTGGATAACTAAATTTTTATCCACAGAAATGGTTGATAACTCGGTAGATTAATCACGCAAAGGCTTACCCAGCGCGGCTTACAAAAAAGTCAAGCGATGACATTTCGATGAAATTTTAATGTGACTCTACCTTGACAGGATTTTTGTCTTAACCATCTAAGAATGAACGCAATTTAGGGGACATCGATCCATATAATTGAAGTTGCATGATCAATTAAATGCATGAAAAAGGATCGTTAAATGCTGTCAATTCCCTATTTAAATGTGCTCAAAAGTTGCACACATGGTAACGGGTCAAACGCTAAGCGATTTCCAAAGTAGGGAAGGTAAAAAAAAACGCCAAGCACTGTGCTTGGCGTTGTTAGTTTCGGCGGGCCTTATTCTGCGCGTTAAAGCTCGTTAAGTTGATTCATCAGCAGTGCCTTCTTTCTCTGAGCTTGAACGCGAGCTTTGCTCAAAGGTGTATTTTAATGCCAAGTAGCCAATCACCGCAGCGAGTATAGAGCCGATAAATATAGCTATGCGTGATAGATCCACCAATGCGTGGTTGTCAGCGCCCGGGAAGGCCAATGTCGTGATGAATATCGACATGGTAAATCCAATACCACAGAGAATGGATGCGGCAACCACATGCATGAAATGCACGCCCTTGGGCAAGCTTGCCACCCCAGTCTTGATGGCGAGGTAACAGGCGGCGCTGATCCCTAATGGTTTACCAAGTAGGAGCCCTAGTGTAATTCCCAACGGGAGTGGTTCTAACAACATATCAGCGCTGAAGTCACCGAGCGGTACGCCAGAGTTCGCAAACGCAAACAGTGGCAGAATCGCAAAGCTGCTCCAAGGATGGATTCCGTTTTCCAAATAGCGGAGTGGGCTTCTCACACGGTGGTGCTTGATACGAAGCGGCACAGCGAAGCCAAGAATAACCCCTGCTACTGTGGCATGAACGCCGGATTTTAGAACAGCAACCCAAAGTATCGCCCCCACGAGTAAATACCCCGTCAAACGGGCCACCCCTTTCGCGTTCATATAGAACAATGCAGCACTTGCCAACACAGCGATAGAAAGTGCAATCACGGACAGGTCGCTGCTAAAGAACAGCGCAATAATGATAACCGCGCCTAAATCATCAATCACGGCCAATGCGAGTAAAAAGACTTTGAGGCTAACAGGTGTTTGCTTACCGAAAAGGGCCAGTACACCAAGGGTAAAGGCAATATCGGTGGCGGCAGGAATGGCCCATCCATCCAACGATTTGGGCTCATTGATGTTCAGTAGAACGAAAATGAGAACCGGAACCACCATTCCACCGATCGCCGCAATAACAGGGAACATAGCGCGGGAGCGGGTTCGCAATGCGCCTTGAATCAATTCTCGCTTTACTTCTAAGCCGATCAACAGAAAGAAAATGGCCATTAAGCCGTCGTTAATCCAAAGGAGTAAATTCTTTTCTATATCGAGGGAACCAATCTTTATGTGGATGGGTGTATCCAGTAACGCTAGGTAGTATGGAGCAAGTGGTGAGTTCGCAATAATAAGGGCCGCGAAAGCCGTGGCAATTAAGAGGATCCCGGGGGCCGTGTCGAGCTTGAAAAAGTCGCCCAGTTTTTTAATCAAAACGCGCTCCTATCCTTAGTCGCATAATACTTAAGTCTAATAAGTAAAAGGAAAAAAAGGCAAAAACTTGTCTAAACATTAATTCAAATGCATGACATTGAATAACGTTTTGCCAAAGCTTCCATGTGTTCCATCACAGGATGTCAGGTTAAGCGTAGGTGTCGAAGAGGGAGTGCACTGCAGCCATCTTGAGACAACTGCAATGTTCGGCTGGATATTTAGGCCTATTTTTTCGAAGGGATCATTTTCAGTGAGAGTGTAAGGTGAAAGATTGCCATGGGCTCATCGCCACTGATTGAGGGGCAGGTTGCCGTGATTTTCACGGGACGATTAACGCGCTCACCGGTTGAAATCGTTTTATCGAGCATTTCATCAATGGCGTGTCCGTCTACACAGGTAAATAAGACATCTGCTTCGGGCCTCTTAAGAAACTCTCCGGTAACCGCTTTGAACGCCAGCGAGATTTTTTCGCCCCGTGCTTCGGCCTTGCTCATTGCCATATAACCACCAGCGACATCAGCACCAATGGCGAGGGTGCCAAAGTACATGCTGTTGAGATGGTTTTTGGTTCGGCGTCGGGTACGGATTTTTATTTGAACTTGTTCTTCATTCAACACAAGAATCTTAGGGCGGCAATACCAGATCAATGGCACTTTAAAAAAGCCAAACAGTGCCAGCATACGGTTTGCGTGTTGCAGTGATTGTTTCATCCTTCGTCCTTGAGGCGGTTGAATACAATTCACTCTATAAACTCAACTGGTCGGATGTCAATGTGATGGTTGTTTTGACCCTAGGCTATGTGATCAAGCCAAGCA
Source organism: Enterovibrio norvegicus DSM 15893 (assembly GCF_900115495.1). Lineage (GTDB taxonomy): Bacteria > Pseudomonadota > Gammaproteobacteria > Enterobacterales > Vibrionaceae > Enterovibrio > Enterovibrio norvegicus. The sequence goes on along the minus strand of NZ_FOWR01000006.1, from coordinate 21,072 downwards.
ATTGTGCACGACAGAACGCCACAATGGTTTTGCTATCTTGGATTTTATTATTGGCAATCATGCTCGTAACCTCTTCTACTGAGAAATGCACAACCTCAATGACTTCGTCTTCATCCATTTCTGCTTCGCAGGGGGATAACAGCTTTGCGACGAAGAGATATTGTGTTTCATTGCAAAACCCCGGGGCAGGTAATGACTCGCCAATCGCATGCCATTCTTCTGCTTGTAAACTGGCTTCTTCTGCAAGTTCTCTCACTGCACAAACCGAGGGGGATTCTGAAGACTCTAAGGTGCCTGCGGGAAATTCATAAATCCAACGGCGAATGGAAGGGCGATACTGCTTGAGTAACACCAGTTTTCCATCGTTTGCGACGGGCAGAATCAGCACAGCACCGGGGTGTTCAAGGGTAATGTGGTTAGTGATGACACCGTTAGGCAGGGTGTGTGTTGATTCTTCGAGCGTGAAGCGCTTCCACGCGTAGAGTTGTTTAGGGTCAGACATGAGTATTAACTTACTGGCTTAAAAACAGATAATACGCTCACGCTACCCCCGAAAGATGTATTTCCTGAAGAATGTTTCGTGATATGGCAATAAAAGTGTGATCACGAACAATAAAAAATGCGGGATATTGCAGAAATATGGTAGTATTCGCGCCTAATTTCCATGGGAGTCGCCTTGGGTTGACGGGTATAGATAACTCAATAACTCCCTGTATAAAAAGAAATCATTGGAGTACTACCTTGCAATTTGAAGACCTAGGTTTAGACAAACGCCTTATCAAGACAATTGAGCATTGGGGTTTTAGTGAAGCTACTGAAATTCAAGCAGCTGCAATTCCTGTTGTTACAGCAGGAAAAGATCTGCTCGCGTCGTCTAAAACTGGCTCCGGCAAAACTCTCGCATTCTTGTTGCCAGCACTTCAGCGCGTAATGCGCGTGAAATCCCTAAGCCGCCGCGATCCCCGTGTTGTTATTCTTGCACCAACCCGTGAATTAGCGAAACAAGTGTTTGGCGAATTACGCAAACTGCTTGCAGGCACGCAATATAAAGGCGTGTTGATCCTGGGTGGCGAGAACTTCAACGATCAAGCAAAAGAATTCCGTAAAGACCCAATGTTCGTGGTGGCAACACCAGGCCGTCTTGCCGATCACCTAGAGCACCGCCACCTCAGCATTGAAGGGTTGGAACTGCTGATTCTAGATGAAGCTGACCGCATGCTTGATCTGGGTTTTGCACCACAGCTTAAAGCGATCAATGACGCTGCATCTCACCGTCGTCGTCAAACACTGATGTTCTCAGCAACGCTTAACCACCAACAAGTGAATGACATCGCAGCAGACATGCTGAACGAGCCACGTCGTGTTGCGATTGGTTATGTGAACGAAGAACATAAAGACATCGAACAACGTTTCTACCTGTGTGATCACCTCGATCACAAGCAAGCATTGCTTGACCGTGTTTTCGAGGAAGAAGAATACCAACAGTTGATGATATTCACGGCCACCCGCGCAGACACCGAGCGTCTTGCCACTGTGTTTGCGGACCGTGGCATTAAAGCCGTTGCGCTAAGTGGCGACATGAACCAAGCCGCGCGCAACCGTATCATGAACGAATTTGAGCGTGGTTTGCACAAAGTGTTGGTAACGACAGACGTTGCTTCTCGTGGTTTGGACATTTCAAACGTGTCTCACGTGATCAACTTCGACATGCCTAAACATGCTGAAGAATATGTACACCGCATCGGCCGTACGGGTCGTGCTGGTAATAAAGGTACTGCGATTTCATTTGTTGGTCCTAAAGACTGGATGAGCTTCAAGAGCATTGAAGGCTTCCTCGATAAGAAGATGACCTTCGCAACGTTTGAAGGCTTGAAAGGTAAATTCACCGGTCTTGCACCAAAACGTAAGAAGACCTTCGCCAAGAAACCGACGAAAGCGAAGAAAGTGCAGAAAACCAATGCGAAGAAAGATGCGCCGAAGCAACGTAACAAGAGCTTCTACAAAGGTGTATCTGTGGGTGACCAAGTCTTTGCGGTTAAGAAGAAAAAAGCGCCAGACACCGAATAAGGTTTCTGCTCTAGCAAAATATCTAAGCGCACAACTCTGTGCGCTTTTTTTATGTCTTTTTCTTGAGCCTGTTGCCTGACTAAATGCCTTTACGCTCGTTGGGTATTCTCATTGAACACTCGCCGTTCCAGTTCTTAACTTTTACATGACTCATAAAAGAGACATTTAGAAAATAACCAATGAAAAATCGGCAAGAATGTGACCCGGGTTACGTTCATATCAATTAAGGGCTGTTTTGCTTTTGCCAATATTCATAAACTCCGACCAGTTAAGAAAGCGCTTTCTTAACGCCATCATTCCTCTAAAGCCAATGACGTAAGGACACTTCATTAGATGAATACGCTAAAACTTCTCACACTGCTCGGCATCTCGTTCTTTTTGTACGGCTGTGGTGGAGGAGGTGATGATGGCGACTCCAACTCTTCAAAATATGCGCTGACCGTATCGGTTACCAATAGCCTAACGGGTCAGCCAATAGAAAATGCAGATGTCTCTGTCGATAACGTAAGTCAAATAACAAACAGTGCAGGTACGGCGACACATAGCGTGCCCAATGGCAACCTTTCCATTGTCGTTTCACACGACGATTATGCCTCTAAGCGTTTAAATTTCTCTGTGGGTAACGCTGACCGCAGCCTTTCTATCACGTTGTTGAAAACCGCGAACGATTCAGATAATCAAAACATTGATGGTGGCACCGACAACGGCGGCACAGATGGCGGCACCGACAGTGGCGGCACAGATTCAGGTACTGATGGTGGCACAGATGGTGGCACTGACAATGGCGGCACTGATGGTGGTGATAATGCGTCCGAAGAAACCCGCGGTTACGTGTTCCACTCCGAAATGGAAGATTCGTTCAAGTTTGATAGCAACGGTAACCCTTGGACATCCGGTGCGACAGTCAATGAAGTCGTAGGTGGTGATTATGATCGCCAATACAGCGTCACCAGTGGAAATGGCTGGGGAGGCGACTGGGCTGTTGTTGCATGGGGGCATGAGAACAATGAGACATCTGATGCGGGTATTTACGATGTGCTGCGCTTCAAATTCAAATCTGCTCAAGCAACCACAGTAGAAGTGTCTATTCAAAGTAAAACCGAAGAAGAATCAAAAATTACTTATGCACTCTCGTCGGCGACCGATTTAGGTAACGGCTGGAAAGAGATGGAAGTGGCGTTCCCGCATTTTGAAGAGCTGACTTGGATAGGGCTGATGTTCCCTGTTAACGGTACCGTGGATGTCGCAGATGTGTATCTTGTAGATACGGGCGAGAATTCTGATGCCTATCAAGGTGATTACACCATCACGCAATATGGCGCAGGGAATATTTCTGACACGTTTAATCCTGAAGGCTACGGCTGCACTGTGGATCATGGATTCTGGATTTCAAATGCGGGCGTTGTAAGACCCGAAGCGGGCTCGTGCGATAACATCGCCACGCCAGTACCGTTATTCCCGCACCTTGCTGATGACATAAAAGAACAACCCGTACCGACGCATAAATGGTGGGGCTCTGTTTCCTTCCTGGGTGAAATGACGATTGGTGATGCTGACTCAGCGGCCTACATTACGCCTGATCCTCTAACGGCACGTGTATCGAACAAAGGCTTCCGTGTCATGGGTATTCCAAACGGTTTAGCTGCTGGAGAAAGCACTTTCTTTTATACCGTGCCTGCGCCGTTTGATGAGGTGTTTGATGGTATTGCAATTACAAATTCGCAATTCACTGAGCTAGAAGGTTACCTCAAAGACCACAGTGACGGTTCTGTCACGGTTGAGTGGAGTTCAAACAACACGCCAGTGATGGAAGCAACGTTTGTTCATGGCTCCCCGTATGTGTATGTGAAGGCCTATCAAGGCAATATCGTTATTAAAACACTGCGTTCTGACGGGGTGGAGAAAGGTACTTTCTACAACAAAAATAACAGCTTGGGTATTTGGACCAGCGTTGCTGGCAATCGAAACGATTTCTTGATTGTGGGTGAAGGTGATACGCAATTTACCGGCGCATCGGGTTCATCTATTACCGTTATCAATGACACTAATGAAGTGACGGTGTCACTACTTCCTTCGACGAATGGCACACCGTCAGACACGGTAAGTGCTTTCTTTGAAGGGCCTGCAAGGAATGTGGTTCGTCATGTGAATGTTGATTACTCTGTAGATCGTGCAACCAATGACGTGACTGTATCTCATGCGTATGTCGATAGCGAAGGGACGCCTGTAGAAACCATCGCCGGCTTGCACCCGATGCATTGGAAAAACAGCACCACTGCCACGAGTGAACACAAAGTACGAAGCGCCCGTGGTGTGGTGAAATTCGCTGAAGTATCAGAATTTAGCTACACCATCCCGTTTGTGGGCGTATTGCCATACCTGCCATCACTAGAAGAAAACTATGACCTTCCATTGCTAAAAGGCCTTGTGACTGAGTACATGAACAAAGGCACAAGCGGTTGGAACCCATATACTGATACCTACTGGTCAGGTAAGAGTTACGGTAAAGCGGCTGAAATAATCGCCATTGCACGTTCGATTGGGATGGACGCTGAAGCGAACACACTAACGGCATGGTTAAAATTTGAACTCGAAGATTGGTTTACTGCTGATACCTCTGGCGGTCTCGATACGGTTAAATATTTTGTGTATGACGAGACATGGACAACACTGCTCGGTGTTGAGGAATCTTTTGGTGCGCACCAACAGCTAAATGATCACCATTTCCACTATGGGTATTTTGTGCGTGCTGCTGCTGAAATTTGTCGAACCGATAAAGCTTGGTGTGGTGCTGATCAGTATGGACCGATGATTGAACTATTGATCCGTGATTACGCTGCGAGCAAGGGGGATGACATGTTCCCTTATCTGCGCAACTTTGACCCTGCGAACGGTTTCTCATGGGCATCAGGTCATGCGAACTTTGCGTTGGGTAATAACAATGAGTCTACCTCTGAAGCAGCAAACTCTTACGGCGCAATTGTGTTGTATGGTTTGATCACAGGGAATGATGAGTTAACGGAAAAAGGCATGTATTTGCATGCATCATCCAGTGCCGCGTATTGGGAATACTGGAACAACATCGACGGTTACCGCAATGATTCGCCAAATTACGCCGATAAAGGGGATGACTACGATAACTTCCCATCAGGGTATAACCGTATTACCACATCGATCATTTGGGGGCATGGAACGTCTTTCTCTACATGGTTCAGTGGCGCTTACGCGCACATTTTGGGTATCCAAGGTCTTCCACTGAACCCATTGGTGTTTCATGTCGGCCAGCATGCGGATTACATGGAAGATTACGTGTCGCTTGGGTTGGAAGAATCAAGCAACGGCAAGCCTTCGGGCTTGGTTGATGGCCAATGGCGTGATATCTGGTGGAACCTTTGGGCAATGACCGATGCTGAGGCATCGATTACTGATTACGAAACCGTGGGTTCGAACTATGTAACCGAAGAAGGTGAGTCGAAAGCCCATACCTATCATTGGATCCATACATGGAAGGCGCTTGGGCAATTAGAAACCGGGACGGGCGAGCTTACTGCAGATTCTCCGACAGCGGTCGCATTCAAGAACGGTAATACCATGACTTACGTGGTTTATAACTTCTCGGATTCAGCGCAAACTGTTCGGTTCAGTGATGGGCAAACAGTGAATGCCGTGGCGAATGACTTTACGGTGGTTGAGCGTTAAACATCATATAGTGATAAACCAAAACGGGGTGCCTGAATGGCACCCCGTTTTCAGTTTCAGGCAGCGTGTAGCAGAGATCAAAACATCAAGACGTTTTGCTGTATACACAATGCCCGTATGAATAGGTGTGCGCGACGGCCCGATCATCCCCGAGGGTCATCAAGACAAACAGCTGATCTTCGAGTGATTGCGTGTGTTCCATACGGAATTTCATCAACTGCGTTGCATGGAGATCCAACACAACAAAATCGGCTTCTTTCCCTGCTTCAAAGTTTCCTACGTGTTCATCAATCGACAATGCTTTCGCACCGCCTAACGTGGCTTGATAAAGGGATTTGAGTGGGTGAAGTTTTTCGCCTTGTAGCTGCATCACCTTGTAGGCTTCGCTCATGGTTTGCAGTAACGAAAAGCTTGTACCCGCGCCGACATCTGTGCCCATGCCCACTTTAATGCCTCTGGCTTCCATATCATTTAAAGGAAACAACCCAGAGCCGAGAAAGAGGTTTGAGGTAGGGCAGAATGCAATTGCTGATCCTGTATCTGAAAGGCGCTGACATTCGCTATCACACAGGTGAACACCGTGAGCGAAAATGGAACGAGAGGAGAGCAATCCGTGCTGATCGTACACATCAAGATAGTTGTCGCTGTCTGGGAATAATTCCTGAACCCATGCAATTTCCGACGGATTTTCTGACAGATGCGTGTGCAGGTAAACATCGGGATATTCTTGCAGTAGCTTTCCTGCCAAGGTTAATTGTTCCGATGTACTGGTGGGTGCAAAACGGGGAGTCACCGCGTAGTGAAGTCGTCCTTTGTTGTGCCATTTCTCAATCAATGCTTTGCTGTCCGCATAGCCTGATTTGGGGGTGTCGGTGAGATCTTCGGGGGCATTTCTGTCCATCAACACTTTTCCTGCAATCATGCGCAGGTTGCGTTTCTCGGCTTCTTGGAAAAACACATCGACAGATTCTTTGTGCACGGTGCCAAACACCAGTGCGGATGTGGTGCCATTCCGCGCCAGCTCATCCAAAAATTGCACCGCGACGTTGCGGGCATACTCGACATCTTTAAAGCGTTTTTCTTCGGGAAAGGTGTAGTTGTTTAACCAATCCAACAGTTGTTCGCCATAGGCGGCGATCATGCCTGTCTGCGGGTAGTGGATATGGGTATCAATAAAACCGGGTGTGATCAGCTTGTTTTCAAATGTGGTCAGCGAGACAGCGTCGTCCAGCGTGGGAAGAATATCTTTGGCATATCCAACCCGAATAACATGCCCATCGGCAACAACTAAAATCCCATCGTCGAAATATGCATACGAGTCTTCCAAACCTCGCTCTGTTGGGTTTCCCAAACTATGGAGAATGGCGGCGCGAAAGGCATAGGTAGAGCTTGCTTTGGGATCTTTCATTCTGGATGACTTCCTTGTTGCGCCTTGAGCTTAAGCGGTTCGATTGCTGGTCGAGTTACGTCGTTTTCTTGGCTGTCATTGTTAGTGCTGGTAGTTGGACGTTTACTGCCGATAGTTTCACCTTGGTAGCAAGCGATAAGTTCCCCTGCCACAGACACAGCAATTTCGGCAGGGTGCTTACCCTTGACCGAGGCAATACCAATGGGGCAAATCATGGTATTGACGGCGTCTTGAGAAAAACCACGTTCAAGCAATCTGTAATCGAAGCGTTTGCGCTTAGAGAGTGAACCTATCATGCCGAAATACCGGCTATCGCCCCGTTTAAGAATGGCGCGTGCGAGATCGAAATCAAGCTGATGGTTATGTGTAAGTACAAGATACATGGCGTTTTCAGGTAAAGAAGAGACCTCTGCGACAGGATCGTCGGTTACCCATTTTTCTATATTACTGGGTATGTGGTTGGGAAATTGCGCTTCACGCTCGTCTATCCAATACACCTTAAAAGGTAGAGTGGCGAGAATGGGAATGAGTGCTTTGGCGACATGCCCAGCACCAAAGACGGCGAGTACATGCCGAGGCTGCCCTATGGGTTCAAAGCTGAGCGTTACCATGCCGCCACAACATTGCCCAAGTCGAGCACCAAGGTTAAATTGTTCTACCTTCATGTCGGTGTCGGCGTTGATGAGCATCTCGCGTGCTGTCTTCATCGCAATGTGCTCTAAGTGTCCGCCGCCAATGGTTGCAATCACATCTTCCTCAGTGACGAGCATCTTGGTGCCAGCACCGCGCGGCACTGAGCCTTTGTCTTCTAACACTGTCACCATGACGCAAGGGATACCTTGGGTTTCAAATTGGGCGAGTGCTTGGATCCAGTTGTCCTTAAACATGCGGCCTCCTTATTTTGTTGCCAAGGTGTCTTCGAAAAGCGGAAATTCTGTCGGGCGCTTTCCTTTGCGAACACGCTTTATCGCGTTATAGACCTGCTCGGGGGTCGCGGGCGCAGCGAGGTAGGGAACTTCTCCGTTTTCGGAAACGTTATTTACAGCATCGCGAATGGCGCTCCAGACAGAAATAGCGAGCATAAACGGCGGCTCACCTACCGCCTTGGAGTGGAACACCGTGTCTTCGGGATTGGTGCGATTTTCTACCAAATGCACGTTAAAGATGTCGGGTGTGTCAGCAACCGCAGGGATCTTGTAACTAGCGGGGCCACTTGTCATGAGTTGGCCGGCATCATTCCACACTAATTCTTCGGTGGTGAGCCATCCCATGCCTTGAATAAAGCCGCCTTCAACTTGGCCTATATCAATGGCGGGGTTGAGGGAAGCGCCGACATCATGAAGGACATCAACACGCAGCACTTTGTATTCACCAGTGAGGGTGTCAATCAGCACTTCTGAACAGGAAACGCCCCACGCGAAATAGTAGAAGGGGCGTCCACGCGCCGCGTCATGATCGTAGTAAATTTTCGGCGTGCGGTAGAAACCAGTAGAAGCCAATGAAATCTGATTAAACCAACACAACTCAACGAAGTCTGCAAATGTCATGGTGGCTTGGTCGCCGCACGAAACGATGCCGTTACTAAAAAGAATCGTGTCTGGTGAAACCTTGAAATGGCTGCTGGCAAAATCCACCATGCGCTGTTTGATTGTCAGTGCGGCGTTTTGTGCTGCTTTACCATTGAGGTCAGTGCCTGATGATGCCGCCGTGGGCGATGTGTTCGGGACTTTTTCAGTATTGGTTGCCGTGCACTGAATGGTGTCGATATCCACGCTGAAGGTTTCCGCCACAATCTGTGCGACCTTGGTGTTTAAACCTTGGCCCATCTCTGTCCCGCCGTGGTTGAGCGAAATGCTTCCATCGGTATACACAGTGACAAGTGCGCCTGCTTGATTAAGAAAGGTTGCAGTAAACGAGATGCCGAACTTCACCGGGGTGAGGGCGATGCCTTTCTTCAACAACGGATTTTCAGCGTTGAACTTCGCGATTTCTATGCGACGTGCTTGATACTCACAGGACGCTTCAAGTTCTTCCGTCATGTCTTGAATGAAGTTGTCTTCGACCTTTTGGAAGTAATGCGTTTCGTCCCGTTCGTTGTCGGCGTAGTAATTGATCTTGCGGACGTCGAGCGGGTCCTTCTTAAGGTGGTAAGCGATGGTATCCATCACATGCTCAATGGTCATCATGCCTTGTGGGCCACCAAAGCCGCGATAGGCGGTGTTGGACGCTGTGTTGGTTTTCACGCAATGGCCAGTGACGGTGGCATTGTTCAGGAAATACGCATTATCCGAATGAAACATCGCGCGGTCGACGATAGAACGCGACAAGTCGGGGGAATGTCCTGCGTTGCCCGATACAATAATCTCAATGCCTTGGATCAGACCGTCATCATTGAAGCCGACCTTGTATTGGTTGTAGAAAGGGTGACGCTTGCCCGTCATCATCATGTCTTCACGACGTGGCAGGCGGAACTTCACAGGGCGACCTGTTTGCACCGCGATGACGGCGGCGATACAAGCGGGCCCCGCAGCTTGGGTTTCTTTGCCCCCAAAACCACCACCCATTCGACGCATGTCGATCAGCACCTTGTGCATGGGAATGCCCAAGACTGAACCCACCAACTTTTGCACTTCTGTCGGATTCTGGGTGGAGCAATACACGATCACGCCGCCATCTTCGGTGGGAACCACACTCGACACTTGGGTTTCAAGGTAGAAGTGCTCCTGACCGCCGATGTGCAACGCGCCTTCGAGCTGATGTGGTGCGTTCGCGATGGCGTTTTCCGAATCGCCCCGTTTTTGCTGGTGACTGTCTGTCACGAATAATTCTTGCGCCAGTGCTTGTTCAACATCCAGCGCGGCGGGCAGTTCGCTGTATTCGATAATGGCTGCTTGTGCGCCTTTGCGGGCGTTTTCTAAGCTGTCTGCGGCAACGGCGATAACAGGTTGGCCCACGTACATGACTTTTCCATCTGCAAGCAAAGGATCACCAGGAAGAATCGGACCGATATCGAGCTCGCCGGGAATATCTTCCGCGGTAAGCACGGTATGAACCCCGTCAATCCCATAGCAGGGCGATACGTCGAGGTGTGTAATGGTGGCGTGCGCGAGCGGGCTCATCAAAGCGTAAACATGCAACTGATTAGGAAACTCGCCATGATCATCAATGTATAGCGCTTCACCAGATACTTGTTTCTCAGCACTCTCATGCTTCACAGATTTACCCACACCCGTTGCGAGATCTTGTTTCGCCTGTGCTGACATTTCTTCTAATGTCATTGATGGTGATGTTTTACGAGACATGATGAATAACCCTCGTTGCTATTGTGTTGCCCGATGCTGCGTCTTTGCCATAACTCGCTAAACGTTGTTCGATATACATGCGATACAGAAGGTTGGCTGCCGTTTCTAATCGATATTCTTTGCTGGCGCGAAAATCAGTGATAGGCGCAAAATCATGCTCAAGGGCTAACATTGCCGCTTGAATGCTTTCCGTTGAAAGTGGTTTTCCGAGTAAAGCTTGTTCACTGTTTGTCGCTCTGGCAGGTGTTGCAGCCATGCCGCCGAAGGCTATACGCACACATGTGACAATGTCACTTCCATTGGCATCATTTCCAAATGTTAAGCGAAAGGCACCGCACACGGCAGAGATATCGTCATCGAAGCGCTTAGATATTTTGTAGGCTTTGAACATCTGTTCTGTTTGGGGTTTTGGGATGCGAATCGTTTGAATAAACTCAGACGGTTGGAGCGCGGTGACTTTGTAATCTTTGAAGAAATCCTCGATTGGGATTTCTCGTACCGCGTCGCCACGACGAAGCTCGATAGAAGCACCAAGTGCGATTAACAATGGAGGTGCATCTCCGATGGGAGAGGCATTGGCTATATTGCCACCGACAGTGCCTTGATTGCGGATCTGCAAAGACGCAAAGCGCTGGATCAAGGTACCGAAATCCGGATAGTGTGGCGTGAGCGCAGAGTAGACATCGGTTAAAGGCACATTTGCTCCGATCTCAATGTGTGTATCCGTCTCTTTCACCACTTTGATGTCATTGACCTGACCGACGTAAATGAGTTCATCAATGTCACGATAAAACTGCGTTACCTCAAGCGCCAAATCCGTGCCGCCTGCTAATAACCTGGCGTTAGGGTGGGCAAGTAATACATCCGCTAATTCATCACTGCTTTGCGGGGTAAATGCAGATTTCCCGTCAAATTGATGCTCCAAGTTAGGTGGAGCAATGCTGGAAAGACGTGCAATGGTCTCTTTCTCTAATTCAGCAAACTGATCGCGAATAGGCTGGCTCTGGCTAAGAGACAATGCTGCCTCGACGATGGGTCGGTAACCCGTGCATCGACAAAGGTTTCCAGCGAGTGCTTCGTAGGTTTCTTCTTTGTCTGCGTTTGGCTTATTTTTGGTTAGCGCGAACATCGACATGATAAAGCCGGGTGTGCAAAAACCACATTGACTGCCATGGTGTTCGACCATTGCCTGTTGAACAGGATGAAGTGACGTTTTATCTCTTAGATCTTCAACGGTGATGAGTTGCTTGCCATGAAGCGCAGAGACAAAGGTCAAACAAGCGTTAACACTTCGGTAGGACAAGCTTCCGTCGACCACCTCTCCCAACACCACAGTACAAGCGCCGCAATCGCCTGAACCACACCCTTCCTTGGTGCCGGTTTTCGCTATGTGTTCACGAAGGTAATTTAAGACCGTCATATTCGGTGAGATGGACGATTCTTCACGTAATGTTTGATTGAGTAGAAAACGGATCACGTTGCCTCCAGCAAGTTTTGGCTATCCATTGATTCAAACTTAATGAAACCTGACTGATTGGTCAACTTTTAGTTAACAACTCCGTAACCTTGATGATTTGCGATAAAATCAATTAATAACAGGCAGATAGTTGTATTGTCGGGGTCGTATATAAGAATAAACATGAAAAATTGTATACAATATGTGAGATTGATCGTTTTCAATAACAGTTGAAAAACCCGAAAATGACTACGTTATCCGCTTAGAGAAGTTTTTCAGTCACCCTCATGAGGAAGAACGGCTTACGTGATAAGGGAACTTAGTTGATAGACGATAAGGGAACTTTGTAGTGGTTTAATGAACCCGGACACCATTTAAGGTGCTAACGGAATTGGAAGGAAAACGAGAAAACGGGAAAACTGGGAAAGGGAATTCTTAAAATAGCCACTGTTGACTCGATGACAAAGAGCAGACAGTGGCTTAGAAAACGTGAATAATTGTTAGGCTTTTTTCTTCACAACGTTAGAGAAAACTGCATGAAGATCATTCACTGGATTATCATCATCCAACTTCAATTTAGATTTGATGTGTTCCAAGTGTGATTTCATCATCGCTACAGCCCGAACCTTGTCACCGGCTTCTATTGCATCCAGCAATTGGGTGTGTTCATCAAAAGAACAGTTAGTGTGCTTGCTGGATTCGTACAGAGCGATGATCAGAGAAGATTGCGACACTAAACTGCGCTGAAAACTAGCCAACGGAATGTTGTTCGCCATTACCGCTAGCTCGATATGAAATTCACCTGAAAGGCGGATGCTTCGACCCGTGTCGCCTTGAGCAATAGCCTCGTGCTCTTCAGAAACCAACGCGCGACACTTAGCGATTTGCTCTTTTGTCGCATGCACGGCTGCTAACTCAATGATTGCCAATTCCATCACTTCTCGGGCTTTTAGGATTTGCAGTGCTTCCTGAACGGTTGGTGACGCGACGATTGACCCTCTGTTAGGGCGTGTGCTCACCACCTGCTCTACCGACAAACGTAATAGGGCACGACGGATGATGGTACGACTGACACCGAAAATTTCGCCCATGGCTTCTTCGCTGAGTTTGGTGCCAGGGGGAAGACGCTGCTCTAAAATAGCATCAAAGATATGCCCATAAACGATGTCATCTTGCGTTTGCTTTGGCCCTAACATCTTGTCTTTTTTCGTATTTTTTTTCATGAGTCCTGTCATACGGCCTCTTTTTCCTCTCTGTCACGCAATAATTCGAACCGAGAACGTGTCGTTCTACCTTAAACGGTGCACCATAAATGCAATTGCATGAATATTTTGTATGGAATCAGATAAGCAGATTGTACAGCATGCATTAGCTAATTGTACTTTAGAGTCGAGGAATTAGCGCATTGCCCGCGAAAATAGGGCGAGAGGTGGATTGAAAAGGTTCGAATCACAAGAGTAGACGGAAAAGACCAAGAATAGAAAGTTCTAGGTTCTTTTGGCCGCGGCAGCGGCCAAATACATTAAACAGCAGATCTTCCATTGGTTCTGCTTCGGAAAACATTCACACACCGTCTCGACGTTGTATTCATGCTTGAAAGCTAAACACAAAAGAAATCTACGCAAACACCAAGCTGTCGGTCAGCATGTGTGCTGCAAGTATCCCTGATATTGCGACGGCTTCATCCGTGTCCGATGTGTCACCAGACACACCAACCGCACCAACAAGTTCTTTGCTTTCATCTCTGATTAAAATCCCGCCGGGTACAGGTACCAAATTACCTTGTGCGAGTGTTGAAACGGAAGAAATAAAGCAAGGTCTTTGCTGTGCATCATCGGCAATTTTTCGCGATGAACAGCCGAGCGCGAGTGCGCCCCAAGCTTTTGCAATGGCGATGTCTGGTCGTAACATGCTTGAGCCATCTTGCCGTTGAAGTGCGATGAGTGCGCCGCCTTTATCAAGTACCGCAACCGTGAGTGGTTGGGTGTTTAATTTTGATGCAGCGTGAAACACTTCATCGGCAATTTCTAGTGCTTTTGGCAATGTTAGGATTTCCATTTGCTTTCTCCTCATTCCCTTGCGGGAGCTTAGTGATGGCTTTCTGCACGCGAATCGTTTTGAGCAGCGATAAATCACGCTCTAACGAAGCATACGTGCAGTGAATAGCCATCAATTTCAGTTATTCGAGCATCTCGTAGCATGGAAGGGTTAAGAAATCCGCAAAGTCATCGTCAGTGGACAGTTGATAGAAAACAGCTGATGCTTCATCGAATTTACGTACGTGATCTTGCGTGGCTTCTGAATGCATTGCTTCCACTTTCATGGCGACAGTTTCTTCCTGTAACCATTGCTTGAAAAGGCTGTCTGTGAAAAGCCGTCCATCATCAAGTTGAACTTGGTGTTTCAGCCATTGCCAGATATTCGCGCGGGAAATTTCTGCCGTCGCCGCATCTTCCATGAGGCCAAAAATGGGTACACAACCCACACCTCGAAGCCATGCTTCCATGTAGAGCACGGCGATACGAATATTCTTTCGAACGCCCGCTTCATTTTTTGGCCCTTCACAGGGTGAAAGCAGAGTGGAAGCGTCAAAATTGCCCTCGGGCATGACATCGAGTTGGTTGGGTCGACTTTTCAGTTTCTGATCGAAAATCTCGCGCGCTAACGTTACCAAGTGTGGATGCGCAACCCAGGTTCCGTCGTGACCGTTGGCGGATTCTCGTTGTTTGTCTTCAATCACTTTCTGCGTCACGAACGCCATTTGGGTGGGATCTTTCGATGGAATGAATGCCGACATACCGCCAATGGCCAATGCACCGCGTCGATGGCAGGTTTGAATAAGGCGCTTACTGTATGCATCAAGAAAAGGGGTGTCCATACCCACGGCGTGGCGATCAGGAAGCACTCTGTCTTTGTGATGTTTTAGCGTTTTAATGTAGCTAAAAATGTAATCCCAGCGACCACAGTTCATGCCCACAATATGCTCTTTCATCGCATATAAGATTTCTTCCATTTGGAAAACGGCAGGTAAGGTTTCAATCAGTACTGTGGCGCGAATGGTGCCAATGGGAACATTGAAGTGGTTTTCCATAAAGGTAAACACATCGTTCCACCATGCCGCTTCTTCCATGGATTCAAGCTTAGGAATATAAAAATACACCCCTTGTTCTTGTTTGGCGCGAGAGGCGTAGTTATGGAAAAAATACAGCCCTACATCCATCAAACACCCGGGAATAGCTTGGTTATTTAATTGAATGTGAGTTTCTTTTAAATGCAAACCTCTCGGACGCATTATCAGCGTTGCTGGGTTGTCGCCAAGTGCATAGGATTTTCCGTTTTTAGGGTCAAGGTGTGTGATAGAGCCATCGTTCGCGGCTCTCATATTGATTTGACCATTCACCATGTTTTCCCATGTGGGAGATGTTGCGTCTTCAAAGCAACACATGAACACATTTGCGCCGGAATTTAGTGCATTAATCACCATTTTTCGATCAATTGGCCCTGTGATTTCGACTCTACGATCCAGTAAATCATTTGGAATCGGTGAGACGCGCCAAGCGGTACTATCTCGGATGGCTTTTGTGTCTTTTCGAAAGTCAGGGAGCTGTCCTTGGTCAAACGATACTTGTGTTTCTAGGCGTTTTTCGAGAAGCGCTTCAAGGCGAAGCCCAAATGTCTCGACCAACAATTCCACAAACGAAAGTGCTTCGTCCGAAAGAACCGACTCTGCCTCTTTATTGAAGGCTGAACCTGTCACGATCATGCGTTGCTCTATGTGAGAGGGAGAGTGTTTTGCTGAAGGTGGTGTAGAGCACATGTCTTTTTCTGATGTTGTTTCATGATCCATTTGTAAGCCTCATATTGTTTTTATATTTGTATACATTTAAACAAGTGTAACGATACGGTTATATCGGATAACACGTAAACAATCAAAACAAATTGATAACATTTATCACGTTGCATGGTGTGAAAAATTTATGGTTTATAGAGGTTAAATAGGTGGTTATCTCAATAAATCCGAGACTTAGTGGTTCACGATGAAATGCAGTGCGAGTGAAAAGTTAAGATTGCGTTAAAAAACACTTGATGATCATCGCTAATCGATCTAAGAATACAATGTAAATTGATATTGTATACAATTGGAGTGTGTGATGACGAAGATGAGAGCCATTGATGCTGCTATCGCGGTGCTGAAAAAGGAAGGTGTTACCAAGGCGTTTGGTGTTCCTGGTGCTGCTATTAACCCGTTTTACTCGGCGTTAAAGCTGGGTGGGGGTATTGAGCATATCCTAGCGCGTCATGTCGAGGGGGCTTCACACATGGCGGAGGGCTACACCCGTGCAAACCCCGGCAATATTGGTGTGTGTATTGGCACCTCTGGACCTGCGGGCACTGACATGATCACCGGGCTCTATTCTGCTCAAGCTGATTCTATTCCTATTTTGTGTATTACAGGCCAAGCGCCACGCGCACGTTTACATAAAGAGGATTTTCAAGCGGTTGATATCGAATCCATTGCGCAGCCTGTCACCAAGTGGTGCTCGACTGTACTTGAACCAGCGCAGGTGCCACGTGCAATTCAGCATGCGTTTCACGTTATGCGTTCAGGCCGACCTGGGCCTGTTCTGATTGATTTGCCGATTGATGTGCAATTGGCTGAAATTGAATTTGATATTGATAGTTACGAGCCATTACCTGCTTACAAACCCTCAGCAACACGTCGACAAATCGAAAAAGCGCTTGAGATGTTAAATGCGTCTGAGAAACCGCTGTTGGTCTCTGGCGGCGGAGTGATAAACGCGGATGCCGCTGAACTGCTGCAAGAGTTTGCAGAAATTACAGGTGTGCCTGTTATTCCAACCTTAATGGGATGGGGAACCATTCCTGACGATCATGAATTGATGGTGGGCATGGTGGGTCTCCAAACAGCCCATCGTTATGGGAATGCGACGTTACTTGAATCTGACTTGGTGTTTGGTATCGGCAACCGCTGGGCGAACCGGCATACAGGGTCGGTGGATGTGTATACCCAAGGTCGACAATTTATTCATATCGACATTGAACCGACACAAATTGGCCGCGTATTTTGCCCTGATCTTGGCATTGTTTCAGATGCTGGCCGTGCACTAGAACTGTTAGTCGAAGTGGCCAAAGAATGGCGTGCAGCAGGCAAGCTTGAAGATCGCACCGCTTGGGTATCAGCTTGTCAGCAACGTAAAGCAACGATGCTGCGAAAAACCCACTATACAGAGCAACCCGTAAAACCCATGCGCGTTTATGAAGAAATGAATCGCGTGTTTGATCGTGATACTTGCTACGTCAGCACCATTGGCCTCTCACAAATCGCGGCGGCCCAGTTTCTTCATGTGTACAAGCCTCGACATTGGATCAATTGTGGCCAAGCTGGCCCATTAGGTTGGACAGTTCCCGCCGCTCTGGGTGTGAGAGCTGCGGATCCAGAACGCGATATTGTGGCGATATCCGGTGATTATGATTTCCAATTCATGATTGAAGAGCTGGCGGTGGGTGCGCAGTTTAACCTCCCGTACATCCATGTGTTGGTCAATAACTCCTACCTTGGCTTAATCAGACAAGCCCAGCGTCAATTTGATATCGATTACTGCGTGCAACTGGCGTTTGAAAACCAAAACGTCGATGAACATGCTGATTACGGTGTCGATCATGTCACTGTGGTGGAAGGTTTGGGCTGTAAAGCGCTTCGTGTAACAAACCCGGAAGACATTGCTTCCGCGCTAGAAGAAGCAAAACGGCTGATGAAGACACACCGTGTGCCCGTGGTGGTGGAGATCATGCTTGAGAAGGTCACCAACATCGCCATGGGAACGGAAATCGATGCGATTAATGAGTTTGAATCTCTGGCTGAATCGCTGGCGGATGCACCGACCGCACTTGCCGCCAGCAAATAGAACGCATCTTTTCGTTTCAGGATAAATCGGACTGTGTGGCACCGCGTTTCAGTGTTATCGCAGCCACAGAATAAGGACATCGCAATGCCAAAATTGACCGCAAATCTCTCGATGTTATTTACAGAGTTACCTTTCATGGCGCGTTTTAGTGCCGCCGCCCAAGCGGGTTTTCGAGGTGTCGAGTATCTCTTCCCTTATGAGGAAAATGCCTTAGACATCGCATCAGAACTGGAGAAGCATCAGTTACAACAAGTCTTGTTTAATCTCCCCGCAGGAGATTGGGGGAAAGGTGATCGAGGTATTGCCGTCGACCCAGCCCGTGTTGAGGAGTTTCGACAAGGCATCCCTGTCGCCATTGCGTACGCCAAGGTGCTGGGGTGTCATCAATTGAATTGTCTTGCGGGCATTGTTCCATCTGGCGTCACGCATGAAGCGGCGGAAGCGACCTTTATTGCAAACCTTCAGTTCGCCGCTGATGCATTGGAAGCTGAGGGCATCACTCTCTTGATTGAAGCCATAAACACGCGTGACATACCGGGGTTTTTCCTCACAACCACCACGCAAGCGCAGCATATTCGCAAGGCGGTTGGCAGTCCAAATCTCTTCATTCAATACGACATCTATCACATGCAAATCATGGAAGGTGATATCGCCAGAACCATGCAGGAAAACGTAAAGGATATTCGTCATATCCAACTTGCAGATAACCCAGGCCGCCACGAACCAGGAACAGGGGAAATCAATTATCACTACTTGTTTACATGCATTGATGACATGGAATACGACGGCTGGGTAGGGTGTGAATACAAACCCAAAAGATCGACACAAGTGGGCCTAACGTGGCTTAACGACTACGACGTGAATAAGGAGCAGTAAGATGAGCACAATTGCATTTATTGGTACAGGCATCATGGGTAAGCCGATGGCGAAAAACCTGCAAAAATCGGGCTATCAATTGCATCTCTCTGAAGCACGCTCACCGGCTCCAACATCCCTTGTTGACGGCGGTGCAAAACGTTTTCCAAGTAATAGACTTGCCGTTGAGCATGCGGATTTCGTCATTATCATGGTGCCAGACACGCCTCAAGTTAAAGACGTGCTGTTCGGGGATGATGGCATCGATGCCATGTTAGCTGCAGGCAAAACCGTGATTGATATGAGTTCGATTTCGCCCATAGAGACTCGACAATTTGCAGAACGCGTTAAAGCATTGGGTGCAGACTACCTTGATGCGCCAGTTTCTGGCGGTGAGGTTGGCGCAATCAATGCCGCGTTGACCATCATGGTGGGCGGCGCTCCTGACACCTTCGACAGCGCATTGCCTTTGTTCGGCGCGATGGGGAAAAACATTAATCTTGTAGGCGACTGTGGTGCGGGACAAGTGTGTAAGGTTGCCAATCAAATCATCGTGGCACTGAACATTGAAGCAGTATCGGAAGCCTTGGTGTTTGCCTCCAAAGCAGGCGCTGATCCGGCGCGCATCCGTGAAGCCTTGCTCGGTGGGTTCGCCAATTCTAAGGTGTTGGAAGTGCACGGTGAACGTATGGTCCAAGGTACATTCGATCCAGGTTTTAGAATCGCACTTCATCAAAAAGATCTGAACCTCGCTCTAACTGGTGCTGCTTCCTTAGGTGTGGCATTACCTAATACGCAAAAAGCCCAAGAGCTTTTTGAGATATGTGCAGAACAAGGTGGCGCGAGTTGGGATCACTCCGCCATGGTAAAAGCCATAGAAACCTTATCTAACCACAGTATTCGCTAAATACCCTTCTGAAACATGATCTTTACCGAGACCCATGTAAGCTTTGCCCGGTACTGATAGGTCCGGGCCTTTTTCTGGCAAGATGCAACACACGCCAAATCATGCTTCTTGGATGAGGCAAACGCATACAATTCGTTATCAACCAGTGAAAACAACGATGAATGCCGCGAATCTGTTGGGGTATTAACGCCTTAGGCTGGATGAATCTTCCGTGATTCATTACAGTTGAAGCATGGCTTACTCACCCATGCAGGGATAATGTCTCGGATCAGAGCGAAGAATCAGGAAAAAATCATTGAAGTCGCTAGCCTCTTGTTTGCAGAAAAAGGCTATGCCGCCACCACGACAGCAGAGATCGCGCTGCGAGCCGAGATTCCAAAGCCCAACCTCTATTACTATTTCAGTAGCAAAGACAAGCTTTATCGCGCCGTGTTAGAAAGCGTGACACAGCCTTTGCTTCAAGCTTCTTTGCCCATCGAACAACTGGAAGACCCACAAGAAGCACTCACCCAATATATTCGCACCAAGTTGCGAATATCGCGCGACCATGCTGCGGCATCAAAAACTTTCGCTGCAGAAGTCATGGCCGGTGCGCCACATCTACCCAGCGATATCGCTGAAGCCTTGATGGATCAATCCAAAATGATGCTGTCCAAATTCGACCGTTGGATAGAACAAGGCAGGATTGATCCCGTGCCTGTAAAACACCTGATGTTTATGCTCTGGTCATCCACTCAAACCTATGCCGACTTCAACTGGCAAATCTGCCAAGTCAGCGGAAAATATGCACTCGAAGACGATGACTTCAAAGATGCCGAAACCTTTTTAGTTGGGCTGGTGTTGAAAGGGTGTGGTGTGAAGGAACGTCAGTAGGTTTATGTTTTTATTCGTTGAGGTGCCTGTCCCACTAGATTTATGAAGTATTGAATTCGGCATTGCATTACAAAAGGACTATTGAGGCTTAATGAGCGGTAGGTACATAGTAGATGAAGTGAGTAACAATTCACTCTTTGATATTGATGTTTCGCATATTAAAACCATCCCAGACAAAGTGACAGACCCCAACTATCATATTTTTGAATTTTCAGTTGGAGCTTCAACGCATGCGCTACCTAATATTGGATTAATGTTTGGAAGTGGTACTGTCCACTTCCCCTTTAGCGAGACAATGCATAGCTAGAGGTTTCCAATTTCCTCCGGTATTCGGTCGGAGGGATGTTTCCTAAGCTTTCGTGGGTACGTTCTTCGTTATAATCACACATCCACACCCATGCCATATCTCTAACCTGTTCTATGGATTCAAACAAATAGGCATTGAGGAACTCCCGGCGGAATGAGCCATTAAAGCGCTCTACAAATCCATTTTGTTGAGGTTTGCCAGGCTGGATATATATAAGCTCGATATCATGAGCTTTACACCAGTCGGTTAATTGTTCAGATATAAGCTCGGG
>NZ_FOWR01000069.1 GCF_900115495.1 Enterovibrio norvegicus DSM 15893 | reverse complement strand
ATCAGGGCAGTCAGTACACCAGTCATGATTGGGATAAATTCCTGACTCAGCATGGCTTGGAGTCAAGTATGAGCCGCAGAGGCAACTGTCATGACAATGCTGTTGCTGAAAGCTTCTTTCAGTTATTGAAACGAGAACGTATCAAGCGAAAAATCTACTCAACGAGAGAAGAAGCACGTATGGATATCTTTGAATATATTGAGATGTTCTACAACGTAAAACGTCGGCACGGTTCCAACGACCAAATGTCACCTGTAGAGTATGAAAAGCAGTACGAAGAAAGGCTCAAAGGTGTCTACTGAGTCGGTGGCTATTCAAAATGAACCAGTAAACGCAGAGCAAAAATAGCTTCCACGAATAGGGGATGGTGGGAAAGGTGCCTGTCAGAAGATTCGGTTGTTTATTGTAGAAACGATCCTGACAGGCACTAATTTTCGGTCTAGAGGACTCTGTTTGGTAGGACTATTGGTAAATTTGAACGTTTATTGTTAGCCCGCCGAGTAGCTCGTTGGGTTGATTTGTTAAATTTGTCCAACGCTCGTTTAAGCACCATACGAACTTCTTCAGAATCCTTGCGCCGTTTGCTTTCTAAGCCGGGTTGTGTGGATGTTGCCACATGAATTCTGATATCAAAGATCTCAATGTCTTGATGTTTTCTTAATTGAGCTCTTACATATTCAAAAAAAGCACGGGCTAGCGTCATTGACTCTAGATAACATCCTTCGTCTGTCATTCTGCCTCGGGTCGTGACACCGACATTTCGTAGCGTATCATCTGGTACCCCGTATTCTCTGAGTTGCATGAATTTGGGGGCGTATTTGTTACGTACGACAATTGTAATTTTTGCGAACTCCACCTGAGCGATGTTTTCGAAATCTCCTACGCTTCTAAACATAATTCCTCACAAGATAACGTGGAATGAATAGAGAAAGCCGCCAATTAGATAGCGGCTTTGAAGATTAGTTTGTCTTAGTTCTCTGTGTCTTGAGCTTCAGTTTCATCATCGCGTTCTGTTTCTACTTCTTCTAAAGTTGGGTAGTCGACGACGATAACTGCCCAGTCAGCGGCTTCTTCGTTTGACTGGATACTCACAATTTCAATACCTTCCGCTAGGTTCAGGTCTTTCAACAGTACTTTGTCGCCAGCACCTAGCTCTGAAAGGTCTACACTGATTTGGTCTGGCAAATCTGAAGGCAAACAAGAAACCTCAATGTCTTGAATGACCTTGTTAGCCACCAGCCCTTTTTTCACCAACTCATCTTCACCTAAGACGTTTATCGTCATCGTGATTGTCACTGCCTCGTTTTGTTTGATGCGCAGAAAATCCAAGTGCTGAATTAACGGTTTAAAAGGGTGTCGTTGTACGTCTTTCACGAGAACAGATTCAAGAGCACCATCGATATTCAAATGGATGATGTTGTAGAAAAGCTTATGGTTAATTTCTGCATGTGTTACTTCGGTATTGCGGGCTGAAATTGAAACTGCGGCCTTATCCGCGCCATAAAGTGTTGCTGGAATAAGTCCCATCTTGCGTAGCCTGCGGCATGCGCCAGTACCAATTTCATTTCTATTTTTAGCATTTAGTACAAGTTTACTCATTACTTTTCTCTTATTTTTCTTTTCTGTTTCATTAGATAGAACTATTTTGTGGTTCCTTGAGCACATTACATCGAAAAGAACATGAAAAGATGTATCAAAAAAGATACTAGATACATCGAAAATTCAAGTCGGTAAGTAAGTTCGTTGGGGTGGAAGGGGGATGTGTTTTCACGTTATTGATATTTTAGTTTTGAGACATATTTATAGTGATAAGTATGGTTATTTATTTAATACCTTGCGAATAATCTGGTGATGGTTTTCCTGATAATTAATATTTTTAATAGAAAGTAAGGAGTAAGACCGCATTACTTAGAATAAAGTCCAACGATATGCATGAAAATAATGACAAACGAAAGGATACAAATGATGAAAAAAGCACCTTTGCTCGCTGCGTTAACATTAATGACGTTTAACGCGTTTGCGGAAATGAAGTCGGTTGAGATGGTTGATTTGAACTCTGGTCAGGTAGTCGGCGTAGTTCAAGTGAGTGAAAACAAATATGGGACTGTTTTTTCGCCAAACTTAGAAAAGCTTACTCCGGGTATGCATGGCTTTCATCTTCACTCGAACGGTTCTTGTGAGAGTAGTTTGAAAAATGGAAAGATGGTTGTTGGTGGGGCTGCTGGCGGTCATTTCGATCCTGAACACACAGGTCAGCATGGTTTTCCTTGGACAGATGACAACCATCTAGGAGATTTGCCTGGATTGTATGTTGATAGCAACGGTAAGGCCGATGTACCCGTTTTAGCACCTCGTGTGAAGCTAAGTGACATAAATGGAAAGGCGATTATGATTCATGCGGGCGGGGACAACCATTCTGATCACCCAGCAAAATTAGGTGGTGGTGGTTCTCGGATCGTTTGTGGTGTAGTGAAGTAAGATTGGTTTCTGTAAGCTTGAGATCCCTAAGGATATGTAATGGCTAGTAAAGGGGGCATCCCCCTTTACTATATCTCGGGTTTATTCGTAGTTTGGTTTGTGTACAACCACTTGGTCGAAACTTGTACATGAGTCTCTGCTGTCTCGGACTGTCACAATATTTCCAATGTTCATCGCGCTGTTTAGTAATCCAAGAATTGGCGGACCCTGATAGTCATCTAGGTTCATATAAATATCCAAGAGTTTTTCTTGTTCGATACCACTAAATTTTACGACTATGGTTTGCTTGTTATTGTTAAAGTCTTGATTTTCTGTTTCTCCCACTCGAATCCATTGAATGGCTTTCTGTGTTACACAGTCCGTCATTGCAAATGCTTGTAAAGGTGAGGTCAAGAAGATTGCCAATAAAAACATTTTTTTCATTACTTTATTTTCCTTTTTTGTGGTAAATAATTACTCGCAATTCGAGCTAACTAGAGTTGTGATGATTCGTTTAATACTTCTAATGTGTGTAAATATAAATCGTAAACCTCCCCTTAAATTTAAAAGAAAAATGTACTATTAGCTGCGACAACAAACTTTGTGTGAAAGTATCCAAAGTAATTCATTGAATAACCTTCGCATGGAAATAACTCCGACAGTGAACGAATAACTCTTGAACTGCTGGAATAAGGAAGCGTACAGGCCGTCATCACATCCGTTGGTTGTTCTAAGTTTTCCAGAAAGTCGTCTAAATCATGTATTTGAGGTAAAGATACATTGAAACCAATTGAACCCATCTGTGGTTGATTTTCTACAGGGTTAAGAGACGCTGCTACAGGAGTTTGTGTAACTGCCCCCGATGGAACGGTGTAATGTAGCCCTCTTCTCCAAGCATTATGTTCACGGTTCCATACCCATTGAGAAACTTGAATTACAGATTCAGGATGAATCTGAGAATACATATACGTGGCATATGGCCTAGCTAGTGCACGTCGATAAGCTTCCTCTAGTTCCAGCAATTCTAATAGCGTCAACTGAGCTGCCATTAAACGTGGGCTATAGTCGGCGACACCTAATATAGATTGTGTGAACGCAGTGGCTTGTGGCGTTCTGATGTTATCTATACTCAGGAGTCCCGCAACTGCTGCAAATTGATCACTCATCGCAATGAGAGACGCTGTTCGCTGCTCATAAGCAAAGCGATATGATTCAGCTGAGCTTTGCAAACTGTTACTAAAATTTACTCGCACGGTGGTAAAGTGGCCATTGTTTGCTATTGGCGGGAAAGACTGAATCATTCTTTCTTCATCAGATGGAACCACACCAACTAAAACGCTTGAGGGACTCTCACGTCTGGCGGCACTCATTATATTGTGGTTATTTCCTCTGGGGCTGAGACCTTCCACAAGTGCCTGGAATGGTGCTGTGCTAGATAAAAATACGTACTCTACCGCCATCGAATTGTTGGCAAAAAGAGATAGCATCATCATACCCAGAATATTTCTCGTTCGCTTAAGACTCACTTGTCTTCACCTCCTGTGAGTGATTTTTTTGTTACGATTTTTAAACATCGATTAAATGTTCACAGCTATTTTCTGGGAATTTGTTGTCAAATAATTTCTTTTTTGTAAGAAAGCGATAAGTACAGTGGAATAACAGTGCTTATAAATAGGATGAGGTAGCATGAATAAGAAGGTGGAAGTGGCGGGGTTCTCAAAAGTGATATTAACATCGATGGATGTTCGATAACTTTGTAGCTTTACCTTTGTTTCTTTCTTAAAAATAAAAATGACCTCATTGATTGAGGCCATTTTACGCTTTCAGATTTTGTCTAATTTTAGTTCACAATATTGAAGATCTTGACGAGCTCAAACATTGAATTGATATTCAGTTTGCTCAGTATTCTCGTTTTATAGGTACTCACCGTTTTTTGGCTGATATCTAACTCGTTTGAGATTTTTTTGTTGGTGTACCCTGCCAAAATGTACTCCGCAACGGTTGCTTCGCGACTCGACAGTTTCGAAAACAGCGTCGTTAAGTTTGAAGAAGACTCGTAGGTATCAGTCATCGCGTTATATATGGCGTTAGAGGTTTCTGTCACCGTTCGAGATTTCCTGATGTATAAGATATTGTTGTCTTCTTCCTTAAGCTCATCATTTTCTTCTTCGTAAAATGGCCGTAATACGAAAATTGGCCCATGATAAAACGCTTTCACATGTGTAATGACATCAGAAATTTCTGGGCTCGACAATCCTTCGCTTTCAATGATCAAGGATTGAATTGCATTGTCCCTAAGTTGTGTTGAGACTTCGTCTGTTGTGTTCACTTGTATCGTGTCTATCAGCTCGTCGTGCTTTTTAATTAGCTTAACAAGTGGGGTAGAGCGTTGATTGTCGATATCAAAATAAACAGATTTCAAACTCTTGCTTTGTGAAAACTGATTTCCTAGCTCAGCGCACTTATGTTTCTGGTACAAAGAATAAAGATCCGGTGCGCCAATAGGTTTGGATGTGTAGTAACCTTGGCAAGTATCGATGCCTATTCTTTTTGCAAACAAGTAAGCCTCTTCATTCTCGATACCTTCAACAACACAGTGGAGCCCCAACGAATGCGCAAGCAAAAGACAGATCTCAGTGATCTGCTTGTTTTTATAGTTGCTGTGTATGTTTTCTAGAAACGCTTTATCAATTTTTAGCTCAGTGAAAGGCAGTTGTACGAGCTGACTTAACGAAGCAAAACCAGTACCAAAATCATCAATGGCTAACCCTACACCTGAAACCCTCAAACGGGCCAAATTAGCCAAGGAATCAATCGAGCATTGATAGACATCTTCTTCCGTCATTTCGAGTGTGAGCTTATTGAGCGGGAAGTCATATTTTTTGCAGGTTGCTATCACTAAATCATAGATATCCGTCTCTAAGCACTCTTGAGAGAAATTTACAGAAAGTTTCAACTCCTTGCTCATTGACGCCATCAGCTTCACTGATTTGTCCAAGACAATCTCAAAGAGTTGGTTTTTACATCCAAGATCACCAATCAGGTCCATAAAATGGAGTGGCCCAAGTACGCCATATTCCGGGTGAGAGAAACGGACCAAGCTTTCAACACCCGACAAGTTGCCGTTTGAGAGATTAAATTGAGGCTGATAAAAGCAGAAGAACCGGTCATTCTCGAATCCATCAAACACATCACGCGAACCGATTTGAATCTGAGGTGAGGAATGTGCGTTCTTCTTACTCATAAAGCTCGAGTGTTCGAGCACGATGTTTTCCAACACCGAATCTGATATCGGTTTTTGGATAGCACGAACAAACTCGAATCCAGCCATGTTACACATATCGAAAGTGATCTTTAGGATGGCGTCTTCAACTGAACTAAAAATCACAATACCTACGTCAGGAGAGATCTTGTTAAGTTTTGAAAGAAACGACACGCCGTCCATTCTTGGCATCTGGATGTCACAGAACAGCAGGTCGATATCGATTTTTCTACATACATCTATGGCTTCAAGTCCATCCTCTGCGAAGTGAATGTCTGACTCGGAAAGGTGAGACAATTGCATTTTAAGTCTTGTGGCCTGTATTTTATCGTCTTCTACTATTAGCACTTTCATTGCCGTACTCCTTATCAAGCCACGTTTGGAAACACTCAATAATATTCTTCAACTCATTCTTGAGCCGTAACATGTTTTCTTTTTCTAGTTCTACAGATTTACTGTTAAGTACATTGTCTGCGTGCTCGGCTAACTCCTTTAGATTCAGTGCTTTTGCCGAACCTTTGAGCTTGTGAGCATGCTCTTTCGTTTCAATTGATTCGCTTTCTTCAATCTTAGCTAACTCTTCCACAAAAGTAAGATGAGATACCTTGACGATTTCCAGCACATCCACATCATTAAATGCTTGTGAGATAGCGTTGATATACCTGTCCTTGTTTATTTCTTCAGTTTGCGCTGAGTGTTCCTCCTCAATGACGATAAGCTTGTCACTCGCGGTAATGTGTTTGGCCAATACGTTGAATAGCGAGGCCAACCTAACGGGTTTGTAGATGAAGCCGTCAAAATTTTTTAGATTTGAGTCCAAGTTAGTGAGTCTCGAGTCCTCTGCCGTACACAGCAGGATTGGCTTCTCTTTGAAAGCTGTAATGCTCGAGCGAATTTCTTTTGAAAGCGTTACGCCATCCATAACTGGCATTCGATAATCCGTGATGAGGAAATCGTAAGCGTCTGGACTTTCTTTTAGTTTCGTCAGGGCCTCGTAGCCATTTTTCGACAAGGTGACATCAACCCCCAATTGAATAAGCTGGCGTTTCATCAGCATTCTGTTGATTGGGTCATCCTCCGCAACGAGAGCACTGCCTTTTAGCTTCCCTACGTTACTTGTGCTTGTAGAGCCCGATACATTTTCTTTGTTTTCCAAGAGTTGGAAAAAACCATCGAGGTAGAAGTTTTTGTTGGCCTCAACTTGGCTTATTGTGTCGTAAGTGATAGTCACGCCGAGTACTTTGCCCCATGCTAGTTCTTTTTTTACTGCGATAGGGACGTCGATAGTCGTACCGTCATACTTGTCGATCTTCGTGCCAATAGATGGAATAAAAAATGACACTTTAGTCCCTTGTTCTGGCTCACTTTCAATTTCGATGGTTCCGTTCATTAACTTCACCAGATTAGCGACAATCGTCATCCCTAACCCTGTGCCGCCATACTTTCTCGATATAGAGCTATTTGCTTGCACATAGGGCTGAAACATCTCACCTAACTTACTTTTTTCAATCCCACAGCCAGTATCTTTGACAATTACCGTGACGCCGTCACGTTCTGCATCTACCGACACGACGACGCGTCCTTCATCGGTAAATTTTATGGCATTAGATAGGATGTTCGTGGCAATTTGCCCGACGCGAAACATATCAATATCAAAAAGTAGGTAGGGTGTTTCTTTCCATTTGACGATGAAATCAATGTGCTTCTTCTTTGCCTGAGCATCAAATGGTCTGAATACGACGCTCAGTTCCTCAAAAATATTGGTTGGTCGACTTTCAAGTTGGAGCTTTCCTGCCTCTATTTTCGAAAAGTCTAAGATGTCGTTAACATGGCGTTCCAGCTTTTCTGCCGAGATAGTTGCGTTACGTATTAAGAGCTTATCTTCCTTTTCAGACAAGCGGCTCCCAAGCAACTCTAACAGACCAATCATGGCTGATATGGGGGTTCTCAATTCGTGAGAGACGATGGCCAAAAACTCACTTCTCGACGCCATGACTGTTTTCGTTGTGTTCACCTCATTGCTGGTGTCTAACACCAATTTATTCAGTGTGCGTATGCGGAAGATGACGATAATTGAAACGACGAGCAAAAGAGTGACAACGATAAGGACGTAAAGCAGCAATGTCTTTTCATCGATCCCATATTGAACTTCGGGCAGTGTTTCATTGCCCTTGAGCCTATCGAAGTACTCTTGGCTATAGGCACTGAGGATTGTTGAGAGGTACCCAAATAAGTTTTCACTGTCTTCCCTTGTCGCCATCGTGATGTCAACGTTATTCGGCGCAAAATTCTCATCAGTAGATACGACTTGCTCGGAAATATCTTGTTTAATGAGATCACTGTCCACGATAGCCGAGCCAATAACTCCTTGCTCTAGCGCTCTGATTGTTTCGAAGTAGCTGGTAAACAGTACAGTACTTTCGCTAGGCTTTCTTACTGAATCGAAGATCATCGGTATACCAACCGTCGCGTTGTCTTCGTCCCCGTCGAGTGTGATTTTTACAAGCTCTAGACTGTGGTAAGGCTTGGTTACCAAAAAGCCGAGATCGTCGAGTTTGTTGCTGAAGTAGACGGGGATAAGGTCGATAACCCCTTGTGAGAGCATCAGGTCGATGTTTCTTCCTTCAGACTGCACGTATTTAAATTTTACGATGCTTACATCCTCAATATCCTCTAGGAACTCTCTGACGTAGCCGCCCATTTTGGATGAGTTATCGTTCTTGTAAGATATTGGAAATAGCCCCTCAGGAAGGGAGTACTTCACTACGGTTTTTATGTGTGGGAACTTGAGCAGTTTCAGATAACTTGTTTCACTGAAACTAAAGATCTTTAAAGATTTGAAGTTGCCGCTAGTACTATCAGAATTTATGTCCTTAATAAGGCCATTGAGCTGTATGGCTAATTGTTTGTTCGTCGTTGCGATCGTTTTTTTGTTAAGCCCTAAATCAATATCAAAGACGGTCAATCCTCGACTCAGTTCTTTATTACTTAAGTTTGTAAGCAGCGAGGTAGCGGTTGTGATAGTAGCGTCTGCTTCGCCCTCTCTCAGTGTTTTGAACATCTGTTCATAACTGTTGCTTAACTGAATGTTGCTGTAGCCTTTTTTCAGGATGAGATCGCAGGCGATGCTGTTTTTTACACATATCCATCGCTTTTGATCGAGAGAGCTGTTGTCGACATACTTTGTGTTGTCAGAGAGAAAGATAACGCGAAGCTCTTTATAGACAGGGTCGGTCATGTAGAGCTTTGCGTTTGTCTCCATCGCATCAAAGATGCCTCGGTTGCTGAGCGCAGCATCGATGTCACTATTGTTGAGTGCAGCTTCCAACGAAACCAGGCTGTCATATTCAGTGATATTGTAGTTTCTTCCCAGCGCGGTACCGAAATCTTCAAGGATATCGATATTTAAAGATGAGCCTCTTGTCCGGCTAGAATTGTAGTCACTGTTAAGTACGCCGAAATGCAGATTCTCGATATCGTCTTTTTGCACAATTTCCGAATTTTGTGTAGTTAACGCTAAAGAAGGGATGGAGAAGCTATACAGTACAAAAGCCAGTAAAGCGTTCAACATCATAAGTAACGTCGTAAAGGATGTCTTTTGATGCCTATGGACCATGACATATTTCCGTAGTTGGGCTTGATTGTTGCGCGTTGATGTTTTTTAAAGATGACAAGTGCCGCTTGGTGTTCTCCCACGACGGCAATGCGTCTCGGTATTTAGGTTCTATTTTATTGCATTTGACTACAATTAACGTATTAGACAAATGTGTATTTTGCAAATTTGATGTTTATGAAAGCCAACACTCATCAATGCCTTTTCCTTTTTCTGTATTTTTTGGGTTGCATTATAATTTACTAGGTTTTGAAATTGTAACTTCATCTTTGTGGGAAAAATCCCACTTCTTGTAAGCCAACTCCTAAAGCAGTGATAGTTATAAGCTTTACTTCGTTTTTTGTGAGTATATTCCTACAAACAAAAACTTTCACATCCATTCATAAATTATTAGCATGTATTGATGTTGCGATTTTATAATATTAGAAAAAATAAATGGGTGGATTAATGGCTATTCCTAGTAAAGGCTTATTTTATAAAAGGGTTACTCATCACGCCATAATAGGCTACGACTACCAAATGGCACTGCCGAATTTGTTTGCGCCAAATTTTGATGATTCTGTTGATATGATTTGCGGCTATATATTACGCACTTACAAATCAGCAAGGAAAGTAAAGCGAGACATGCATAGAGCACTAAGATTTGGTGTTAACTCAAAGTTATCTTTAGATGCAATTCATAGCGTTGGAAGTATTAATCCTCAAAACGTCAAGAATTTCGCCCAAAAGTTTGATATTGATATTTTCTTAGATGTCGATGATCGTTGTTTAGAAAATGGCATGTTATTCGAGTCTTGTAAGAGGCTCAAAGAGTCAGGCTTCTCAAGAGTGTACGTGAATGCAGGTATGGGACTCATGCTTTTTCCAGAACATGTTTTGGATCTCTGTGATGGCGTTAAGCTCTCTAACAGCTTCTTTTTAGAGACATTTAAAGGGGATAGGAAATTTTTGACTGACTGTCTCGTGTATCTTTGCAAGAGACACAAGGGAGACATCATTGTTGACGGTGTTAACAACCACCAGTCCTACGCATTCTTGTCAAACTTTCCTGTCGCCATGTCAGGCTCGTACTTTTTTTAAGAGGTTGGTCATTACTATGGACGCTATTGCAATTAAAAAGCTTAAAAAAGTAGGGAATGATTTATCAGAACTCGATGAGTTAACAAGAAGTTATTTTTCTACTTTCATTCGTGAGGTTGTAGTTCCATTTACAAAGTCTGATGTAGAACGGTCATTAGAAAATATGGATAAATCAACGAAACAGGTAATGGTTCAGTTTAAGTACCTAAACCCAGAACATTGTTTCTATGGTCATGTGGTTCCGTATCATATGGTTATCGTTGTTGTTGATTATTCCGACTCTGAAAAGAAGAAACTGGCAATTCCAGTTTGGGACAATGAACAGTTTAGTGTGTTTAAAACAAAGGTTTTGCTCTCACTTCAACGTAGTGCTAAGTAAAAGTCGTTTGTAGTGGTTTAATGATCCCGGACACCATTTAAGGTGGTAAAGTCACCACTAAAGAAAGAGGTGTTCCATGACAAGACAACGTCGTTCATTCTCCGCTGAATTTAAACTGGAAGCAGCCTGTTTGGTCATTGACCAAGGGTATTC
>NZ_FOWR01000067.1 GCF_900115495.1 Enterovibrio norvegicus DSM 15893 | reverse complement strand
ACTGGGAAAACCTTAATACGTTATTCAATTATCCTGATGATATTCGCAAAGCGATATACACCACCAATGCGATTGAATCGCTCAACAGCGTTATCCGTAGGGCTATCAAAAAGCGAAAGGTATTCCCAAGTGATGATGCGGCAAGGAAGATGGTTTACCTGGCCATCAAGGACGCCAGCAAGAAATGGACGATGCCGATTCGAAACTGGCGTCAGGCGATGAGTCGATTTATTATCGAGTTCGGGGAACGCCTCGAAAAGCATATTAACTAAATGGCAGTTACACAGAATCTGTTACAGGCTCGCTAACGCCGAACTCACACTGATTCGCAATCTCGCAATCTCGCAATCTCGCAATCTCATTTCCCAAACGCCAGATACGAAAAAGCCTCATCCTTGGATGAGGCTTTCGTAAAGATGGTGCCGGCTACCGGAGTCGAACTGGTGACCTACTGATTACAAGTCAGTTGCTCTACCAACTGAGCTAAGCCGGCACACAAACTTTGAAAATGTTGCTTCTACTGAGCCCCATTTCCTTGTAACCGCTAAAAGCGATTACTTGTAAAATGGTGCCTCGAGGCGGAATCGAACCACCGACACGGGGATTTTCAATCCCCTGCTCTACCGACTGAGCTATCGAGGCAACGAGCGCTATTAAATAGGACTCGCGTGATCTTGTCAAAATAAATTATTGCGAAAAGAGTTCGTTTGCTGCTTTTTTGGCTTGTTTGAGTGTATCTCAATCAGGGTGGTGTTCTGTTGACCAGTATTTTGGATCTGTGAACCTAGATGCATTATTCAATTTGGTGCCGAATTGAACCCATTCACTTCATCAATCCTTCAATGTTCTCCTTTGTTCTCGGATTTCTCCTGCCAAATTTTAGGCAATAACCACATTTTTTGTCTCAATATAAAATCAGTTGACTAAAAATCTATCAATTTTCCCATTATTGCTACACTTACAGGTACATAAATCTAAATGGTGAGAGCCAAAAAAGCACCGGAAGGAATGCTGACATGGGATTCGCATTAGGGGAGCAATTAGATATCACGCAGGTCATGGACATTAAAGAGCGCCTGCAAGCCGAGTTGGAGCAGTCAGACAGTTTGCTTATTGATGGCAGCGCTGTCTCTCGTGTTGATGCTCCGGGATTACAACTTTTACTTACTGCACGAAATCTTTGCCAAGAAAAAAACATCAAGTGGCAGTGGGAGGGAGCTTCGAGCGAATTAGTGGGTGCTGCAAGAACGTTGGGTTTAGTTGAGCCATTGGGTTTAAACGGTTTTGCTTTATAGCTTTTCACGTAAGTTAATTAGGGTGACAGCATGCGAAAAATACTAGCTGCGGACGATTCAGTTTCAATTCGTCAAATGGTAAGCCACACACTGAAAGAGGCGGGTTATCAAGTGGAAACTGCCAATGATGGTGCTGAAGCGCTATCAAAAGCGAAGTCGGGCGATTACGACGTGATCATTTCTGACGTTAACATGCCAAACATGGACGGGTTGGAGTTTGTTCGCCAAGTCCGTGCCGTTCCTCAATACAAATTCACCCCTATTCTCATGCTTACCACGGAGACTTCCGCGGAGAAGAAAAGCATGGGTAAATCTGCCGGTGCAACTGGTTGGATCGTTAAGCCGTTTAATCCAGATACGCTTTTAAAGACGCTGCAACGCGTGATCTAAGCGTGTTCCACCTAGGAGAGAACTATGGCTTTGGACATGGAGCAACTGCGCCGGATTTTCTACGAGGAGTGCCGTGAAAACCTCGAAGTCCTTGAGCGTGAACTGTTAGCACTAGACCCTGATGGTGACGTTGATCTCGATATCATCAACACTATCTTTCGTGCTGCGCACTCAATAAAGGGCGGTGGTGCGACGTTCAACCTCAACGAAATTAGCCAGTTTACCCATGTCATGGAAACCTTGCTTGACGAAGCCCGCGAGGGCAAACGTCGGCTTGATGCCGATACCATTGATTTACTCCTCAAAGGTGGCGACTGCATTAATAGTATGTTGGTCGCCTATGAAACAGACGCTGATTTCGACCACGAACTGCGTGATGATCTCACCAAGCAACTCAATCAATTGCTTGGTGGCGATAGCCCAGACGAAGCGCAATCTAGCGCGACGAGCGACGAAGCAACGCCTACTGAAGGTGATGGCGATTGGGTTATTCGTTTTATCCCTAACAAAGACATGTTCTTTTCAGGAAACGATCCTGTTCGGATCCTTAGAGAGCTTTTTGACCTTGGCGTGCATTGTTCCGTCGAATGCATCACCGATGACCTTCCAATCTTTAGCGAACTTGAACCTGAGATGTGTTATCTCCAATGGCACATCGTGGTTGATGGGGAGCTTGAGAAACACCTGATCGAAGAAATTTTTGAATGGGTTGAAGACGAATGCTCATTAGACATTTCAAAACTTGATACGAATACCTCTGGGAGTGGTCACGCAGAAAGCAGTGATGCTAGCGGGAATGAAACGTCGAAAGCCGCGTCAGAACCTGCGGCTGAATCCGCCGCCGTGCCAGTGCCACCTAAGCCTAAAACACCTGCTAAGGCTGCTGCAAAAGCCGATGCGGTATCTTCTATCCGTGTTGAAATCGACAAAGTCGATAACTTGATCAACTTGGTGGGGGAGCTAGTGATCACCCAGTCCATGCTCACTGAGTTGGGACAAAATTTCTCCGAAAGCAAACTTGAGCGTCTCCAAGCCGGTCTCGACCAATTGCTTCAAAACACCAAAGAATTGCAGGAAAGCGTGTTGAACATTCGCATGCTGCCTATTAGCTTTGCCTTCAATCGCTTTCCTCGCCTTATTCGCGACCTCTCATCACAACTGGGTAAAACGGTTGAATTAGTCATTGAAGGGGAGCAAACCGAACTCGATAAGACAGTGCTCGAACGTATTACCGATCCATTGGTTCACCTTGTCAGAAATGCGGTCGATCATGGTTTAGAAGGGCCAGAAGCTCGGCTGAGTAACGGCAAGTCTGAAACGGGTCGCGTGTCTCTTAATGCTTATCATCAAGGCGGCTCCATTGTTATCGAAGTGCGTGATGACGGCGCAGGCTTGAATAAAGAACGTGTGTGGAAGAAGGCCATTGAAAAAGGCTTACTGCATCATGACATGGCGTTGGATGATCTGTCCGATCACCAAGTCTATAACCTGATCTTCGCGCCAGGCTTTTCGACCGCAGAACAAGTGTCTGACGTCTCGGGGCGCGGCGTGGGTATGGATGTGGTGAAGCGAAACATCGAAGATCTAGGTGGACACATTGAAGTCGATTCTGAGCCGAATGTAGGCAGCATCTTCCGCATCAGTCTTCCTCTGACGTTGGCCATTTTGGATGGTCAACTCATCAAATTGGCGGATCAGGTTTTTGTGGTTCCACTTATTTCGATCATTGAATCGATCCAAATTGAATCTGACCGCGTGAAAGTCGCGACAGGGGGCGTTGAACTCTATCGTCTGCGCGAAGAGAACATTCCGATCCTTCGTTTAAAAGAGGAATTTGAACTGGGCGAAACGGGTGCGCTTGATAAGCAGTTGTTGTGTCTTGTTGAAGCGGGTGGGAATCGCGTTGGATTACTGCTGGATGAAATGCTCGGGCAGCAGCAAGTGGTGATCAAAAGCCTCGAATCTAACTATACCCGCGTCAATGGCATATCTGGTGCCACCATCCTCGGCGATGGTTCTGTCTCCCTTATTTTGGATGTGCAGGGCTTGATGTCGGGCTTCTTGAGCCGTGTGGGCGACAGCAAAAGCCACATTGCAGCGGCATAGGTGATGACAATGACTGAACAGATAGCAGCGCCTCAAGAAACAGCAGAAAGTACAGACAGATTAAAAGGCTCGGATTTCTTGAGCTTTGACCTCGCTCATGAACTTTATGGCGTGGACATCAAAGCGGTGGAGGAGATTCGAGTGTGGGAGTCTCCCACCATTATTCCGCGTGCGCCCAAATTCATTCTCGGTGTCATCAATTTGCGGGGAATGATTGTGCCCATTATGGATTTAAGGGTGAGATTTAACATTGGGGTTGTTGAGTATTTACCGACGACCGTGGTGTTGATTTTGAGAGCCGGAGAAGCAGCGGGAAACCGCATGATGGGGATCGTTGTTGATGCCGTGTCGGACGTGATAGACATGGGTGACAACAGTTTGATTCCACCGATTGGTGATTCGCAAGTCATGCCTTTTGTGAGTGGCCTGCTGAATGTGGATGCCCAAGTCATGAGCCTGCTTGATGTCGACGCCTTGCTCGATATTGAAGGGTTGGTGCATTAGGAGGGGCTATGGCTGAAGAAGCAAAAGAATTCCTGAGTTTTCTGATTGATGACGAAGAATATGGTGTGAACATCCTCGACGTGAAAGAGGTTCGAGGTTGGTCCGATGTAAGGAAACTGCCTAACAGCGAAAGCTATCTACTGGGTGTGCTTGAGCTTCGTGGTGAATACATTCCCATTGTCGATTTAAGGCAGCGATT
Source organism: Enterovibrio norvegicus DSM 15893 (assembly GCF_900115495.1). Classification (GTDB taxonomy): domain Bacteria; phylum Pseudomonadota; class Gammaproteobacteria; order Enterobacterales; family Vibrionaceae; genus Enterovibrio; species Enterovibrio norvegicus. The sequence goes on along the minus strand of NZ_FOWR01000067.1, from coordinate 9,363 downwards.
CAACATGGAACCCGCCACATTGGGCAATACCACGGTGGTTGTGATTGTTCGTAATGAAGAAGGGCAATCGTTAGGGATCATTGTTGATGCGGTGGCTGAAGTTTATCAACTTTCGGCAAAGCAAATTAAAGCCGCGCCGGGTTACGTGAAAATTGATGAACGGTTTATTGAAGGCATCGCCTCGGTTAATGGGAAGCATGTGGTCTTGATTCAATTGGACACACTTTTTGATTTTGATGAGTTGCACGAAGTAGCGCAGCCAGAGCTGGTTAGCGAGGGTTAAGGATTATGTCTTGGTGGAATAGAGAAAAAGCCGTAGAGAAACAGCAACGTAACGAAGAGCGTGCGTTGAAGGCGCATATTGTCTCAGCGTTGGACACGGCTCAAACCGCGCTTATGATGGTAGATCGCGATTTTAAAGTGTTCTACGTCAACAAAAAATCTGTTGAGTTGCTCAGGCAACACGAAGCACTCTTTCGCAAACAATGGCCAAGCTTCCGTGCGGAAAAAGACTGGATAGAAGGGACATGCATTGACCTTTTCCATAAGAATCCCGAGCACCAGCGAAAAATGTTGTCGAACCCCAACAACCTGCCTCATGTGGCTAACATTGAAATCGAGGATGTCACTTTGCGCCTTGTCGTGGGGGCTGTTATCGATGCAAATGGTGAGTATGTGGGTAACACCTTAGAGTGGGACGACATCACCGAAGACATCAAAAAAGATAACGAACGCTCTCGCCTACAAGCTGCGATTGATCAGTCTCTAACAGCAATCGTGCTGATTGACCGAGATTTCAGTATTACCTACGTAAACGAACAAACCTTGGCGCTGTTTGATAAGCACCAGCCTTCATTCAGAGATGTATGGCCGGGCTTTACGGCGACACGAGAATGGTTGATGGGACGCTGTATTGATGAGTTCCATAAGAATCCGGCGCACCAACGACAGCTTTTGTCGAACCCGGCTAACTTACCTTATAAAACAGATATCAGCGTCAGTGAGCTTACCATTGAGCTCAATGTAGCAGCCATCACCGATGCCAAAGGCAATTACATTGGTAACAGCCTTGAATGGCGAGACGTCACTGAAATCCGCCAAAATGAGTTGAAAGTGGGTCGTCTTGTGTCTGCCGTTGAAGGGATGACAACGAACATCATGATGGCGGATAAGGATGGCAACATTCTTTTCTTAAACCCTGCCGTTAAGCGTCTTCTTCAAAAACGCGAGGAACAGCTACGCAGAACGTTCCCTGGCTTTTCGGTTGAGAGCTTGGTTGGAAGAAATATTGATATCTTCCATAAAAACCCCGCTCATCAACGCTCCATTATTTCGAACCCTGATCGACTGCCGTTTACGGCGAAAATTAAAGTGGAAGAATTGGAGTTTGAACTGACGTGTATTGCGATGTTCGACCCCGGTGGAAACTATATCGGTCCTGCATTGCAATGGGTTGATATCACCGAGCAGATGATGGGGCAACGAGAGGTCCAAGGGCTGATCAATGATGCGTCTCAAGGCTTGCTCGATTCTCGAATGGATACGTCGAAGTACTCTGGGTTCATGGCGAACCTCAGTGAAAGCATCAATGGCTTGCTTGATAACATGGTGGGGCCACTGAATACCTGCCGAGAAGTTATGACGGAAGTGTCGAATGGTAACCTCAAGGTAAGCATGCCAGAAGACTATAAAGGTGAATTTGCTGAGCTTAGTGCCGCGGTGAATACCTCTATTGTTAACCTTCGCGACATGGTTGAGAAAATCACCGCATCATCAGTACGAGTTGCTGCGGCGTCGGGTGAGATTGCGGATGGAAACAGTGATCTTAGTGAGCGTACTGAAGAACAAGCTGCCAGCTTAGAGCAGACCGCCGCGAGCATGGAAGAAATGACGTCGACGGTGAAACAAAATGCGGAGAGTGCGAATTCCGCCAATCGTCTTTCTCAAGATGCGAGCTCGAAGGCCCAGAAAGGCGGTGGCGTGGTGAAACAAGCCGTTTCTGCCATGGGAGAAATCAATAAGGCAAGTAAACGGATTGCTGACATCATCAGTGTGATCGATGAAATTGCCTTTCAAACAAACCTGTTGGCGCTGAATGCGGCAGTTGAAGCGGCTCGCGCAGGCGAGCAAGGCCGAGGCTTTGCCGTGGTGGCTGGTGAAGTAAGAAACCTTGCACAGCGCAGTGCTGGCGCCGCGAAAGAAATTAAAGATCTCATCAAGGACAGTGTGGAGAAAGTCTCTGAAGGCTCGCGTTTGGTGGATGAATCAGGCGATGTGTTAAACGAGATTGTGGACGCTGTCGGCGAGGTAACTCTGCTCATTAGCAAAATCAATTCTGCGAGCCAAGAGCAAGCAACAGGCATTGATGAAATATCAAAAGCCGTTGTGAAAATGGATGAAATGACACAGCAAAATGCGGCCTTAGTTGAAGAGGCTTCTGCGGCGAGTCAGTCCCTTCGTGATGAAGGCAGCGAATTGATGAATCTGATTGGATTCTTCCAAGTGGACAGTGCGCGTACTGGCTTCAATGCTGTGACGGCAGAGCCCATTAAAAGTTTTCGTCAACCTACCCCCCCACCCCCTAAGGTGAAGTCATCTGCTGCGAAGAAAGTAGCAAATGGCACCACAGCAGCCGTACCGCCGAGTGTGTCATCTCAAGATGACTGGGAGGAGTTCTGACGGTGGATGCTATTCAAGCGCTTTGTCAAATTGAAGAGCAGCGTGAATTTGAGTTTACCGCAGATGACTTTACCCACATTCAGGAATTCATGCTCAGAGAGACGGGGATATCGCTCTCTGAGCGCAAAACGGCGATGGTTTATGGGCGCCTTGCTCGTCGGCTTCGCCGCACGGGTATAGATAACTTTTGTGAATACTTTGATTTAGTCCGCAGTGATTTAGACGAACGTGTGGCGTTTATCAATGCACTTACGACGAACAAAACACAGTTCTTTAGAGAGAAGCATCACTTTGATTTTCTGTCCAATGTGTTGGTACCGGAATGGCAGCAGCAAAATAAACATCGAATACGAATATGGTCTGCAGGGTGTTCAACGGGTGAGGAACCCTACACCATTGCGTCGTCTTTAGCGGCGCATGGTTTACTCACCTCACCATATGATAGCCGCATTCTTGCCACCGACCTTGATACGCAGGTATTGGATGTTGGCCGAAATGGCACCTATGGCATTGAGGCCTGCAAGGTGATTCCAGACAAAGAACTCAAGCACGGTTTTATTCGAGGAAAAGGCTCGAAGCAAGAACTGCTAAAAGCAAAACCCTTGTTACAAAAACACATCGCGTTCAAGCAGTTAAATTTGATGTCGACGTGGCCTCACAAAGGGCCACTCGATGCGATTTTCTGTCGCAACGTCATGATTTATTTTGAAAGGGAGGTGCAGCAAGAGCTCATCTATCGGTTTTGGGAAAAACTCGGTAGTGGCGGCATTCTTTTTATCGGTCATTCGGAAAGCATCGGCGAAATGGGTAGCCGATTCGATAATCTCGGTCAAACCATGTTTCGCAAGCCTTAGGGCGGGAAACGTCGTTTAAGGACAGTATCCGCTATATGCATAAAGTGTTGGAGCTTACGGGGTGCCCAATAGGGGCAGGGGTAAAGCGTTTTTACCACCCCGGTAAGCAAATGATGATGGTGAAAATTCAGCCCGGAGAAGTGTACGTGACTTCTGAGCGGGAACTGATCTCGACCGGGCTAGGATCGTGCATCTCAGCATGTGTCTGGGATCCGTTCATTGCGTTGGGCGGAATGAACCACTTTATGCTGCCTTTTGGGGATGCCGAAGAGATAGAAGATTGGGATCCCACCCAGTGGCGCTCCAATGCTGCGCGCTATGGCAACTACGCTATGGAGTTGTTGATTAACACCTTAATTCAGCAGGGCGCGGTAAAAAGTCGACTGCGTGTGAAGTTGTTTGGTGGCGGATTGGTGATGGGTAAGCAAGCCAATATTGGCGAAAAAAATATCGCCTTTATCCGCAATTATGTCGAAAGCGAAGGGCTGACGTTAGTTGGCGAAGATTTGGGGAGTGAGTATCCGCGCAAAGTGGTATTTGATCCGATAACGGGGAAAGCGTGGGTGAAGAAACTGCGTGGTTATCGTGCCGAAATGGAAGCGGAAGAGAATAACTACAACCGTCGTCTGGTCAATGAAGCAAAACGAGATGATGAAGACAACGCGGAATTATTCTAATGAAAAAGCGAGCACACAAGGTTCTTATTGTTGATGACTCTGCGGTTTTTAGAGCATTGCTTAGTGACATCATAGATGCAGATCCACAGTTAGACGTCGTGGGCTTGGCGGTAGACCCGTACGAAGCGAGAGAAAAAATAAAGAAGTTGAAGCCCGATGTCATTACGTTGGACATCGAAATGCCAAAAATGGATGGGGTTCAATTTCTCCGGAATTTAATGCGCCTTCATCCGATGCCTGTCGTGATGATTTCTACGTTGACACAACATGGTGCAGAAGCAACCCTCGCGGCATTGGAAATTGGTGCGGTGGATTATTTCCCCAAGCCAACGGATAACGTGGCAGCGGAGTTAAACACTTACCGTCAATTGGTGGTTGAGAAGGTCAAAATGGCCGCTACTGCCAATATTGCGGGTGCAGTGCATAAGCCATCGGGCGAGATAAGCGTGTCTGGCCGACAGCTTAACAATGACATCGACATTATTGGTATTGGTGCTTCAACGGGGGGAACAGAAGCCATCCGCAATGTGTTGGAAGCCCTGCCCGAATTGATGCCTCCGATTGTCATCACTCAACATATCAAAGCGGTGTTCAGTAAATCGTTTTCTGAGCGCCTTAATCGTGCTTCTAAACTGACCGTTGAAGAGCTCGCGACAGGGAAAGCGCCGTTGATAAACGGGCGTGTATATGTCGCGCCAGGCGATGTGCATATGAAGATCATTAAAAAAGGCGGTCGGTATTACTGCACACGCTGTGACAGTGAACCTGTTCAGCGTCATAAACCTTCGGTGGACGTGATGTTTTCGTCCATTGCCCAAGTGGCGGGTAAGCGTGCTATGTCGGTCTTGCTTACAGGAATGGGGCGAGATGGCGCACAAGGCATGCTAGAGATGCGTCAACAAGGCGCAATTACTGTCGCACAAGATGAACACAGTTCAGTTGTATGGGGAATGCCAAGAGCAGCGATTGAGCTGGAAGCTGCCCAGCATGTTTTACCTTTGGACAAAATCGCAACGTACTTGGTAGGTAAAGCTTATGGATAACAAATATCTAAGAGCCCTCATTGCGCTCTTAGCCATCGCTGCTGCATGTGCTCCGCTGTTAAATTCGCTAAACGTGGTAAATCTTGCATCTTCAATGATCGTTTTGTCAGGGGTTACGTTGTTGTGGTGGCAATCATCAACAGCATCAAAGACCAACATTGGCGAAGAAGAGGCCGCGTTTAACCACACAGATGTGTCGTACGAGTCCACGCAAATACTCAAGAAAATCCACAACATTTTGACAATTGAATTGGTGCCTATTCGGGAGCAACTTGACCGCCAACAAGAAGTCATTAATGACTCCGTGTATAACCTGAACGCCAGTTTCTTCGGGATGGAAAAAGCCGTGAGTTCTCAGGCGACCCTGTCGCAACATATGGTGAAGGATTTGCTCAACAATGATGAGAGCGAATACAGCCTGACAAAAGTGTTGCCCGAGACGGAGCAGGCCATTGATACCTACATCGATATTCTCGTTCAGGTGTCAGAAAAGAGCATCACTGCCATTCACCGCATTCATGACATGTCAGAAAAGCTTGATGCGGTGTTTAACCTTCTCGATCAAGTGCAGGCAATGTCCGATCAAACTAACTTGCTTGCGTTGAACGCAGCGATTGAAGCCGCGAGAGCGGGTGATCTTGGGCGAGGCTTTGGTGTTGTCGCATCAGAGGTGCGTGATTTAGCGAACCGTGCGACTGAACTGAATAGTCAAATTCATCGCGATATCAATCTGGCACAAGACACGGTGAAACAAACGAATTCGATTGTGGGCGAAATTGCCACTTTGGACATGACGGCGGCCATTGAATCGAAAACACACATAGAAGACCTCTTGAAAGGTGTTCAACAGGTCAATCAGCAAGTGACGATGGAAATTGGGAAAGTGACGGCGTTGGGAGAGTCTGTTCGCGGCGAAGTGTCCAAGAGCATTCAAGGGCTGCAATTTGCGGATATTGTGTCTCAGCAAGGTCAGCATGTTCTCAATAATCTGCACATTCTTGAAGGGTTGAATGCGCTCATCCTTGAAAAACTGAATGAAGGTGGCGTGGATTGGGCTGCACTGCATCAAGCCATCGATGCGATTGAAGAAATGGCGGGTTCATCCGAGCGAGCGCCGGCTAAACAAGTGTCTGCTGAGGAAGGCGACATCGAACTGTTTTAGGAGACGGTATGGCCATCAGTTGTGAAGAAAGAAAAGAAGGGAACAGTGTTGTTATTCATGTCAATGGGCAATTCGATTTTAGTGTGGTGCAAGAGTTTCGCTCGGCCTATCAGGATTGTCAGGGTAAAGACATTGTGGTCGATTTCCGTGGTACGGAATACATCGATAGCGCCGGATTAGGCATGTTGCTTAACATGCAGACGTTTCTCGAGCAAAAAGACGGAGATATTCGTCTTATCAACACCATGCCTCAAATCAAGCGCGTGTTAGTGATTGCTCGCTTCGAGAAGAAATTCAAAATCGAATAAGGCGAAACAAAAAGATAAAGCTTATCAGTGCTCGTCAAACCGTATTGAGGTGGTTGGTTTGAGCGCGCCACTCAATGGGTGATACCAAGCATGACCGGGTTGCTCTAACAAATATCAAAGCGGTTGTTTAGCATGGGAGAAGCTGAGTGAAAGCGTTGATTGTTGAAGACGAGGTCTCGATCCAGTGTTTTCTTGAGCATGTTCTCAAGGATGAATTTGAAGAACTGCTCATTGCTGACCACGGTCAGATGGCGTTAGACATGTTGGAAGGCATGGATGAATTGCCCGCGTTGGTGATCATGGACGTGATGATGCCAGTCATGAATGGTTTTGAAGCTGCTACCCAGATAAGAAAACGTTATAAAAATACGTATATGCCCGTGTTGTTTTTGACGGGCATTTCCGATAACGATACGTTCAATCGCTGCATGACGCTTGGGGATGACTTTCTCACCAAGCCTATTAGTCGCACCACCATTGTTGCGAAAATTCGCGCCCACTGCCGCAACATTCGGTTATACAAAGAAGTCGCTGTTCAGCGCGATAAACTCAAGCATTTCCAAGCGCACACCATTTACGAACACACCATGGCGGAGACCATCTTCAGTAACCTGATGCAAGGCTGCTATCAGGAAGCCGAAGGGGTGAACTTCTATACGAGTTCCTACACCAACTTTAATGGTGATGTGGTACTGGTGACGCCGCGTCCTCAAGGTGGTGTGTATGCCTTGCTCGCAGATGCCACAGGGCATGGGATTCCTGCTGCAATCTCTTCTATTCCTGCTACAAAAGCCTTCTTTGCCATGACGCATAATGGCCTTGCACTGGGCGACATCGTGAAAGAAATGAACGCCACGCTGAAAAAGTTTCTCCCTCCCGGCATGTTAGTGGCTGCCAATTTATTGGAAGTGATGCCAAATGGCGTGGATGTAAACTGGTGGGGAGGTGGGATGCCAGACGGGTATCTCATTGACAAAAATGGTGAAGTGAAGCAACGGCTCCCATCGTCCCATATGGCGCTGGGGGCGATGGAATCAGAGGAATTTGAAGCTAATCTTGTTGCGTTAAAACTGGAACATGGCGATAAGCTGTTTTTCTTCACGGATGGTGTGACGGAAGCGAGAAATACACATGGGCAGGAGTTGGGTGAAGAAGGTTTAGAAGCCATATTCACTGAGCCACATGCGAGTATCATCGAAAGCACACAACGGCGTGTTTCTGAGTTCACCAGTGGTGGTGGTGTCGGTGACGATATGTCGATGCTGGAACTGACCGCGCCGATTAAAAGCCGCATTGAAATTCAACCGGGTGACCCTGAGTATTATCACCGTCGTTCCCCCGCGCAATTGACCGTGTATTTTGGCTCCAGCGAATTGCAGAAAGTAAATCTGGTTGGGGAAGTGCGCAGAATGTTGAAAGGCACATTGGGTAGCAACATAGATCTCGACTTGATGTGCACGGTTTTGTCAGAGTTGTCGAACAATGCTCTCGAACATGGTTTGTTAGGCTTGGAGTCAGACGTGAAAACCGATGATCAAGGGTTTATTGATTACTACCTTGAACGTCAGCGTCGTCTTGAAGCACTTGGCGGCCATGCTTACATGGAAATCGGTATTTCTTTCAACCCATCCAAACGCACCTTGTCTTTTTATGTCACCCATAATGGCGAAGGGTTCGAATCGGAAGGGGTAGGGAGCCGTTTAGATGAAACTGGCGCCATGTGCGGACGCGGCATCGCATTGGTCTCAGAGCTTTGCGATACGTTCGACTATATCGATGGCGGTCATATTGCCAAAGGCGTTTACATGCTGGCTGCAGGGTTGCCGAATGACTGGTAGCCATCAATGCCTGACATTGAAACGCCTACAGCCCCCGCGATAATGTAAAAAGTCCAATCAAACGATTGGGCTTTTTATAGACGAAAAAAAACCAGTCCGAAGACTGGTTTTCTTAAAGTGGCTCCCCCTGCGTGATTTTACGGGGACGCCTAGTCGGGCCCGCCTAGGGTTGCGACAATCAGTGCAGCGCACTGAAAAAAAGACGAAAAAAAACCCAGTCCGAAGACTAGGTTTCTTAAAGTGGCTCCCCCTGCAAGACTTGAACTTGCGACATACGGATTAACAGTCCGCCGTTCTACCAACTGAACTAAGGGGGAATTGCTTGGAAATCTACTTAGCTAATGCTAAATGAATTACCATTCTTACAATATGGTGCCTCGAGGCGGAATCGAACCACCGACACGGGGATTTTCAATCCCCTGCTCTACCGACTGAGCTATCGAGGCTTTGATTAAAGAGTTCTCTAAACTCAATATCAAAATAATGGTGCCGGCTACCGGAGTCGAACTGGTGACCTACTGATTACAAGTCAGTTGCTCTACCAACTGAGCTAAGCCGGCACACAAACCGTGGAAACGTTGCGTACAAACACCATCTCACTAAATATGGTGCCTCGAGGCGGAATCGAACCACCGACACGGGGATTTTCAATCCCCTGCTCTACCGACTGAGCTATCGAGGCAACGGGGTGCATTAAACGGATTTTCAGGGTTTTCGTCAACACCTTTTTTTAAAAAAAACGTGAAATAATGCTGTTTGATGCCTTTTTCATCGTTTTGATTTAAAAACGCACTGAGTTTCT
>NZ_FOWR01000081.1 GCF_900115495.1 Enterovibrio norvegicus DSM 15893 | reverse complement strand
TAGCCTTTGAAGAACGGAGTATGACGGCCGCCTTCATCTTTCGACAGAACGTAGATTTCTGACGTGAAAGTAGTGTGTGGAGTGATTGAACCTGGCTTAGCAAGTACTTGACCACGTTGAACTTCATCACGCTTAGTACCACGTAGAAGAACACCAACGTTCTCACCAGCACGGCCTTCGTCAAGAAGTTTACGGAACATCTCAACACCAGTACAAGTAGTGGTGATGGTGTCTACGATACCAACGATAGCAACTTCGTCACCTACGCGTACGATACCTTGCTCAACACGACCCGTTACAACAGTACCACGGCCTTGGATTGAGAATACGTCTTCGATTGGCAGGATGAATGGCTTATCGATAGCACGCTCTGGCTCTGGGATGTAAGAATCCAGTGCTTCAGCTAGCTCAACGATTTTCGCTTCCCACTGCTCTTCACCGTTCAATGCACCTAGTGCAGAACCTTGAATTACTGGGCAATCGTCGCCTGGGAAGTCGTACTCAGAAAGAAGTTCACGAACTTCCATCTCAACCAACTCTAGCAGCTCTTCGTCGTCAACCATGTCACACTTGTTCATGAAAACAAGGATGTAAGGAATACCAACTTGGCGACCTAGAAGGATGTGCTCACGAGTTTGTGGCATAGGACCATCAGTTGCCGCAACAACTAGGATACCACCGTCCATTTGCGCAGCACCGGTGATCATGTTTTTAACATAATCGGCGTGTCCTGGGCAGTCTACGTGTGCGTAGTGACGAGTAGGAGTATCGTATTCTACGTGTGACGTAGAGATGGTGATACCGCGCTCGCGCTCTTCTGGAGCGTTATCGATAGATGCGAAGTCACGTGCAGAACCGCCGTATACTTTAGAAAGTACAGTACAGATTGCTGCAGTTAGAGTAGTTTTACCGTGGTCAACGTGGCCGATAGTACCAACGTTAACGTGCGGTTTCGTACGTTCAAATTTTTCTTTAGACACGATCGTGTTCCTTCCTAGTTATGAGCCGCACCTACCGTCGTAAGTGCGATCAGAAGTTTTTATCAATGCTGGCGAACAATGCCAGCATCAAAGCTACTAATCAACAACGCTGTGCGATGATTGAATCAGCAACGTTCTTTGGAACATCAGCGTATTCACTGAATTCCATAGAGTAAGATGCGCGGCCCTGAGTCGCTGAACGCAAGTCAGTTGCGTAACCAAACATCTCAGCCAGCGGTACCTGTGCGCGAATGATTCTCAAGCCAGCAGGACCATCGTCCATACCAGAAATCAAACCACGGCGGCGATTCAAGTCACCCACTACATCACCCATCCAGTCTTCTGGAGTGGTGATTTCCACTTTCATCATTGGCTCAAGAATAACAGGTTGCGCTTCAAGCGCTCCTTTCTTAAAGGCCATAGATGCAGCGATTTTAAACGCCATTTCGTTGGAGTCAACATCATGATAAGAGCCATCAAACAACGTGGCTTTCACGTCAAGTACTGGGTAACCGGCAAGGACACCACTACTCATCTGCTCTTCAATGCCCTTAGCCACTGAACTGATGTACTCTTTTGGTACTGAACCACCAACGATTTCATCAACGAAGACAAAGCCTTCGCCAAGTTCAGACGGCTCCAGTTTGATCCATACATGACCATACTGACCGCGACCACCAGATTGCTTAACGAACTTGCCTTCGACTTCAGCATTTCCACGGATGGTTTCACGGTATGCCACCTGAGGCTTACCTACGTTACATTCAACGCTGAACTCACGGCGCATGCGGTCAACAATGATGTCGAGGTGCAATTCGCCCATACCAGAGATCAGGGTTTGCCCTGATTCAATGTCAGTTTCAACGCGGAACGATGGATCTTCTGCTGCCAGTTTACCCAGCGCGATACCCATTTTTTCTTGATCAGCTTGTGAGCGAGGCTCAACAGCGATCTGAATAACAGGCTCAGGGAACTCCATACGTTCCAGAATCACTTTAGATTCTAGAGCACAAAGTGTGTCTCCTGTCGTCACGTCTTTCAGACCAATTGCTGCCGCGATGTCACCCGCGCGGATCTCTTTGATCTCTTCACGTTTATTTGAGTGCATCTGAACGATACGGCCAAAACGCTCACGTTTTTGCTTCACAGAGTTATAAACTGTGTCGCCCGTATTAACCACTCCTGAATAGACACGCAGGAAGGTTAATGTGCCCACAAATGGGTCAGTGGCGATTTTGAATGCTAGTGCTGCAAATGGTTCGTTATCGTCAGCATGACGGTCGATCACATTGCCATCTTCGTCTTCACCATTGATCGCTTTCACGTCTACCGGTGAAGGAAGGAATTCAACAACAGCATCTAGCACCGCCTGAACACCTTTGTTCTTAAATGCAGAACCACAAGTTGCCAGTACGATTTCGTTGTTTAATGTGCGTTCACGCAAAGCTTGCTTGATTTCGGCTTCAGTCAATTCCCCGTCTTCGAGGTATTTATCCATCAGCTCTTCATTTGCTTCAGCAGCCGCTTCAATAAGGTTTTGATGCCACTCTTCAGCCAGCTCTTGCATGTCAGCAGGGATCTCTTCATAACTGAAGGTCATTCCCTGATCAGCTTCGTTCCAGTTAATCGCCTTCATTTTGATAAGGTCGATTACACCGCGAAACTCATCTTCTGCGCCAATATTCAAATGAATAGGAACAGGGTTAGCACCTAGTCGATCTTTAATCTGATTAACTACGCGCAAAAAGTCTGCGCCTGTACGGTCCATCTTATTGACGAAAACCATACGAGGAACTTGATATTTGTCGGCTTGACGCCAAACAGTCTCAGACTGAGGTTCAACACCAGAAGAGCCACAGAATACAACGACTGCACCATCCAATACGCGCAATGAACGTTCAACTTCAATGGTGAAATCAACGTGTCCAGGGGTATCGATGATATTGATGCGATGCTCAGCGAATTGTGCATCCATACCATGCCAGAAGGTGGTAGTCGCAGCGGATGTGATAGTGATACCACGTTCCTGCTCCTGCTCCATCCAGTCCATGGTTGCGGCACCATCGTGCACTTCACCAATTTTGTGAGAAAGACCGGTATAAAACAGGATACGCTCTGTTGTTGTAGTTTTACCTGCGTCTACGTGAGCACAAATACCGATGTTACGGTAGCGCTCAATCGGGGTCTTACGAGCCACAGTAGTATCCTCTTACTAAGGTCAACCTTAGAATGTGATTTAGGCGCGGCAAATGCCGCGCCTAAAAAGGTATTACCAGCGGTAATGAGCAAACGCTTTGTTAGCGTCAGCCATACGGTGAACGTCTTCACGTTTCTTAACCGCAGTACCTTTGTTCTCAGATGCATCTAGCATTTCATTAGCTAGACGTTGAGCCATAGATTTTTCACCACGCTTACGCGCAGCTTCAACCAACCAACGCATAGCAAGTGCGTTACGGCGAACCGGACGTACTTCTACAGGTACTTGGTAAGTTGAACCACCAACACGGCGAGATTTAACTTCTACCGCAGGGCGAACGTTATCAAGAGCTAGTTCAAACAGGGCTAGGTGATCTTTACCAGAACGCTCAGCCATGATGTCCAATGCACCATAAACGATTTTTTCAGCAGTCGACTTTTTACCGTCAACCATTACGATGTTTACAAATTTTGCCAGCAGCTCTGATCCGAACTTAGGATCCGGAAGGATTTTACGCTGACCAATTACGCGACGACGTGGCATGGAATTCTCCGTTGTCTTCTTCAGGTTTTATCCAAAACTTTTCAGTTTTTTCAAAATTACAAATTAATTAGTGTTTGGCCTTACTTAACGGATTCCATTAAGACTTAGGACGCTTCACACCGTACTTAGAACGACCTTGTTTACGGTCGTTAACGCCTGCACAGTCAAGCGCACCACGGACGGTGTGGTAACGCACACCTGGAAGGTCTTTTACACGACCGCCGCGGATTAGAACAACGCTGTGCTCTTGAAGGTTGTGACCTTCACCACCGATGTATGAAGTAACTTCAAAACCGTTGGTCAAGCGAACACGACATACTTTACGTAGTGCCGAGTTAGGTTTTTTAGGCGTAGTGGTGTAAACACGAGTACAAACACCACGTTTTTGCGGACACGCTTCCAGCGCAGGCACGTTGCTTTTAGCAACTTGCTTGATGCGTGGTTTGCGTACCAGCTGGTTAATAGTTGCCATTAAATAGCTCCTGATATTACTTACGTATAAGTGTGAAAAATCTATGCCCCACAAAAGTAGGGACGCGAAATTTTATGCGTCGTCTATTTAGGTGTCAAGATTTATACAACGATCAATGTTCAGTGCATTTTGTAAACACCGAGATATTACGTCTTTACGCTAGCTGATCGTGGCGATATTCACCATTTCATTTGCGTGACATGCTGCTCCGTCAAACAAACAAAGTCTTTAATATCAATAACTTCAAACTCACTGGAAATTTTTCCTTCCAGTCCTCTTGCTTGAACATCTTCCTGCAGTACGTAAATTCGATGATTTGAAGAAAGAAGTGGCAGAAACCACTCTCCTTGCTCAATAGCGGCAACGACAGCATCTTCAGCAAGAAGGATCGCGCTCGGCGCTTGCGCATAATCGAGGCAAAGCTTCAATGAAGATGAAGAATACGGTGAGGTATAAAGCGTATGTAACATCCGATGCACCTAAAACTGGAGGACTTTGACACATTCAGTCAATTGCGACGCAATCACGCTGCGTTCGACAACATCTGCATCGATGATAAGTGCCGTGTTCGTTAAGCCTCTTTCTGCTAAAGACTGCTCACAAACATAGATTTCTTCGACATCACACAACGACAGCATTTTAAACGTTGAAATATAGTCGCGGCTGAGCACCACATCAGGCTGTTGGTTCGCGAGAAGTTGGAAAACGCCATCACCCACAAAGAACAACGCAATGTTTTCGCTGTAATTGGAGGTCGAAAGAACGGCATCGAGACCTTCTCGCCCGCTTGCAGATCCATGTGGTGCAGTAGAAAAAACGAAACCGAGTTTACTCATGGGCCACCTAAAACTGCACAACGCGATCAGCGGTTAATAACGATTCTGACAAACCACCCAATCCTGCTTGGGTAAAGCCCTTTGCCATATTGGATGTTGGCAACGCATGCTGTTTGGCTTCGTCATCACTGATTTGGCCGCGGCGCAATGCCGCCGCAACGCAGGTTTCAAGTTCCACACCATGCTCTGATGACAAGGCCTGCCACGCGGCGACCAAATCAAATTCATCGTTTGCAGGCACAGTCAAAGACGATGCATTCGACACACCATCTTGATAGAAAAACACACGCGTCAGCGTGTGTCCTTGTTCAATCACAGCTTGCGCGAAGCGGTATGCGGAAAGTGATGCTTGGCGACCATAAACTGGCGCACTCACCACTAACACATAATTGAGGCTCATTTTTCCCCTTCCTCGCCTTTGCGTTGACGGATGTAGAGATACACAGTGTGCTTGGAAATGTTTAGGCGATCTGCCACACGGTTGATGGCGTCTTTGATATCGAAAATGCCTTTATCGTAAAGCTCCATCACGATCTGACGGTTCTTCGTATTGTTCGATACCGACTTGTCTGCGTTGATTTCTTCAATCGTACGCTCAACCGTTTGGTCAACCAATTCGTCCACATCACTGGCGAAATTCACCGAGGATGCCGCTTGGCGCGCTTCTTCAGTCGGCATAAATGCCTGAAGCACCTGGGAGAACGGCGCATCCAAGTTAATGTTGATACACAATAAACCGATCACGCGGTTGTCCGCATTACGAATAGCGACCGTGATGGATTTCATCAAGGTATTACCCTTCGCACGCGTAAAATAAGCACGAGAGAAGTTCCGCTCTGAACCTTCAATGTCACGAAGCATACGTAAAGCAAGGTCAGTGATCGGCGAACCCACTTGGCGGCCTGTGTTTTCACCATTGGCAATTTTGATGGCCGACGTGTTCAAGTTTTCCAGTGAGTGCAACACGATTTCACAGTGCTGACCAATCAACGCGGCTAAACCGTCAACAACGGCTTCGTAAGATTTGAGTATCACGCGGTCTTGTACTGTGAATGGATTGACCTCAATGAAGTCACTTTCGACAATTACATCCGCACCAAAACTGTCTGTCGGCACAGGCTTCTTTCCTTTTGTGGGTTATCGTCTATCGAAGAGTAAAAGATAAACGAAAGCTGCAAACTTTAAAATCTAGTAATAAGTTTAACAGACTTGGTTCAAGAAAATGAAAAAACCCCAGTACGAGACTTAATGCCGATCGTTTTAAGTCATTGAACGATCCTACGCAGGCTTCATAATCGGCCTCAACATTGTTGAGGCCGATTTTTTATGTCTGAGTTTTTGAAAGAGTTACACATCACCGCTGAGTTTTGCCAAGACCACCCTATCAACGCATTCTCTAAACACATTCCTCTTGAGTGGGTTGAAGAAGCAGTCAAACAAACCGGACGCGCTTCTTTGCGTAAACGTCGCTTTCCCGCTGAGCAGGCTGTTTGGCTAGTTTTAGGGATTGGATTACTGCGCAATCGCTCGATTCAGAATGTTTGTGACCAACTTGAGTT
>NZ_FOWR01000066.1:8865-15666 GCF_900115495.1 Enterovibrio norvegicus DSM 15893 | reverse complement strand
TAAGCGGTGGCCTTCCTGCTGAGTGGGAAGAAAAAGCAAACGCAATCATTGCTGATCTTCAAGCTAACCCTGCAAACATTGCATCGCGCAAAGCATCACAAAATGCACTTGAAGCGTTTGGCGCGATGCTCCCTGAATTCATGGGCGGCTCTGCTGACCTAGCACCGTCAAACTTGACCATGTGGTCGGGTTCGAAAGCGGTAACGGCTGACGATGCATCAGGCAACTACATCCACTACGGTGTGCGTGAGTTTGCGATGACGGCAATCATCAACGGTATCGCGCTGCACGGTGGTTTTGTTCCTTACGGCGCGACCTTCCTGATGTTCATGGAATACGCGCGTAACGCAATGCGTATGGCTGCACTGATGAAAATTCAGAACATCCAAGTGTATACCCATGATTCAATCGGTTTGGGTGAAGATGGCCCAACACACCAACCTGTTGAGCAGATTTCATCACTGCGTCTGACACCAAACATGAGCACATGGCGTCCGTGTGACCAAGTAGAATCTGCGGTTGCGTGGAAACTGGCTATCGAGCGTAAAGATGGCCCAACATCGCTGATCTTCTCGCGTCAGAACTTGGCACAACAAGCACGTGATGCCGAGCAAGTGGCGAACATTGCTAAGGGTGGTTACATCCTGAAAGACTGCGTTGGCCAGCCAGAACTTATTCTAATTGCAACGGGCTCTGAAGTTGAACTAGCGGTTGAAGCTGCGGCGCAATTGTCTGCTGAAGGCAAACAAGTGCGCGTCGTGTCTATGCCAGCCACAGACGTATACGACAAGCAAGACGCGGCGTACCGTGAATCAGTGCTTCCTTCAGACGTGACTGCACGCGTTGCGATTGAAGCGGGTATTGTTGACTTCTGGTACAAGTACGTCGGTTTCGACGGCCGTATCATCGGTATGCATACCTTCGGCGAATCTGCACCCGCGGGTGAGCTGTTCAAGATGTTCGGTTTCACCGTAGAAAACGTGGTTGAAACGGCAAAAGAGTTGGTTGAATAAGCCTCTTCTCCCTCAATAACAACACGTTTTTAATGTTAAAAACCCGCTAAAAAGCGGGTTTTTTATTGCCTACAGTTCACGCCTCGAACGTGGAAAAGGAATACTTTACTCGTAAATACAGGCAATTACCTTCACCCTCACCCATCGACATACCAAAACTATCTCACCCTCATAATTTTTGTGCCTCGTGCTCAGAATTTACTCTCCTTAAACTGGCTACAAATCAACGCTAAGGAGTTGCGAAATGACAACCACAGATACAAAAACTGCGAGCCAAGAATACATCGAATGGAATGTGGATCTGGCTGTTCCAATTGCCGTTTCAGGGGGGTCATTGCCTTTTTCAGATACCCCTATGGTAGGCGTGAAGCGCATGATGTTTGAACGCCGTGGTGATGAAATCGCAAGACGAGCAACGTCCTGTGTTCGCTACGCCGAAGGCAGTTCATTTAAACCTCACAGCCACCCAGGGGGAGAAGAGTACATCGTTCTTGATGGCACCTTTTCTGACCACAATGGTGATTTCACCAAAGGCTGGTATGTGCGTAACCCTGTTGGTTCAACCCATGCCCCCTTCACCAAAGAAGGCTGCGAAATTTTCGTGAAGCTTTCCCAAGTGCCATCTAACGAGCCTGATTACTTCTACCTCAATACTCATGAAGCAGACTGGAAAGCCGTTGAAGATAAGCATTTTCAACTTCAACTGTGGCAATCAGACATCGAGAACACGACGTTAAATCAGTTTAAAGCTGGCTATACCTCGACCGTCATCAAACATGACGAAGTAACGGAATTCTTCGTGTTGTCAGGCACCGCAATCATTAACGACGTTAGTTACGAACACCACTCTTGGATGCGTTTTCCAGCAGGTACCACAATAACCGTCTCCACGACATTGGGCGCTGTGGTTTATCAAAAAATAGGGTCAGGCGAAGTACGCGTCTAGTCTCCCAAAAAATCATATTGGATTAACAACATAACGACCGAGAAGACTCGGATAAGGAAAAGTCATGTCCTCAGAAAATACAATTACCCTCTATGAAACCACAGGCTTCCCTAACCCTGCACGTATTCGCGCTGCACTGGCAGAGAAAAATGCGCTTAATCAGGTGGCATTTATAGAAGTTGATGTGATGAATCTTGAGCATCGTTCAGAGGAATTCTATGCCAAGAACCCCACAGGCACTGTGCCCGTGCTTCGTACGTTAGAGGGGGAATACCTCTCCGAATCTACAGCCATTACTGAATATATTGATGCACTTTTTGATGGACCGTCGCTCACAGGTACAACACCGATAGAACGTGGCGTGATCCACATGATGCAGCGCAGAGCCGAGTCGATGGTTATGGATGCGGTAGCAACCTATTTTCACCACGCCACCGACGGCTTAGGTCCCGCTCTAGAAACCTACCAATGTTCGGAATGGGGCAACCATCAGAAACAACGTGCTCTCGCCGGGTTTGCCTATTTTAACAAGCTATTAGAAAACAACTTATACGTCGCTGCTAATACGTTTTCTATGGCTGATATCACCTTGTTTTACGGGCTGGCGTTTGCCGAATTTGCAGGTCTTCAGATTCCTAGCGAATTGACACATCTCATTGCATGGCGCGAAACCATGTCTCAAAGAGACTGTTTCTCGGCAAACTAACTAAGGAGTGAGAACATGAAAGTACAACCTTTTTTTCATGTAGAGACAGGCTCACTCACTTATGTTGTTTCAGACAGTGGGTTCGCACTCATTGTAGACCCTGTTCTCGACTATAAAGATGGCAATATTACGTACACACATGTTGATTCTGTGTTGGACTATATCAAACGGAAAGGACTGGATTTACGCTTTGTGCTAGAGACACATATTCACGCTGATCATCTATCTGCGTCCCAGTATATTAAAAATGTCACAGGGGCCAAAACGGTCATAAGCGAGAAGATAAAAGAGGTATTCAGTCAATGGAAAACCAAGCTAAACCTGAAAAACGTGGCGAACTTTGATTTTTTTGTCGATGGTCATTCTAAGATTCCATTTGGTTCAAAGGTCATTGAAGTCATAGAAACACCGGGGCATACACCAGCTTGCATCACATATAAAATTGATAACCATGCCTTTGTCGGTGACACACTCTTCGCCCCTGATAAAGGAACGTCAAGGGCTGACTTTCCAGGCGGAAGTGCAACCGCATTGTTTCATTCAATAAAAAAGCTTTATCAGTTACCTAGAGAAACGTACGTTTACCTTTGCCATGATTATCCGCCATTAGGTACGGCACCAACCACACGTGTAAAATTGGATTGGCAAAAACGTAGGAATGTCATGCTCAGTCAAAACACCTCTCTAAGCGAGTATGTATTTACGCGAGATCGAAGAGATAAGTCACTCAAGGAACCAAGACTCTTGAATGTCGCCATCCCTTTCAATCTTACCTTTCGCTTACCAGGCAACAGCTAAAATAAGAAAAAGGGACTCACACATTGTGAGTCCCCTTTTCTCAACGTACGTAATCAGCACAATGCATTCACGTTGAAGATAGCAACCAATGCCTAAAATCATCAACCTGGTCACTCTGCTCCCCATTGAGCTTCCAAACAATGAAATAACAAAATCGTGAACGATATTGATGTTTTTTCATATCGAAAGGGCAAATTAACTCCCCTGATTTAAGCTCATCTTCAATCAATCTGCTTCTGCCCAAGGCGAGACCATTTCCCTTACGCGCTAGCTCAGTCACACTTGCGAAATCGTTGATTTTCAAGCCATGCAGTCTTTTAGGAAGCTCAACATCGACGCAATCGGACCATTCTTGCCAAGACGGGTAACCACTACTTGATGGTACCGAATGGTCATGAAGTAGAGGAATATCACTCAATAGATGAGGAGGCATATCGCCAAGACCGTATTTTTCTGCAAACTCGGGCGAACAAACGGGGAATATCTCTTCGAACATCAAATGCTGCGCACACATCCCTTCCCACTGACCAAGCCCATAACGTATCCCAACATCAATCCCATGCTCTGCGTAATCCACCAACGACACGTTCGTTTCTACCAAGATATCAATGTCGTCATGCTGCGTTTGATATTCATTGATCCTTGATAACAACCATTTTGATGCAATAGAAGGGCTAGCAGACACAGTGATCAAGTCTTCCTCGGGTTCATCAAAGAGATGATTTAGCCCACGCCCAATCAAATCAAAGCCACGGTGA
Source organism: Enterovibrio norvegicus DSM 15893 (assembly GCF_900115495.1). Classification (GTDB taxonomy): domain Bacteria; phylum Pseudomonadota; class Gammaproteobacteria; order Enterobacterales; family Vibrionaceae; genus Enterovibrio; species Enterovibrio norvegicus. Next base: position 11,445 of record NZ_FOWR01000066.1, on the reverse strand, counting down.
ATATCAGGGAACGCTCGCTCACCTTCTTCCGTCAGTGTTAGACGGGATGAACCCGATGTCGCTCGGTTAAATAATCGGACATTCAGCCATTCCTCAAGTTGCCTAACTTGTTGGCCAACCGCGGCGGGAGTGACGTTAAGCTCTTGCGCTGCACCCGCAAAACTATAATGCCTTGCTGCAGCCTCAAACGCCCTGATTCCATTAAGATGGGCAATTCTGTTCATTTTTGATGTTCTAAATCGCTTTTTAGATGCGTCCATCATCTAACCTGTATCCTTTTCACTACTGCTGTATGAATGTACATTTAGTATAGTTATATACTCAGGTAACCTAAACATTACCACTTTTCAAAAAAAATTAGATTTGAAAATATCGATGATTTCAAAACCATATCAAAAAACCTAGCATAAAATATCCAAACTCACACACATAAAATCCAAAACAAACATTAAGCAAACCTAATACTCTAATGCTCTATATTCGGAAACACTTATATTTAAAAAAATAGTCACATCCACCATAATCCGATTTAAATAAATAAGATAGAAGCCATAAAAAACCTAATACTTTTATAGGATAAAAGCCATCCAAAACCATGCCTCACCTTGATTGAAAAACATATCAAACGAACATAATGCAATAAAAACAAAAGATTAAATACATTTTTATTTGTAAACCCATAAAGACATCTTAATTTATAAACATAAAAAAACACATTTTTAATGCTTTTTTCATGATCATTTAATCATTAATAAAGTTAATAAAATCCATCTCAAAATTGAAACCAAAAAGAAGAGTAAATAAAAAGAAATACCACTAACATGGCTTTGACAGTACACCCAAAAAACTTACCAATAGAAACATTAAAACTTAACGTCATATAAAAGGAATTTTCATGAGTAACATAATCAATGGGACTGAATCTGACGACACTATTATTGGCACTGCCGGCGTAGATATAATTTATGGTAACGGTGGTAACGACATCATTCGAGGAGATGGTGATACAGATTTTATATATGGTGGTGACGGCGACGACACCGTGATTGGTGGTGATGATACCGATGAAGTCCATGGTGGTGCCGGTAATGACTGGGTTCGTGGTGGTTTCAAAGATGACGAGTTGTTTGGAGACTCTGGAGATGACCGCATAGAAGGTGGTCTTGGTAATGACACCCTTCATGGAGGAACGGGTAACGACTTCCTTTATGGCAATGAGGGCAACGATGTTTTAAATGGCGATGATGGTAATGACATCATAAGAGCTGGTGACGATGATGACCTTGCAAATGGTGGTAAAGGTAACGATGTTATCTTTGGACAAGAGGGCAATGACACCCTCAATGGTGACGCCGGTAAAGACACACTTTGGGGCGGAAACGGTTCCGACGTTATTAATGGCGGTGAAGACAATGATTCACTTTGGGGTGGTGAAGGTGATGACACGCTGAAAGGCGGGAATGGCAATGATCGTCTTCACGGACAAAATGGCAAGGATGCCCTCAGCGGTGATGCTGGTGACGATATTATCGGTGCCGGGGATGGCGCAGACACCTTAGACGGAGGTACTGGCGCCGATACATTGTTTGGCGACGCGGGCAACGACACACTTAAAGGCGGTGATGGCGACGACATAATATTCGGCGATGCTGGTGCCAAAGTATCCCAGGACCTTCGAGATAATTATTCACGCTATGACATGACATTATCGCAAGCTGATGCCGTTATTGGCGGCAATGATGTCATCACCGCAGGTGATGGAAACGATACCGTTTATGGCGAAGATGGCAACGACACTATTGATGGTCAGAATGGCAACGACAAATTATTCGGCGGAGCCGGGAATGACCATATCAACGGGGGCAACGGCATCGATCGGGTTGACGGCGGCGACGGTGATGACGTTGTCGACGGTGGGGCCGGTAACGACCACGTACTTGGCGGCAACGGCAATGACCGTGTGTATGCCGGTACAGGTTTTGACCACCTGTGGGGCGGAGAAGGTAACGACAAGCTCTACGCTGGTAACGATAGCATCGGTGACGCCCTGTTCGGTGAAAATGGTGATGATGAGCTTTACGGTAATAAAGGCAACGACTACATCGTCTCTGGCGCCGGAAATGATAAAGCTTACGGCGGCGCAGGGAATGACACCATATATGGTCAGGATGGCAACGACATCATCGAAGCAGGCGACGGCAATGACTATATTGAAGCCGGTAAAGGTAATGATAACGTCAAAGGCGACGCCGGAAATGACGTTATCTACGGCCAAGACGGCAATGATGTCCTTTCAGGCGGTGCGGGCAATGACGGCATTGACGGCGGTACAGGAAATGACCACGTTTACGGCAATGACGGCCACGATGGCCTTTCCGGCGGTGACGGCAATGACTATGTCGACGGCGGCGCAGGTAACGACCGACTCTACGGTAACAACGGTGACGACCACTTAGTCGGCGATTCCGGTGACGACTTACTGGTGGGTGGCCACGGAAACGACCTGCTTCAATCTGGCGATGGCAACGACAAACTCTACGGTGAATGGGGTAACGACCGCATCGACGGTGGTAACGGCAA
>NZ_FOWR01000066.1:7551-7915 GCF_900115495.1 Enterovibrio norvegicus DSM 15893 | reverse complement strand
CTGTCGACGGCGGCAACCACAACGACACCATTTACGGCCAAGACGGGAATGATGTCCTCGCTGGCGGTCACGGTAACGACCACCTCGACGGCGGCGAGCATGACGACAAACTCTACGGCCAATGGGGCAATGACCGCTTAGAAGGTGGGAATGGCAACGATGGCCTGTGGGGGGAAGACGGCGATGACGTCCTCGTCGGCGGCCATGGCGATGACCACCTCAATGGTGGCAACGGCAATGACCAACTGCATGGCCAATGGGGCAATGATGACATGCACGGCCTTGCCGGTAACGATGCCCTTTATGGTTGGACAGGTAACGATACCCTGCGTGGCGGTGATGGCAATGACCACCTTGATGGCCA
>NZ_FOWR01000066.1:0-6911 GCF_900115495.1 Enterovibrio norvegicus DSM 15893 | reverse complement strand
GGGAATGATTACCTTAATGGCGGTAACGACAACGATAAACTCTACGGTCAAGATGGCAACGATACCTTGGTCGGTGGCCATGGTAACGACCACCTCGATGGCGGCGAGCATGATGACAAACTCTACGGCGAATGGGGCAATGACCGTTTAGAAGGCGGCAACGGCAACGATGCGCTGTACGGTCAAGACGGGAATGATGTCCTCGTTGGCGGTCACGGTAACGACCACCTCGACGGCGGTGAGCATGATGACAAACTCTACGGCCAATGGGGCAATGACCGCTTAGAAGGTAGGAATGGCAACGATGGCCTGTGGGGTGAAGACGGCGATGATGTGCTCGTCGGTGGACACGGCGATGACCACCTCAATGGTGGCAATGGCAATGACGCACTCCACGGCGAGTGGGGCAATGATGACATGCACGGCCTTGCCGGTGACGACAAACTTTATGGTTGGACAGGCAACGATACCCTGCGTGGTGGTGATGGCAATGACCACCTCGATGGCCAACAAGATAATGACACCCTTTATGGCGATAATGGCCATGACACCCTATTAGGTGGCGCCGGGAATGATTACCTTAATGGCGGTAACGACAACGATAAACTCTACGGTCAAGATGGCAACGATACCTTGGTCGGTGGCCATGGTAACGACCTGCTTTATGGCAATAGCGGCGATGATGTTCTCCATGGTCAATGGGGTAATGATTATATTGAGGGTAATGGCGGTAACGATTGGATCTATGGTGGAGACAATGAGGACCGTCTCTTGGGTCTGGGGCAGAATGACCGCATTTGGGGCGGAAATGGCCATGATTATATCGATGGTGGCAACGACGGAGACTGGCTATACGGTGAGGCTGGTAATGACACTATCATCGGTGGCACAGGGAATGACCATATCGAAGGGGGGGATGGAAACGATAACCTCAGCGGTGATGGGCACGATGACCTGATCTACGGCGGGGCTGGCGACGACACCATTTCAGGCGGTAATGAAAAGGACCAACTTCACGGCGGTGATGGCGTCGACAGAATTTGGGGCGGTGCCGACAATGACCTGATCCACGGTAATTCAGGTAACGACCACCTTTGGGGCGATGATGGCCAAGATACCATTATTGGGGATGGTGGTAATGACTGCATATACGGCGGTAATAATCATGACAAGCTCTATGGTGAAGGTCATCGCGACACCATTTTTGGTGGCACAGGTAACGATTACATCGATGGTGGTAACGACGCAGACAGATTATTTGGAGAGTCCGGTCATGACACCATTGTTGGAGGCACAGGCAATGACCATATCGAAGGGGGGGATGGAAACGATAACCTCAGCGGCGATGGACATGATGACAAGATCTATGGCGGAGCTGGCAACGACACCATTTCAGGCGGTAATGAAAAGGACCAACTTCACGGTGGAGACGGCGCTGATAGTATTTTTGGCGGAAACGATCAAGACTTCATCCAAGGTAACGCCGGTAATGATCACCTGTGGGGAGGGACTGGAAAAGATACGTTTGATTTTGAACGGTGGGATGGACATGATGTGATCAAGGATTTCTCGCTAAGACAAGGCGATACCATCCAAATAGATGCTTCACTGGCGACGCATTTTGGGCAAATTTCTTATTGGCAGAACGGATCAAGTGCAGAGTTATACATAAATCACAATGTTCGCGTGACGCTAGAAAATTTCTCAGCGTCTGATATCGATAAAGATTTGTTCTCTTTTAGTTAGTCTTACCTCTAAACGACAGAACATTGAAAAATGAAAAGCGGGGCAACAGCAGTTGCCCCGCTTTTTTTGACAAAGAAAAACTATCCCATCACTGAATGAATCATGCCTCGTGTCATCTTCTTGGCCCGATAAAATATAAGCAGGACATATCGTTGAGGGAAAATGCATGCACAACAACACTTCAAAACCACTCGCAGTCATCGCGGGTTATGGAGAGGGCTTAGGCCACGCCATAAAGAAAACCTTTGAAGATGACGGCTATCGCGTTGTCACCATCAGTAGAGAGAACGCCATGATCCTCGCTGACACAACCGACCCGAACGAAGTTAATCGCGCTTTCTCCCAGATTGAAACACTCTACGGCATACCCAACGTTGTCATCTGTAACACTGCTTTACTCACTATAGAGCGTTTTTTTGTCACAACGTCGAGCCAATTTGAGCAAACATGGCGAGCATCGGTAATGAGTGTGTTTAATATTGCGCAGGCAGTAATTCCTTCAATGATAAAAGCTGGAAACGGTTCACTCTTAGTCACGGGAGCAACCGCTGGAATGAAAGGTAGTAAAAACTTCAGCGCTTTTGCATCGGCAAAGTTTGCTTTAAGGGGGTTAACGCAGTCACTTGCGAGAGAGTTTCAACCCAATAGAATTCACATCGCTCACCTCATCATAGACGGTATTATTTGGTCAGAAAAAAGTAGAGAACGCTTCCCTACCCTTGTTAAAGATCATGCAATTCAGCCCGATGATGCAGCGATGACATATCTATATTTAGCAAAGCAGCCAGTCACAGCTTGGACACACGAAGTGGACATTCGCCCCTATAGAGAAGTTTTTTAACTCGGAGCTATTACCATGAAAACAATGACGGACACCTTGATTATCGGTGGTGGGTTGAGTGGTTTATATGCAGCTCACCTTTTAGAGCAACAAGGGCAAGATTATGTGTTGTTCGAAGCGCGAGATCGCTTTGGCGGTCGCATCGTTTCAGCGTCTCTCAACAACGACAACCAGGGACAAGTCGATCTTGGCCCCTCATGGTATTGGCCAAATATCAACCCACAATTGGGAGCGCTCATCGATGCGCTAAACATTTCGACCTATAAACAATTCTCTCACGGTCATTACTTGGTCGATAAAATGCGTGGTGCCCCGCCTCAAGCCATCAACATTGGTTATGACATCATGCCAGACACCTTCCGACTTCAAGGGGGCATGCAAATGTTAGTCAACGGTTTGTTGGATAAACTGCCGTCTGAAAATGGCTTACTAAACACCCAAGTCACGGCAGTTTCAAAGCAAACTGACGACACTTATGCCGTGGAATATAAACACAATGGCGACGTAGGCACCCTAATGGCAAAGCATATTGTGTTCGCCATGCCTCTTAGATTGGTCTCTCAAAATATTACGTTTCATCCAGCGCTCGATCCTGCACTTAAAAAGGCATTCGACAGCACCGATACGTGGATGGCTGCGCACGCAAAAGCAGTGTTGATCTACGAGACGCCCTTTTGGCGCGAAATGGGATTTTCTGGTTCAGTAAACAGCAATGTTGGTCCATTGGTAGAAATTCATGATGCATCACCCGAAATCAATGGCAAGCCAGAATACGGAGCAATCATGGGCTTTATGGGTATTAATGGTTCTGCGAGGAAAACCGCAGGAGATGAAACATTGAAGAAACTGATTCTTCAACAGGCCGTTCGACTGTTTGGACAAGCAGCCCAACACCCCATCAGCATTGAATATGTAGATTGGTATCAAGAGCCGTTTACCGCAACCAAAGAAGATATTGCAAGCTCACATGGTGTCTATGGCATTAAGACCAAAGACATGTCGCACCCAAATATCGTATTTGCAGGAACGGAAGCATCCCGCAAGTATGGTGGCTACTTGGAAGGAGCATTAGATGCAGCAAACACTGCAGTGAGTAAGTTGGTTTCACCCAATGCAGCGCTTTCTTCGTGCTAAGGGTGTGTCTCACTATATTCCCTCTAACAGAGCTATCAGTGCGTCGAATTTTCTCTATTTAGTCATACATCATCGTTTGAATACTCATTCACTATTCATTCAAACGATGATGTAATGAAAAGTCTGACACTGAAATGACTAAAAATTGAAGGACTCCGATGTAACACAAAGGAAACACATGTAATTACCCTTATCAATGTCTCATATCTTCAAGGTCACACATGACATTTTTTACACTCCACCCAAAGATGGAAAAGTATTAAGTGTGAATATGAATTCATACAACAATTCAGAATGCAATGATTACCTAATACACATTCAATATGGGCATTTACTCTCCCAGTAGAACAGGCATACTCATACCAAAATTGAAATTAATCATTAAAATCAATTAAATAAAATCATTTAAATGCATAAAAATTTGATTCAGCTAACATATGTAAGCCGAAACGTAATGAAAAATATCAGTTCAGAAGTATTGGGTAACAGAATTCAAATAATTCATACTTTTATCGTAACACATGTAAAGTTAAGTAATATTTTTAATACTACTTAACTTTTTTAGACATTCACCCCTACCATACATTCATTCATCAAAAAAAATTTTTTATCATATATTTCAGAGTAATACACAAAACACACCAGTGAAAAATACAAGTTAAACAATTGAGTAGGTCCATTCGCGAATTAATACAACGTTCCTTCCCCCCCATTCTTTTCTAATCAACTGTCAAAACACATCATTTCCTAACAGTCATCGTCTCTTTTTTGGGACACTTGAAGTTACGCCAAGAGATGTTGTTGCTATTACCTTTTCGTCAAAGTTTGTATCAAACGTCCTATAAGAAAAACAAAAATATCTATTCAAATGCAACCGGGAGCAATACATGTCAAATATCATCAATGGAACTAATGGCGACGACAAAATCAAAGGAACCACCGGCAAAGATATCATTTATGGTCATGGGGGTAATGACTATATACAAGGTGATGGCGATACCGATTTTATTTACGGTGGTGATGGTGATGACACTGTCATTGGCGGTGATGGAACTGACGAAGTTCATGGTGGTGCTGGTAATGATTGGGTACGTGGCGGTTTTGTTGATGACGAGCTTTACGGTGATGACGGCGACGACCTTGTTGAAGGTGGATTGGGCGATGACACACTTCATGGTGGGAATGGCAACGATCGACTCTTCGGCAACGAAGGGGACGACACAATAAATGGCGACGCTGGCGATGACAAAATCAGGTCAGGCGACGGCAACGATATTGCCAACGGTGGCAGTGGAAGAGATGTCATTTTTGGTGACGACGGAGATGACACATTAAGAGGTGATGCTGGCAACGATGTTCTCTGGGGTGGCGAAGGCACTGATACCCTTGAAGGTGGCGACGACAACGACGCACTTTGGGGCGGTAACGGCAATGACCTGCTTTATGGCCAAGAGGGCGACGACAGCCTTCATGGCGAAAATGGCAATGACACATTAAGCGGTGGCGCCGGAAATGACAGCCTTTACGGCGATGCTGGTGATGACACCCTCTCAGGCGGAACGGGCAATGATTCCCTTTTTGGTGGTGACGGCGTTGATAACCTAAAAGGTGAAGATGGTGACGATACGCTCTATGGCGGACTAGGTAACGACCAACTTGATGGTGGTAACGACAACGACACACTTTACGGAAACGAAGGCGATGATGCGCTAAAAGGTGGCGCTGGTGACGATGTCCTATTCGGTGACTCCAGTGATGGCAATACACCTGGCCTTGGGGGCTCTGGTGAATTATCAATTCCCGGAGAAAACACAAATACCGACTCTGATGGAAATGACACTCTTCACGCTGGAGAAGGTGATGACACCCTTTATGGTCAAGGCGGTGACGACAAACTCTATGGCGAGAGTGGCGATGACAAAGCCTATGGCGGCAAAGGAAATGACACAGTTGTTGGTGGCCTAGGCGATGATCTTCTGAACGGTGGCGATGGCAATGACTCGCTAGACGGTGGAAGCGATAACGACAGCCTGTATGGTGAAAATGGCGTTGACAACCTTATTGGTGGTGCCGGTAACGATTACCTCAATGGCGGCAATGATAACGACAAGCTTTATGGTCAAGACAACGACGACACCCTTGTCGGCGGTGCCGGTAATGACTATCTAGACGGTGGCAATCACGATGATCGCCTGTTTGGTGATGACGGCGACGACCACGTTGTCGGCGGTCTAGGAAATGATGAACTCCATGGTGGTAGCGGTAATGATCTACTCCAATCTGGTGACGGTAACGACACACTGCATGGAAACTCAGGTAACGACCGCATCGACGGCGGTACAGGCAATGATGAGTTATACGGCGACGAAGGCAATGACCGTTTACGCGGCGGTGCGGGCGCCGACTTACTCAAAGGCGGCATAGGGAACGATGAGCTTCATGGCGATGCCGACAACGATGTTATCCATGGAGAGGATGGTGATGACAAAGTTTACGCTGGTACGGGTGACGATACGGTAGATGGCGGCACAGGTAATGACACCATTTATGGTCAAGACGGCAATGATGTCCTCTCCGGCGGTGCAGGTAATGACGGCATTGACGGCGGCACGGGCAATGACCTTGTGTACGGCAATGACGGCAATGATGGCCTGTCAGGCGGTGACGGCAATGACTATGTCCACGGCGGCGCAGGTAATGACCGACTCTACGGTAACAACGGTGACGACCATTTAGTCGGCGATTCAGGTGACGATTTACTGGTGGGTGGCCACGGTAACGACCTGCTCCAATCCGGCGACGGTAACGACAAACTCTACGGCGAATCGGGTAACGACCGCATCGACGGCGGGAACGGCAACGATGAACTGTACGGCCAAGATGGCGATGACCGTTTACGCGGCGGTGCCGGTGCTGACTTGCTCAAAGGCGGCACAGGTAACGATGAACTGCACGGCGATGCCGACAACGACGTTATCTACGGTGAAGACGGCGACGATAAAATCTATGCCGGTACGGGTAATGATGCTGTCGACGGCGGCAACCACAACGACACCATTTACGGCCAAGACGGTAACGATGCCCTCTCTGGTGGTGAAGGCAATGATTACGTTAATGGCGGTAACCACAACGATACCCTTTACGGTAACAATGGCGATGACCACTTGGTTGGCGAGCATGGCAATGACCT
>NZ_FOWR01000065.1 GCF_900115495.1 Enterovibrio norvegicus DSM 15893 | reverse complement strand
GTAGATGTAGATGTAGATGTAGATGTAGATGTAGATGTAGATGTAGATGTAGATGTAGATGTAGATGTAGATGTAGATGTAGATGTAGATGTAGAAAAGCGTCGCCCTTCTCTATATAGCAGTCAACTTATGAATGATAAAACTGGAACAAAGAATAAAGGGGAAATAGTGATAAGAAGAGAATGGGATTTGCAATATATGGATAAATAAAAAGCCAGGCTTACGCCTGGCTTTTTACTCGATAGGTTCCGCGTGCTTATTCAGCAGCTTCCTCAGCAGATTGCTCAGGACGGTCTACCAACTCGATGTAAGCCATAGGGGCTTTATCGCCTGCGCGAACACCGCATTTCAGAATGCGAGTGTAACCGCCTGCACGAGAGGCAAAACGTGGACCTAGTTCGTTAAACAGCTTCGCTACAACTTCGTCGTTACGAGTGCGAGCGAATGCAAGACGACGGTTAGCAACACTGTCGTTCTTTGCTAGGGTAATCAAAGGCTCAATTACGCGACGCAGCTCTTTTGCTTTTGGCAAAGTAGTTTTGATAACTTCGTGAGTTACCAGTGAGCTAGCCATGTTGCTGAACATCGCTTTACGATGACTGCTGTTGCGATTGAGTTGACGACCACTCTTACGATGGCGCATGACCTAATCCTTCTAACTAAGTAATCAGTATCTGATTAATCTTCAGCGATTGATGCCGGAGGCCAGTTTTCCAGGCGCATACCCAGAGACAAACCACGTGAAGCCAGCACGTCTTTGATCTCAGTCAAAGACTTTTTACCAAGGTTAGGCGTCTTAAGAAGCTCAACCTCGGTACGCTGTACCAGATCACCGATGTAGTGGATCGCTTCTGCTTTCAAACAGTTAGCAGAGCGAACAGTTAGTTCAAGATCGTCTACAGGACGCAGTAGGATCGGATCGAACTCTGGCTTCTCTTCTTTCTCTTCAGGAACTCGTACATCACGAAGATCTACGAATGCATCCAATTGTTCAGCAAGAATTGTTGCTGCACGACGAATGGCTTCCTCAGGATCAAGCGTACCATTGGTTTCCATATCGATAACCAACTTGTCTAGGTCAGTACGCTGTTCAACACGTGCTGCTTCAACATTGTAAGCAATACGGTCTACTGGGCTGAACGTCGCATCAACAAGCAGACGGCCGATAGGGCGCTCGTCTTCTTCAGTATGAATACGGGCTGACGCTGGTACATAGCCGCGACCACGTTCTACCTTGATTCGCATGCTGATTTCAGCATTTGAGTCAGTTAAGTGGCAGATTACGTGTTCTGGGTTCGCAATCTCAACACCACCATCGTGGGTGATGTCGCCTGCAACAACAGGGCCTGCACCAGACTTATTGAGGGTAAGGATGACTTCATCTTTACCTTCTACCTTAACGGCTAGGCCTTTAAGGTTAAGCAGGATTTCCAGGATATCTTCCTGTACACCCTCTTTGGTGCTGTACTCGTGCAACACGCCATCAATTTCTACTTCAGTCACCGCGCAACCAGGCATAGATGACAGTAGGATGCGACGTAGAGCATTACCTAGTGTGTGACCAAAGCCACGCTCTAGCGGCTCAAGAGTTACTTTTGCGTGCGTCGAGCTTACTTGTTCGATGTCAACTAGACGCGGCTTAAGAAATTCTGTTACAGAACCCTGCATTGTGTCCTCTCTTTAGTTTAGCCTTACTTAGAGTAAAGCTCGACGATCAGGTGTTCGTTGATGTCAGCAGACAAGTCTGAACGCTCTGGTAGACGCTTGAAAGTGCCTTCCATTTTGTTGCTGTCTACTTCGATCCAAGTTGGCAGCTCGCGCTGAGCAGCAATTTCAAGAGCTGCTTTAATGCGTGCTTGGTTCTTAGCTTTCTCGCGAATGCTAACAACGTCGTTGGCCGTTACCTTGAAAGAAGGAACGTTAACCACTTTGCCGTTTACTAGAATCGCCTTGTGGCTTACCAACTGACGTGATTCAGCGCGAGTTGCACCGAAGCCCATGCGGTAAACTACGTTGTCTAGACGAACTTCTAGAAGTTGCAGCAGGTTTTCACCTGTGTTGCCTTTCAGGCGTGCAGCTTCTTTGTAGTAGTTACGGAATTGCTTTTCAAGAACGCCGTAAGTACGACGAACTTTTTGCTTCTCGCGAAGCTGAACGCCGTAATCAGACAGACGACCGCGACGAGCGCCGTGTACGCCTGGGGCGTTATCAATTTTACACTTGGTATCAATCGCGCGTACGCCTGACTTTAGGAACAAGTCAGTACCTTCGCGACGGCTAAGCTTCAGCTTAGGACCCAAATATCTTGCCATGATCTTTCTCCAGAATTCTAAGAAACAGCGTTATACGCGACGTTTCTTAGGTGGACGACAACCGTTATGTGGGATCGGAGTCGCATCAACAATGTTAGTGATGCGGAAACCAGCCGCGTTCAGAGCACGAATAGTTGATTCGCGACCTGGACCTGGACCCTTAACCATAACTTCGAGGTTCTTCAGGCCATATTCTTTAGCCATCTCACCACAACGCTCAGCAGCAACCTGTGCAGCGAACGGAGTTGATTTACGAGAACCACGGAAACCAGAACCACCTGCAGTTGCCCATGCTAGAGCATTACCCTGACGGTCAGTAATGGTTACGATTGTGTTGTTAAAAGACGCATGGATGTGCGCTACGCCATCAGCAACTTGCTTGCGTACGCGTTTACGTGCGCGATTTGGTTGTTTAGCCATTTCTACCTACCCCGATTATTTCTTGATCGGTTTGCGCGGACCCTTACGGGTACGAGCGTTGGTCTTCGTACGCTGGCCACGTAGTGGCAAGCTGCGACGATGACGCAAACCGCGGTAACAGCCAAGGTCCATAAGACGCTTGATGTTCATTGAAACTTCACGACGTAGATCACCTTCTACAGTGTATTTGGCAACGCCATCACGCAGTAGATCGATCTGCTCTTCAGATAACTCACTGATCTTAGTGCTTTCAGTAATACCAGTCTCAGCTAGGATAGCTTGAGAACGGGTTTTACCGATACCGTAGATCGCAGTTAGTGCGATTACAGCATGCTTATGATCAGGAATGTTAATGCCTGCAATACGGGCCACTATTCACTCCTAGTACTTTTTCAAGAAGAACCGCTGCAGAGCCCGTGTAGGATACGCAGCGGCAAAACCACTTCTTTTGCACACACAAAAGGTGGGCTGGTAATGTAGCCAGCCTGCCTAAATTTTGCAAGAAAAATATTCTGCTATTAGCCTTGGCGTTGTTTATGCTTTGGCTCACTGCAGATCACACGAACGACACCGTTACGCTTGATCACTTTACAGTTACGGCAGATTTTCTTAACGGAAGCACGAACTTTCATTGCTAAACTCCGTAGATGTCAATCTGTTAGCGGCCGTAGCCTTTCAGATTGGCTTTCTTCAATACGGACTCATATTGTTGAGACATCAGATGTGTCTGAACTTGAGCCATAAAGTCCATGATTACTACGACTACGATAAGTAGGGAAGTTCCGCCAAAATAGAAGCGTACATTCCAAGCAATCATCATGAACTCGGGGATCAGACAGATAAAGGTGATGTACAACGCACCCGCAAGGGTTAGTCGAGTCATTACTTTATCAATGTATTTTGCAGTCTGCTCGCCCGGGCGAATACCAGGTACGAATGCACCAGACTTCTTCAGATTGTCTGCCGTCTCACGCGGGTTGAAAACCAACGCCGTGTAAAAGAAACAGAAAAAGATAATCGCCGCTGCATAAAGGATTACATACAGAGGTTGACCAGGGCTCAGTGCCAAAGACACATCGGCTAGCCAACTAAACTGTTCACTTTGACCAAACCATTGGGCCAAAGTACCTGGAAACAGGATAATACTTGATGCAAAAATCGCTGGAATTACGCCTGCCATATTAATTTTCAATGGCAAGTGAGTGCTCTGTGCTGCGAAGACACGACGGCCTTGTTGACGCTTGGCGTAGTTAACGACGATACGACGTTGACCACGTTCCATGAACACCACAAACGCAATAACAGCAAATGCAATTACCGCAATCAACAGAAGAAGAAGCACGTGCAATTCACCTTGACGTGCTTGCTCCGCTGTCTGTCCGATAGCTGATGGCAATCCTGCAACGATACCCGAGAAGATAATCAGGGAAATACCGTTGCCGATTCCGCGCTCAGTGATTTGCTCACCTAACCACATCAAAAACATGGTGCCGGTAACCAAACTCACAACAGCAGTAAAGTAGAATCCAAACCCTGGGTTTTCGACCAGACCAGGAATCATACTCGGCAACCCTGTAGCAATACCAATTGCTTGGAAGGTTGCAAGAACGAGCGTGCCGTAGCGGGTGTACTGGCTAATCTTACGACGACCAGACTCCCCTTCTTTTTTCAACTCAGCCAAGGCTGGGTGTACTACGGTCAAGAGTTGGACAACGATCGATGCCGAAATATACGGCATGATACCCAACGCTAGAATAGAAGCACGCTCGAGCGCACCACCAGAGAACATGTTAAACATCTCAATGATGGTGCCTTTTTGCTGTTCGAACAGATCGGCAAGTACAGCAGCGTCAATACCAGGAATCGGCACAAAAGAACCGGCACGGAATACTAATAACGCACCTACCACAAAGAGTAGACGGCTTTTTAGTTCCGCAAGTCCACCTTTTGCACTGTTAAAATTTTGTCCTGGTTGTTTTGCCATCTGTACCTCGTCCTCGAGCTAATTATTCCTCGATTTTACCGCCAGCAGCTTCAATAGCAGCTTGAGCACCTTTGGTAACGCGAAGACCTTTAACTGTTACTGAACGCGCGATTTCACCAGACAGTACAATTTTCGCTGTACGAATGTCTTTAGTGATCACGTTAGCCGCTTTCAGAGTTTCAAGGCTCACTACGTCACCTTCAACTTTTGCTAGTTCGCTTAGACGAACTTCTGCAGCAGTTAGGCTCTTGCGAGAAGTAAAACCAAATTTTGGCAGACGTTGTTTCAAAGGCATTTGACCGCCTTCGAAACCTGGGCGTACAGAACCACCTGAACGTGATTTCTGACCTTTGTGACCGCGGCCACCAGTTTTGCCCAGGCCTGAACCGATACCACGGCCTAAGCGCTTCTTAGAAGGCTTAGAACCAGCGGCCGGAGATAGAGTATTCAAACGCATGCGATTACTCCTCCACTTTAACCATGTAGTGAACTGCGTTGATCATGCCGCGTACGCAAGCAGTATCTTCTAGTTCAACAGTGTGGTTGATGCGACGAAGGCCTAAGCCACGCAGCGTAGCTTTATGCTTCGGCAATCGGCCGATAGAGCTACGAGTCTGAGTTACTTTAATAGTATTAGCCATGTCGATTACCCCAGAATTTCGTTTACAGGCAAGCCACGTTTAGCAGCTACCATTTCTGGAGACTTCATACCATCCAAACCAAGGATCGTTGCACGAACGATGTTGATTGGGTTAGTAGAACCGTATGCCTTCGCCAGAACGTTGCGAACACCCGCAACTTCTAGAACAGCACGCATCGCACCACCTGCGATGATACCCGTACCTTCTGAAGCAGGTTGCATGTACACTTTAGAACCAGTGTGGCGACCTTTAACAGCGTGGTGAAGAGTACCTTCGTTCAACGCGATAGTAACCATGTTACGACGCGCTTTTTCCATTGATTTTTGAATAGCGGCAGGTACTTCACGGGCTTTGCCGTAACCGAAACCTACGCGACCATTGCCATCACCAACTACAGTAAGAGCGGTGAAGCTAAAGATGCGACCACCTTTAACCGTCTTTGAAACACGGTTAACAGCAATCAGCTTCTCATGCAAATCACTTTGTTGTTTTTCGTTAGCCATCTTTCCGCCTACCTTAGAATTTCAGACCAGCTTCACGGGCAGCATCTGCCAGTGCAGCCACGCGGCCGTGGTATTGGAAACCGGAGCGGTCAAAAGCAACAGTTTCGATGCCTTTTTCCAGCGCACGTTCAGCGATAGCTTTACCTACAGCTGAAGCAGCGTCTTTATTACCGGTGCCTTTAAGTTGCTCACGGATCGCTTTTTCTAAAGTAGAAGCGGCAGCGATAACCTCGGAGCCGTTTGCAGCGATAACCTGTGCATACACGTGACGTGGAGTACGGTGTACTACCAGGCGAGTCGCACCCAGTTCAGCAATCTTGCGACGCGCTCGGGTCGCACGACGGATACGAGCAATTTTCTTATCCATAGTGTTACCTTACTTCTTCTTAGCTTCTTTAGTACGCACAACTTCGTCAGCGTAACGAACACCTTTACCTTTGTAAGGCTCAGGCTGACGGTATGCGCGGATGTCAGCAGCAACTTGACCAACCTGTTGCTTGTCCATACCAGTAAGGACAATCTCAGTTTGGCTTGGGCATTCTGCTTTAACGCCTGCAGGCAATTCGTGCTCAACAGGGTGTGAGAAGCCCAACGTCAGAGCGACTGCATTACCCTTAATGGCTGCACGATAACCAACACCTTTCAGCATTAGTTTCTTGGTAAAGCCTTCAGTAACACCAACAACCATGTTGTTTACTAGCGCACGTGCAGTACCAGCTTGGGCGTTAGCCTTCACAATACCTTCGCGCGGTGCAAATTTCACAGCGTTGTCTTCTTGGCTTAATACCACTGCATCATTGATAACTCGGCTCAATTCGCCTTTGCTACCCTTAACAGTGATTTCCTGACCGTTAAGTTTCACCTCTACGCCGGCAGGAATTACTACGGGTGCTTTTGCAACACGAGACATTTCCTACTCCTTACGCTACGTAGCAGATGATTTCGCCGCCCAGACCCGCTTTGCGAGCTGCACGGTCGGTCATCAAACCTTTAGAAGTTGATACTACAGCAATACCCAGACCAGCCATTACAGAAGGTAGCTCATCTTTTTTCTTATAGATGCGCAGACCTGGACGGCTAACACGTTGGATTTGCTCAATAACTGGTTTAGCTTCGAAGTACTTTAGAGTCACTTCTAGCTCTGGCTTAACATCGCTTGTTACAGCGTAGTCAGCCACATAACCTTCAACTTTAAGCAGCTCAGCAATCGCTACTTTCAGCTTTGACGAAGGCATTTTTACAGCAACTTTAGCTGCTGCCTGACCGTTGCGAAGGCGGGTCAGCATATCCGAAATCGGATCTTGCATGCTCATAAGTCTTTACTCCCGAGATTCAATTACCAGCTCGCCTTACGCAGACCCGGAATCTCGCCTTTCATGCAAGCTTCACGGACCTTGATTCGGCTAAGGCCGAATTTACGTAGGTAGCCATGTGGACGACCAGTCTGGTTACAGCGGTTACGCTTACGAGACGTGGATGAATCACGCGGTAAAGATTGGAGCTTCAGGACTGCGTCCCAACGATCTTCTTCAGACGTGTTTACATTTTTGATTGTCGCTTTAAGTACAGCGCGCTTTTCAGCGAACTTAACTACAAGCTTCGCGCGTTTTGCTTCGCGCGCTTTCATTGATTGCTTAGCCATTACAGTAACCCTTCACCTTACTTACGGAATGGGAAGTTAAAGGCAGCCAGCAGAGCTTGACCTTCCTCATCAGTCGCCGCAGAAGTCGTGATAGTAATATCAAGACCACGGATACGATCTACTTTGTCGTAGTCGATCTCTGGGAAGATGATTTGCTCACGAACGCCCATGCTGTAGTTACCGCGACCGTCGAAAGATTTCGAACTTACGCCACGGAAGTCACGCACACGTGGTAAAGCGATTGAAATCAAACGCTCAAAGAAATCCCACATACGCTCGCCACGTAGGGTTACTTTACAGCCAATCGGGTAGCCCTCACGGATCTTGAAGCCAGCGACAGATTTACGTGCTTTAGTGATAAGCGGCTTCTGACCAGTAATCGTGGTCATATCTGAAGCTGCGTTCTCAAGCAGTTTCTTATCGTTGATTGCTTCGCCCACACCCATGTTCAGGGTGATCTTTTCGATCCTTGGGACTTGCATGATACTCTTGTATTCAAACTTTTCAGAAAGTTCTTTTACAACAGTCTCTTTGTAGTAATCATGCAGTTTCGCCATAGTACTACTCCAAACTTACTTAATAGTTTCGCCATTCGACTTGAAGAAACGAACTTTTTTGCCGTCTTCAAATCGGAAGCCTACACGGTCTGCTTTACCAGTTGCTGCGTTGTAGATAGCAACGTTAGAAACGTCAACTGCGGCTTCTTTTTCAATAATGCCACCTTGTTGGCCAAGAGCCGGTACAGGCTTTTGGTGTTTCTTAACTAGGTTGATACCTTCAACGATAACTTTACCAGTAGTCAGAACCTTCGATACTTTACCTTTCTTACCTTTGTCTTTACCGGTAAGAACGATAACTTCGTCTTCACGACGGATTTTAGCTGCCATTTTAATCGCTCCTTACAGAACTTCAGGCGCTAGGGACACAATCTTCATGAACTTATCGCCACGAAGCTCACGTGTCACAGGGCCAAAAATACGAGTACCGATAAGTGCTTCTGTCGTGTTATTCAACAAGACGCAAGCATTACGGTCGAAGCGAATGACAGAGCCGTCTGGACGACGAACGCCTTTACGGGTGCGAACTACAACCGCCTTCAGAACATCACCTTTTTTAACTTTACCGCGTGGGATTGCATCCTTCACGGTAACTTTGATGACATCGCCGATATGGGCGTAGCGACGGTGTGAACCACCCAGCACCTTAATACACATTACGCTTTTAGCGCCGGAGTTATCGGCTGCATCCAGCATACTTTGCATTTGGATCATGGTTAGTGCTCCGCTGTTATTACATCTAGACCCATCACGGGTCGGGCTGCCTCTTTACAAGGGCGGCGAATAATAACACTATTTTTTTAAGATGAATAGATAAAAAATAAACGGCTCCGCAAATGGAGCCGTTTTATTTTTAACCGTTGGAAAGTTTGCCTTACAGGCGAGCTTTCTCAACTACGCGTACCAGAGTCCAAGACTTAGTCTTAGACAATGGACGGCACTCACGAACTTCAACGGTATCGCCTTGGGCGCATTCGTTGTTTTCGTCATGAACGTGCAGCTTAGTTGTACGCTTGATGAACTTACCGTAGATCGGGTGTTTCACCTGGCGTTCGATAGCAACAACGATAGATTTATCGCCTTTGTCGCTTACTACACGGCCTTGTTGAGTACGGGTTTGGTCGCTCATTATGCGTTGCCCTTCTGGTTCAGAACGGTTTTAACACGTGCGATATCACGACGAACAGTCTTCAGAGTGTGAGTTTGCTGAAGTTGACCAGTTGCAGCTTGCATACGCAGGCTGAATTGCTCACGCAACAAACCCAACAGCTCTTCATTAAGCTGCTCTACGCTCTTTTCGCGAAGTTCTTGTGCTTTCATCACATCACCGCCTTATTTACGAAAGTGGTTTTGATTGGTAGCTTACGTGAAGCTAGCTCGAATGCTTCGCGAGCTAGGGTTTCAGAAACACCATCCATCTCGTACAGGACTTTACCTGGTTGGATTTGTGCGACCCAGTAGCTCACAGAACCCTTACCTTTACCCTGACGAACTTCCAGAGGTTTAGTAGTGATCGGCTTGTCTGGGAAGACACGGATCCAGATTTGACCCTGACGCTTAATGTGACGAGTCATTGCACGACGTGCAGCTTCGATCTGACGCGCAGTAAGGCGACCACGACCAACAGCCTTAAGGCCGAAGGAACCGAAGCTTACGTCAGTACCTGAAGCAAGACCGCGGTTACGACCTTTAAAAGCCTTGCGGAACTTAGTACGTTTTGGTTGAAGCATCGATAGACTCCTTACTTACGGCCTTTACGCTGCTTCTTAGGCTTGTCAGCCTGTGGCTCTGCAACTGGCATACCGCCTAGAACTTCACCTTTGAAGATCCAAACTTTAATACCAATTACACCGTAAGTGGTGTGAGCCGAAGAAGTTGCGTAATCAATATCAGCACGAAGGGTGTGCAATGGCACACGACCTTCACGGTACCATTCGGTACGAGCGATTTCAGCGCCGCCTAGACGACCACTTACTTCCACTTTGATACCCTTGGCACCAAGACGCATTGCGTTTTGTACCGCGCGCTTCATAGCACGACGGAACATAACACGACGCTCTAGCTGAGAAGCGATGCTATCACCAACCAATTGAGCATCAAGCTCTGGCTTGCGTACTTCTGCGATGTTGATTTGCGCAGGTACACCGGCTAGTTGAGCAACGCGAGCGCGTAGTTTTTCTACGTCTTCGCCTTTCTTACCGATAACAACACCAGGGCGAGCAGTGTGAATAGTCACACGGATGCTCTTCGCTGGACGCTCGATAACGATGCGAGATACAGACGCTTTAGACAGTTCTTTAGTAAGGAACTGACGCACCTTGAAGTCGCCGTCTAGATTGTCAGCGAAATCTTGGCTGTTAGCAAACCAGGTGGAATTCCAAGGCTTACAGATGCCAAGACGAATACCATTAGGATGTACTTTTTGACCCATTGCTTTCTCTCCTACTCTCTTAGCGGTCTGCTACAACAATTGTGATGTGGCTAGAACGCTTCAAGATGCGATCGGCACGGCCTTTTGCACGAGGCATAATGCGCTTCATGACAGGACCTTCGTCAACGAAGATTTTAGCGACGTTTAGATCGTCGATATCAGCACCTTCGTTATGCTCGGCGTTTGCGATAGCAGATTCCAGAACCTTCTTCACAAGATCAGCAGCTTTTTTGTTGCTGAAAGTTAGAATTTCTAGTGCTTGTGCAACGTTTTTACCGCGCACTTGATCTGCAACCAAACGTGCTTTCTGAGGCGAGATACGAGCAAAGCGATGTTTAGCAATAGCTTCCATTTCTTAACCCCTTAACGCTTCTTAGCTTTCTTATCTGCAGCATGGCCGCGATAAGTACGTGTTGGTGCAAACTCGCCCAGCTTGTGACCGATCATCTCTTCAGTGACGAAAACAGGTACATGCTGACGACCATTATGGACAGCGATGGTCAAACCGATCATCTGAGGGATGATCATTGAACGACGGGACCAAGTCTTAACAGGCTTTTTGTCACCGCTTTCCAACGCTTTCTCTACCTTCTTCAGCAAGTGCAGGTCAATAAATGGACCTTTCTTGAGAGAACGTGGCATGGCGTATCCTCTTTAAAATTACTTGTTACGACGACGTACGATGTACTTGTCGGTACGTTTGTTCTTACGGGTCTTGAAGCCCTTAGTTGGCATACCCCAAGGTGATACAGGGTGACGACCGCCAGATGTGCGACCTTCACCACCACCGTGTGGGTGATCCACTGGGTTCATTGCTACACCACGTACGGTAGGACGAACGCCCTTCCAACGAGTTGCACCAGCTTTACCCAGTTCACGCAGCATGTGTTCTGCGTTACCAACTTCACCGATGGTCGCGCGACCTTCAGAAAGAACCTTACGCATTTCGCCAGAACGCAAACGAATAGTTACGTATGCGCCGTCGCGAGCAACGATTTGTGCGTATGCACCAGCTGAACGAGCCAACTGAGCACCTTTACCAGGCTTAAGTTCAACACAGTGAACAGTAGAACCTACTGGGATGTTGCGCATTGGCAGGGTGTTACCCGCTTTGATCGCAGCATCTGCGCCAGATTGAATCTGGTCACCAGCTTTCAGGCCTTTAGGTGCAATGATGTAACGACGTTCACCGTCTGCGTACAATACTAATGCAATGTTCGCGCTACGGTTTGGATCGTATTCAAGACGCTCAACTTTCGCTGGGATACCGTCTTTAGTACGTTTAAAGTCAATTACACGGTAGTGTTGCTTATGACCACCACCGATGTGACGTACTGTGATACGACCGTTGTTGTTACGACCACCAGATTTAGAGTTTTTCTCTAGCAGTGGTGCGTAAGGCTTACCCTTGTACAGGTCAGCGTTAACAACTTTAACGACGTGACGACGACCCGGTGAAGTAGGCTTACATTTAACAATTGCCATTTTTTATACTCCTCCGTCTTACTCAGCGCCGCCAGCGAAGTCGATGTCTTGACCTTCTTTCAAGATGACGTACGCTTTCTTGACGTCTGAACGACGACCTTGGCGAGCACCTTGACGTTTGGTCTTACCCTTAGTGATAAGAGTATTTACAGACTTAACTTCAACTTCGAACAGTTTTTCAACTGCCGCTTTGATCTCTTTCTTAGTTGCAGTCATCGCTACTTTGAAAACGATAGTGTTACCGTTTTCAGCAGCCATGGTTGCTTTTTCAGAGATGTGCGGAGCACGTAGAACTTTAAGAATACGCTCTTCAGTGATCATCCCAGCATCTCCTCAACTTGTTTAACTGCAGCTGCAGTCATAACTACTTTGTCGAAAGCGATCAGGCTAACTGGGTCGATGCCTGCTGCATCACGTACGTCAACTTTGTACAAGTTGCGTGCCGCAAGGAACAGATTTTCATCAACTTCTGCAGTTACGATCAGAGCTTCAGTCAATTCAAGCTCTTTCAGCTTAACGATCAGCTCTTTTGTCTTTGGAGCTTCTACTGAGAAGTTGTCAACAACGATCAAACGATCTTGACGAACTAGCTCAGACAGGATGCTCTTAAGAGCACCGCGGTACATTTTCTTGTTAACTTTCTGGCTGTGGTCCTGAGGACGAGCTGCGAAAGTTACACCACCCGAGCGCCAAATTGGGCTACGGATTGTACCTGCACGGGCGCGACCAGTACCCTTCTGACGCCATGGCTTAGCACCACCACCGCGTACATCTGAACGGGTTTTCTGAGCGCGGGTACCCTGACGGGCACCGGCTGCGTATGCAACGACTACCTGGTGTACCAGGGCTTCGTTGAAATCACGCCCGAAGGTAGTTTCGGAGACAGTTAGCGCATCAGCGCCTTTGACTACCAATTCCATTACTAACTCCTCGACGTTACGCTTTAACGGCTGGTTTAACGATCACATTGCCACCTGTAGCACCTGGTACTGCACCTTTAATAAGAAGCAGATTGCGCTCAGCGTCAACACGTACGATCTCTAGGTTTTGAGTAGTTACCTGCTCAGCACCCATGTGACCTGCCATTTTTTTGCCTTTGAATACACGACCTGGGGTTTGACATTGGCCAATTGAACCCGGAGCACGGTGAGACAAAGAGTTACCATGGGTCATATCTTGGGTGCGGAAGTTCCAACGCTTAACAGCGCCTTGGAAGCCTTTACCTTTAGATGTACCAGTAACGTCTACTTTCTTGATTTCTGCGAACAGATCTACGTTTAGCTCAGCGCCAACTTCGAACTCTTCACCACTATCCAAGCGGAATTCCCACAGACCACGACCAGCTTCTACACCTGCTTTCGCAAAGTGACCAGCTTCTGGCTTAGTTACGCGGCTTGCTTTCTTAGCGCCTGAAGTTACTTGGATTGCAGAGTAACCATCTACTTCAGGAGTACGTACCTGAGTTACACGGTTAGTTTCTACTTCTACAACGGTTACTGGGATTGAAACGCCTTCTTCTGTGAAGATGCGAGTCATGCCCACTTTACGACCGACTAGACCAATCATTCTTAATTCCCCTCTTAACCTAGGCTGATTTGAACATCAACGCCCGCAGCAAGGTCAAGACGCATCAGTGCGTCAACAGTTTTATCTGTTGGCTCAACGATGTCGATCAGACGCTTGTGGGTACGAATTTCGTACTGGTCACGTGCATCTTTATTAACGTGCGGAGAAATAAGAACGGTGAAGCGCTCTTTACGAGTTGGTAGTGGGATTGGACCACGTACCTGCGCACCAGTGCGCTTGGCGGTTTCAACGATTTCCGCAGTAGACTGATCGATCAAACGATGATCGAAAGCCTTCAGGCGGATACGGATACGTTGGTTCTGCATTAGACAGAGCTCCAAATAAAAAAATTACACAAACAATATCGCCACTCTACCGCGTCAAGACGAGGGAATGCCGATTGATTTATGTGAAACCGTAGTGTCGAATTCCGACACATTGTCAGCCATTTATCATGACTGCGAACATAAGCGGAGTATACATTACAGACTAATCAGGCAATGCCTACAGCGACCAGTCTTCCTCCTGAGCTCATTGGTTCACAACTGCACTAACAAAGACATGTTGTCTCAGGCAGTGCGGGCATTATACAGATCACAAATACGTTTGCAAGCCATGTCCAAAAAATAGTCAGTAGAACGAAATACAGAGGTTATAGGCGAAAAATTGTACGTACGGTAAGTGTTTGCTTCAACGCAGAATAAGAAAGGAAGGTTGTACGTAAAAGCCCTCTACATCATTTTGCATTGAGGGCCATTTCTTTAAACTATCAGTCTTCAGCTTCAATCATTTGAGCCTGGTTATAATTTTGAATACCGACTTTATCAATAAGACCCAACTGAGTTTCCAGCCAATCTACATGCTCTTCTTCATCTTCAAGAATATGGTTGAACAAATCACGAGACACGTAGTCTCTTACACTTTCAGCATATTCAATGGCATCTCTCAAATCAGGAATGGCATCCATCTCTAACGCTAAATCGCATTCAAGTATTTCCTTCGTGTCTTCGCCAATGCGTAGCTTGCCCAGATCTTGTAAGTTTGGGATACCTTCGAGGAAAAGAATCCGCTCGATGAGATCGTCCGCATGCTTCATTTCATCTATGGACTCTTCGTACTCTTTATCCGCGAGTACTTTTAATCCCCAGTCTTTGTACATTCGGGCATGAAGGAAGTATTGGTTGATGGCAATCAATTCGTTGCCAAGGGCTTTATTGAGGTGTTGGATGATTTTAGGGTCGGATTTCATCACGCGTGCTCCTATTCAGCATCTACTAAATGTAGAACTGATTGAGGCACTGTCAATCGCGCAATTGCGACAGGAAGCCTTTTCTAGCTCGCCTGCTTAAACATCGCTATGGTAGAGATTTCATTGAGCAATTCTTTTGCTGGGCGAATGCACTTTCCACATTGAGAGCCCAACGGGGTAATACGACGAATACCTTGGATATCAGTAATCCCCTGCTCGAAAGCAAGTTTCTTTATTTTCTTATCTGATATCCCGTGGCACAAACAAACGTACATGAACAACTCTCTCAATAAACGACTATGAGAATGTAAACGAGAATGGTTCACATTACAAATTGTATTTATCGATTGAACTGGGCATTTATTAACAGGAAAACCGTTGTTTCCTTAGCCATCAATATTACTTGTTGAAAAATAGGCATTAAAAAAGGACGCCGAAGCGTCCTTTTTTAGCATTGTGCTATCGAAGCTTAAAATTAAGCAACGATCTTAGCAACAACACCCGCACCTACAGTACGGCCACCTTCACGGATAGCAAAACGTAGACCTTCGTCCATCGCGATTGGCGCGATCAGAGTAACAGTCATAGAAATGTTATCACCAGGCATTACCATCTCAACGCCTTCTGGCAGTTCGATAGTACCGGTCACGTCAGTTGTACGGAAGTAGAACTGTGGACGATAGCCTTTGAAGAACGGAGTATGACGGCCGCCTTCATCTTTCGACAGAACGTAGATTTCTGACGTGAAAGTAGTGTGTGGAGTGATTGAACCTGGCTTAGCAAGTACTTGACCACGTTGAACTTCATCACGCTTAGTACCACGTAGAAGAACACCAACGTTCTCACCAGCACGGCCTTCGTCAAGAAGTTTACGGAACATCTCAACACCAGTACAAGTAGTGGTGATGGTGTCTACGATACCAACGATAGCAACTTCGTCACCTACGCGTACGATACCTTGCTCAACACGACCCGTTACAACAG
>NZ_FOWR01000024.1 GCF_900115495.1 Enterovibrio norvegicus DSM 15893 | reverse complement strand
TTATGTCTATCAAGTACGAGTGCCCACACAGATTGTATAGGTCAAATTGTTAAAGAACGTTGACTTGGTCACCGGCTTAACTCGCCGTGTTCCGTGTCGATGGGCCGCATTATAGAGACTTCGAACTGCTTGGCAATAGCTAATTTCAAAAAACTTAATAAAACAGGGTCAAGCGTTCGAGTTTTGCACAAAAACCACTTTTTAGCATACTTATTGAGCGAAAAATCGGCTTTTCTCACCGCATTTACTGCATGTGGCACACCATAAACCCCCTCAGCCACTATTAAGCATGGAAATAAGGCACAAACCAACGGTGTTTCTTTTCTATATATAGAGATCGCCAATCCCAGATAGGACAAGGTTTGAACACATTCCTACAGTAATGACAGATTGCACCTTAAACGTCACCCTGTGGTACATCTTTCTATATAGAGAAGAAAAAGTGTCTCTATTCACCCTTTCCACATAAAGAAAGATGAACAGCGTGAAAAGATACACTTTGTGAGCATAGAGACATATGCAGAAGTTCTTAACGTGTCACCGAGCAGGTTTATGAAAACCGACATGCATACACGTTCAAAGTAGATATATATGAATATCAAAGCTCAGGTATATAGAAGGGAGATTTGTTTTTCTGAAAGCGTATAACGAAAAAAGCCCTAGTCTTTCGACTAGGGCTTTCTCGGAATTTGGTGCCCGAGGTCGGACTTGAACCGACACTCCTTTCGGAAACGGATTTTGAATCCGTCGTGTATACCAATTTCACCACTCGGGCAAGTGCGGCCAATTATACGCAAGCCGAACAACGACGCAAGCCCCTAATTCATTATTTTCGTTCAACCGTTTCTTTTTTCACCACCTTGCTATAAATGCATCCAATTAGAGTAGAGGCATTTTTACACATTCAACAACATGGCTAACGCTGGTAAACTCTACCCATACTCACTTTTTGGACAAAGGCATGTCTCAATCTTCTGTTTCTTTTAGCGTACCGAAAGGTGCGGGCTTTTTTAGGCGCATGGGCGCGTGGTTATATGACTTGTTAGTGCTTGCAGCTGTCGAGATGCTGGCTATCGGTATTGTCGTGGGCGGCATTGCTCTTGCGGTACAGTTTGGGTTTTCTATTGAAGGTTATGTCGATGTCAGTGATTACCTCGCCAGGGATCCTTTCGTTAGTCCACTCTTCACCGTTTACGTGTTTGCTGTTGCCGCTCTTTTCTATGCCTTCTTCTGGACGCGCGCCGGACAGACAGTTGGCATGAAAGCATGGAAACTGAGAGTCGTGAGCGAATTTGGCGGAAACATCACTTTTACGCAGTCTCTGATTCGAATGGCTACGTCTTGCTTGGGGATTGGCAATCTTCTTACGCTATTTGATCGAAACAACCGAGCGTTTCAAGATCACTTCTCTCACAGCCAAGTGATTAAAATTGAAAAATAGAGCCTCAAGTATGGGGTAGCGTTCCATCAAAAGACCCCATCATACAAACGTAAAAGAGGGAGCACATGTGCTCCCTCTTTGTATATTCGATGTCTCTCGAACTCGCTGATACGAGACGTCGCTAGCTTATAGCTTTCTATTCAACAGGTACAAGGTCACACCGATGAATGCCAAACTAGGCGCAACCGCGCCAAAGAACGGAGGTAACTGGTAAACCAAGGTCAGTGGTCCAAACACCTCATTCGAGATATAGAAACCGAAACCAAAGATCACGCCAGACAACACCCTCGCCCCCATGGTCACAGAACGAAGTGGACCAAAGACAAAACTCAAGGCCAGCAGCATCATTACACCAATAGAAAGCGGTTGGAGCACTTTACGCCACAAGGCGAGTTCATAACGGGAAGCATCTTGTTCAGACGCTTTCAAATACTCTACATAGCTATAGACACCTGATAGTGATAACTCTTCAGGCTTCACCGTTACGATAGAAAGCTTCTCTGGCGTCAGTGTGGTACGCCAAGCTAACTCATCTTTTTTCGTCTCATCGATTTTAACGGCACCGCTAAAATGCGTGATCGTCACGTTGTTCAACAGCCAACTATCTTTATCCAGAAAATCGCCGCTTTGCGCGAACACCATTTCTTTTAGGTTCTGTTCGTCATCAAACTTCCAGATGTTAACGCCCGTTAACGATTCTTTCTGATCAGTACGTGCGATGTAGATAAAGTCACCGCCATCTTTCGCCCACACACCACTTCGCACCGACATGACGTTACCGCCCGACTTCGCAAAAGCTCTTAGTTCACGTGCGGCTTTTTGCGCATCAGGTGCACCCCATTGACCAAGCGCCAATACGATCAGCATCAGTGGCATTGCCGTCTTCAAAACGGAAAGGCCAATATCTAGCTTTGAAAAGCCAGAGGCTTGCATCACCACAAGTTCAGAACTGGACGCCAATGTTCCAAGACCAATCAACGCCCCCAGCAACACCGCCATAGGGAAAAACATCTCGATATCACGCGGCATACTCAACAAGACATATTGCACCGCGGTCATCATGGTAAAAATACCATCGCCCACAGAACGTAGCTGCTCAACGAATTTGATAATGGCAGAAAGCCCCACCAAGGTCGCGAGACACAAGGTCGTCGTCGCGATAATGGTTCGCCCGATGTAGAGATCGAGAATTTTAAACATTAGGCTGCTCTCCGCAGTCGATATTTTAGCTTGCGCATCGGTAAGCTATCCCAGCTTATGAGAATAAATGCCACGAGCAAGGCAATGATATTGACGCTCCAAAGCCCGATTTCAGGTGCAAGGTTCCCCTCCTCTATCGCCGATTTCGCAGCACTGATCGCTAAGAAGTAAGCGAGATAGAGCAACACCGCAGGAAACAGTTTTGCAAACCGCCCCTGACGTGGGTTCACCGAAGACAACGGCACTACAATCATGGTCATTAATGGAATACACAGTACCAGTGAAATACGCCATTGCAGTTCAGCTTGCGCACGTTCTGACGGTTCATTTAATAATTGCTGTGTCGGTACGGCATCCCAGTCTCGGTGTTTTTGCCTTACCTCACGTTGACCAATCAACACCTGATAATTTTCATATTCGGTGACGGTGTAGTCCAAACGTGTCGGCACACCTTCATATCGTGTCCCGGTGTTGAGATCTAGCACCTGACGGCCATCAGGCAACTCAGTCACAAAGCCTTTTTCTGCCACAACGACATTCGGTCGCATTGTTCCGCGAGGAACAGGTTGTGCGATAAACACTTTATGTAAATCTTTACCACTGCCAGTGATATCACCCACATACACGACCGCTTCTCCATCAGGAGAGGATTGAATTTGGCCTTTCACGAGCAACTCAAGGCCGCTTTCAGACTCAAGGCTTTCCATCACCTTGATCTCTTTATCATTTGCCCATGGCGTTAACCAAAGCGCATTAAAGGCAGCAACAGCCCCCGTCAAAAGCGCAAGATACAGCGCAGCGCGGATCAAAAACTTATTTCCGATCCCTGTCGCATTCATGACGGTGATTTCACTTTCGGCGTACAGACGGCCAAAAGTGATCAAAATACCTATATATAGACTCAAGGGCAGCATTAACATGGCCATCGAGGGCATATAAAGTCCTACTAATGTCAGGACTTCATTACCCGGAATTGAACCATCTGTTGCATTTGCTAGCACTCGGATAAATTTCTGACTAAAAAAGACCAGAAATAGTACAAACAGTACCGCAAGTTGCGTTTTCACTGTCTCTCGGATCAAATACCGAACAATAATCACGGCGTTTTACCTTTAGAAAACTTGTTTTTTTACTCGAATCGCTATAGTTTTTCGGTAAATCAGTTGTTTTTTAATCTTTCGGCCAAGTGTTGACCTGCTTGTTTCAATTTACCTCGAACATGGATTCGAGTTCCGATAAAGCGGGCATTATCCAACATTTAGCCCCACTTGTCTTTAGGATGTAGGAGTACGCATGGAGTTCAGTGTAAAAAGCGGAAGTCCCGAAAAGCAGCGCAGTGCTTGTATCGTAGTCGGTGTATTTGAACCACGCCGTCTGTCTCCGGTTGCGGAACAACTCGACAAGATCAGCGATGGATACATTAGCAGCCTGCTGCGTCGTGGTGATCTTGAAGGCAAGCCAGGCCAAATGCTGCTCTTGCACCATGTGCCTAACGTGTTGTCTGAACGCGTACTGTTGGTAGGTTGTGGTAAAGAGCGTGAGCTTGGTGAACGTCAATATAAAGAAATCATCAAAAACACCATCAACACCCTTAACGAAACAGGCTCAATGGAAGCCGTTTGCTTCCTGACTGAACTGCACGTTAAAGGTCGCGACACATACTGGAAAGTCCGCCAGGCCGTTGAAAGCACCAAAGACAGCCTCTACACCTTTAATCAATTCAAAAGTGTTAAACCAGAAACACGCCGTCCACTTCGCAAATTGGTCTTCAATGTACCAACACGTCGCGAATTGAACCTTGGCGAGCGCGCCATTGCGCACGGCCTTGCGGTTGCTTCTGGTGTGAACGCCTGTAAAGACCTTGGCAACATGCCGCCAAACGTCGCCAACCCAGCTTACCTTGCTTCTCAAGCACGTCGCCTTGCCGATGACTTTGAAAAAGTCACCACCAAAATCATTGGTGAGCAAGAGATGAAAGAGCTTGGCATGACGTCTTACCTGGCCGTAGGCCAAGGCTCGAAGAACGAATCATTCATGTCGATCATGGAATACAAAGGCCACCCAGATCCAGATGCGAAACCTATCGTTCTGGTCGGTAAAGGTTTGACCTTTGATGCCGGCGGTATCTCATTGAAGCCACCAGCAAACATGGACGAAATGAAGTACGACATGTGTGGTGCAGCCTCTGTCTTTGGCACCATGAAGTCGCTCGCGAAACTTGATTTACCGATCAACGTTGTCGGCGTGCTTGCAGGGTGTGAAAACATGCCTGACGGCAATGCATACCGCCCAGGCGACATCGTCACCACCATGTCAGGTCAAACCGTTGAAGTATTGAATACCGATGCTGAAGGCCGTTTGGTACTGTGTGATGCGTTGACATATGTCGAGCGTTACGAACCAGAATGCGTGGTTGACGTAGCAACCCTAACCGGCGCGTGTATCGTGGCATTGAGCCATCACATCAGTGGCTTGATCTCTAACCACAACCCACTGGCACACGAAATCGTGAATGCGTCTGAGCAAGCGGGTGATCGAGCATGGCGCCTGCCGATGACAGAAGAGTACCAAGAGCAGCTGAAGAGCCCATTTGCTGATATGGCGAATATTGGTAGCCCTGGTGGTGGCACAATCGTAGCCGGCTGTTTCTTGTCCCGCTTTGCGAAGAAATACAATTGGGCACACCTTGATGTTGCTGGTACCTCCTTCCGTGGTGGCGCAAACAAAGGTGCAACCGGTCGCCCTGTCCCATTGCTTGTCCAGTTCCTTCTGAACCGTTCAGGCCTAGAGACAGTGGAATAACAAATACCGCTGAACAGAAAAGGAGGCCAAGGCCTCCTTTTTTCATGTCTCGGTTTTTAAGATCTGGTTTGGTCGAAAGGATTACACAAAGCGATGGCTTTTAAAGCAATCTCACCGCACACTGAGCCAAGAAAACACGCGCTATAAAGGACAATGAAATGGCACTGGCAACCTTTTATCTTTTAGATGAATCCGACACTCAGCCTCAGCAGAGTATGTTGGATAAAGTCTGCCAGCTTTCCGCCCTTTATAGCCAGCAAGGCATGAAGGTTTACATTTCGGCCAATGACAAGCCTCAAGCCGAAAAGGTCGATGAGCAGCTTTGGCAACTTTCTCCTGATCAATTCGTTCCCCATAACTTAGTGGGCGAAGGGCCACGAGGTGGTGCGCAAGTCGAAATTGGTTGGGCGGGTGTTAGGCCTTCAGGACACCGAAATGTCCTGATAAACTTGGCCGAAGAAGCAGCAACTTTTGCGCCTTCCTTTGCACAAGTGGTAGACTTCGTGCCTTGCGAAGAAGCTCTCAAGCAACAAGCAAGAGAGCGCTACAAAATTTATCGCATGGCGGGGCGACAAATGCGAACCCTCGCCATGAACGAAATGTCCGATACCTCAAGTAATTGACGCACTTTTTTGCCAAACACTGACTGATTGGCAACGAAGGAAATCGACGAAAAAGGGTTACATCACACTGAGCCATCAAGAGCGCTATGGAAAAGACATACAACCCAACATCAATTGAAACGGCGCTTTACCAGCGCTGGGAAGAGGCTGGTTACTTTAAGCCTCACGGTGACACATCAAAAGATGCATACAGCATCATGATCCCACCACCAAATGTCACTGGTAGCCTTCACATGGGCCACGCGTTCCAAGATACCATTATGGATACCTTGATCCGCTGTGAGCGCATGAAAGGTAAAAACACCTTGTGGCAAGTGGGTACTGACCACGCTGGTATCGCGACACAAATGGTTGTTGAACGCAAAATTGCCGCAGAAGAAGGCAAAACAAAACACGATTACGGTCGTGAGGCGTTCATCGACAAGATTTGGGAGTGGAAAGGCGAATCCGGTGGCACCATCACCAAGCAGCTTCGTCGTCTTGGCGCATCTGTCGACTGGGATCGTGAACGATTCACCATGGATGACGGCCTGTCTAACGCCGTTCAAGAAGTGTTTGTTCGTCTTTTCCAAGAAGATCTTATCTACCGTGGTAAGCGTCTGGTTAACTGGGACCCGAAACTGCACACTGCAATTTCTGACCTAGAAGTCGAAAATAAAGACGTGAAAGGCCACATGTGGCATTTCCGTTACCCACTGGCTGACGGCGTAAAAACAGCAGACGGCAAAGACTACATTGTTGTTGCAACCACACGTCCAGAAACCATGCTGGGCGACACAGGTGTTGCTGTAAACCCTGAAGACCCGCGCTACAAAGCGCTGATCGGCAAAGAAATCATGCTGCCAATCGTGAATCGTCGCATCCCTATCGTGGGCGATGAGCACGCAGACATGGAAAAAGGCACAGGTTGTGTGAAGATCACCCCTGCGCACGACTTCAATGACTATGAAGTCGGCAAACGCCACCAGTTGCCAATGATCAACATCCTGACCTTCAATGCTGACATCCGTGACAGCGCTGAAGTGTTCAACACCAACGGCGAAGCAAGCGAAGCATACAACTCGGAGCTTCCAGAAGCTTACCGTGGCATGGAACGTTTCGCTGCACGTAAAGCAATCGTTGCTGAATTCGACACACTCGGTCTGCTTGAAGAAATCAAAGATCACGATCTCACTGTGCCTTACGGCGACCGTGGTGGTGTGGTCATTGAGCCAATGCTGACTGACCAATGGTACGTGCGTGCTGCAACGCTGGCGAAACCTGCCGTTGAAGCTGTTGAGAATGGCGACATTCAATTCGTGCCTAAACAATACGAAAACATGTACTTCTCTTGGATGCGTGACATTCAAGATTGGTGTATCTCTCGCCAACTTTGGTGGGGTCACCGCATTCCTGCATGGTATGACAACGACGGTAACGTTTATGTTGGTCGCAGCGAAGAAGAAGTGCGTGAGCAAAACAACCTTGCCCCTGTGGTTGTGCTTCGCCAAGACGACGATGTACTGGATACCTGGTTTTCCTCTGCGCTTTGGACCTTCGGTACACAAGGCTGGCCTGAGCAGACCCCAGATCTGAAAACCTTCCACCCGTCTGACGTGTTGGTTACTGGTTTTGACATCATCTTCTTCTGGGTTGCGCGCATGATCATGATGACCATGCATTTCTGTAAAGACGAAGACGGCAAGCCACAAGTGCCATTCAAAACCGTTTACGTTACCGGTCTTATCCGTGATGAGAACGGCGACAAGATGTCGAAATCAAAGGGCAACGTACTTGACCCAATCGACATGATTGACGGTATTGATCTGGAATCTCTGGTTGAGAAGCGTTGTGGCAACATGATGCAGCCTCAGCTTGCAGCCAAGATTGAAAAGAACACCCGTAAAGCGTTTGAAGGCGGTATCGAACCTTACGGTACAGACGCACTGCGTTTCACCCTAGCCGCCATGGCATCAACCGGCCGTGACATCAACTGGGACATGAAACGCCTTGAAGGTTACCGCAACTTCTGTAACAAGCTATGGAACGCAAGCCGTTACGTACTGATGAACGCAGAAGACCAAGATTGTGGCACCTCTTTGTCTCAAGAGCAGCGCGCCGCGATGGAATTCTCATTGGCAGACAAATGGATTGAATCTCAATTCCAGCTGGCAGCAAAAGATTTCAACGCACACATCGAGAACTTCCGTTTGGATATGGCAGCAAACACGCTGTACGAATTCATCTGGAATCAATTCTGTGACTGGTACTTAGAGCTGACCAAACCTGTTCTTTGGAAAGGCACGGAAGCACAGCAGCAAGCAACCCGCTACACGCTGATCACTGTGCTTGAGAAGACGCTTCGTCTTGCTCACCCAGTATTGCCATATATCACCGAATCTATCTGGCAGAGCGTTAAGCCATTGGTTGAAGGTATTGATGCGGCTGACTTTGATGAAACCATCATGCTACAAGCATTGCCTCAATACGATGAAGCACAGTTCGATGCCAATGCACTGGCTGACATCGAGTGGGTGAAAGCGTTTATTACGTCTATCCGTAACCTGCGTGCAGAGTACGACATCGCACCAAGCAAAGCGCTTGATGTGATGCTGAAAGCCGCAGACGAGAAAGACGTGGCGCGTCTAGAAGCAAACACCAAAGTCTTGGCATCACTGGCTAAGCTTGAAGGCGTTCGTGTACTGACTGCAGACGAAGAAACGCCAGCGTGTGCAACTGCACTGGTTGGTAAGTCTACGCTGATGATCCCAATGGCAGGCCTTATCGACAAAGATGCAGAGCTTGCTCGTCTAGACAAAGAAATCGCGAAAACCGAAGGCGAGATCAAGCGTATTGCTGGTAAGTTAGGCAACCAAGGCTTTGTTGCTAAAGCACCAGAAGCGGTTGTTGACGCTGAGCGCGCGAAGCTTGATGGCTACAAAGAAACATTAGTGAAATTGGAAGAACAAAAAGCAACTATCGCTGGACTGTAAAACTTCCAGACTTTTGCTGTAATAACACCAAATATCACGGCCTCACTTGTTGGGGCCGTTTTTTTACCCATACCTCTCTTAATTATCTTTAGAAACAAATCATTAGTGATAGTTCTCTAATTACACAACTCAGATACCTCCAACCTTTATATTTTCATTTACGTGACATTAGCCGCAATAGAAAAGCACATTTATATTGAGAGCTCTATCAGTTGCTACCTTTTATCGTACGAAATCCTGCAAAAAGTACGTTATAAAATGAACTCAATTGCACAAAAAATGAACTTTGCATTGCTCTCTTTGACCGTTCTTATGTTCACCATTTCGTCCGTCACTATCTGGGTTGCTGTACAAACACGAGCCAGTACGGATGACTTATTGAACAAAGCGCTCCCCAATGCCATCGCTACCATTCATATGGTTGATGAGTTGGGTGAAATGATGATCAACTTGATGGAGTACACCAACGGTGAAATTGAGGAGCGCGCAGACTTTAAGCAGAATTATGACGCTTTCTCTGAATACAAAAGCCAAGTCGTTGCCACGAATAATGCCGCCATTAGCGAGGACATAGCCAAAGTTGATGTGCTTCAAAAAAACCTTGTGCTCTTCGCCAATTCTCGTATTTTTGATGCGTTTGATCCTTTGGCTGAACAACAAGCTAAACTGCGGATTCAAACAATCTCTGAGCCATTACAAGCGTTGCTCCTGACAATGCTTGAGGATGTGCTCACAGAAGCAAAAAAACATGATGCCCCTGGCGGAAACACATACCAAGTAACGATTGAATACTACGCAGAACTCCTTGATGAAGTGACTGACGTACAAGC
Organism: Enterovibrio norvegicus DSM 15893; assembly: GCF_900115495.1. GTDB lineage: Bacteria > Pseudomonadota > Gammaproteobacteria > Enterobacterales > Vibrionaceae > Enterovibrio > Enterovibrio norvegicus. The sequence continues at coordinate 78,238 of NZ_FOWR01000024.1, read as the reverse complement.
TGATTTCAAGCGTTTTCTTTCGGGCGATACCGACGCAAAAGCCCAGTTCTTCACAGATGCAGATGAGTTTAATCATTACATCCATAGACTCATCCCTTTGGAAAAAAACGCGTCACGCCTAGCGCAATTGGATTCAGCCAAACGCCAATTTAACCACTTTCTTACAACGGCAACAGAGCTATTTCAAGTGTTCGACAATGGTGCTCAGCTAAGCGCATTTAGAGCCGTTGATTACTACGGTCACAATGAATATCCACGCATGAAGGCCATTCTCAACAAGATGGCTGATCATTCAGATAACTTGTTGCTCAAAGAGTCAGAGCGCCTAAATCACGCAGCAACCATCGCTGTATATATTCTCTCCATCGTCATTTTAATTTCAGCAACCGTGCTTGCTACTATCATTCTTTTCTTCCGGCGCTCATTGTTTACCCCTCTGAAGAAAGTAGACAAAGCCATCAACTCTCTAAGAATGGGCCAAAGAGACATTGAATTTGATGCAGCAGAAGACAATGAGCTCGGGCGCATCACACAAAGCCTGAAAACCTTTCAGTATGAACTCTCAGAGATTGATAGCCTGAGAGAAGAAAACGCGAAGCAGAAAAATGTACTTAAGCAAGACAAAATCGATCTAACCAATGCACTAGAGAACCTCAAGTCTGCGCAATCAAAACTCATCGAAACCGAAAAGATGTCGTCTCTAGGCAGCTTAGTGGCAGGGGTTTCCCACGAAATTAATACCCCTCTGGGCATCTCCGTCACGATGGCAAGTACGCTAGAAGATGAACATCGTAAATTTATGCTCAAGCTTCATTCAGGAGAGATAGAACGCACACACCTCGATAATTTTGGTGATGTCAGTAATGAGTCATTTCACGTGCTCAACCGTTCTCTCAGGCAAGCCTCCGATCTCATTAATAGCTTCAAGCAAGTCGCGAACGATCAGACCAGTGAGCAACTGCGTGATTTTGAACTCGGCGCACTGATGCGTGAGGTTTACAGCACGCTCCATCATTTGATCAAAAACCGCCCTATCACTTACGTTGCCGATATTGATGAAAACATTCCAATGGTGAGCTACCCAGGCCCCATAGGCCAAGTGTTCACCAACCTCTTTAATAACTCCATCATTCATGGTTTTGAAGATCAAAGCTCGGGAGAAATCACGCTCACCGTTAGACGAATCAATGACCATGTAAGCATCGTATATCACGACACAGGAAAAGGATTAGATGAAAAGGCTCAAAAGCGCATTTTCGAGCCTTTTTATACAACACGACTTGGTAAAGGAGGCTCAGGGATGGGCATGCACATTGTCTACAACTTGATCGTAAATACGCTTCAAGGAGAGATATCAGTCAGTAGTGATAATGGTGCTGTTTTTGAAATACGGCTACCGATGGTAATCACACAAAATGAGGTGACGTATGAGTGCATTTAAAATCAATATAATCGATACGCCATCAACACCATCTTGCCGCCCAGAGACTGGAAAAACCTGGAAAATTGCAGTGATCGATGATGAAGAATCAATGCATCAGGCAACAACGCTCGCACTGCGCAATATCAGCGTCATGGGCTACCCACTCAGTTTTCTACATGCTTATTCTGGCGAAGAAGGTAAAGCACTCCTTCAGCAACATCCGGACACTGCTGTGGTGCTGCTCGATGTGGTCATGGAAAAAGAAGATGCAGGGCTTGTCCTTGCCAATATCATACGCAATGAGCTCAATAACAAAACCACGCAAATCGTATTACGCACAGGCCAACCGGGATACGCGCCTGAAGAAGCCATCATTGAACGCTTTGAGATCAACGACTATAAAACAAAAAATGAACTGACACGCAATAAACTCTTTAGCACCATCTGCACCGCCATTCGGTCATACAAAAATCTAATATCGATTGAAAAAAGTCGCGATGGTTTAAGGAAAATCATTGAGTCTAGCGCGGATCAATTTCAAGAGCGTTCACTTGCCCGCTTTTCTGAAGGCGTTCTTGAACAGATCAATGTGCTCTTTGATATTCACTCAGAAGGGATATTCTGTGTTTCTACCCGTCCAATGAACCCACCCAAAGAATTGGCCAAAATCTACTACCAATCTAAATCAGAAGAAAATGAAAGTATTGTTGTTGCTGCTAGCCAGAAATACCTCAATGCTTTTGGTAAAAAATTAGAACAACTTCCACTCGATGATGCATCTCTCAGCGTTATTCATCAATCACTTAAAGAATCACGCAATATTATTCGAGGTAATGATGTCGCATTGTACCTCAGTACGCCAAGCCAATGGAGAGCCGTCATTTACATCCATAGCGACAAAGAAGATGCTATCAACAATATCGACCCAGAACTGCTTTCCGTATTTATTCAAAACGCCTCGTTAGGGCTTGAGAACACCAAGTACATCAGCCAATTATTGGATGCGGCATTCGTCGATGAAGTCACAGGCCTCGCGAGTCGCCTAGGGTTTGTCGATAACTATGCGCCTTCGCTGTTGGAAAAAGAAGGCGCGCTCACCCTCTCAGTGATCGATATTGATGATTTCCACCAAATCACCGAATCTCTGGGGTTTGATTTTGGTAGCAAAGTCTTGCGCGCTTTCGCCAATGTTTTAAAACAAAGTCTTCCTAGTAACAGCGTTATTGCTCGCCTTCACAGTGACTCATTTGCAATTGCTACCCCTATTGATGAACCCGCACTCCTAGATACACTTCAATCAATCCAAGAGACAACGTTGTCTCTGCAGGAAGTTGGCTCCATTCGCCTCGGTGTCAGTGCTGGCTTGCATAAAATCGTATTAAATGAAGATGATAACTGTATTGAAAAAGCGCTATGTCGTGCCGAAATGGCCTTAAAGCAAGCCAAAATTCAGCGAAGAGGAGAAACGCTAACCTTTGATAGCCTCATGGAAAAAAACTGCAATGAAAGACTGCTCATCATCAATAAGCTTCGCCAAGATCTGACTGACGAAAAGCTCTACATGATGTTTCAGCCTAAAGTGTGTATTCATGATGGCTCCATCATAGGCGCAGAGGCCTTAGTGCGTTGGCATCACCAAGAACTGGGGCATGTTTCCCCCGCCGTATTTGTTCCCATTGCAGAAGCTGCTGGACTGAGTTTTGAGCTGGACATGTTTGTTTTTCGCTCCGTGTGTCAGATCATGGCCGAAAACCCTGAATTTCCAGAGATTGCCATCAACATCTCCCCGCTTTCATTTAATCGAAGAGAACTTATTCCGTTTTTAAATCAAATGCTGGCAACCTATCAAATTGACAAAAAGCGTATCTCTCTAGAAATCACCGAAGGTTGTATGGTGCAAGGAGAAGGCTCTAGAAAGAAAATGGCTGAACTCCATACGCAGCAATGGTGTTTGCATTTGGATGACTTTGGCAGTGGATACTCCTCCTTTGGCTATCTGCTCGAACTCCCTGTGTCGGTAATAAAAATTGATCGTATATTTACGTGGGAGCTCAGCAAATGTGAGCGCGCCGATCGGTTATTAGGAGGCATGGTCAACATGCTCAGTGGCATGGGGAAAAAAGTGCTCATTGAAGGACTGGAGACAGAAGAGCAAGTGAATGCGGCACGAGAGGCAGGTTTAGATATGGCGCAAGGGTACTACTTCTATAAGCCCCTGCTTATTGGCGATCTCATGTCAGCTTTCAATGAGAAAAAGTACCACCATACCCAACCAGTAATTAATCATGCATCCGTTTCTCAGAGTAATTGATAGTTATTGTCTATCGAATAGATAAAGCATACCAACTTACCTAATTGATAATCGTTCGTAATAATCAGCTCATACCGATGAGGAACTGATTATGAAAAAAACCGTAAGTTTTGCTGTGATTCACTTTACCGTTGCGTTCACTGTCGCGTTTGTCCTGACGGGCGATATTCTGCTGGGTAGCTTGATTGCCATGGTAGAGCCTATGGTCAACACCGTTGCCTTTTACTTCCATGAAAAAGCGTGGGAGAGCAAGATGTTGAAAAATGCACTGCGCGGTAACCCAGGCCGTAAAACCGCGAGCTTTGCTGCTGTTCACTTCAGTGTCGCGTTTACCGTCGTGTATTTGCTAACAGGAGACATATTGGTGGGCAGTCTCATGGCAATGATTGAACCTTGTATCAACACCATGGCGTACTATTTCCATGAGAAGGTATGGCAAAAAAGAGCAACACTGAATACTTGGTATTGTCACCATGATTCAATGATCGCGTAGCGCACAATCCGTTCCCGACCAACCAGGTTACCCATTAATGAAAAAGCAGCCTTCTGGCTGCTTTTTCATTACAGTGATATACGGCACCTGCGCGTATACTTCCCTACGGATTGAACTGCTTTGCCGCTTCTATACGCGTGTTAGTATCAGGATGGGAACTCAACCACTCCATCGACATTTCAGCGCCGTGGGCCGCACTAAGTTTCTCAAACATCTCAGCAAGCGCAGTGGTGTCACCATACTTTGCCATTAAATGTGTTGCCGAAAAGGCATCAGACTCTTCTTCATTTTCACGCGAATATCCCGCAGTGACAAACAGCACTCCCAGACCCGTTAAAGTATCAATCACGCCCGTGCTTTCCCCGGTGATCACCGCGACAGACACCGATACCAAGGTAGATTGCACGAGTGATGTCATCACGTGCTGATAGTAAACGTGCCCAAGCTCATGAAGCAGAATCGCATTCAGTTGGCGATCGCTATCAGCTATCGCGACTAAAGAATCCATCAGGATCACCGTCCCATCACTCAATGCAAACGCATTCGGCCCTCGCTCCCAAGAACGAAAAACCAAGCGAGGAGGCACTGGCATAGGCGGTAAATCAGCCACGAGTCGATCAAACTCTGCCTGAATATGCGTTCGCTGCTCAATGGGAAGCTCTGACGGTTTCAGCAAGCGCTCGTCTAGCTGTGAAAGCACATGTTCACCAACAGCTACAGGCACTTCCTCAGGCAAAAGAGTCACAATCCCTTTGCTCATACTGGGCAACCCAACGTAGAAGAATGCTCCAATGAGCAAAACGGCAATGAACACGCAAGAGAGGATCGCCAACTTGCTACTTTCAAGCCACGATAATCCGCTTTTTTGGGATTGCAGAAAGTAAGCAGGCAATGCACTTTCATTGTCAGGAATGAAAAGATCACCATCAGGAAAGCGAAGTTTAATGGGAATATTCCCCACCTTCTCAGTGCATGTGATCTCTTCTAAGCGGCAATCAATACGATGGTCTTCGTATTGCAACACAGCACGTGTCTCACCCAATACCATCAAGGTCGCACGCATTCGGCTCGATTGCTGCGGGGGATAAGCATATCCTTCCGTCATTACCCGATCCCGATTTCCAAATCAAAGGCTTGAGAGACTTCATCACCAATGGATGAATTGGCATCTAATTGATCGTCAAATGCGGTCAACTCATTCAAATCACCATGCACAGTGGTAACGGATAACACATAGCGGGCGGTTCTCACCTTCACCCATGGTCGAGCAAGACCCAAGGTAAAGACCTGCAAGAAGAAGTTGGTGATGATCAATAAGGCATAACTCGTCGTGTCCATGTTCGACCCCAAACGATAGTCAGGCATGCCTTCAATCTGCATTTGGTTAAACACATGGTTACGGGTTCGGCATGCAATAAATGCCGTTACCACCAACATGGCCGCGAAAAACAAACCGTAGCCGACCATGAGCATCACGAAGACACCGGCAAACGCGAACAGGTTATCGAGCGTTAAGTTATCAGGGTCGAAATTGTCAGGAAAGCCATCCATCCCCGCCCAAGACGACGGGTCACTGAACACGACGAAAATCCCTGTCACCAACGCCGACGCAATACTCACCGCTATCATGGTGATTGCCCCGATCAAAATGGCCCATAAATAGGTGCGGACAAAAAAGCCCGTTGAAAGCTCAGCCTTAAATTTCAGCTTGCCGTAACCATAACCGTTGGCGAAATAACTCGAGATGCCTTTAATGATCCACGCATAGGTAACAAACAGTACCGCTATACCCACCAAGATCGTGCCTATCGTGACACCCACACTTATTTGCGCTGACGCAATCATGGCAACAACAAAAATGATGAAACAGAAAACAGCGCCCCGTCCCAAAATGTTGCCATAAGCGCCTAACAGTGTGCCCGTGAAATTGAGTCTCACGTTTCTAAAGCTGGTCATCTTTGCATTAAACCGAGCATTGTTTCGGAGCAACCATGGCATCACCAGCAGCCCGAAGACCAAAAGGAACATTGAGGCGATAGGAAAGAACTGCCCAACAGCAAACCAGATGATGACGGCAATGGTCGCAACGATACGTCCAATCAGAATTTGAATCGGCGTTGCGTGATATTCGAAGCGATCACCGGCCAGTTCTGTATTTCCATAGAAATAGCGCTTAGTGCGCACTTTCGCCCACGCTGAATAGATCCCGAGCGTTAACACGCTCAGAAGAATATTGACTATCCATATCCCGAAGTACTCACGGCCCGAGCCGTGAAACGTCATTTTGTTTTCCATAATAGGCACTCCTTGCCAACACCTTGTCCTGCCCGAATGCATCGGGTTTAATTATTTTTAATATCACATTCTAATTACCATCAAGGCATTACGCAGTCCAGACCTCGCCAACTGCGAACTAAACGACTCTTTGTATTGCAACAGCCGTACAACTTATTTCCACGTGTCACCAACGCGCAGATTTCAAGGCGTCTCATCGCGCTCAGTCAAAAGAAGAGCATCGAAGTTGGGGCGTTTTCTTTCTAAGCTTTTCAAGAATAAGGTAAACGCGACAGGTGCAATTGCCCCATTTTCAGGCACAATCATAAAGGCAGTATTTTTAAGGACATGAGAGGATTAAGGATGAACACCGGACCCATTGAAATTCGACAGTTAGTGCGTCAATTGCTAAGGCATAGAGGGCTGCTGGACAATATCTACGGCACCAGCGGTCTCACCACCATCCAATGCCATGTTCTGATTGAGTTAGAACAAAAAAACCTCAACGCCGATCAATTGGCTTCTCGCCTTAATATTGATGTCGCGAATGCCAACCGCACCTTGGCGATCTTAATCAACAATAACAACATCGCCTATCACGTCAAATCTGCCCACACACAACCAAGCTATCAGCTCACCGACACAGGACGAACACGCTTAAATGCACACCACGAAGGCATAAACCAAGAAATTGCCTTGTACCTAGAGCAGTTAGACAGCGATGAAATTGATGTCCTATCTTCTTCCCTTTCGCGATATAACCGCGCAATGGAACAAAGCGAAAAACAAAAAGGGTTTACCTTTCGCTTGTTAGAGCCCGCAGACAACGCCGCCATTGCTGCGGTAATTCGTAAAGTGTCTGCCGAATATGGTCTCACCGAAGACAAAGGCTACAGCGTGGCAGATCCAACGCTGGACACGCTCAGTGAAAGCTACAAAGCAGACAATGCGGCTTACTGGGTGGTTGAGAAGGATGGGAAAATATTAGGCGGAGGCGGTATCGCCCCTTTGCTCGGACAAGAAAATACCTGCGAGCTTCAGAAAATGTATTTTCGCCCAGTGCTCCGCGGCAAAGGCTTCGCACGAAGAATGGTGGCCCATGCACTCAAATTTGCGCGAGAACAGGGCTATGACGCCTGCTACCTTGAAACAACCGCCTGCCTCAAAGAAGCTATCGGTCTCTATGCGTCGATGGGCTTTAAACAACTCGATGGCCCATTGGGAAACACAGGGCACAGCGATTGTGAAGTCTGCATGCTGAAAACACTGAAGTAAGCATTTTTTAGCGACAAAAAAAGCCGGCAAGCCGGCTTTTTTCTGAACAACGGTGAATTACTTCGCGTCTTCTTCTTCCTCGAGATCACCTTCTTCTTCGTCATCTTCTTCATCAGACTCAAAGTACGTGCCCCAACCGTCATAATCGATCTTGTTTTTTTCTGCCAGAGCGACGAGCTTTTCTACTTGCTCGTCGATACGCTCAGCGTCCAATGCAGTTTCCATTACCGCGTCAAAGCAAACAACTGTGCTGCCGTCTTCAAGCTCAAGCTCTTCCGCTTCAAACACTTCAAAACCCAACTTAAACGCTTCCACTGCAGCCGTTTCCAATTCAGCAAAGCTGTCCGCAGACAAGTGGTGCTCAATGGTGTAAAGCGCATCTGGATCGCTGCCGTCATCTAGCAGTGCAGCAATGATTTCGCGTGTTTCGGCTTTTTGTTCTTCAATAATGTCAGCGTAAGACATTGGATAACTCCAGACTGAGAAAATACGGGGGAACTATGGCACGGATTGATGCGCTTTTCCATGACGATTTCACGTCAATTTTGCGCCCCTAAATCCTGTCTTTACCACAGCAATAAATCACACCTTTACGTGCTAATTAAAAGTAAAATTGACCTTAAGGAACAAGGTTGTCATTATTTGAGAACAGAGTAATAACAAGACAAGATGCTAAATAACCCTAGCGTTAGCGGTATCTTGCTCTAATAAATGGCTCGATTATGGAATAGTGTGCAAACATTTCGCATAAGTACGCACACAGGATAGAAAACGGACATGATAAGCCCTTTACGCAGATGCAGTAACACGCACCGTAAAGACGCCGTTTCATCGTATTCGCTTTCATAAAGGTAAATGGATTTACGACATGTATTCAGGCGTCTTTGCCAAATTACGCCCCTCTTTTGGAATTCTGTCGCTCAATCTCCATTTTTTCCCATCAAAACGTTCAATGTCACCGTTTGCTATCAGGATCTGAGAGAAAGCCAATTTCTCTTCACAGAACAAAAGACAAACGCAGACATAACGCAAGATGGGGTAAATAAAAATTCAAGAGAGAAACGATCATGAGTCAGCTATATGTGGGTTCAGAAGTTGGAAAGTTGAAGCGTGTGATGCTTCATCGTCCAGAGCGCGCGCTAAACCACCTTACGCCATCAAACTACAAAGATTTGTTATTTGATGATGTGTTGGCCGTAGAACGTGCCGGCGAAGAACATGACGAATTCGCAAAAACACTCCGTGGTGAAGGCGTAGAAGTCCTCCTGTTACACGACTTGCTGGCTGAAACCTTGGCCATTCCAGAAGCCAAAAACTGGCTACTTGACATGCAAGTGGGCGAATACCGACTGGGTTATCAGTTTGCACAAGATGTGCGAGGTTATTTGCAAACCCTCAGTGATGAAGAATTGGCGCACATTCTTTTAGGGGGATTGAGCTACATTGACTTCCCCTTGCAATCACCTTCTATGATGCAAGCGATGCATGAGCGCACCGATTTTATTATCGACCCACTTCCTAACCACTTATTCACGCGTGATACGTCATGCTGGGTTTATGGTGGCGTATCACTGAATCCAATGGCGAAGCCTGCACGTCAGCGTGAAACCAATCATCTACGCGCCATTTATCGCTGGCACCCTACCTTCGCATCCTCAAGCTTCCACACCTATCTCGGCGAAGAGCAACGTGACTATGACAATGCCATGGTCGAAGGTGGTGATGTGCTGGTGATCGGTAACGGTGCCGTGCTTGTCGGCATGTCTGAACGCACAACACCTCAAGGTGTTGAAGCCTTGGCGCGCAGCCTGTTCAAACATGGGCAAGCAAAAGAAGTGATTGCGATTAATCTGCCGAAACACCGCTCTTGCATGCACTTAGACACAGTCATGACCCACATGGATCTTGATACCTTCTCTGTTTATCCAGAAGTGATGCGTAAAGACCTGCAATGCTGGCGTTTAGCCGATGCGGGAAAAGGCGATGTGAAAGTCACGGAAGTGGATTACTTCCTTCATGCCATCGAAAAGGCACTAAACATACCCCAGCTCAATATCATCACCACAGGGGGGGATAGCTTCGAAGCAGAACGCGAACAATGGAATGATGCCAATAACGTACTCACCGTTCGCCCAGGCGTTGTCATTGGTTACGAAGGCAATGTCTACACCAACGAAAAATACGACAAAGCAGGCATCAAAGTACTGCCGATCCCCGGCGACCAATTAGGAAGAGGCCGCGGCGGCGCGCGCTGTATGAGCTGCCCGATTGAGCGCGAAGGCTTGTAATCACGCATTATCGGCCATTAACAAACCGCCACACGACTGACAAAAGCCACCTTTCGGTGGCTTTTTTGTCGCACGAAGATAGCCCTAATACGAATATTGACGCGAGATTTATAAATATTTATTCAAAATTGTTGCATTTATGTGCGCAACTGCGTAAAAATCGTGCTTAGTGTCTACAGTGGTAACTAAGCCGCTGTTTAGAAGTACAAAGAACTTTGAAAGGGATCTCATCATGGCTTTTAATCTGCGCAACCGGAATTTTCTCAAACTTCTGGATTTCACTCCTCGCGAGATTGAACACCTGTTGTCTTTGTCTGCCGATCTCAAAAAAGCAAAATACAACGGATATGAGCAGCAAAAACTAAAGGGTAAAAACATCGCCCTGATCTTTGAAAAAGCCTCTACCCGCACGCGCTGTGCCTTTGAGGTCGCCGCGTTTGATCAAGGTGCTCAAGTGTCTTATATCGGCCCTTCAGGCTCGCAAATCGGCCATAAAGAATCGATGAAAGACACAGCTCGCGTACTTGGTCGCATGTACGATGGCATCGAGTATCGCGGTCATGGGCAAGCCATTGTTGAAGAATTGGGTAAATATGCAGGTGTGCCTGTGTGGAATGGCCTGACTGACGAATTCCATCCAACCCAGATTCTTGCCGACTTCCTCACGATGCAAGAACACGGCCGCGGCAAACAATTGCACGAAATGGCCTTTGCCTATTTGGGCGACGCACGCAACAACATGGGGAACTCCCTGATGGTTGGTGCAGCCAAAATGGGCATGGACATCCGCCTTGTTGCCCCCAAACAGTTCTGGCCTGAAGACACCTTGGTCGAACAGTGCAAAGCCATCGCCAAGGAAACCGGCGCGCAAATCACTTTGACAGAAAACGTTGAAGAAGGCGTGAAAGGCTGTGATTTCCTCTATACCGATGTGTGGGTCTCTATGGGCGAGTCGAAAGAAGCCTGGGATGAACGTGTTGCAGTCATGACGCCTTACCAGGTAAACATGGACATGGTGAAGAAAACAGGCAACCCGCATGTGAAATTCATGCATTGTTTGCCTGCCTTCCACAATGACGAAACCACCCTTGGTGCAGAAGTGGCTGAAAAGTACGGCATGAAAGGGTTAGAAGTGACCGAAGACGTGTTCGAGTCTGACTTTTCGATCGTCTTTGATGAAGCCGAAAACCGTATGCACACCATCAAAGCCGTGATGGTTGCCACGCTCGGTAGCTAATCCAATGGCGCTCTGTAACAAAGCGCTCAGTCCGCTTTGATATAAACAAAGCACGCAGAGAATGCGTGCTTTTTTTGTGTCTAACACGCTGTCGTTACATCAATTATTCTCCGAACTCGCTCAGGCAAAGTCGATAAAGAAGGCGTAAAAGCGACGATACGCCTCCCCTTCTTCACACGCTTTCCACCTCTTGCGCCGACCGAAAATGGGCGTATAATTCTCAGCAATTTGTCGAAAAAATGAATCGGAATGCCAAATTTAGCACAAAAGAACACCGCTAAAACCTGCCATTACATGGCATCGGTATCCTATTTTGTTTTTCCCGTATTTTTAGAAAAAGCCTCCTGATCGGGAGGCTTTTTTTTAGCCAAAATTTAGCAAACCTTAGTTAGCAAACCTTAGTCAGCAACCTTAGTTAGCATCCATAGAGGGAAGAGAAGACATGGCGACCTCGCTGTACAATAAACACATTATCTCCATCCCGGAGTTGTCCCGCGAAGAATTGGAACTTATTGTCGAAACGGCGGGTACGTTGAAGGCAGAGCCAAACCCTACACTGCTGAAAAATAAAGTGGTCGCAAGCTGCTTCTTTGAAGCCTCAACCCGCACACGCCTCTCGTTTGAAACTGCAGTTCAACGCCTGGGTGGCACCGTGATTGGTTTTCCTGACGGAGGTAACACCTCTTCAGGCAAAAAAGGCGAAACGCTCTCAGACACAGTGCAAGTCATCTCCTCGTACGTTGATGCGTTCGTGATGCGCCATCCTAAAGAAGGCGCGGCACGCTTGGCGTCTGAATTCTCGAAAGGCGTTCCCGTGATTAACGGTGGCGACGGTGCAAACCAGCACCCTTCTCAAACATTGCTGGACTTGTTCAGTATCCATGAGACACAAGGTCGTCTGGATAACCTGAACATCGCGATGGTCGGAGATTTGAAATACGGTCGCACCGTGCACTCGCTCACGCAAGCGCTCTCCAAATTCAAGAACAATCGCTTCTATTTCATCGCGCCTGAAGCCTTAGCGATGCCAGATTACATCTTGGAAGAACTTGAAAAATCAGGCATTGAATACAGCTTGCACGCGACCATCGAAGAAGTGGTTCCTGAACTTGATATCCTCTACATGACGCGCGTTCAGAAAGAGCGATTCGACGAATCAGAATACGCACACATTAAAGCAGCCTTTATTCTCGACACACCAGAGCTTGAGAAAGCACGCGACAACCTGAAAGTGCTTCACCCACTGCCACGCGTTGATGAAATCACCGTCGCTGTTGATAAAACACCCTACGCCTACTATTTCCAACAGGCCGAAAACGGGGTGTATGCGCGCCAAGCATTGCTGGCACTTGTGATTAACGAAGAACTATAAGGCAGGAGTGAGCACAATGGGTAAAGAGTACAAACTACAGGTTGAAGCCATTAAAAACGGCACCGTCATCGACCACATTCCTGCGCATGTCGGCTTTAAAGTCATGAAGCTGTTCAAGCTGCATAAAACCAACGAGCGCGTGACTGTCGGTTTTAACCTTCCTTCTTCAGCCGTGGGCGCGAAAGACCTGATCAAGATTGAAAACATCTTCATCAGTGCAGAACAAGCCAAGCAACTTGCGCTTTATGCACCGCAGGCTACCGTGAACCAAATTGAGAACTATGAAGTGGTTGCGAAGCTGCCACTCACATTGCCAGATGTCATTCTTGGTGTGTTCCGCTGCCCAAATACCAACTGTATTACCCATGACGAAAAAGCCGTTGAAAGTAGCTTCAACGTCGTGAAAAAAGCAGATGATTTGAATTTGAAATGTAAGTACTGCGAGAAAGTGTTCTCGCGTGAAATCATGACTGAAAGCAACTAATACGCGGCGTGCACTAACAAAAGAAGGGTCGGCAAATAACGTCGGCTTTTTTCTTGTCACTGAGGCATACAAAACGGCACGCACAACCTAAATTTGTGAACACGCGGGCTTTACCTGCACGCAAGCAAGATGCAGACTAAGTGCCAGCTCAATTTCCGCTATGTATAAATTAAGGAAAGGTAATGACTAAAGTACTTCACACTGAACACGCTCCTGCCGCGATTGGTCCATACGTACAAGGTGTAGATCTTGGCAACATGGTACTGACTTCGGGTCAAATCCCAGTAAACCCAGTAACGGGTGAAGTATCTGCTGACATCGCAGTACAGGCACGTCAGTCTCTCGAGAACGTGAAAGCAGTGGTTGAGTCATCAGGCCTCACCGTGAGTGACATTGTAAAAATGACCGTGTTCGTTAAAGACTTGAACGATTTCGGCACCGTTAACGAAGTGTACGGTAAGTTTTTCGATGAAAATGGCGTTGCTCACTACCCAGCACGTTCTTGCGTAGAAGTTGCACGTCTTCCGAAAGATGTGGGCATCGAAATCGAAGCTATCGCAGTACGCAAATAAGCGCGAACTGAGCACATAGCACGATCAAAAAAAGCGGCTTTGGCCGCTTTTTTCTCGTCTCAATAACGCCGCATTGCTCACGCTGCCAATTGACCTTCAATGTGCCCAACCACTTCCTCAAACCACGCAGTAAATTGTTGCGGTGATTGCGCCATTGCAGCACGTATTTCCTGCTGCGACCACCAGCGCCAATCCATGATCTCTTCTGGATTGGGGGCTAATTCCACCTCATCGACGTTGCACAAAATGATCTGATCAAGTTCATGCTCTGTCAGATTATTATCAAGCTCCGCGCGATAACAAAATGACACGCCCATCTCGAACACCAAGGGCGCGACGATACCCAGTTCTTCGTTCAATCGACGCGTAGCGGCATTCTCAAAGCTTTCGCCCTGCATCGGGTGTGAACAACAGGTGTTCGTCCAGAGGCCACCGCTGTGGTATTTGCTTTGTGCGCGCTGCTGCAGCAAATACTCACGCCCTCTTACTGTCTCGCGATAGATCATCACAGAGAACGCAAGGTGGAGTAGCCCTTGCTCATGTGCCGCCATTTTGTCAGCAAGACCTGTTTGCTGACCACTTTCAGTGACCAGAACAACCTGATTTTTCTGCATATTCGCCTTACTTCTTTACTCGCGTTTATTATCAGAAAATACAAAAAGGATACGCAATGCGTATCCTTTTCTTCGTTCAATGCCTTAAGTTTATTACGCAAGGTAGCACTTTGCTACTCCGCGTTAACCTCAAGACTTCTTGTTTAGCTCAGCCACTTCAGCGTCCAACTCTGCCAGTTTTTCTGTCATCACCGCATGACAATGCTTCGAGAGTTCGCGTATGTTGTCTTTGTTGTAGCCTTCAATTGAAATCGGATCCATCACTTCCACAATGATATGACCGTTGTTGCCAAGAGAAGCTTTCAAATGACTTGTTGAGCTACACACAATAGGCACGATTGGAACGCCCGCGCCAATGGCTGCGTGGAATGCACCCGTTTTAAATGGTAATAAACCGCGGCCGCGTGAACGCGTACCTTCAGGGAACAGCCACACTGACACATCGCGTTCTTTAATCTTATCGATAACCTGACCAATCGTCCCCATCGCTTTGCTGCGATTATTACGGTCAATCAAAATGTTACCCGTTAGCCAGTACAAGGTGCCGAAGATAGGGATGTACGCCAGGCTCTTCTTACCCACTGTCACAGCACCAGGGCGAACCGCATTCGATACGGTGATCAAATCCCAATTACTTTGGTGGTTAGCGATGTACACACACGTGCCAGCGGCTTTAGAGGCTTCTGATTGGCGCAATTCAAGTTTGATGCCAAAAATCGCCGACATTTTGCCGAACCAGCGTCCAATGGTATACACGTTTTTAGGGTTTCTAGGGCTTAGGAGGCAGTAACCACAACCAAAGATGAGCATGACAATCGCAAATAACGCGACAGCCAAAAGTCGCAGTATGAAATACATTCTTTTCTCCTAAAACCAATACATCACCGAACAGAAAGCAGAATGGACGTGTCGGCGAATTAGAGCGTACACGTGTACGCTTAAATAAAACTCTGAGTAGTATACGTATCCGCCAGCAAAATTCACCTGCTAGCTAACATTTAACCGATGAAAAAAAGCCCTCCGAGTGGAGGGCTTCCTTATTATGCGTCTGGTGATTCGGTCTCATCACTTGGCGTCGAGCCTGACGCCGTGATTTCAATCGCCGTAACACGCTGTAAGCCGCGTGGCAGCATAGAGCCTCGACGGCCACGTTCACCACGGAAGTTATCCATATCTGCAGGTTTCAGAGACAATTTACGCTTACCAGCATGCAGTGTGACCGTTGAACCTTGAGGAACAACAAACAATTGCGCCAGTAGCTCTTCACGCGCTTTCGCGCGCGCTGCAGGAATATTGATGATCTTATTCCCTTTGCCTTTGCCTAGCTGTGGCAACTCTTTCACTGGGAAGACCAACATACGACCTTCGTTCGTGATCGCCACAATGTCATCATTTTCAATGTCAGACACTTTTTGTGGCGGCATCACTTCTGCAGCTTGCGGCAAACTCAACAACGCTTTACCGCTGCGGTTTTTCGATAGCAGGTCATCATGCTTACACACAAAACCATAACCAGCATCAGAGGCCATCAACATCAGGTTGTCATTCTCGCCCATCAACACATGACGAATCGTCGTTCCTGCGGTGATGTTCAAGCGACCTGTGATCGGTTCACCCTGGCTTCGCGCTGATGGCAAGCTGTGCGACTCAAGTGCATAGCTTCGACCATCCGTGCCCACGAAGACTGCAGGTTGGCTACTCTTGCCGCGCGCGGCCGCGAGATAGCCGTCACCGGATTTGTAGCTCAAGCTTGTTGGGTCAACATCATGGCCTTTCGCATGACGGATCCAACCTTTATCAGACAGCACAACAGTGATTGGCTCGCTTGGGATCAAGTCGCGCTCAGTCATTGCTTTTGCTTCTTCACGCTCAACCAATGGAGAGCGACGATCATCGCCATACTTTTCAGCATCGGCGGTGATTTCTTTTTTCAGTAAGGTATTGAGGCGACGATCTGAGCCCAACAGTTTTTCCAACTGCTCGCGCTCCTTGTTCAATTCGTCTTGCTCACCACGGATCTTGATCTCTTCCAGTTTGGCTAACTGGCGGAGTTTGATTTCAAGGATCGCTTCAGCTTGTCGCTCACTCAAATCGAAGCGCTGCATCAATTCCGCTTTCGGGTTGTCTTCCGTGCGGATGATTTCAATGACTTCATCGATGTTGAGATAAGCCGCTAACAAACCATCAAGGATGTGCAAGCGCGCCAGCACTTTATCCAAGCGGTATTGCAAACGACGACGTACCGTACTGCGGCGGAATTCAATCCATTCAGACAGGATTTGAACAAGGCCTTTCACTTGAGGACGTCCATCAAGGCCAATCATGTTCAAGTTTGCACGGTAGCTACGTTCTAGATCGGTAGACGCAAACAAGTGATTCATCAGCTGATCGCAGTCCACACGGTTAGAGCGCGGCACGATAACAATACGCGTCGGATTTTCATGATCCGACTCATCACGAAGATCTTCCACCATCGGCAGTTTCTTCGCGCGCATTTGGTTCGCAATTTGCTCAAGCAGTTTTGCGCCAGACACTTGATGAGGCAGCGCGCTGATCACGATGTCGCCGTTCTCTTTGTGCCAGCAAGCACGCATGCGAACAGAGCCTTTACCACTGCGGTACAGCTTTTTAAGCTCTACATGCGGAGTAATGATTTCGGCTTCCGTCGGGTAATCAGGGCCTTTAACGTATTCCAGCACGCCATCCAAATCGAGCTTTGGCGTGTCGATAAGTGCAATGACGGCATTCGCAATTTCACGCACGTTATGCGGTGGAATGTCAGTCGCCATACCAACCGCAATACCTGTCACGCCATTCAACAGAATGTGTGGCAGACGCGCTGGCATGGTTTTCGGCTCTTTCATGGTGCCGTCAAAGTTCGGCTGCCAATCGACAGTGCCTTGACTGATTTCACCCAAAAGCACTTCCGAGAAGCGAGAAAGGCGCGATTCGGTATAACGCATCGCAGCGAACGATTTCGGATCATCCGGCGCACCCCAGTTACCTTGACCATCAACCAATGGGTAGCGGTAAGAGAACGGCTGCGCCATCAATACCATGGCTTCGTAACACGCAGAATCACCGTGTGGATGATACTTACCGAGTACGTCACCCACAGTACGGGCAGATTTTTTGTATTTTGCCGTTGCCGACAAGCCCAGCTCTGACATCGCATAAATGATGCGACGCTGCACAGGCTTAAGACCGTCACCAATAAATGGCAAAGCACGGTCCATGATGACGTACATCGAGTAGTTGAGGTATGCATCCTCGGTGAACTTCCTTAATGGAAGTTGCTCGACACCGTCATAAGTAATATCAGTCATTGAAAACGTCCGACCCTAAAATCCAGTTAAATTTCTGCTAACTCAGCCATGTCGCCTTTGTCTTGTAGCCAATGGCGACGATCTTCAGCGCGTTTTTTACCCAGCAACATGTCCATCATGCGATCGGTTTCTTCCTGATCGTCAATGGTCAACTGAACAAGACGGCGCGTGTTCGGATCCATGGTGGTTTCGCGAAGCTGAAGCGGGTTCATTTCACCCAGACCTTTGAATCGCTGAACGTCAATCTTGGCGCGTTTTTGGCTAAGGCTTTCCAAAATACCGGCCTTCTCTGCATCATCGAGCGCATAGAACACTTCTTTCCCGCAGTCGATGCGATACAGAGGCGGCATTGCCACATAGACGTGACCCGCTCTTACCAACGCATGAAAGTGTTTTACAAACAGGGCGCACAGCAAGGTGGCGATGTGCAGACCATCCGAGTCCGCATCGGCGAGGATACAAATTTTACCGTATCGCAAACCTGAAAGATCTTCGCTGTCAGGGTCAATACCCAATGCGACGGAAATGTCATGCACTTCCTGTGACGCCAATACTTGGTCAGCAGACACTTCCCACGTATTTAGGATCTTACCGCGTAGCGGCATGATGGCTTGGAATTCACGATCACGCGCTTGTTTCGCCGAACCGCCTGCCGAGTCACCCTCGACCAAAAACAGTTCAGTACGCGCTAAGTCTTGCATGGAACAGTCAGTCAACTTACCCGGCAATGCAGGGCCCGAGGCCACTTTCTTACGCACCACCTTCTTGGCTGCTCGCATACGTTTGTGCGCATTCGCGATACACACTTCTGCAAGTTGTTCTGCCAGTTGTGGGCGTTCATTAAGCCACAAGCTGAACGAATCTTTGACCACGCCAGACACGAAGGCTGCACATTGGCGCGATGACAAACGCTCTTTGGTTTGACCCGCGAATTGAGGGTCTTGCATCTTCACCGACAATACATAAGCACATCGGTCCCAAATATCATCAGCTGTTAACTTCACGCCACGCGGCAGTAAGTTGCGGAATTCACAGAATTCACGCATCGCATCCAGCAAGCCTTGGCGTAAGCCATTAACGTGCGTACCGCCTTGTGCTGTCGGGATCAGGTTAACGTAACTTTCAGTGATGAGTTCACCACCTTCAGGTAACCAGATAATCGCCCAATCAGCCGCTTCATGTGGCGCACGAAACTCACCGACAAACGGTTCTGCTGGCAGCAGTTCATACCCTTTCACGCCTTCCGCCAAGTAGTCTTTCAAACCACTTTCATAACACCACTTGATGGTTTCATTGGTGTTTTTATCGGTAAAGACGATTTCAAGCCCTGGGCAAAGTACCGCTTTGGCTTTCAGGTTGTTTTTCAGACGAGAAACGGAGAATTTTGGAGAGTCAAAGTACTTTGCTTCCGGCCAGAAATGCACGCGCGTACCTTTGGCGCGGCGCCCACAAGTCCCAGTAACCGTTAGCTCTTGTACTTTATCGCCATGCTCAAATGCAATTTCATACACCTGACCATCGCGTTTGACAGAGACTTCGACGCGGTTCGATAGCGCATTCACTACCGAAATACCCACACCGTGCAAACCGCCACTGAATTGGTAGTTGTTGTTGGAGAACTTACCACCAGCATGCAGTTTACAGAGAATCAGTTCGACACCTGACACCCCTTCTTCAGGGTGAATATCGACAGGCATACCACGGCCGTCATCAATAACTTCAAGGGATTGATCCGCATGAAGGATGACTTCTACTTTGCGTGCATGTCCTGCCAACGCTTCGTCGACACTGTTATCGATGACTTCCTGACCAAGATGGTTTGGACGGGTCGTATCTGTATACATGCCGGGACGACGACGAACCGGCTCAAGACCATTGAGTACTTCAATGGATCCCGCGTTATAAACTTGCTCTGTCATAAATGATTGGCTTTTAAAATTTTTCACATGGTCTGTGATGGCCCGTTACCTTGTCAAATAATGACACAGCTAACGAGGACAATCTGTGAGGAACACTCACAGTCCCAGGAATTGAATGATTTCAGCGGGGTATCTTTCGAAGCCTACAAAGGCATGATCGCCCCCAGCTTCAACAGTTTGCTTACATCCCTGGTATTTGGCGACGGCCTGACGATAGTCGAGAACTTCGTCTCCTTCCTGCTGCAACAGCCACATTGACTCGGGATGAGTAATGGATTCAGTATCCAATGCTTTCAGTTCATCCATATGATGAGTTTCCAGCAGGTATTGCTCCCCAGTATAGGGGTTTTTCTGCGGACCTAAGTAATCAGCAAGCAATTCGTAAGGCTTAACCGCAGGGTTGATCACAACTGCAGGGAATCCATGTTGGCTATTTAGCCACGCCGAAAGGTAGCCACCTAAAGAACTACCTACTAACCCGATGCGATAGTCACCTTTGTAACGATCAACTAATGCATTGAGTTGCGCTGCAGCGGCGGCAGGGTAGCAAGCCAGCCTTGGAACTTCCAGTTTTATGTCTGGGCGGTGGATCTCGCACCATTGCTGCATTTGCTGCGCTTTGAGTGAAAGCGGTGAGCTGTTAAACCCGTGAATGTAGATCAACAAAACCGGCATGATCAGTAGCCTGCCGAATTCATATCAGGATGGAAGCCCATGCCTTTCAATCGACCCACTTCACTGGAGATGGTGCCATCTTGATGCAAGGAAATTTCGCGCCACCCTGGATTGGTCGAATCCAACGCAAAATCATCTGAATCAGGGAGGAATTGAATACATGTCGACGGTGCGGCCATGACTCGACGTCCTGCGTGCTCAGTGTCCAAGGCTTGATGAATGTGCCCACACACCACGCCTTTCACGTTGCTGTGCTTTTCCACGCGCAGCCAAAAGGCATCTTGGTTATGAAGCTGATGCTGATCAAGCCACGCGCTGCCCGCGGGCAAAGGATGGTGATGAAGCAGAATAAGGGTATGTCGTTCAGGATAAGACGTGAGCGCTTGCTCTAGCAACGCCAATTGCTCGCTCGTGAGTCGACCGTGCGGCACCCCTTTTACCTGACTGTCTAAAATGATCATCTGCCAGTGTTCACCCAGTAACACTTGATCACATCGCACCAAGGTGGATTGCTCAAGCACGGCGTTCATTTCAGGTTGGTAATCATGGTTACCCGGCAACCAATAGCAAGGCTGCGACCAATGCGCGATACCATCAACAAAACGCTGGTACGATTCTGCGGTGTGATCTTGCGACAAGTCGCCCGTCGCGATAATGGCGTCAAAGGAAATGTCTTGTGCTTGGATCTCTTCCACAACCGCTTTGTAACTCGCAGCCGTGTTAATCCCTAACAAACTGCCGTGCGGGTCTGCAAAAAGGTGTGTATCTGTAATTTGCAACAACCGAACGGTTTGGCTGTGTTGGCTTGGTAGATGGCAAATCCGCAACGTCTTGAAAATCCTGATCGTAAATGAGCTTAAATGTGTATCACACTGACGACATACTGCGAAGAAGTACGCGATCAGCGCTTAATATATTGCGTCGTGTTTCGTAATTCCGTTTCTCAGACAATGCCCCAACCAATCAGAAAGAAAGGCGTTAATTTGATGCTTCTCGTCTTGCTGAAGCATACGCGGGTTGGGGTAATCATAGCGCGGCTGAATTTGGGAAATACTCTGACTGGTACATACGTCAGCCACCCGAGCATCGTGATACATACGCACAACCAATCGTGGTCTGAGGTACTCAGGGACATCTCCGCGCTGCCATATATCTAACAACGTGGTGTAACGCGTTGATTCTACGATATCGACTTGAAATTCGTTACCTTGTATTTCATACACGCAGAATTCACCAACATCATCCTGACGCGGCATCAGCCTTAGTAACTTGGCATAATTGGTCTCATACATTCGCATCAGGGCGTTCAAATCAACCCGATACCCTTGTCTCAACATCTTATATCCTACGTGATCTTGCTAATACTGCAGTGTAAATGCAGTAAAAGTGCCTACTCGCGCAAAGTCTCAACATTTAGCATCAACCACTGCAACGCAATAATTGATGCGGCGTTTTCAATCTTGCCACTTTGCACCCATTGGTATGCCGTTTCTCTTGGCACGACATGAACCAAAATGTCTTCACCTTCTTCCGGCAAGCCGTGAATGCCTTTCGCTTTCGACGCATCCACCTTACCCAGGTATAAATGAATGCGCTCTGAGCACCCACCCGACGTTGAAAGGTAGCTCGTAATCGGCGTCAATTCTTGAACGGGCAGCCCCGCTTCTTCTTCTGATTCACGCACCGCGACGTCTTCAGGTGATTCGTCTTTATCAATGATCCCTGCAACGATTTCCAATTGCCAGGGTTCATCACTGGCAACCATGGCGCCAATACGGATTTGCTCAACCAAAACAACACTGTCTGTCACAGGGTCATAAGGGAGCATCGCAACCGCCTGACCACGTTCAAACAACTCTCTTTCGATAGTGTCACTCCACCCGCCTGCAAACAAACGGTGGCGGAAGCGATATTTCACCATCTTAAAGTAACCATTATAGACAAGGTCACTTTTATCAATCTGTACGTCTTCATGTCCAAACTGATTTGGCTGCATTTTCTGTGGCACGGACTTTTCCATATTGTCTCCGTATAAGGGGGCAAATGATAACTACGCCTTCTGGGAAGCTGCAATCAGAAACCTTTACTTTTTTGTTATACATTGCAGAATTATTTGAATCCCATTCGAAGACAGATTGTTTTACAATCAATTTTTCTCAATAAACCATCACATTGTCAGTTCCAAGTAAGGTTGCATGGTTTACACTAGGGTCGGATACCCTTTTGGCAATTTATTAGAATACGACAAGTTCAGGGACTACTTATTATGAAGAAATTGCTCCCCTTATTTATCGGGGTTGCGCTTGGCACCGTCGCTCCCCTGGCTAGCGCAGACGACCTTATTCAGGTTTATGAACAAGCGAAACAAAGTGATCCTCAATTGCTGCAAGCTGCGGCGACAAAAGATGCTGCTTTCGCTGCTGTTGACACAAACCGCGGTACGTTGCTGCCTCAAATCAATTTGAGTGCAGGTTATAACCTTTCTCGCAACAGTGAAGATACCTTTGTTAATGACACCAATACATTAACTGCTGGGATAGATTTTAGTCAGGAACTGTTCGATCAAAACAGCTGGATCAACTTAGACCTTGCCGAAATTACGGCACGTCAAGCTGACGCTACCTATGCAGCCTCACAACAATCTCTGATCCTTCGTGTTTCAACGGCTTATTTTGATGTTTTGCGCGCCATCGATGATTTGGTATTTGTTCGCGCAGAAAAAGCCGCCGTTGGCCGTCAGCTAGAACAAACGAAGCAGCGCTTTGAGGTCGGTTTGTCAGCCATTACTGACGTGCACGATGCGCAAGCTCAGTATGACTCAGTACTGGCTCAAGAAATTCAGGCCAAGAACGTTGTTACCAACAGCTATGAAGAATTGCGTGAAATCACTGGCCAAAGCCATGCTGACCTGAGCGTGTTGAACACCCGCACCTTCTCGGCAAGCAGCCCAGAACAAACGCAAGACGCGCTGGTGAAACAAGCAGAAGAAACCAACCTTAGCTTGCTCGCGCAGCGCATCACACGTGACGCATCAAAAGAGCGTATTAGCTTGGCCGAATCAGGTCACATGCCATCGCTGACGCTAGATTTGGGTTACGGGTATACAGACCGAGCGAATGAAACAGATTCTTCTGGGGATTTCAGTAATAACCAATTGACTGGCGGCATTAACTTCAACATGCCTCTTTATACTGGTGGTAGAACCACCGCCCAAGTGAAAGAAGCGCAGTTCAACTATGTTGCTGCGTCAGAAGCACTTGAAGCGCGTTACCGCAGTACAGTGAAAGATGTGCGTGCCTTCTACAACAACATCAATGCAAGCATTGGCTCTCTTCGTGCGTTTGAGCAAACCGTTGTGTCTGCACGTTCAGCACTTGAAGCGACAGAAGCCGGCTTTGAAGTGGGTACACGTACCATTGTTGATGTACTCGATTCAACACGTCGTCTTTACGATGCAAACCGTAGCTTGTCAGATGCACGTTACGATTACATCCTAAGCGTACTGCAACTGCGCCAAGCAGTGGGTACCTTAAATGAAGAAGACCTTGTTGAGATCAACCAAGGTTTAGTGCCACCGAAGAAGTAATCGGTCACTCATCTTACGCGATCAAAAAAGGCACCCTAGGGTGCCTTTTTTATTCTGCGGCCAATCAAAGATTCACCGCACTTTTGCAAGTTAACCGCTCTCAAATTTGAGGCCCTCAATCAAGAGCCCCTAAAGCCAGAGCAGTACCAAGCCAAATCAGTTATGACCACTCAAAATAGAGTTAATGATCTCTGTGGTTGAGCAACCATCTTCGAAGTTCAACACAAGCACTTTACCGCCTGCAGCAATCACTTCTTTACCACCCGCAATGTCTTCGGGCTTATAGTCACCGCCTTTTACCAGCAAGCTAGGCAGCACTTCGCTGATCAAGCGTTGAGGCGTTTCTTCAGCGAAAGGCACAACCCAATCCACCGCACTCAAACCGGCCAATACAGCCATACGGCGGTCAGTTGGGTTAACAGGACGACCCGGGCCTTTCAAGCCACGTACAGATTCATCGGTGTTCACGGCAACAATTAGGCGATCGCCCAATTTCGCCGCTTCATTCAAGTAAGCCACATGGCCAGCATGCAGAATATCAAAACAACCGTTGGTCATGACCACGGTTTCACCACGAGCTTTCGCCATTTGAACGGCAGCAATCAGTTGATTCTCAACAACCACACCAAAACCAGATTGGTGGCTTCCGTGTACCGCTTCGGTCAATTCGATGGTCGACAGCGTAGACGTACCCAGTTTGCCAACAACAACACCCGCTGCAGCATTCGCAAGGGCACACGCATCAGCCAGTGATTTACCTGCAGCAAGCGATGACGCCAACACAGAAATCACGGTATCGCCTGCACCGGTCACGTCATACACTTCTTTTGCCAGCGTCGGCAGGCTCAATGGCTCTTGGCCTTCTTGAAGCAGCATCATGCCGTGCTCACTGCGCGTAACAAGTAACGCTTCAAACTCAAACTGACGAATAAGCTCTAGGCCTTTCTCAATGATGTTTTCTTCCGTTGGGCATGCGCCCACTACGGTTTCAAATTCGCTCATGTTTGGCGTCAACAGTGTTGCACCACGGTAACGTTCAAAGTCAGCGCCTTTTGGATCAACCAAAGTAGGAATACCTGCACGACGTGCAAGCTGGATCATTGGCTGAACGTTTTCCAACGCACCTTTCGCGTAATCAGACAAGATCATCGCTTTGGTGTGCGGCAACGAGGCTTCGATACGCTCAAGGATTAGCGCAACATCCACATTGTGGAAGCCTTCTTCGAAATCAAGGCGAATCAATTGCTGGTTTCGGCTCATCACACGCAGTTTGGTGATGGTTGGGTAATCCGCCAAACCAACAAAGTTACAATCCACTTTCAGTGAGCTAAGGGTTTCATTCAGCACACTTGCCTGCTCATCTTGACCCACGAGACCAATCAATCTCGCTTTACCACCAAGCGCCGCAATGTTCATTGCCACGTTAGCTGCACCACCAGGACGCTCTTCTGTTTGATTAATCTTCACCACAGGCACAGGCGCTTCTGGTGAGATACGACCTGTAGGACCGTACCAGTAACGGTCAAGCATTACGTCACCAACAACCAATACATCGGCTTGCTGGTAGTCAGGCAAAGTCAGTTTCATTGTTATCTCCAGGGACAAAGGAACGCGTGCGATATTACCACAATGCATTCAAAGCAACAGCTTCCCAACAAAGAAGCACATTGAAACCTGCAACTTAGACCCAAACAATCTGAACTCTGCAACTTGAGGTTATTTGGGTATAAACACATTTACGGTTAGACTAACGCTCTTAATATCGAGCTTTATTTAGGAAGCGCAATTCAGCCATGAGCAACAAACACGAAGCACCAACATTCCAATGGTCTTTCCTCCACCCTAAGTACTTGCATACTTGGATTGGGGTTGGCTTGATGTTTCTTATCAGTTGGCTGCCGTATCGCGTGCAACGCTTTTTAGGCTTCAAGATTGGCCTAGTGATCATGAAGTTCTTTAAAAGCCGCAAAAAGATTGCCGATCGCAACTTGCAGCTGTGCTTTCCAGAAATGACGGGCGGCGAGCGCGAAGCCATGCTCAAAGAAAACTTTGAGCACATGGGTATGGCACTCTTTGAAACCTGCATGGCATGGTTTTGGCCGAAATGGCGCATTAAGAAGCACATGAAATTCGTGGGTTTTGAACGCTTAGAACAACTCAAAGCCAGTAAGAAAGGTGGGCTTGTGCTTGCTGTGCACTCATTCAACCTTGAATTGGGCGCACGCGCGTTTGGCACGCACACCCCGGGTTACGGCGTATACCGCCCTAACACCAACCCCGTTTACGATTGGTTCCAATACCGCGGACGCACCCGCGATAATGGCGCGATCGATCGCCGCGACGTAAAACGCATGGTCAAAGAAATGCGTAAAGGTGAATTAATCTGGTACGCACCCGATCATGATTATGGCCGTCACCGTTACACATGGGCACCGTTGTTTGCCGTTGAGAAAGCGTGCACCACCACGGGCACGCATTTGCTGGCATCGGCAGGTCAAGCCACCGTATTTACCTTCACCATCACGCGTGATCGCGAAGGTACCGGTTACACCATGACCTTAGATCCACCGCTAGAGGCTTTCCCGTATGATGACGAAGAAGCCGCTGCCATCTACACCAACAAATTTGTAGAACGTTCGATCCTTCGCGCGCCGGAGCAATACATGTGGTTGCACCGCCGATTTAAGAGTCGACCAGACGGCGAGCCGTCGTTGTACGATTGAGATTCGAGATTCGAGATTCGAGATTCGAGATTCGAGATTCGAGATTCGAGATTCGAGATTCGAAGAATGATGCCGCTCATACACAGAAAAGCCAGCATTTATGCTGGCTTTTCGTTTTTTGATATTGCTCTTACTCGAGACTGCTCTTTCTCGCCTCTCGTACCTCTTTACTCCATCCACACCTTCCACGCATCCCGCACAACCTCGCGCTCTTCAAGAAAGCTGTCATCTGCAATTTCAACCGACGCATCGAGCAGATTAAGACGGTGGATTTCATCACGCATGGTGGTGTAAGCATCGCGCAGTTTGAGCGCTTGTGCCGTACCGAGAATGCCCACTTGCGCCATGTCTTCAAGGATACGGACGTTGTCACTCCAACGAGTGAGCGCTCCTTCATCATGACTGTTCGCGAGCACCAGATATTGCGTTAAAAACTCAATATCCGTGATACCACCAGGGTCTTGCTTGATGTGGAATTTGTCTTTTTCTTTGCTGCCGAGGTGATCGCGCATTTTGATGCGCATGTCTGCCACATCTTTGCGCAGAGAATCGCGATCCCTTTCCTTGGTCAGCACCTGTTTGCGTACATCGGCAAAGCCTTTCGCCAACAGCGCATCGCCGAAAATCATGCGCGTACGCACCAAAGCTTGATGTTCCCACGTCCACGCTTCGGTGTTTTGATATTCAAGGAAAGATTCTATCGTCGTCACCAACATGCCGGATGCGCCCGACGGACGAAGGCGTGTGTCGATGTCATACAACACGCCCGAGGCCGTGCGCGTCGAAAACAGGTGAACAATGCGCTGCGCCAAACGGAGATAGAACTGACGACCATCAATTTCTTTAGGCCCATCGGTATACACGTTATCAGGACAATCATGCAGGAACACCACATCCAGATCCGAGTTATACCCCAGTTCAATGCCGCCCACTTTGCCATAACCAATGACAGCAAAGCCGCGACCATTGCGATCCGTAAGGTGCGAAGGCTGGCCATATTTTTCTGCCATTTGATACCACGCCTGATTCACCACCGCTTCCACGATCGCTTCGGCTAAGTAAGTCAGGTGATCACTCACTTCCATCACCGGCAGCACATCCGCAATGTCAGCTGCCGCAATACGTAGCAATTGGGTTTGCTTATATTGACGGATCATCTCCATTTGCTGTTCCATGTCCTCCTCGGGGATCCGAGCCAGAAATTCGAACAACTCATTGCGGTATTGATCCAACGGCGTTGGATTATAAAGGTGTTGAAGATCCAACAGCTCATCAAGCAAAATCGGGAAAGTCGACAGTTGCTCTGCCACCATCGGGCTTGCGCCGCACAGTCTCACCAACTGCGCAATGGCACTGTGGTGCTCATCCAGTAACTCAAGATACGTGGTACGCGTGGCAATGCTCACCAACAATGTGAGCACGCGCTCAAGCACGGCGAATCCATCATCGCGACCCAGGATCTGACTCAGAACGACAGGCATCAAACGGTTAAGCACTTCTCGGCCACGCGGCCCAAGGGTGCGTTTGGCAAGCTCCTGTTTAAAGCTCAGCAGTGCATGGGCTTTTTCCGTCGGCGACTTGGCATTCATGTCTTGAAGGATCTTCTCGACAAGCTCTGTGTCACGCGCGGCATCCCACACTTCCCCAAAAACATCATCTACTTTGGCTTCGTCGCTGTTTTCTTCCTCGCCAATCAGATCATCAAACACATCATGAACACCTTTCATGTGCGCAAGGATCTTGGTGTGCAAATCGTCCCAACAGGATTCCCCCATCGCGATAGCAAGGCGCAACTGATCCAAGCTGTCATCTGGCAAGGTTTGGGTTTGTTTGTCGCCAATGCCCTGCAGTAAGTTTTCAGTGCGACGAAGATAGCGGTATGACGCCTCAAGTGTGTCCACATCTTCGGGTGGCAACATGTTAAGGGTCTTGATGGCATCTAAGGTGATAAACAGGCCACGCTGACGCAAAGACGGATCGCGACCGCCGCGGATCAACTGGAAGGATTGCGCGATAAACTCCACTTCACGAATCCCACCCGCGCCAAGCTTGATGTTGTTGGTCAAGCCACGACGACGTACTTCGCTGCGGATCATGGCTTTCATGCGGCGCAGTGATTGGATCGCACTGAAATCGATATATCGGCGGAACACAAACGGACGCAGCATTTGGCGTAACGTTTGGTAGCAATCAAATTGCTCCTTGCCCATCACCCGCGCTTTGATCATCGCGTAGCGTTCCCAGTCTCGACCTTGCTCTTGGTAGTAATCTTCAAGCGCGGCAAAACTCATGACCAAAGGCCCGCTGTCACCAAAGGGGCGCAGCCGCATGTCTACGCGATAACAAAAGCCATCAAAGGTTTGTTGATCCAACGCTTTGATCAAACGCTGACCGAGGCGGGTAAAGAACTGTGCATTGGAGATACTGCGGCGCGCGCCTTCCGTTTCTCCGTTCTCAGGATAGGTAAAAATAAGATCGATGTCAGAAGAGAAATTAAGCTCGCCGCCACCCAATTTCCCCATGCCGAGGATCAACATGGGTTGCGCATTGCCTGCGTCATCGCGAGGGGTTCCCCACTCTTTGCAGCAGTAACGGTAAAGCCAACCGTAGGCTTCCATGATCATGGACTCTGCCAGTTTAGACAGGTGAGCGAGGCTATCATCAAGACTCATCGCATCGTTAAAATCATGCCACGCAAGCCACACCATTTCCTGGCGGCGAAAACGGCGCAGTTCACGCATGATACCGTTTTCATCAATCTGGCTATCCAGCCTTTCTTTTAAACGCTGGCGATACGCTTTTCGGCGTGGTCCAGAATCGAGGTTATCTTTCAGCCAAGGCAACAGGGTTGCATCGTGCAGCATCGACTCAGAAATGAAGTCACTCAGTGCTAAGGTGCGGCTCAGCAATTCACGCTGCTCACCTTGCCATTGTGCGAGGTTTTCCGCTTGCGTTTCAGACAACGCATCCAATGCGCGAGTTGCGCGATGTTTAAGTTCAGAAGGCAGTGACATGTATTCCTTTCCTATCAGCCACGAGTCCAAGACGTTACTCACCACAGTACCATAAAAAAGCCCACACAATCGGTGGGCTTCTTCAAACACTCAGACATGTTTTACCATGCTTCAGGCAAAATGTTTCGAGTGCTTCAGATACACACAACGCAGGCTCACTACACGGCGAACTCTTTGATTTTTAGATCAAGTTGGTTTGCGTTGTTTTGCATGCTGCCGGAGGTTTCCGCAAGTTCAGTGACGACAGTAACCGACGCCTCCACCAGCTCTCTCACATTGGTCAAATTCAGGTTCATTTCATCCGCCACTGAGGCTTGCTGTTCCGCCGCAGAGGCAATGTGGAAGTTCATGTCGTTGATTTGGCCAATTTGTTCAACGATAAGGTTAAGCTCTTCACCCGCCTTACTCACCGATTCCACACTCTCAACCGCTTCAATCACGCTTTGCTCCATCAAGCCAACGGCTTGCTGCGCTGAGGATTGCAGCTGGGTGATCATGTCTTGAATTTCGACCGTCGCTTTTTGCGTGTTTTGAGCGAGATTACGCACTTCATCTGCCACCACCGCAAAGCCTCGACCTGCTTCACCTGCGCGCGCCGCTTCAATGGCGGCATTCAAGGCAAGTAGGTTTGTTTGCTCGGAAATACCTTGGATAGTCACCACCACAGAGCTGATGCGCTCAACACGTTCTTCAACTTGGTTCACCGCGCTGGCAGATTCACGAATGTCGTCAGACAGCTTATTGATCGTACCAATGGTATTGCTGACATAGTGTTGACCGCTGATCGCCTGCATACGCGAGCTTTCCGTCGCTTGTGATGCCGCACGGGCATGCCCCGCGACACTTTGAACCGTTGAGGTCATTTCACTCATGGCCGATGCCAGCAGGTCAATTTCACCGAACTGTTCTTTTGCAGACTCACGGGTTTCATCCATGCTGATGGTCATCACTTCCGTCATGCCTGACAGCGCTTCAGACGAATCACGTTGCGCTTTAATCACACTTGCCAATTGCGCACGTGTTGATTCCAGCTCACGAGCAAGTTCACCAAACTCATCCTTACAATTCATGACCACAGGTTGGCTCAAGTTTTTACAAGACATGCCGCGAATGCATTCTGTGAGGTAATGAATCTGGCGAAGCATCAAACGGCTTCCACCTAACAAAATCACCATGAATGCCAAAATCATCAAGGCGGTCTGCCACGCAACTTGCACCAGGTAGGCCTCATAGTAATGGCTTGCTGCAGAATCAGGCTGCGATGCAATGGCTACCCAATCCGTACCCGACACAGGAATAGCGATGCCGTGACGATCGTCATTCGCAAGGTGGTAAACAAACTCACTGCGCGTACTCTTTAATTGTTCAGCCAAGTTTGTGCCGTTCTCTAAGCGCAGATTCAGCCCCTTAAAATCTGAAATGCTGGGGTGCGCTAACACCTCACCTGAACGGGCATTCGCAAGGTAGACATATTCTTGCTCTGAACCGGTGGCATTTTCTCGGGTCAATACGCGTTCAAGTAACGCCGTGCCCTCGGGTAATGTCAGCAACTCTTTGGTTAATTCCGCACTGCGAATCGCTTGGGTGCGGCTTTGGCTTTCAGTGATCTCAGTAACCGATTCACGAAACGCGTTCGCATCCCAAAGCTGCTTTGCCGTCAGTAGTAACGTGCTGAAAACCATCAACAGAATAAGTTTAGGGACGAGTTTGATGTTACTGACAGCCTTTTCCCAAGGCTTGAAAATCATCTGAGACATTCTTTTGGCTCCTTGATGTGCAAATCCTCCACACTGAGAGACAGCATGGTGATACAGAAGATGGCGCAAGCGTGCTAAATTCACGTTCTATAGCGGCGTTCAACAAAAGGAATTGAGCAGTGGCAGACAGCCAAGCGCAAAATTTAGATCTGAATCCAATGAGTTTGCTGAGCTTGCTGCTCTCTTTCGTTTCATTGTGCGTAGTGAGCACAATTTTATTGATACCGAACGATGATCCCCTTTATACCCTACTGCTAGGCATTGACACTTTAATTTGTATGGTTTTTCTGCTCCAAATCGCCATACATCTTCTCAAAACTGATAACAAAGTCACTTATCTAAAAAAACATTGGGTCGATGTTCTCGCCAGTATTCCTGTGATAGAAGCGCTCCGCTTTGCACGCATCTTCCAGATTTTCCGTGTATTACGCTTACTCAAAGCCAGCCAACCCCTGTTCACTTACATGAACGAAAACCGAAGCGAGACCACGCTCGCCAGCATCTTATTGCTGCTGACCGTTCTGATATCGGCAGGATCTGCCTCGATTTTCGCGTTTGAAAGCCACTCACCCGATGCCAATATCGACAACTTTACCGATGCGATTTGGTGGATGTTCGTGACCATTTCCACCGTGGGTTATGGCGATTATTACCCTGTGACGCCAGCAGGTCGTGCCGTCGCCATCATAGTGATCATGTGTGGTGTGGGGATCTTTGGTGCGATCACAGGCTTGGTGACCTCTTACGTCACCAAGCCCGAGCAAAAAGAACAAGAAAGAGAGCAACACCGACGTGCAGCACTTGAATTGTTGCTCGCCCAGCAAGAAGAAATATTGCACCGATTAGCCGCCATTGAAACGCGGCTAGATGAGACAAAAAGCGGGCAGCAGATTCCACCTGATACAGACAAACCCTAGATAAAAAAATAGCGCCAATAAGGCGCTATTTTCTACGTATGTGTTTGCTTCGCACATGCATTAAAGAGCGTGCACGCTAAGGCGTGATGCTTACACTTCCCAGTATGGCGTTAACGCGACACCGATTTGGCGGCTTTGCATCATGGCATGAAGCAAAGACTCCTCTTTACGGGTCAGCCATTTTTCAATCTGCGCACAGTCATCTTCATCAAACTCGCTCGCAAGCTTACGAACAGGTTCGAGCAGTTGAATGTCTTCGATGCCTTGCATCAAATCCAGCCAAGGCAGACGGAAGGTTTCGCGATCTTCTTCATCATAAAGTAGCGCGACACAGCAGCCCGACAGCAAGTTACGCAACAAACGTGGCAACTGATCCAGATACCCAAAGCGATCCAATTCGTTTTCAAGCGCGAAGACGCTCAATAACTCATCCCACGAGACCGTTAGCGAACGGTTAGCGAAGCTACGAACTGGCTCAGCCAATTTATCGCGCACTTTGTCGTCCACAAAAGGCTGCCAACCGCGCGTCAGGATCCAACGGCTAAGATCAAGCAACAGATTGCAGTAACGTGATGAATGGAAAAGCGCCAACATTTCACTGCGCTCTGGCAAGGCTTCATAACGCTCGCCCAGTTTCACCAACAGTGGCTTCTGGCTGTTCAATTTTCGTAGGAAGTAGCCCTTGTCGCTTTGAAGACGGGTAATCGCACGCGCTTCAAACACCCAATCCAGCTCGCCTTCCAGCCATTGAAGCTCTTGACGCAACAGCGCACTCGCACGACGTGGAATCAAACCACCATAGAGCGCAAGTGCTTGTCGCACTAACCCCACGGCGTTGCAAATCTCTAAAATCGCATCCTGTTCAGGGCGTTCAACATAGATTTGCTCGTGGTAGTGCCAATGTTCCAGTGCATGTTCTAGCGCTTTAACAAACGCTTGCTCGGTAGACTGCATGCCATCAATCGGCACCAAGCTTAACGCTTTAACGCTATCACCTTGATAATCCGTGGCTAATCGATAGCCACGCGCAGCCTTACTCAAGTTACCCAAACGTAAACCCCCTTGTTCTGCTAGCTCACGCGCTAACACAAACAAGGCATCAATCTGGCCAGATTTGAGTTCGATCTCAACTTCACAAATCGGATCGTAACCACCGTTTTCAGTCGTGACATCACCGCTATCAAACGCAAGTTCAACCTGGCTACTGTCTGGCATCGCCACAAGCCATTGTTGGCGTTCAAAATCTGTAGAGAACAAAGGATTAATGTTGGCACCAAGCGCTTCTATATCGAAGCCATCAGGCCAAGCATCTGCGGGAATAAGGGAAAGATCGGGAGCCGGAGAATCAAGTTCTGCATTATACTCTGGACGCTGATGTAGACCGGCCACTACACGGCCTGCAGTCTTCAGCGTTTGTACATACACGTCATCATAACGTCGGACTCGAAGACCGATATCATGCTGGCGTAGCAAGTAATCCGGGGTGTCGTAATAGATGTTGCCGAGGTTTCGCTGGCGTTGCTGCAAGACCTTTAAATCGGCAACTTTGTCTCGAATTTGGCGTGAAAAATCGGATGAGACAAAAAACTTTAACTCTATCTCAGTTTCCATAAAGGGACCCATAACCAATAGCAGAACAAGGATATGGGCAATTGCTTAGACGAGCAAGAACCTTTCATTGATCTGAACCAGTTTCATTGCAATTGTGATTGCGCTAACATTCGCCGCTCGATTTATCATCGTTTGAAATTTAGTCTCTGCGCAGACTATAAAGGTAGATACGGCTATGCCAGTAAATACAATTATGGGGCTATTTGCAAAAAGCCCGCTGAAACCACTTCAGACCCACATGAGCCGCGTTAGCGAATGTTGCTCACAGTTGGTGCCTTTCTTTGACGCCTGTGAAAATGGGGATTGGGAAAAGGCAGCTGAAATTCGCCACCAAATTTCCACCCTCGAAAAAGAGGCTGATAACCTGAAGCGAGAAATTCGCCTCAAACTCCCTCGCGGTCTGTTCCTTCCTGTAGACCGTACCGACATGTTGGATCTTGTTACTCAGCAGGACAAACTCGCCAACCTTGCTAAAGACATCTCAGGCCGTGTTATTGGTCGTCAATTGCAGATGCCTTCTCCTATTTACACCGATTTTGTTGCGTATGTGCAAAGGTGTCTCGATGCTGCCGATCAAGCGCGTCGTGTCATAAACGAGCTAGACGAACTACTCGAAACAGGCTTTAAAGGACGTGAAGTCACACTGGTCGAAGAAATGATCAATCAACTGGATACCATCGAAGACGATACTGACTCGATGCAAATCCTTCTTCGTCAGAAACTGATGTCCATCGAACACCAATACAACCCGGTTGACGTCATGTTCCTGTACAAAATTCTCGAATGGGTCGGTGAAATTGCTGACCAAGCACAACGTGTTGGCTCGCGTCTTGAGCTCATGCTTTCGCGTTCTTAGTGCAACAATCAATGAATTATTAACAAGGTATAACAATGGAAATCCTGGCGAATTACGGCACCATTATTATTTTGGTGGCCGCGGCTTTTGGTTTCATGATGGCAATTGGTATTGGTGCAAATGACGTTGCCAATGCCATGGGTACGTCGGTAGGCTCTAAAGCACTGACCGTTAAACAAGCCATTATCATTGCGATGATTTTCGAATTCGCTGGCGCATATTTAGCTGGCGGTGAAGTCACCGACACGATCCGAAAAGGTGTTATTGAAACGTCGCTGTACGCGAATCAGCCCGAAATCCTCGTTTACGGCATGATGTCTGCGCTTCTTGCAGCAGGTACATGGCTATTGCTGGCATCCTTCATGGGCTGGCCTGTATCAACTACTCACTCCATCATCGGTGCCATCATCGGTTTTGCGTGTGTGTCTGTGGGCACAGAAGCGGTGGATTGGAGCTCAGTGCAAGGCATTGTAGGTAGCTGGATTGTTACCCCGCTGATTTCAGGTCTGTTCGCTTACATTATCTTCATCAGTGCCCAGCGCCTGATTTTTGATACCGACAACCCCCTGATCAACGCAAAGCGTTTTGTCCCTGTGTACATGTTCCTGACTGCGCTCATCATCGCGATGGTGACCATCAAGAAAGGCCTTAAGCATGTGGGGCTGCACCTAACAACGGGTGAAGCCGTGATGGTGTCTGTTGCTGTTTCAGCCTTGGTCATGCTATTTGGCTACTTCTATATCGCCCGCAAATACGCAGACAACTCTGCGGCGTCTGCGAACGGCTACGAAGGTGTAGAGCGCGTATTCAGTTTGCTCATGGTTGTCACGGCGTGTGCCATGGCATTCGCACACGGTTCAAACGACGTAGCAAACGCGATTGGTCCACTGTCCGCTATCGTGTCTACCGTTGAGAACATGGGCGCAATCACCGAAAAAGCACACATCGCTTGGTGGATTTTGCCTCTTGGTGGTATCGGTATCGTGGTGGGCCTTGCAACGCTCGGTCACAAGGTAATGGCCACCGTGGGTACAGGCATCACTGAACTCACACCAAGCCGTGGTTTTGCCGCACAGCTAGCCACCGCGTCTACCGTTGTATTGGCATCAGGCACTGGCCTGCCAATCTCAACCACACAAACATTGGTGGGTGCAGTATTGGGGGTTGGTTTTGCTCGCGGTATTGGTGCATTGAACCTCGGTGTTGTGCGTAACATCGTGGCATCTTGGGTCGTTACCCTACCAGCAGGCGCGTTACTTGCCGTTGTCTTCTTCTACATGATGCGCGCAGCGTTCGGCGTATAAGAAGTCCATTTCCGTCACGTTTTTGTGCGGTGATGTCAGTCTTCGGTCAAAAAAGGGAGGTTATGCCTCCCTTTTGTTGTACCTGAGGGGTAAAATTTTTTAGTATCTGACACAAACAGATATTCGCGACCAACCAAAGGAATAAACCGTGAAGCAACTTTTTTCTGCTCTGGCTGTGATTTTGATGCTTGTAGTACCAGCCGCCCATGCGCAGGACAACTACATCTCCGATGAACTATTCACCTACATGCATTCTGGTCCGGGTACTCAGTTCCGTATTCTCGGCAGTATCGACGCGGGCACGAAAGTTACCGTTGTAGATAGAAACCGCAACGCGGGTTACACCCAAGTGCTGGATGAGCGCGGTCGTAAAGGTTGGGTTGAAAGTAAATACGTGTCTAACCAACCGGGCCTAAAAACGCGTATGCCTGCGCTTGAGAAAGAACTCACGCAAGTGAAATCAGCACTAGCAAATGCACAAGGCGATTCAGAAGCAAAAACCAAAGGCTTGATTGAATCTCTTGAGCAGCGTAATGCACAGCTAAAAGAACTCGAAACGCACACCAGCGAGCTGAACCAAAAACTGATCGACGCACAAAGCGAAATTCGCGAACTACGCGCGCGCATTGATACACAAAAAGATGACCTTCTGATGCGTTGGTTCACCTACGGCGCAATGGTTGCTGGCGCAGGTCTGCTGTTTGGTCTGATTCTTCCGCACCTTATTCCACGTCGTAAGAAGCGTAATAACGGTTGGGCGTAAGCATCTCCCTTTGAAGACTAAAAAAGCCGCTGATGCGGCTTTTTTGATCATTAAGAGCAGAGAGAGCAGAGAGAGCAGAGAAAGCAGAGAAAGCAGAGAAAGCAGAGAAAGCAGAGAAAGCAGAGAAATGTTGAACATCTTCATGTTCAAGCTCCCGCTTTTTTGTCGCTTTCACTGCTCTTTCTCTGTTTTGCTCTTTCTCTAATCTTCTATTTCTCGATTCTGCTCTTCCTCAATTCTGCTCTTCATCACCAACTCGTCAACGCGGGTATCGCGATCAGCGAGTCTTCAAACTGCACCACCACTTGCTGTGGCTCAATGCCACGGAGCAACACGCCGTCTGCGACGAACTGCCCTTCTTTCGTCTCTCGCCCATTGACCTTCACCCAACTGCGTTGTGCATCAGACGCATAGATGTGGGTTTGGAAGTCCATTTTCGGCAAGCGGTCGAACATTTGTGATGAGATATCAGCGATCGAGACAACATTGCTCTTCCCATCGGTGCGTCCAAGCTTGGCATCCAACCCTCTTGCGCGGTCGCCGCCCAACGCGTTTTGTACCTTCAACGCCAATTCAGGTGACAACGATGAGAGATCCAGATCTTCTAGGTTTAAATCACCATCAGGGTTACTCGCTCCATTGCCCGATGCGGTAATGGTGGTGACCTCTGCATTCGCTTCCGTCACCGGCTGTTCAGAGGAGGCACTCGCTTTTTCTGCCGCTTGGCTAGCATTGCTCGTCGGTGCTGGCTTGGTGATAGCAACCACAACAGGTTTAGACTCAGGAAGTGGCGTAAGCGCCAGCGAGGTGTCACTGGTCATTGGTAACACAACGATGTCACCTTGCGCCAATGCCGCAGACTCAGATTGCGTCGCTTCGATGCTGCTCGCCAATGTTGGCCCCGGCAGGGTTAATACCGTGTCCAGCACCATCAAG
The DNA here is from genome assembly GCF_900115495.1 of Enterovibrio norvegicus DSM 15893. GTDB lineage: Bacteria > Pseudomonadota > Gammaproteobacteria > Enterobacterales > Vibrionaceae > Enterovibrio > Enterovibrio norvegicus. The sequence goes on along the minus strand of NZ_FOWR01000024.1, from coordinate 40,508 downwards.
GTAATGGGCCCTGCATAGCCATCAGCATCCAAACCTTTGCTGCGCTGGAAATCTCTGACTTTAGCGCGAAGATTAGGCCCAAAGCGGTCAGAAGCCACACCGGTTTCTCCTAGCACTAAGTTCAAACGTTGATCCAGCCAGCGCACGCGCTCACTGCGTTGACCAATGGATAAGGTGGCAGGGTTCGCTTGCGGTGGACGCCAAAGTAATAGCGCATCACCCGTCCACGCTTGTTTGAAAAAGGCCTCACTCACCATCACGCGTTGTCCGCCAGATAGCAACTCAAACTGCCCATCACCCATGCCATATAACACGGCAAACCAACGCTGCCCGACAGGGCCATTCATGGTCAGAACCGCAGGTCGGTCGATGCTGAGCAACTGGGTTAACGGTAAGGTGGCTTTATAACAAGCAAGCTCACCGCGCACGTCACTCGAACAACCAGCCGCAAGCACATCCGCTTCAAAACCCCACAAACGATAGAGCGCTTGCATCGCAGAACCTGCACTCAAACTTTGTTTCGCTAACTCTGCGAACGCCACTGTTTCAACCGTGGCAGGCAGATTCGAAAGGCTTTGCGGCGCGGATGCCTGCCCAGAGGAAACATTCGGTGTTGACGCGTCACGCTCAGGCGATTTCTTGATGGCCACATCCACGACAATGGGCGCTGGCACCTCTTTCACTGTCGGGGCAGGCACACGTTCTGTTTGCTCCTTAGGCGCAGTGTTTACATTTGCCACCGTCGGCGCAGGGGATGAATTGCCATCTAACCCCCAACGAATCGCCACAGCCAACAACGCGGCCCCGCCAATCGCGCCAAGGTAAACCGGCCAGTAACGCATAAATCCATGGCGCTCAGCATGGCTCGACACACTCTGCCAGTTCAGCACTTCCTTACTGGCTTTGGTGGCAATTTTCGCGGTAATGCGTTGCTTGGAATCTCGATGCGCCATTTTTAACGACTGGTCACACACGAGGTTAATCAATCTTGGAATGCCGCCACTATCACGGGCAATGACTTTAAACGCGCCATCATCGAACAATGGGTCCAGCCGATCGGCACAACTCAGACGGTGCAAAATGTACTGACGCACTTCTTGTGCCGTCAGCGGCATTAAGTGGTAGCGGGCAGTAATGCGTTGGGCAAGCTGACGTAAGTGCTGCTGGCGAAGCATTTCTTGCAGCTCAGGCTGACCAATCAAGATCACCTTAAGCAGCTTGCGTTGTGAGGTTTCGATGTTGGTGAGCAAACGCAGTTGCTCCAACACATCCGGCATCAAATGCTGCGCTTCATCCACCAGCAAAATGGTTTGAATGCCTTGCTGATCGTTGTCATGCAATTTTGCAGAGATGGCGTCGTTCAGCGGCTTAAAGCCATCGTCTCGCGCATACTCAATCCCCAGTTCATCACACAGGGTTTGCATCAATTCCAGCACGGACACACTAGGGTTGAGGATCGTCGCCACTTGGCTTTGCTCGGGCATGCGCTCAAGCAAGGCTTTCATGGTCGTGGTTTTCCCCGTACCCACTTCCCCTGTCAGCAACGCCAAACCGCCACCATCTTCTATGCCAGAGAGCACATGGCTCAACGCCTCTTTATGGCGTTCGCTAAGGAAATAGAATTTTGGGTTTGGCACAATCGCGAATGGCGACTCTGAAAGCCGGAAAAAGTCTTGATACATGGGAAGTTCTCTACGTCCTCAATGCTGTCCGTTAAGCTCGCCAAAGTAGCGTGACACCTTATGCATGTAAAGGTGAACACATCCTATGACCGACTATTCGGGCGCAGGTTCGCACCTTTTACACACATCGCGCTGTACGTCGAACGCATAACGGGTGGTTTGGTGAATCTGCAGGGTTTATCATGATCTTATTATCGCTTAATAACTGGATAACAATGTGAATACCTTCCTTGTGGGTGGCGCAGTACGAGATACATTGCTCGGGCTCGATGTAAAAGACAGAGATTGGGTCGTTGTCGGCGCTGACATCAAGACCATGCTGAAAGCAGGCTACCAACAAGTTGGGGCGGACTTTCCCGTTTTCTTGCACCCTAAAAACCATGAAGAGTACGCACTGGCTCGCACTGAACGAAAATCAGGCCAAGGCTATACCGGCTTTGTGTGCGACTTCGCATCGGATGTGACGCTTGAAGAAGACTTGCAGCGCCGTGACCTCACCATTAACGCCATCGCCCAAGCCGATGATGGCACCTTGGTTGACCCTTACGGCGGCAAAACCGACCTCGACAATAAAATCCTGCGTCATGTTTCACCAGCTTTTGTGGAAGATCCACTGCGCGTGTTGCGCGTGGCACGCTTCGCCGCCCGTTTTCACGATCTGGGTTTTACGGTTGCTGATGACACCATGTCACTCATGCGCACCATTGCCGAAAGTGGCGAATTAGATGTACTCACCCCAGAGCGTGTTTGGATTGAATGGGAGAAATCCCTGTCGACGCCGCGCCCAGATGTTTTCTTACGTGTGCTGCGTGATTGCGGCGCACTGGCGGTGGTGCTACCTGAAATCGACGCGCTGTTTGGCGTGCCGCAACCCGAGCAATGGCACCCAGAAATTGACACTGGCATTCACACCCTCATGGTCGCGCGCCAAGCTGCAACGCTCACTGACGACACCTGCATCCGCTTCGCCGCACAACTGCATGACCTCGGCAAAGCCCTTACGCCGCAAGCGGAGTGGCCAAGCCACAGAATGCACACATCAACGGGCAAAGTGCCCGTAAAAGCCGTGTGTGACCGCGTACGCGTCCCCAACGCCTATCGCGATGCCGCACTGCTGGTCTGCGCTGAACACACCAACGTGCACAATGCAGGCGAGCTGAAAGCTTCCACCTACATCAAGATATTCGATCGCAATGATGTGTGGCGAAAACCCGAACGCGTTACCCAACTGGCCGTCGCCAGCCAAGCCGATCACCAAGGGCGCACAGGGTTTGAAGATCGCCCGTATCCCCAAGCCGACTGGCTGCTTGGCGCGTTTAACGCCGCAAACAGCGTGGAGGTAAAACCCATCGTGGCGGAAGGCTTTACAGGCCAAGGCATTCGCGAAGAGTTGACGCGCAGACGGGTGGTGAGTGTTGCGAAGTATTTGGAAGAAGCTAGAAACTAGCTTCTAAAGAACAGATTACCAACCCCACAAAAAAAGCTGCCATCGGCAGCTTTTCTTTTACTAGGCTCTAGAAACGTTTCTTCCTAGGACCTTCTTTTCCCGCTCTTCCTAACCTGCTTATCGCGTTGCAAGGAACGCCGCCAAGCCTACGCCCAGCACAATGCGGTAGATAACGAAGGGTTTCATGCCCATGGTCGTGACCAGTTTCAAGAACCAGTGAATACAGATGTAGGCGCTCACGAACGACACAAACACACCCACAAGGATCGGAGACCACATCACAGGCACATCGCTTTTCATGAGGCCAAGGCCAAGGTAACTACCCGCCAGAACAATGATGGGAATCGACATCAGGAACGAGAAACGTGCCGCCGCTTCACGGGTGTAGCCCAAGTAAAGCGCCATGGTCATGGTTGCACCAGAGCGTGACGTACCCGGGATCATTGCCAGCGCTTGCGACAAGCCAATCAGCAGTGCAGATTTTGGCGTGGTTTTGTATTCATCGATTTCACATTTCGCATTGTTGTCCACCCACCAAAGCAGAAGACCAAACACAATACAGGTCACCGCGATCACCCACGCAGAACGCAGATACATCTCGATGATGTCTTTCATGAACAAACCGAAGATACAGGCAGGAATGGTCGCCAGTGCAATCATCCACGCCAAGGTCGCATCAGATGAGCGTTCGCCTTTGAAAATAGAACGGAAGAAAGCGCCAAGTAACTGCGTCACTTCTTTGCGGAAGTAGCCCACAACCGCCAGAAGCGTACCGACGTGTACGGCCACGTCGAAGGCAAGGCCTTGATCTTGCCAACCAAGAATTTCTGACGGAAGAATAAGGTGTGCAGAGCTAGAAACAGGAAGGAATTCCGTCAGCCCCTGAATTAAAGCCAGCGCAAAGGCTTCAAACATACTCATAGTTAGTCATCACTTAAAAGTTAAAAAAGAAAAAGGTTTCTTACACGGAAAAATCAGACACAGGCCAGAGGGGCTGCTCATCAGAGAATGCATTCCATGCTTGTTCGTACGTTTGCGTGTCGCCAGGAATCACCTGTTCAGGACACAACTCAGCGAGAGGCCAGAGTGTGAAAGCAAACTTATAGACATCCTTACGTGGCAATGTCGGCCCTTCAGCCTGAACACGGTCGCCATAGGTCAGTAGGTCAATGTCTAATGTACGATCACGAAACTTCACCGCATCACGCTCACGGCCCCAGCGCGATTCGATGTCTCGAAGCGCTGCAACAATGCCTTCCAGCGTTAGATCGGTATGAAGTTCAACGACAAGGTTATAAAAATTAGGGCCTTCAAAGCCCACAGGTACAGCTTCAAACACACGGGAACTACGACAATTCGCATCGAGTTCTTTCAGTGCAGCAATCCCTTCAACAATATGGCGTTCGCGTTCGATATTCGATCCAACACTCACCAATACCTGCGTACCTGCTCTTTGTGTCACCGTGTGCCTCGCTCAATGACTACACCAACAGCGCGAGCTTGTGGCACAGCTCCCGGTTTGCTGACTTTTACACGAATCCAAGAAACAGAAAATTGCTGCTGAATCAGCGAGGCAATTTCTTCTGCAACACGCTCAACCAACAAGAATCGGCCTTGTTCAATGTGCTGAATAACGGCATTACTCACAGAGGCGTAATCTAGCGCAAAAGCCACGTCATCACTGTTAGCAGCAGGTTTGTTGTCATGACCCATTTCAATATCAAACACGAGCTTCTGTTTGATTTGTTGCTCCCAGTCGTACACACCAATGGTGGTAATGACTTCAAGCTGCTCAATAAATACTAAATCCATGTTCATCTAAATTTTTTCAGAGGTCGGATACCCATTATGCGCAAAAGCACGTAACATCGCTCACAGTCACATAACGAACCACACTATTAATACACAATGCACCGATACAACAGGTGGCCTTGTGTTTTGTGCGCGAACTATAGCAAGTTCTCGCCGCCCTAGCGACTGTTCAAAGTTGGATGATGGAATGACCGCACTTGGAATGCTGATGATTGTTGCCGCTTATCTACTGGGTTCAATATCCAGTGCGGTGCTGATCTGTCGGTTGTATGGGTTACCCGACCCACGAGACCAAGGCTCAGGCAACCCTGGCGCAACGAATGTCTTTCGATTGGGTGGCCGTTTGGCCGCTGGATTGGTGCTCTTGTGTGACATGCTCAAAGGCACGATCCCCGTCTGGATCGCCTACCTCATCGGCATCAACCCGTTCATGCTGGGCTTGATTGGTATCGCAGCCTGCTTAGGCCACATCTACCCTATCTTCTTCCATTTCCGAGGCGGAAAAGGTGTCGCCACTGCACTGGGTGCCATCGCCCCTATCGGCTTGGATCTCACCGGTGGTTTGCTCCTCACTTGGCTTGTCGCCGTGTTAGTCACCGGCTTCTCATCGGCAGGCGCATTAGCGACCGCACTGATTGCCCCTTTCTTTACCTGGCTCGTAAAACCGCAATTTACAATGCCCGTCGCCATGTTGGCGTGTCTGATCATTTTCAGGCATCAAGACAACATTCGTCGGTTGTTGAATGGGGAAGAGACCAAGATTTGGCATAAGAACAAAAAGCGCAGGGAAGAGAAGGAAGAGCAGAGCGGCCCTAGCACCTAGGTCCGCTTTTTCTTTTCCCAGAACCGATTCAGTTCTTAAGATTTAATCGTCATCAACTGGTCAATCGGCCAACGTGGGAAACCTTTCACGCCCAAATCGTTGTGCTCGCCGTTTTTCAGGCGTTGCATACCTGCGTACGCAATCATCGCACCGTTGTCGGTACAAAATTCAGTACGTGGGTAATACACTTCACCGCCGAGCGACGTCATCAAAGCTTCAAGCTTCACGCGTAAATGACGGTTAGCACTCACGCCACCCGCAATCACAAGACGTTTCATGTGACACTGTTTCAACGCACGCTTACATTTGATTGCCAGCGTATCCACAACGGCATCTTCAAATGCGCGCGCAATGTCCGCTCGGGTTTGATCGTCATTATCGTTCGCAGCGATGGTATTGGCCGTAAAGGTTTTCAGGCCCGAGAAACTAAAGTCTAAGCCCGGAACCGTTGTCATCGGGCGAGGGAACGTGAAGCGAGCGCTGTCACCTTTCTCAGCCAGTTTCGACAACAATGGACCACCCGGGTAATCCAAGCCCATCAGCTTCGCGGTTTTATCAAACGCTTCGCCCGCAGCATCATCAATGGATTCACCCAAGATCTGATACTCACCAATGGCCTTCACTTCAACCAACAAAGTGTGACCGCCAGACACCAACAGTGCAATAAATGGGAACGGAGGCGGTGTGTCTTCCAACATAGGCGCAAGCAAATGGCCTTCCATGTGGTGGACAGCCACGGCAGGCAGGTTCCACGCATACGCAAGACTACGGCCAATGGTTGCGCCCACAAGCAGCGCGCCAACCAAGCCAGGCCCCGCCGTGTAGGCCACGCCATCAAGGTCGCTCGGCGTTAAACCGGCTTCCGCGAGCGTCGCTTTAATAAGAGGAATGGTTTTCTTCACATGATCGCGAGATGCCAGCTCCGGTACCACGCCACCGTAGTCCGCGTGCAGCTTTACTTGGCTATATAGCTGATGCGCTAAAAGCCCTTTTTCATCATCATAAATCGCAACGCCAGTCTCGTCGCACGATGTCTCGATGCCCAGAATTCGCATAACACCTCAGCTCTCTTGGATCCCAGATCGATCCGCGATCGATCTGCCAGTTTCAAAAACAGGCCGCAATATTACATGCGCCCGATCAAATTCACCAGTTATGCTTTACAAGCGCCCCAGTATCGGATTAGAATTCCGCACCATTTTTAATCAAAGCTGGTCATTTTGTCTCCAGCGATTACTGAACAACCCCTGAGGTGAAAGGCATATGCCAGTAGTTAAAGTACGTGAAAACGAACCATTCGACGTAGCACTGCGTCGCTTCAAGCGCTCTTGTGAAAAAGCAGGTATTCTTTCTGAAGTTCGCCGTCGTGAGCACTTCGAAAAGCCAACTACCGTTCGCAAACGCGCTAAGGCTGCCGCTGTTAAGCGTCACCTGAAGAAGCTGGCTCGTGAGAACGCACGCCGCGTTCGCCTGTACTAATTACGATTAATACAGGAATTGTGAAATGGAATTGATTAGTCGCATTAAAAGCGAACAAATTGTAGCGATGAAGGCGAAAGATAAACCTCGCCTTGGCACCATTCGTTTGGTTATTTCTGCAGTAAGACAACAAGAAATCGACGGTCAGAAAACGCTGAACGACGAGGAAGTGTTGGCAGTTTTAGTCAAAATGGTTAAGCAACGTCGCGATTCCGTTTCTCAGTACCAGTCAGCCGGTCGTGATGACCTTGCTGATGTGGAATTGGCTGAAATCTCTGTTTTGGACGAGTTCATGCCACAACCACTCAGCGACGACGAAGTGGATGCAATGGTTAAAGAAGCCATTGCAGCCTCTGGTGCGAGCTCCATGCAAGACATGGGCAAAATCATGGCCATCCTGAAACCACAAGTTCAGGGCCGTGCTGACATGGGAAAAATTAGCCAATTGGTTAAATCTAATCTGGCGTAAATTTTTTCCAACCTGCAAACAAGCCGTGCTATCCAATTGCGGAATGCGCGGCTTGTTCGTATCTTATCGGTAGTAAAATGTCGCCATGCTTATGCATGTGCTAGCATTAACCGACTCGCCCAAACTCATCACATAAACAATAGGTTATGGCAGGAAAAATCCCACGTGCTTTCATTGACGATCTACTCGCCCGACTGGACATAGTCGAGCTAATAGACGCACGTGTGAAACTCAAAAAGCAGGGCAAGAACTACGGTGCCTGCTGCCCTTTCCATAACGAAAAAACACCGTCTTTTTCCGTCAGCCAAGAAAAACAGTTCTATCATTGTTTTGGTTGTGGCGTGCACGGCAATGCCATCGACTTCATCATGGAGTTCGATCGCCTTGAATTCGTTGAAGCCATTGAAGAGCTCGCCTCTCAACTCGGCGTTGACGTCCCTCGTGAAAACGACAGCGGTGCCCCAAAAGGCCCGTATGCACGAAGCGATCAGAAACGCGACCTTTACCAAATGATGGGGCAAATTGCCCAGTTCTATCAAAGCAGCCTGCGCACCGAAGCAGGACATGTCGCGATTGACTATCTTAAAGGGCGTGGGCTTTCTGGCGAAATCGTACAAAAGTTTGGTGTTGGCTTTGTTGCCGATGAATGGGATCAAGTTCGAACCCGTTTTGGTAAAGATAACGAGAGCCAGAAAGCACTGGTCTCTACCGGCATGTTGATTGAAAACGACAATGGCCGACGTTATGACCGATTCCGTGGACGTGTCATGTTTCCCATCAGGGACAGACGCGGTCGCGTGATTGGCTTTGGTGGTCGCGTGTTAGATGACGGCACACCCAAATACCTCAACTCACCAGAAACGCCTATATTCCATAAAGGGCGTGAGCTATACGGGCTTTACGAAGCGCTACAAGCGCACCGTGAACCGAAACAGCTCATGGTTGTTGAAGGCTATATGGATGTGGTCGCACTCGCACAGTTTGGTGTGGATTACGCCGTCGCCTCATTGGGCACAGCCACCACCGCCGAACACATGCAGACCCTGTTCCGTCAAACCTCCAACGTCATCTGTTGTTATGATGGAGACCGCGCAGGACGAGAAGCAGCATGGCGTGCCATGGAGCAAGCCCTGCCGCATTTGAATGACGGACGCCAACTCAAGTTCATGTTCTTGCCTGATGGCGAAGACCCTGACTCCATGGTCCGAAAAATAGGAAAAGACGCCTTTGAAGCCGATCTTGCCGCAGCAATGTCGCTTTCAGAGTTTTTGTTTTCTACCCTTATGGAGCAGGTTGATAGCAGCAGCCAAGAAGGCAAAGCGAAATTAACCACGCTCGCCGTACCACTGATAGACAAAGTGCCTGGTGGCACATTAAGACTCTATCTCCGTAATATGCTTGGACAAAAGCTCGGATTACCTGACGAACAGCAGCTCGAAAAGCTGATCAGTCAACAAGGTAAAGCACAGGCTCGCAAGCCATTACCCGAGATGAAGCGCACGCCAATGCGTGAGGTAATCACCCTATTATTGCAAAACCCACGTTTTGCAGAATCGCTTCCCCCGCTAGGCGGAATGGATGATCTCAACATCCCAGGTCTTAAATTATTTACGACCATGCTTGAACTCTGTATACAGCGTCCCAATATTACTACAGGACAGCTGCTCGAATTTTGGCGCGGCACCGAACAAGAAGCATTGTTAGCCAAGTTGGCCAGTTGGGAACTTCCCATCAATGAGTACAATGCATTAGATGTATTTTTAGATTCACTGGACAAGATTCTTGCGCAGTGTGTCTCACAACAAATAGACAAGTTACAAGCAAAAGACCGAAGCGTCGGCTTATCAGCCGAAGAACAGCGGGAATTGTGGCTATTAATCCAAAGCCGTCCCGACTAGAAAGTAGTCAGCACTATTGTAATTTGCTAGAATTGGAAGTTTGCGCTCCCGCATACTAAATTCTTCACTCAGACCCGAAGTTGGATATCGTCTATGGATCAAAATCCGCAGTCACAGCTAAAGTTGCTTGTCGCAAAAGGTAAGGAGCAAGGCTATCTAACCTATGCAGAAGTTAATGACCACCTACCAGAAGACATTGTCGACTCCGATCAGATAGAAGATATTATTCAGATGATCAACGACATGGGTATTCAGGTAGTGGAAACCGCTCCTGATGCCGATGAGCTGATGATGTCTGAAACTGTCGCCGACGAAGATGCCGTCGAAGCCGCAGCTGCAGCATTATCAAGCGTTGAATCTGAGATAGGTCGTACAACTGACCCAGTGCGCATGTACATGCGTGAAATGGGTACGGTTGAACTGCTTACTCGTGAAGGCGAAATTGACATCGCCAAGCGCATCGAAGACGGTATTAACCAAGTACAGGTTTCAGTCGCCGAATTCCCAGGCTCAATCAGCTACCTGCTCGACCAATTTGATAAAGTTGAAGCAGAAGAGCTGCGCCTAACAGACATCATTTCTGGCTTTGTTGACCCAAGCCAAGACGACATCGCACCAACCGCAACACACATTGGTTCAGAACTGAGCCAAGAAGAGTTGGACGATGAAGACAAGAATGATGATGATGATGACGAAGAGGAAGAAGATACGGGCATCGACCCGGAGCTTGCTCGTGAGAAGTTCAACGAACTTCGCGTGTCATACGAAAACATGCAAGCCGCAATTCAAAAGAATGGTCGCTTCCATGCAGATACAGCAGGTTCAGTTGCCGAGCTGTCTGAAACGTTTAAACAGTTCCGTCTAATCCCGAAACAGTTTGACCGTCTAGTTACCCAAATGCGCAACACCATGGACCGCGTACGCACGCAAGAGCGTCTTGTTATGCGTCTATGTGTTGACCAAGCAAAAATGCCGAAGAAAACCTTCGTACAATTGTTTGCAGGTAACGAATCGTCAGACAGCTGGTTAGATAAAGCACTGTCTTCAGACAAACCGTTTGCTGAACGTATGAAGCAATACGAAGAAGATCTTCGTCGCTGCGTACAAAAACTGAAAATCATCGAAGACGAAACCGGCCTGAACGTTGAGCGTATCAAAGACATCAGCCGTCGTATGTCTATCGGTGAAGCAAAAGCACGCCGTGCGAAAAAAGAGATGGTAGAAGCAAACTTGCGTCTCGTAATCTCCATCGCGAAGAAGTACACCAACCGTGGTCTACAGTTCCTGGATCTGATCCAAGAAGGTAACATCGGTCTAATGAAAGCGGTCGACAAGTTCGAATACCGCCGTGGTTACAAATTCTCGACGTACGCAACGTGGTGGATCCGTCAGGCAATCACACGTTCAATCGCTGACCAGGCACGTACCATTCGTATCCCTGTTCACATGATTGAAACCATCAACAAACTGAACCGTATCTCTCGTCAGATGCTTCAGGAGATGGGTCGTGAGCCACTGCCAGAAGAACTGGCAGAGCGCATGCAAATGCCAGAAGACAAAATCCGTAAGGTACTGAAGATCGCCAAAGAGCCAATCTCCATGGAAACACCAATCGGTGATGATGAAGATTCGCATCTGGGTGACTTTATCGAGGATACCACCCTCGAACTGCCAATGGATTCAGCAACCATGAACAATCTACGCATGGCAACCAGCGAAGTACTTGCTGGCCTAACGCCACGTGAAGCGAAAGTTCTGCGTATGCGCTTTGGTATCGACATGAACACCGACCACACGTTAGAAGAAGTGGGCAAACAGTTCGACGTAACGCGTGAGCGTATCCGTCAGATTGAAGCGAAGGCACTGCGTAAGCTGCGCCATCCAAGCCGCTCAGAAGTGCTTCGTAGCTTCCTTGACGAGTAATTCGTCTGGTTCGAACGTAAAAAATGAGAAGGCGAGCACAGCTCGCCTTTTTCATATCCAAGAATCGGTTTAAGTGGCTAAAATCCATACTGATTAGGGCATGGTTGCGTCTAGACACCCTACCCGCGTTCCCCTATAATCAACCGCCTATACGGCCCCTTAGCTCAGTGGTTAGAGCACTCGACTCATAATCGATTGGTCCCCAGTTCAAGTCTGGGAGGGGCCACCATATACAGCAAGGCCTGAGGGGTTAGTAACCACTCAGGCCTTTCGCGTTTTTATAGCTGTTATAGCATCGTTATAGCAGATTCCAACATCTGATAGTGGCCTAATGCCTTAACGAGCTAAAGTATTCGCATTTTCCATCGCAGATCTTAAGCTATCCTTGAAAGCCTCGAATGAAGGCATCACAATTCGATTTACATCAATTGAACGGTCATTAATCAGTTGCTTGATTTCAAATGTTCCAGCCTCGTTATTGAGGACATTGCGCAACTCCCCTTTAAGTGAGTTAGGGCTGTCATCATTTCCTGAACGCTCTTCAAGATTGTCGCAATTTTGATAATGAGGAGGTTTCAATGCGCACAATAGCCATGCCTCAGATTTTGGTTTTGGAATCATAGCCACGCCAAACTCAAAGTTCTGCGCCCTGAATCCCTCTAGCATTGAATCACGCTTGTTCTGCCAATCACCTCTGCCCGATGAAGCAGTTCCGTCACTATCCCTAAACAGAACGGCGATTACCGTATCTCCGACTTCCTCACTTTTGTTCTTGGCTAACTCCGACAATGACCTTGCATTCTCAAAATAATATTTCGTTTCTTGAGGTTTTTTCTTGCCTCGGAGAGACATAGCTTTTCTTGCTGCTGGGATTTTTTTTTCTGCTAGTTCAGCTTCTGACACATAAGAAACTCGCCGCACATCAAGGTGTGACATTTCATAGCCTTGGAAGATATCAACCAGCTGATCCACAATGAGCGCCATAGGTCCTTCGTCAAAATTATCCCTATCACAACTCAATGCCCCGTTGCCGCATCTTCCTATATCACCTTTACCCTCACCACTTAATAAAAAATACACTTTAAGACTCCGAACTCATATCCGTTATCTCCATCCAAAGCTTGGTCAAATCTGTATCAATAAATACTTCACCAGGCCCCATAAAATCCAGCTTTTTTGCCATAGAAGGAATATCGAATAATCTCTTAGACTTAGTTTGCCCTTGCTCATCCTTATAGAGGTATATGACACTGTCTTTAGCTACATCATCATCCATAAAGTTCAGCACCATAGGACTATGAGTTGTAACCATAATCTGATCATTCGATTTAACTAAGTGATCAATCAGATACTCTATAAGCTCAGGATTAATTCCATTCTCAATTTCATCAAAGAGTAAGAACGCTTTCCCTATCTGCAATTGCAATAATACAGCCATGAGGCGAAGCATTCCGTCATTCACATGTCGTGCTGTTGACGATACTTTTCTGTCATTGAATTTCTCGTTGATTTCTAACTGCTTCCAGCCAGATCTGAGAGATTTTGTTCTAATTTCATCTAGTTGTGGGTAAATCTTTTTTAATTCTTCTCTTAACTTATCAGCAGTTTCTGTTCCCGATTCATGGATGAATGCGGATAACTTTTCACCTCCAAGTCCTAGCTTCCCATCAGCACTTCTATTTTGACTTCTTAAAAGCTCTGGGCTAATGAGATCAAGCGAACGAATGTTCAGAATTACTTCCTTTAAATTTTTTAGATCCGTTCCTTGTTGGTTATCTTTCAACCTAGATAATATTGAACCCTGATAGTCAAAAATTATCTTATGCTTCGTTCCTCTATAGATGTAGCTACCATCTTCAACTGACAATATTTTATCTGCGCCACAGTAAATTGATTCTTTTGTACAACTCAAAGAAGAACGATTAAAACTTCCCTGCCATGACAGTTCTTTCCCATCAACTTTCAGGCCAACCTTGAACTCAATATTACTTTTTTTTGTAAGCTTTGAATTCAAATCGGAGCTATCCCAATTTCTAGCATTAAGCCACTCTTCAACTTCCCCACACATCAACTGAGAAATGAAATCCATAGCCTGTAAAATTGTAGATTTTCCCGAACCATTGAGTCCTACAACACAGTTGAACTTTGACAAAGGAAGCTCAAAGTCCACTAACGACTTAAAATTATCAATCCAAACTGAGTTAATCACTATATTTCTCCAATGGTGTTTTCACTCAAATAGCATACATCAATGACCAATGATTGATTTTAAAATCAACAACCCATTCAAAGTGTTCATTGCTGCCCCTATGGACAAAAGCTTTCTGATTTTACCCAGATATAAGTGACATACCAAGGGACTCTCCCGATATATATGACTCACAAACGACATCCGATATTGTGTATAAGTCGAGAGTCACTTTTTCGGTTCAGCCCCATCACAACCTACTTGTCAAAATACAGTTATTCACAGAACTCCAAGTAAAAGCACATTTGCCACTAGGACAAATGCCACTCATTGACGCGGGTGATGATGGTTTTCCCGCCTGCTGAGATGCCTTTGAGTACCTTTAAAAGCTCCTCTTCGCTATACATGGAGCTTTTAACCTCTCCGGTCGCGTAATCCACGCTGAGTTCGTAATGTGGCGCTATGGCTTGTTCAGTGCGCTTACAGAACACACCGCCCATTAATGCCGTGTAGGACTTCCAGCAACCGTTGTCTGCGGCTTCATGAATGTCTGTGACTAACTTGGTTTCGCCCATCATTTCTTTCAAGCGGCGCAGTTCGCGCCACACGGTGACGGAACAACCGCCGAGTTGTTGAAACTGGCGAATGCTCCAACAGGCCGCCCACGCTTCCACCCTTGCCGCTGCGCATTTTGGGTCTTCACCATAAACGCCTGATTCGAGGTTTTCGCCGTCGATGTTCTTTGAAATGTATTTAGCTATGTAACCCGTTGCTGAACCCTTATTAGGGTCAATCTTCACTTCGGTGAAACGGTGGCGATCTGCGCCAGCTTCGTCGCTATCTTCGCGTAAATTGTATTCACGCATGGTATCTACCAACACGTCATAGTGCCTTGGCTCTACAAACAACAATAAATGCCAATGCGGTGTGCCGTCATGCTGAGGCTCTACGACGCGAAAACCATAGAAACGCACCTCTTCACGTTGAAGCTTGGCGCGAATGAGCTTCCAAATGTCGTTAAGGTAGGCTTGCGCTTCGGCGGGTGTGTAACCGCCCCACTTTGGGTTTTCATCGCCTGTAGTGGCGTAGCTGCGGTGATACTTTGATGGGCAAGTTAGCGTTAAAAACGTCGCTGAATGGCCTAACTCGTTAGCTAGGTCTTCAAAGCCACGCGCACGAACCATCAATTCCATTTTGCGGATTTTCGGATCAGACACACCCTTTTGAGATAGCTCCAACAGGCTAAAGCTTTGGCCTAGTTGATTGGTGACTATCGTCTTTTCAAGGTATTGCGCTTGATGAAACTTTTGTGCAGTTCTGGCTTCAAGCGTTTCATCTGAACAGTAAATAGCTCTTACACGGGTAACTTGATTCAAATGACGCATCACGGTTTCAATGTTCTTTCGCAATGCCTTGCGAAGTTTACGCAGCCACCATGATTTATCAGAAAGCCTTCTTAGCCTTCCCTCTAACGTGTATTTGTCTTCATCTGGCGGCTCAAAGCCAAAGCTCAAGCAGAGCGCATGTAGGGCATTGATGGTTTCATCTTCTGCGCCATACAAAGTGCGACGGATAGATAACGCAGCATCAACCAGCGTTTCGGCTTCTTCACGCAGTTCATCTTCTGAAATATTGAGATTGAGCTTTTCAGGGGATACGGTCAGCTTCGAAACAAGGCTATCAACGGTTTCACGAAGGTCAGTGTTTCGGGTGAAAGCATCTGAAATGGCGATATAGCGTTTAAAGAGAATGCGCTGTGCTTTCGGTGGCAAACGGCAAAGCCGTTCTTCCACGAACGGCCTGTCGAATCGATCGAGTGTTTCGTATTCTTCCTCAGTAATTGGAGACATCAATCGTCCTCCCTTTCTGAGTCAGTTCAAACACATCTCGCTTAATGCCATAAGGGAAAATGGTTCGGTAGGTGATCAGCCCTTCTCGATACAGTTTCAGCACGGTACGAGGGTTCAATTTAATGTCGAAACCTCTAGAGCCAACGTAACCCGTATTATTCACGCGATAGTCAGCACAAAGCTCAAACCAATGCCCGTCTTGCATGGCTTTGATGATGCTAATTAGGTATGGATTTAACTTAAGCATGCACACCCCCGTCACATACGAGTTGGGTGTATTTACGTTGGTTATCGAGCCATTGGTCGAGGTCTTCTTTGAGGTAACGCACCGCACGACCGATTTTGATAAATGGCGGCGCTTCGGTGCGGTTCTGTCGATGACCTTCCATGCGTGATTGACGCAAAAAGGAACGGCTCATGCCGATGTAGGCGGAAGTCTCTTGCTCTGTGTATGCGCGTTTCTGTGTATGTTCTGTTTGCATTTTGGTATCTCCCTTTGTTGGTTAGGAGATACCGTAAGCGTCCCAATAGGCTTGGGACTCTGGTTGGGACGCTAGCTGGGACAGTTTCTAGTTTTGATTGTTTTTAGCCGTCGTTACATAGTTTTTAAAGGTTTTATACTTCATGGTTCTAACCGTGTTTTCCTGCCCAAACCACTCAATTTCATCATTGTTCATGTCGCTGATTAAGCTGTCTAAGTCAATCTCTCGGGTATCAGCCTGATGATCTCGTTTAATCACATTCCAAATAGTTCGAGTATCAACGGTAGCGTTTCCAAGCAATACACGATTAATCATGATTTTGATGGGATGCGTCTCTACATCACTCGTATCAACAACTTTTTGGCTTTGAAGCCCGTCTTTAGTGGTTTCTAAACCAAACACTTTATTGACCTCTCTAAGGTCAAACCGAAGATCAGCCTTATTGACCCGAGTGGGCACAGTGCCTAACTGTTTCTCTTTCATACCAACAAAAGCTTTACTAAACACCTCTAACGCGCCGAGAAATCCCTCTCCTGAGTTATCTCTCTCAATCTCCTTTTTTACCGCCTCTTCTAGCCCGCTAGGCCTTTCCACAACTTCACCTACTGCAAAGAATGGCTTTGTAGGAAGTTTGGAGAGGGGGGCAACATTGGCAACAAAAAAACCACTGGTTTTCGCAGACGGGAAAACGTCACTCACAAGACGCCAGTTTGTAGCAAGTTCAGGCTGCGCAATCAAAACCTTATCCAAATCGAGTTTCGGCTCATTGCTTGCGCGTTGAGAATCCTTTTTTGACAGCACAACAACGCCATCGTAATCAAAGATATCACCAAGCGTCTTCTTGTATCCGTCTATGACTTTCGAATAACAGTAAGCCAAACCTTTACTGTTTATCTTTGCGAAGAGCATAAGTTGACGTTGCTCTACCGCATAAAGCAAATCACCTTTGGTTAGTGGCGTTACATCTGAGATTTCATCTAAGCGGTAAAAGCGTCTTTTCAGCATCCGTGCCTACTTCCTATCCTGTTTTCTAACCTATAGGTTAAACAAACCGAACAGGCTTGATCAATACGTTCGGTTAGAAGCCGAACGTTTATGCGACTCTGTCGGTTACCTAACCGAACTAGTGCTATAACCGTGTTCGGCTAGAAGCCCTGTGTTTATGCGGCTTCGTCGGTTATCTAACCGAACAAGTGCTAAAACCACGCTCGGCTAGAAGCCTAGTGTTCATTCGGCTTCGTCGGTTATCTAACCGAACGTGTGCTAAAACCTCGCTCGGCTAGAAGTCTAGTGTTCATGCCGCTTCGTCGGCTACCTAACCGAGAAGTGCTATAAGCATGCTCGGCTAGAAGCCTAGTGTTTATGCGGCTTCGTCGGTTAACTGACCGAACGTTTTTTAGTGGTGGTTTTGGTAAGCCTAACGGCTTGATAGACCGAGGAATTAGATCTTTAGGTTTTGATACCATGCAGTACAAACTACGACTTCAACATTTAACCCATTCCCTCCATAATAACGTCCTACGATTAAAAGCAGGCTCTAATAAAAAGCAACCTAATTCGTGATTTATATTTACAGAAGATACTATCAAGCAATTTATTAGGTTAAAAATATAACTCACTTGAGCTATACCAAATAAAAAAGAAAGTAAAGAACATTTAACACTAGCGAAAAATCAAAACAAAAACCCCAAAAAAACGCAACAAAAGCTACCCAAAAAAAACACAAGCACACATAAAAACATAAAACCAAAAATAAACTCTACAATTATTGTTCTTACCCAGAATGAATTGGATTAAAATCCTGAAGGTAAAATCTTTTCATTAGTTAATGTTAAAATTGTTAAAATTAAATTTCATGAAGGCAATTTTTGTCAGCATGAGTCTATAGATATTATTTAAGAGTAGAATATGTCAGAAGGTACTAGATTTGTTGTTGGTGTTTTAGGAGAGTCTTGGTCAGGTAACGATGAACAAGATTGGTTTGGTCTATTAGATATTTCATTTGAAAAATTCGATAACAACGGAGAGGCAGAGTTTTGTCCAATTAACAAAAAAGCCTATACTGTGAGAGTGAAAAAGCGTTTGTAACTAGAAACTTCAAAAATCTTAAAGAAAAATTTGAATATGGTCAATTACTTCTTATAGAGTCAGAAAGAAGTAATAATCCGACACGAAAGCAAGAGTATGTTGTTGATTACTTAAGAGTACAAAAGCTAAATGGCAATCAATTATTTGAAATAATAAACACACCTAAAATTCCAGATATAAATTCATTCACGATTCAAGTTAGATATAAACCTTCCACTGATTACATAATGTTGTCATTTGAAGATAGTAATTCTAACACTCAAATACTCGGCCCCTTAAGTTGGAAATATTACAAGAATGAATTTGAAGAAGAGTTCCTTGATTTAACATCACCATCACGAACACCAATAAATGGAATAAACACTTCAGATTATTACTCTTATAAAATCTCCAGCGTAGATTTAGATGATTTCACTATAGAAGTAAATATCCAAGATGAGCCTAGACTCTTCCTTTAAAATCCTAAAGATTTACACAAAGTCTTTAGTAAGAGTGGAGTAAGAATGGATATCATGCAAGATGATAGAATTTTAAAGGACTATGCCTCTGAACTACTAAAGGCAAAGCCTTTCAATGGCCTCACCTCAAAAGGTTTAGAGTTACTAAAATCTAGCGTAAATATGGCAAGCAAATCAAAGCATAATAAAACAAGATTAGCTAGAGCTCTATTTCTATTAAATAAATCAGTAGATTGGCAGCAAGAAAGAACAGAGCTATTCAATCAACTATTAAACTCAGAACAAGGCAAAGAGCAGTTAGATGAGTTTTTAAATAAAAACGAGGAAGATTTTTTCACAAAGTATAGAATTGAAAAATTCAACATTGTTGAAAACACTATAAACGACGAGATAACAAAACTTAAAATAAAAGAGAGCTCTCTAAGAAGCACCATCAGAGAGCTAGGTAAAGAAGCAGATGACAAACGTAAAGAACAAGCAGAAATGGAGGCAGAGTATAGAGCAAAAGCAGAGGATAAAGTAAGGAAAGAATTAGAACAAGAGAAAGAGGAACTACAACAAGAAGTATCTAGAATAAAAGAAAAACTATTTAAATTTAAAGAGGAATACAACCAATACAAAAACCTAAATGATCTAATTGAAAAAAACAAAAAACTCTCAGATGAGCATGCGGGTCTAACATCATTAAATATCGGATTAAACAATACAAAAGATGACCTAGAAAAAACTATAGTTAGTGCATCAACTCAGCTAACCGAAGAGTATGTTAGAGTCCACTCTTTATTTAAAGCAATGACCTCACCAATTAAAAATAATGTTATTAGCAATTTATTTAAGGAAGAGGAGTCAGAGGGAATATCGAGGGTAAATAACATGGACTCTATACATTCTGCAAGACAGGAATATATAGATGCGATGGAGGTCACGCTGAGCAAGTATGACCGGAACCTGTCACGAGAGCAGGTAGTAAATATAGTAGTCACATTAGCTCAATCTCAATTTACAATTTTATCAGGACTCCCTGGTAGTGGAAAAACTAGTTTAGTAAAAATAATAGGCAAAGCTATGCAGCTCGGTAGTAGACAACACACAATACCAGTTGCAAAATCTTGGACATCAATGAAGGATATTCTTGGTTACTACAATGGACTGAGTGGATCTTACCATTCTGCACCTACAGGGTTATGGGATTTACTTAACAGTGTTCAAAGCGACGATTCAGAAAAAGTATTACCTGTACTTCTACTATTAGATGAAATGAATTTAAGTTCGCCTGAACACTACTTTAGCTCATTTTTAGATTTGGCTGATAATGAATCAAAAAGAGAAATATTCACAGGCCACCCTGATATAGAACTACTTTCCGTACCTGATCACGTCAAGTTTATTGGAACAATCAACCAAGATGAAACAGTACAGCCTCTATCTCCTAGAATGCTAGATCGTTCGGCTGTAATACTTTTTGATGGCGTAACTAACAATACACCCGTAAGTAAAGACTCAAACATTCGCCTTCCTAAATATCCAGCCAAGGACTGGATTGATTTGTTTTCATCAAACGGAGAATCAATTCCTGAAAATATAAAAATAGCATTAGAAAATGTATCTAACTGCTTATCTGAAAATAACATAGAGTTAGGGCAAAGACATATAATTAGCCATAGAAAGAAAAAGAAAATACTTGATTACATCGAGGTTTCAAATAGCATCCTCATTGACTTCGACGATTTCATATCGCTCGATCATGCCATTTCTCAATATGTATTACCAATGATTTCCGGATATGGAGAGGCTTATGGTCGACGCCTTAACAACCTGAATGAAATACTTCAAATTCACAGTATGAAACTAAGTTCTGGAATACTGAAAGATATAATTATGATTGGTGAACAAAACCTGTATAGCTATAAGTTTCCAGCATAGAGATAAACTAATGTTTGATCTTATTTGTCACATAGAAGGGGGGAGGAGCTACCCCTCTCAAGCCATAACTCTTATAGAATCAGGCTTCTGTTTTGGTAAACGATTCCAGATTCCAGAGAGCGCTAGTTTATCATTCTCCTTTATCATTAAAGATAAAAACTTAGACCGAGGCTCTCCTATATTAAACATTGGAGATATTCCAGTAAAACTAAGGTTGGATAGTAAAGATGATGCGTCTAGCACTTGGATTTCTACATTCAAAAAACCATTCTCAAATTATGAATCAGCATATGACAACATATTCTTCAATAATGCTGGGAACACTGTAATCTCTATAGAGTTTACTAATTCAAGCATATGTAAAAAATTAAACATTGATGTACTTGCATCAAAGGAAAACGAAGCTCTTTGCCAAGAAATGCTGGGATACATGTCATCAAAATTCGATGATGTAATTAACCTGTGCTTTTCAAGAACATTAAAAGGTACAGGTAATGATGATCAATCTAAAGAGTGTAATATATCTAAATTAATAAGTGAGGCTGAAAGAGGTATATCAACGATTGAATCATTGTGGCCATTTTTCTCTAGAAACATAAGATCTGTTCCAGAAAGAAATATTGCAATACAAAGAGGGGGGATTCCTGACTCACCTGAAGGCCTTATTTGGTTGAGTCAAAACCAATCCAATATTATATTTTGTGATATTAATGAACAGACAGTTAGGATTAACAACTTACCAGCAAAAATTTTTGATAGTGCAGTAGAAAAAATAAAGCAAAACACTAACATTAAGGAGAACCTTGTAATACTAAGCTACCTTTCACAAATACAAAAAAACTTTTAACCATAAAGGAAATCCTCACTAAAGAAAACCCAGAAGGTGGCATCAAAAATAATTACTCTGAATATATAAGTTTAGATAATATTATATCTAAATATCGAGAGCCATTAATAACAGAGATAATTAGAAAGCTAGATGGATTACAGAAAAGATCCACATTATTGTACAGAAAGCTTTCTGGCTTAATGGGAGTTAAAAAAATACCATCCTTTCACCCTCCTATAATCACACCTTTCGCATCAAGAAATATACATTACAGAAGGATATTTGGTGTTATTTTTGACTGGTATGCTTTAGGAGATGTCACATTTAATGATAGTGAGTTATTTAATGGTCTTAGACACCTTACTAAGATATATGAATTCTGTTGTTTGATAATGATAATCGATTCGCTATCTTCAATTGGATTTGAAATACGATCTCAAGAATGGAGGAATTATAAAGAAAAACCATTTGGTGGAAAACCATCTAAAAGGCCAATAAATCTTCCAAATAATTTCTTTACATTAAGGAAAGACAAGACCTTAGTCACCCTGCATTATGAACCTAACATTTGGAGAATGAAAAATGCTAGAAATGGTGATCCAGTGGCTGTTTTATCTGCAAATGAAAGTAATGTAAATTCTTATATATCCCCAGATTTCTTTATTGAGATAAAGAATATTGATAGTAAGAGCGTTGACTTTTTGATATTCGACTCAAGATATTCACCATCTTCATCAGTAGAAAATTATTCTCTGACTGAGTTAATTCATAAATACTTTTTTGGTATCCATTACGTAAATGAAAATGGACAACTAGGAAGGTCTCCTACACAAGCTGTTTGGGCTTTGTATCCTAAACGCGGAAAGAAAATTGTCGACTCAGAATACTATTCGTCCGAGCATAGCCTGTCCGGTTCAATGCCATTGTTACCCTCCTTAGGTGGAATAAATTTAAGACCATCAAAACTATCTGTATTTCAGAATAAGCTAGCCCTATTGATTGGCAAGCTAACTTAGACATATCACGTTCACCCAATTAAATTAACAGCAGCAGCCTTATGCTCCGGCGCTAAGTGTGCGTACCTTAGCGTCATCTTAAGGTCAGCATGTCCTAGCAGCTCTCGAACTGTGTTGAGGTCAACGCCCGCCATCACTAGCTTGCTCGCGAAGTGGTGGCGGAGGTCGTGAAAGTTAAAGCCTTGAATCTGCGCCAAATCCAACACTGTCGCCCACGGCTTTTTCACTTCTTTCAGTGGTACGCCGTTTTTACCTTCAAACAGATACCGCGATGTTTGGTTTTGCTCTCGCCAGTTCGTAAGCGCGTTATAGGCTTCGTTATTCAAGTGAACTAATGGGACACTCACATTTAGAAAACAACACAATCAACCTCAAATAGCACTTTTTGATTCAAGGTATAGAGGCGGCAACTAGCGTAAAGCGTGTGTCCTGATTGCTCTTCGAAAGAAAGGCTGAAAAGTAGAATGTTTGAACTCGAATTTTTTGACAAAAAGACTGAAGAGTTACTCGAAGAATGCGCATTAACCGCACTCACACCTGAAGACGTTCACCGAATATTTGGTTTTCATTTAGAGGGTGACGGTGCTGATGTAAACCATAAACAACTAGCACAAATAGAGCGCATCGTTGGAGAGTCATTCAACGGTGAAGGACGAGATATCTTTATCTGTGAGGTTCAAAATTAGAAAGCTGCACTTATGCCTTTTGCAGCTTATCCATTGCTTTATCACTATTTTCAAATAGCTAATCACAAGGTATAACGGCCTCAGTTTCTTGTGTGTCAGTATACTGAATCGTCAAACAATCCAATGTCCAGTCCTGGAGAATATGGCTAGCTTTGAAGAAAAGTATGCCTTCGCCTTTGAATCCTTCAATAGCATACTCCATTTCAGCAAAGCCCTCTGATTCAGGACCACCAAGCTTTCCATGCTTCAAAGAGTAATCATAGGGGACACCTATATTGGCTTTGAAGGATTCACTTTTCTCAAGCGTCGCTAGAGCTATCTCGGTGGAAGGAGAGTTATCAAACTCATGAGTCAGGAAGTTGGTGAAGACAATGGAAAACAAAACGAGAACACCAATATAGGCAAGCGCCGCTCGCGACCATCTTTTTTGTGATGCCTTGAACGCTTCGACACTCTCCCACTCGTTGTTTTTCCATGCCCACTCATTACCTTTCGCACCCACAACAAACAGATAGAAAACACCAAAAAATGGGAAGAGCACCCATAAGGTTCTGTAACATCTAAAACGTATGCCCCAAATGATATTGAGGAGCAACGCTCCCCAATTCCAGCCCCTAATTTCATCTGGAACTTGCTTGTCACTCACCGCTATTTCTTCCTCTTATTTGGACTCTCCGACTCAAAGCCAATGAGCTTTGACCTTTATCTCAAAAGGAAGGTAGCAGGGTTTATCATTGCAGCTCTACGCTGATTACCGTGGTTGCGATTCACTCCAAAATACAATGGTAAGGTGTACACCAAGAGATGGGGGCCTTGGTTTGATGAAGTGTGTGTCCCGATAGTTCGTATTAGCCAGCGGGTATCCGAAACCCACACAGCCGTTTGCGACCTAGCAACGGCAAGGCAACCTTAATGGACGATTCTGTGCCAATCATGCTGCCCTTTTCTGCGTGCTTATAGTTAGCAAGCCATTGGGCTGAATCAAACCCTAAACGTTTGAGTATCTCCGGTTCTTTCCCATCAATATGCCCACGCTTATCGTCTCGGCTTTGTCGCCCTGTCCAATCAACAAGCTCTAGGTAATCCATCAATCTAAACGGTAAGCCATCAGGCATGTTTTCTCGCGGGTTTCCTGCGAAGGGAAACATGTTAGAGGGCGTCACTCGTGTTTTCTTTAATGACGCAATACGCGCTTTGACGGATGTGTGTTCTGACGTTTCTGGAGTTTCCGCTATCGCTGTCCGTACTGGATTCAAATCAACATACGCCATAGCAGCAGCCAGCGCTTTTTCATCGTATCCACTTAAAAATGAACGGCGGACATAACGAGAAACACAGTGGTCAATATCGTCTCGCTATGCGAAACGACATGTGCGTTTAGGTTTGACGTTCGAGAAGCGTCCATATATGTCCCACTTATTCTCCACTTGTTAGATGTGACCTATTGTTTAAAGCGCGCTGAGAGGCACCAACAAAGCCAGAGAAAAGAGAGATCAGATGCACGTTTTTCTAGTCTTCCAGGTCTTTTTTTAAGGCAGTTATAAATATTTAGCTATACCTACTTTTGCTGTTTCAATTTTAAGACACCTCAATTTCACAAGGATATGAACATGGCGAAAGTTTTTTGTACTCCAGACAAGTACAGCGAGAATTTCTCTGCACCGGCAGTCTATTTGGGTGATGAAACATGGAGTAAAATCCAAAACCTTCAGAAAACTAACTTAGGTGCACTGTCTGTGTTTACCCAGAAAGTAGAAAACGAGGATAGCTTTTCGGCAAGCTTCGGCAGTTTGTTCTCAGCCTCCTATGACAGTGATAAAACGTTTCTTACCATCTGCTGCACTGTCTCTGAAAGCTTTGCCAACCCGGTTAGACATGATGGACCTGATGCCATTCAGTTTGGGTATGGTTTTTACGTTGGTCTCGTAGTAGACGACAAAGACTTTAATTGCGATGGCTTTGGCAGTATTAGGGCAAATATTTCAGATCACTCATTTACCAGTGAAATTCAATTCATTGGGTTAAACACTTTTTTCAGTAACAACGCAGCCGCCAAACTCTGTCAAAGCATTCTTCTCGATGGAACCGCTGGTGGTGACAATGCGCTAGATAATCTTGTGGTGGGCTCCACCAATCTGATGAAACTTCTGAATGATGCACAAGACGGTGACGTTAAGATTGACGTCGTTTCTTACTCAGAAAGAACTGAGGATAAATAATGGCCAGTGTAAGTGTGATTCCACCAAACCCTAGAGACATACCTTCCGAGATAAAATGTCAGGCTATTGCAGAGACCATCAAAAAAGATAAACACTGGGATGTTGAATTTAATATCACGAATTCAGATGCAGAATTCAGTACTGATGACGCAACAAGTGATGAATTAGAGACAGCTTTAAAGGCGTGTTTTCCTGAAGATTGGAACTTTCTTGCGCTTACCACGCAAGAATAACAAACACCTAGATGGCAATGCGTAAAGAGCGCACTCGGTAAAACTAACGGCAGCGGCTAACGCTGCCATATCCTTTTCTTATTCTCTGGAGAACTAATAAGACACACACTTTTAGACAACAGCCAAATCACCCTCAAACAACATTCTTCAATTCACATAAAAATGAACGGCGAACACAACGAGACACACAGTGGTAATAGGGCGTCGCGTCGACACTGATAAGAGAGGCGCGTGCTTTTGTCATTGAAACTCAACATGGTTTTGCATTGGCGATATGAAAAGACTATCGCCCAATGACTTAGCTTTCATCTTCATCTTCATCTGTCATGTTTGAGCATAAACCCACGGAACAATGAAACTGACAAACCTATGCTTTTCGTAAAGTGTGTGTCCTACTTAGGATACCAGCACATCCTTCACTTCTCGCCTTGGTGACTCTGGCGTTCGTTGGGCTTTTCCGAGCCTGAATACCATTTGCACAGTGTCTGTTTCTGACACATTGAACCGCTGCTTAAATTCTTTCTGCAATGGCAGCATATCTTTGTATTCTTGCAAGATTTGGCTCATGGGGTGTTGGGCGATGCCCATGGTGGCGGTCAGCAGGTTGATGCGATTGTATAAGCGCCCGATGTCGACCTGCGTTTTGCGGGTGTTGTCTTTGCTGATCAGTAAGGCAAAGTGCTGGGTGCTTTGAGTTACCGCTTCGGTCAACTTGATGCCTTCTTTCCCAAAACTCGCCGGGTCGCTCTCAGCTGCTCCTCGAGAAACAAAGAATGTTTCAGCTAACCAACGCTTTGCGCCTGTTACGCCGTTTTGAGCAAGCCCGAAACCGTCGCGATGCTGTGCATACTCTTTGTCATTGAAGCGGAACATGCCGATTGTCTCTAAGCTTCTGTCTGCATTTTGTTCTTCGATGAACATGGCTTGGTTTAAGAAGCCTCGCATCGCGGCTTTCCCTTCATTGTCTTGCACTAGGTCAATGCGGTAATCGCTGCCAGATGCCGTGCTCACTATCTTGTTTAATTCGGTGTCGCTGAGCAGTTCCTGGGTGTATTCGGTCTTGGTGGATTGTCGCGTAAGCAAATACGGGAACAAGGGATCAGGCGTAATGCTGTCGTCACGTTCGAGGGTGATAGAGGCAACCGGTTTGTCTTGTAATGCTTGGTTGCTGTATTCGCCTTGAGGGAAATAGTGAACGTTCGCCCTCACCCCAAAGTGCGTGGCGGCAATAAGGAGGCTTTCGATGAATGTGCCCTGACCGATATGAATTTGACGATGAACAGGGTCGGTTTGTGGCAGCAGCCTGTCGCTGTCCACGAAAAGCAGCAGGGTGTCTTTGCCTTCGAAGGCAACTTTCCATGGCTGTATGTTGTGTGGATTGGGGCATAGCATGGCATAGCTAATCAATGTTTTGCGTATGTCGGTGTAGGTCAGTGTCGGCCTGAACGACACATTGCTTGCGCCCGAGACTTGGCTCACCACCATAGGTCCTGCCGCTAACACAACTGCACCCGTTCCCATCACTTTCATGAAGTTCCGTCTATTCATCGCTATCCCCTTTTTTCATGTTCTGTTAAAGTACATTCCATGGAATAAATATACATTCCTTGGAATATATATCAAGAGGTTTGATGCATATGCTGACAGAAAAACAAACATTATCTTTTAAGTTAATGATTTCATTAGGTATCGTTCATCAACTTACGGATGCTTGGCTGAGTAAAGCGCTTGAGCCTTGTGGGCTGAATCAATCACAGTTCAATCTACTGAACCACTTTTCTCACCAACCTGAACGCGAGCAAACCATCAGCCAGCTTGCTCAGGTGATGCAAATGAACCAGCCGGGATTAACCAAGGTGGTGAATAAACTTGCGGATCAGGGGCTCGTTGATATTCGAAAAGATGACGCGGATGGCAGGAAGAAGTGGATAAAAATCAACGAGGAAGGGCTGAGTAAAGTGCAAGCCGCTTTCATGCGTTTTCTTCCCGTGATGGATCAATGCTTTGATCAGTGGGATAGCGAAGACATGCGCCAAATGCTGCAACACACTGATACGCTAAAAAACTGGTTAGACACTCACAGGGATCTTTCATAGGACACCAGTTATGTGTGTGTCCCACTTATTTTCCACTTATTTTAACGTGTTGTAAGTCTGCGAAAGGACGTCGCGTCCATGCGTGTCTGCATGAAACTGTCATCTGGGGAAGTTTGCTCTGCATGCCAGCTAAACAAGGTCATCGTATCTTTTCCAGGCTCAAGCATGCCTGACAAAGAGAAAGCAGACTGCTCATCTGATTCATACCCCGAAAGCGATAAGCTTTGCGCCATTCCCGGTTCGGCGTCGACGTCTATAAACCCAGTAAGCATCACTTCCGAATCCCCGCACACTAAACATGCTGACGTTGCACCGGAGGCCCCTTCCACATGGAAAATATCAAGCAGTTGGCGCTGATCGAGACTGACCCACTTTCCAATGACAGGGCGTTCTTCAATGTTGCGATCTTCAGGTAAGCCACTCTTTACTGACTCAAGATCAACGTCTGTTGAGGACTTTTTAAACGCCAACTTATCAACGAAGTTACCTTGCTGATAGTTTCCAAATGGCACAGAAACGACGATCACATTGGTTAGCGTTAGCTTTCCATCATGCTGAAGTTGACCAACCATAGAGCCGACCCAATGCCAGCTTTCATCTTTCTCACCTTCAGCGATGTTTTTCCAATAAATGGAGAGCGCGACAGATTGCCCCATCTCCTTGGTTGGGGCTTCACCAGAGCAGTGACCTACCAGTTGATAAACCCCTGTCGAGCCAGTGTGTGAGCTATATCGGCCAATGATCCTATTCTCTATCGCAAGGAGTTCCATTTTAGAGTGGAAATCATTGTGCCAAATTCCCGTTAATTGCTTATGCATTATTTCGCCTTTAGCGTATTGAATAGACTTGCGGGCTCTTTTTGCTTGGTCTGGATAATTTTTGGTCCATCAGGCTTATTAAAAATCCACACACCTTTGGGTGCCAATTGGCCGTCTGATGGCTCTTCGTATTCATAAACCGTGTACAAGTGGTCCATCAATACAGAGCCCACCAATAACATGCCTTCCGCCTGCGTCAGCGACTGAAACTGTGAGACCGCTTGCCCTTTGTGCTGCCCTTCCTCAATGTCGCATCGATATACATCACTGGTGATTTCCAACAACCCATATTCCTCACCCCCACTGTCGGTCAGAGAAATCGAAACCACAGGACTGCTCTCTGTCGTCTGTTCAAAAACCTTTTTCAGTACTGTTTTGTCTCCTTTGAACTGAGAAGAGCCACTGTCCAAGGTAAAATAGAGATCTTCCCCAATAAGGTTATCGCCAACGCTTATTGAGGCATTCTCGGCGCTCCAAAGGTAAGGCACTTCTTCCCGATAACGTGCCCACGGTAAAAAGAGGTACTCAAGCGACGTTGAATACGCGTCATCGAGCAATCCAAAGCTAACGGTTCCTCTCGCCGATTTCTCTTCGCTCATGTCGCTTAAAAAACTGATAAATGGTCGCTTTTTACTGACGAACCCTTTTTCCATAAGATCGAGAAAAAAGTGGGAGTGAATAGGTTGCCCTGCGTGAGATTGTGCGAGCCTGAAAGCACCAGACAGCTTATCGAGAGGAATTTCAGACACTTCGCCGCTAGGTAGCCCAATACCGCCATCCCAGTCCAGCTCATCAAACTGTGTACCTGAATATTTTTTAGACAGGTACAACGATATGAATAAACAGGTGTCCAATGCCTTTTGAGTAGGCATACAAAGTTTATCTCTGCCCTCTTCAGCTTCCATGCACCCCCACGGGCCGAAATCAACCGTTGTCCCGGTTTGATCAATCCATTCAAAGGTTGATGATTCAGAAAACATGAAGCGACCATTCGCATAATGTTGGCAACCATCATCAGAGCAAAGGCTAGACGTCACCCAGTTAAAGTTACTCCCTGTATCAAAACAGAATTTTAACGTTTGTCCCGGCGTACCCATATTCAACTCGCAGAACCAGGGTGTTGCGCCATTGTTCTGGAAAGGTCCTCGTTGTAATGGCAAGGAGAAACCATCAGTTTCTTTATTTAACATCTCAGTTTTTCTTTTCGTGGCTTGAGAAGAAACGACTGACTTTATTTCTGCCCGTTTTCTTCGAGTGGTACATCGCAGTATCGGCTCTTGCCATGATACTTTTTATGTTGTCGTCTGATTCACGAACCTCGGTGACACCGACACTCACCGTCAGTTTTATTTTTTTCTCTTCTGCCACGAAGCGACTGCTTTCTAGCAAACGTCTTAGTTCCTCTGCTTTTTGGTAGGCCGATTCTATCCCTGAATCCCAAAGGATAATGGCGAACTCTTCACCGCCAATTCGCCCGAAAAAATCAGACCCCGTCAGTTTTTTATTCAATAAGTTAACCGTGAACTGAATCGCCTCGTCTCCACAATAATGGCCTAACGAATCATTAATTTGCTTGAAGTGATCGATGTCGAGCATAAGCACAGAGAAAGGCGAATTGGCGGTTTGAAACCGTTTCAGTGCACCTCGCAACTCCTCGGTAAAAGCGCGCCTGTTGGCGATGCCTGTAAGATCATCTGTTTCAGACAGCTCTTTGAGACGTTTTTCCAAGAGATGGCGCTCAGTGATATTTTTCGCTATCCACACAACGGTGCGCTCACCGTTTTCAATCAGTGGGATAGGTTTAATGGTGGCTTCAAACCAAATCTGTTCAGGCGCGATAACATGGTCAGGGAGTTCGATCATGTTATCGGTATCGAACTTATACGAGGCGAGTTGTACCTGATTCGTTTCAAGCGCTTTTTTAATATACGAATGAAACGTTTCAGCCATTTCAGCGGGAGCGACGTCATACAGCGATGAACCGATGAACTGCTTGCAGTCGAATCCTGTGGCGTTATCTTCCCCACCGTAAACATCGATGTATACCCCAGACTCCGAGAAGATAAATGTATGCTCAGGTAAGGCGTCTAAAACGGTGTAGTAGCGGTCCTTCAATTCCATTTGATGACCTCGCTGATGAACAATCTGTTAACACGAATATCGACACGTTAAAAACAGT
Organism: Enterovibrio norvegicus DSM 15893; assembly: GCF_900115495.1. Taxonomy (GTDB): domain Bacteria; phylum Pseudomonadota; class Gammaproteobacteria; order Enterobacterales; family Vibrionaceae; genus Enterovibrio; species Enterovibrio norvegicus. The sequence goes on along the minus strand of NZ_FOWR01000024.1, from coordinate 9,910 downwards.
GGAAGCAAAGTCAATCAAACACAACATCTAGTGATATATCACTCGCAAACATATTCATGACTTTATCAGTTAGATGATAAGACCAAGGGGAAACTCGCTGGAACACTCGCAGGGATCTTTCATCGTGGTGGCGGTGGTGTGGGCGGGGGTAGGTTTATAGGTTTACTTGGCGGCGCTTTACACAAACCGCGCCCTGAACGCGGAAGGGCATAACCCAATGACTTTGAGAAAGACTTTACGAAAGCTGTTGGCATCTTCATAGCCAACGCTGAGGGCGATGTGCTCAAAGCTTTGCGTGGTGGTTTCAAGCAGTTCACACGCTTTTTGTACCCTGACGCGTTGAAGGTATTGTGTCGGTTTTAGTGTGGTCGCTTGTGTGAATTGCCGTAAGAATGTTCGATCACTCATGCATGCCTGGCTCGCTAAATGAGGGATGGTCATGGGCTGGTGATAATGCGCCTGAATATGGTGCTGCACCTGTAAGATGGCTTTATTGCCATGATCAAATTTGGGCAGAAAACTCTCGTAATACCGTTGCTCACGTTTGCCAGTATCAACAATCAAAAACTTTCCGAGCTTGCGCATGATATGTGGCTTTGCATACTGCGCGACGATCTCTAGGCCTAAATCGACCCATGACATGAGGCCACCCGCGCTAATGATATCGCCGCCATTGATCAGCAGGCTTTCACTCTCTAGCGCCGTATGGGGAAATGCGGCTCTGAATTTGTCAGCCAACTGCCAATGCGTGGTCACAACGCGCCCGTCTAACACCCCTGCCCTCGCCAAAAGAAATGCCCCTGCACATGCTGAGCACAATATGGCGCCCTCTTGATGGGCTTGATGTAAATACTGAAGGAGCGAGGAATGGGGTTGAAGGTAATAGTCTCCTTCTGCGCTCGGCGGCAAAATGACGACCTGGCCATTGTGGATTGATGACGCGAGGTGATCAGGTTGCACAATGCACACTGAGAACGTCAGTTCACTCTCTTCCTCTGCCATAATGTTATTGGCAAACAGAAAGATTTCTTTCAACCCATGCACTGCGCTTTGCAGCGCGCCTGGGTAATCAACAATGCTAATGCGGAGACACGTTGTCATTTTTGCCTTGTTTTATGGCAATTTCGCCATCGGTAATCGGGGTGAAGGCTCGACATAATGGGTTCTACTGGTAACACGAACCGATAAATGGAGAACCTGTTATGTCTAAGACTGCCTTACTATTGATTGATTTTCAAAACGATTATTTCCCGTCTTACTCTGGTGCTAAATGGGCTTTATCAGGCACGGAAGCGGCAGCAGCCAACGCGGCAACATTACTCGATGCATTTCGCCAGCAAGGGTTGCCTGTGATCCATGTTAGACATGAATTTCCGTCGAATGACGCGCCTTTCTTCTTGCCTCACTCTGACGGCGCACACATTCATGCCAGTGTGGCACCCATAGATGACGAACCTGTGATTTTAAAACATCACATCAACAGTTTTCGGGAAACGGAACTGCAACACACCCTGGCGCAGTTAAACGTGGATACATTGGTGATTGTGGGTGCAATGAGCCATATGTGCGTTGACGCTGTCACGCGTGCTGCGGTTGATTCTAACTATGAATGCCATGTGGCGCATGATGCCTGTGCCACGCTTGATCTTGTGTTTAATGGCGTCACTGTGCCTGCCAGTCAGGTGCATGCGGCCTTTATGTCGGCATTAGGTTTCGGCTACTGCAATGTCGACAGCACACAGGCGCTCTTGGCGCTGGCGAAATAGTCTGTTACGTCTGGGAGGGGAAGTGGCTTTCCCTCCCATTCATGAAGGAACATCAGGGGAAGTAAAAGTGACGAACCCTGTGCTTTTCGGCCTTCTTACACCCCGCTACAACTGCAAGTTCGCCAATAACCTTTCGCACGTGGCTTTGAGTTGTTGCAGTTCTTCCCTCTCTAATTGGCTTTTACAAAAAATGGCGCCAGGCACGGAGCGCGCTTTTTCTTTTAACGCATGCCCTTGCTCGGTGAGAAACACCAAACGAATGCGTTCGTCTTCACTGCTGCGTTTTCTGTCAATAAAGCCTTTGCTTTCTAGGCGTTTTAGTAGCGGTGTCAGTGTGCCTGAGTCGAGGTGAAGATCATGCCCGAGATCTTTCACGTTAATTCCGTCTTTTTCCCAAATCACCATCATGGCGAGGTATTGCGGGTAGGTCAGATCGAGCGCGTTGAGTAATGGGCGATACGCGCGGATCATGGCATTCGATGCGCTGTATAGCGAAAAGCAGACTTGGTTTTTAAGCAAAAGCTGAGGCGCTTCTGCCTGATGGTCATTACGTTTTTCCACTGAGCTCGCCATCTCAATACACCTTAGAAAAAATAGATTGTGCACAATATACTTGTATTTCATTTTAGGATCGACTTATACTCCTTCAAAGTTAATTGCGCGCAATTTAATTGCTAACAATTTAAATGAAGATAAGATTTCAGATGGAAGGGCGAGACAATGACGACACTCTACAAAACGAAAGCAACCGCTTCTGCAGGACGAAACGGTCAGGTAAGCACCGACGACAACATGCTGGATCTTGCACTGAGCTACCCGAAAGAAATGGGCGGCACAGGTGAAGCGACGAACCCTGAGCAGCTGTTTGCTGCGGGTTACTCTGCGTGTTTTTCTAACGCTATTCTTCACGTTGCGCGTGAAATGAAAATCACACTCTCTCAAGCACCTGTCACGGCAGAAGTGGGCATAGGCCCAAATGACGCAGGTGGTTTTGCGCTGACCGTTGCCTTGGCTGTCACGTTAGATCTCGACGATGAGCAAGCACAGCAAGTAGTGAAAACAGCCCATCAGGTTTGCCCATACTCGAATGCTGTAAAAGGCAACATTGACGTTACGCTCTCTGTAAACGGTTCGCCGCTATAGCTATTTAAGACTAGCTATTTAAGACTAGCTCTCTAAGACTCGTTTTCTAAGACTCGCTCTCAGACATTCGCTCTCAACGATTAACCCTCAAGGATTGATGAACATGAACACACTATTGCTGACCGCTGGTCGCGTCCTGCTGGCTTTGTACTTTTTGATTCCCGGCATCATGAAGTTTGCATCGTGGGACATGCATATCCAGTTGATGGAAAAGCATGACATGCCGTTCACCCCTGTTTTGTTGGGGCTTGCGGGTGTTTTCCAAATAGGTGCGGCGCTTTTGCTGATAGCAAACCGCTTTACTTGGCTGGTAGCGCTACTGCTGGCAGGTCTTGTACTGGTGATCAATGTGTCGTTACATGATTTCTGGAACTACTCAGGCATTGAAGGCGCGCATGAAATGCAGAACTTCGTGAAGAACCTGGGGATTTTCGCTGGCTTATTGGTGCTGTCTGGTCATGCTTTGGCTGAGCGCGATAAACAGGTTTAAAAAGTGTAATCACGGGATGGCATTGGGTTTGCATACTGACACGATGACAACCTGATACTCATGCGACCTAATGCTAGAGCGAATAGCGCGATCTCATGGCGTATCAACACACAATAAGGGACATGATTTACATCATGCCCCTTTGTTGAGTGCGCCCTAAGTGCGCCTCAAGGGACTGACACACCACATGCCTTTATAGGCACAAAGGTGCACATCAAGCACTACTGGTTATGCCGCAACACCTGCTTTTGTGGCCTCTTCAACTTCAATCAACTCGCCCGTTTCGCAATCAAAAACATAGCCGTAAATGGGAATGTCTTTAGGCACCATTGGGCTTGCTTTAATGCGTTGAACGTCTTCAACAACGCTGTGTTTAAGATCATTGATCGTCAGCCAATTCACAAAGTGCCCTTCAATGGTGCCGCCTTCTTGCGTCACATTGTGCCAACCGGTTTGATCGGCAATGGCAGTATGCAGGCTTTCTTCCAGTAATGTTGCCATCGTCTGTTGGTCAAACTTTTCCATGCCGCAATCCGTATGGTGCACAACAAACCATTCTTGTGTGCCAAGCAACTTATGTGACAACACCAGTGAGCGGATCGCGTCGCTACTTGCGCGACCACCCGCATTACGAATGACATGTGCCTCGCCTTCAGCAAACCCGGCAAATTTCGCAGGATCTAACCGTGCATCCATGCATGTTAACACCGCAAACTGTCGGCTAGGGGGAATTTGTAATTGCCCTTTATCACCAAAGTTTTCAACGTAGTCACGGTTTGCGAGCTCCACTTCTTGCTTTACATTACTCATGGTTAATCCCTTTTCTCAGTCTGATTCTGATATCGGGAGACGCTGATTACTTAGCGTTTCCTCGCTCTAGGGATACTAAAAGGCATGGCTTTGTACCGACAATGCAGGATTCCTTTCCATCATCACAAGCTTTGCTTTTTGACGAGCATGTTTGGATCTTCTATGAGCCGTTACGCTGACATCCGGTAAGACATTGAGTGTTGTGCAGCTCTTTTTTGTTGTGCTGCTCTTTTTCTCAGAACGCGCGTATTAAAACGGCCTTCCCTGCGCCAGGGTCAATGTGTAATGACATTCTGTTTCTTACAATTTAATTAAATATCTGTCTCAATTATTGATGTTTGTGTTGTGCGCCTGAATTTCCGCGTACGAACTTGTATTGATGCTTTTGTTATTGTTTCTTTGTCTCACAAATGAATCATTTAGATAACGCTATGTCTCATTGCGTTATCTAAATGCTCACAGCGAAAGCATCAGAAAGGCCTGTAGGCAAGGAAAGCACATGCACCGCAAGAAGACCCCCATTATCCCATCACTTCCTCAAGGTCTGTCTGAGAAAGACATGCAAGATAGAGCCTTTCAGGTCTCGGTTTCACAAGCGTCATACAACTATATGTTTAGTTATCTTGAACCACTTTCTCTGTCTGCCGGGCTGCCTGAAGGTGAAGCGTTTACGCTTGAATACGAAGCCAAAGTGACCAAGGTATTTTTGCCCTTACTGGAAAACTTCACCCATGTTGTCCTGTCTTTGCTTGAACGAGAGATAGAAGACGACTTAACGAGTGATGTCTCCTCAACCATCAAAAAGGTCAATGACGCCTACCTCACATTGAAAGCGCATAAATCATCAAGTTCACCGTTGGCTTTGATCGATGATGTCGAGCAAACGAAAGCCCTGTTAGACGCATTAGTAGAAGTGCCTAATTCCATCGAGGCTGCGCTCAAAGGCCTTTCTCATCTCCCGAAAGATTTGGCCAATATCGTGGAAGGTCTCAGCAAAGTCACGAAAGAGTTTGAGTCTGAAGGCTTTACTGCTTTTCTTAAAAATACGCTTTATTACACGCTGAATGAGGAACGTGGAAAGGATTACTTGCAAGCGAAAGGGCTGGAAGATTATGAGCTGCTCTTTAACTCGCTGCCTACACCGCAAGCAATGGATATCGAACGTAAAGCGTGGATGCCGGATGATGAACAGCCCATTTGCCTGCAAGATTGGTACTTTGGCTATATGCAAATTGCAGGGTTCAACACCACCAATTTAAGGGGGGTGAGAACCGAAAAAGCGGCGTGCGAGAACGTGTGCTTGTTGTCAGAGTTGCTAGAAAAAATGCCCGTCACTGATGACATTCTGCAAAACGTCAGTGGTGACATCACGTTGACGCTGACCGAAGCCGCAAACAAAGGTTTATTGTACGTGTGCGATTACGCCATGTTTGAAGGTAAAAAGGGCGCGCCACTGCATGGTTTACACCGCTACCCAGAAGCGCCCATTGCGTTGTTTTATTGGAGCGCGTCACCGCCCAGTGGCTTTCCTACTGACGGCGCGTTACAACCTATCGCTATTCAATTAGGGCAGCATTTTGATGCCGACACCACGCCCATTTTCACGCCAAATGACTGCACCAATAACAATGACTGTGATGGCGCTAAGTGGCTACTTGCAAAAATGGTGGTTCAAAATGCATGTACGATTGAGCATGAAACCATTGCGCATTTAGGGGCATGCCATTTAGTGATTGAGCCGATTATTGTGGCTTCGCATCGACAATTACCACAAGCGCATCCACTGATGGTGTTATTAAAGCCCCACTTCCGATTTACGTTGAACATCAATAACGGCGCTTACACCAGTTTAATGGTGCCAGGCGGTGTGGTGGCTTCGGTGATTTCAACCTCGCATCAAGAAACAGGTGAGGTGCTGGTTGAAGCTTATGAAAAACGCCGGTTTGATGACCAATATCCAGATAAGATCTTTGGTCAACGCGGTGTCGAAAAAAACGCCTTGCCGTCATTCCCCTTTAGGGAAGACACGATGGATCTTTGGGCGTCGATCCATGACTTTGTGGTTGATTATCTGTCCCTCTATTACGAAGGCCGTTCTAAGGAAGAACGCAACAACATGGTCTTAGAGGATGTGGAATTGCAGGCTTGGGTTAACGAACTGGTTAATCCAAAACGTGCAGCGGTAAAAGGCTTGGAGGGACTCACTGCCACGGGGGATGACAAGCACCCAGTTCAAATCGATGACTTCGATTACCTTTGCCGTGTTGTGGCACAAATCATTTATACCGCCAGTGCGCAGCATGCTTCGGTGAACTTTGCCCAATACCCTCTCATGTCGTATATCCCAGGCGCTACCGGCACCTTGTATAAACCCATGCCAGGAAGCCGTGAACCACTGCGCAAAGAAGACGTTGTCAGTTGGCTTCCACCACTGGATGTCGCACTGTATCAAACCTCTTTTGCTTACCTCTTGGCGGGGGTGCAATACGATACCTTGGGCCACTATACCGATGATCCACGAATCCATTATTTCACCGATAAACGCGTGGCGCCGATATTGAGCACATTCCACATGAGGTTAAATAAAATTGAAATCGACATTCATCAGCGTAATGCTTCAAGACCCATGCCTTACATGATGCAATTGCCCTCTTTGATACCCAACAGTATCAGTATTTAGTGCTTGTAGATGTCATGCTGAATGGGCACCCACGTTCAGCATGCTATCTCCACTACGTTGATCCAAATGGCCATGATGGTCAGTGCGATTTAGATGCAGTGACTAAGGCATTTGAACGCTTAGCCAAACCACCGCAGGGATGTAGATGCATGTGGCGACGTCGGATTCGCAATTTATTATCACCCTTTTTCATTTTCCTGTTTATCGCTTTTGGTGGTGCAGGTGTTGTTTACGCCGATACAGCCATTGATCTATCTCTGTGGGAAAGTGGCGCCTCGACGGTTGATCGCTATCACTATGTTGAAGACCCCTCCCATCAACTCACCATTGATGATGCTGTGTCTCTTCAACGCTGGCAACACCCCGAAAAAGGCGTCGTAAACCGAGGGTTTTCAACCGTTCCATCTTGGATAACGTTTCAGCTATTTAACCCTGAACCTTTTCAGAAAACTGTCATTGTTGAATATGTTGACGCGTCCGTTGAGACGATCGATCTTTACACGCGAGTGCAGGGAGAGATGGGAGAGAAGGGAGAGAAGAGAGAGAACGGCACATTTACACATCAGCATTTTGCATATAACCAACCCAACGACACGCGGCCAGTCTCTTTTTACAGGCCTGCGTTTTCTGTTGCCATTCCACCTGATTCGACCGTTGACGTTTACTATCGTCTGTTTCAAGGCAGTGATTTCCCCATGCATCGGTTCGACTCGATGCGCATCTGGGACGAAAATACCTTTTATCGCTCATCACACATTGAACTATCACTCTTGATGATTTTACTGTGTGTGGAAACCGCCATGGGTATCGCGACTTTACTCGCCTTTTTCGCGACGAAAGACCGCTTATTTCTCTATTACGCGGCGTTCGCGTTTTCAGCCGCCTCACTCTTTGCCTCTTTCAGCGGGGTATGGAGCTATTTCATCGCACCAAACCACTACGAATTATGGATGGTTGTGCTTCAAATCAATCTTTGCCAGATCATCGCACTCCTCTTCGTCCGTCAATTTTTGAATGTGTCTGAGCATTTTCCACGTATTGATAAACTCTTGCTTGCCGTGGTGGCGATTGATGTTGTTGGCGTGATACTTAACCTCTTGGGGGAGCCTTACCTGTCGAGGGTCATCATTGATTTCACCGCAATTGGCGCTTTCCTTCTGGCACCGCTTGGCATTTATGCACACAAAAAAAAGGTGCCTCATGCCCTGTTGTTCACCGGGAGTTGGGTATTTTTTGTCATTGGGATGGCGTTGGCGTCATTGCGATTGAGAGGCTATATCGCCGATACACCCTTGTCGGAATGGCTGATTTACTTCGGAGGCTTAGTGGAAGTGTTATTGCTGACCTCAGTCATGATCCTGCGATTCAAGCACATGCAGCAAGAAAAGCAGCGCATTGAAGCGGAACACTGTCAGCACTTAGAAAACGCCGCCCACGTGCTCGAAGAAAGGGTCAAAGAGCAAACAAAACAGCTTTATGAAGCAAAAGCACTGGCAGAAAAAGAAGCCCGAACTGATTTGCTCACAGGGTTACCTAATCGACGCTCTTTCTTCGAAGGCGCTCAGCATTTTATTGAGCGAGCAAAGCGCAACACCGCCCCAAATGTCTACCTACTGATGATTGATGTTGATCATTTCAAAAAGGTGAATGACACATTCAGCCACGCCTGTGGGGATAGCGTTCTTCGTGAAGTTGGGAAAACACTTAGCCTGTCGTTACGCAAAACCGATTTGCTTTCACGCCTGGGGGGTGAAGAGTTCGCCGTGATCATGGAAAACGTGTCAGAGGATGCAGCAAAAGCCATGACTGAGCGCTTACTGTTGGCTGTCGAGAACACGGATGTCCTCTTCGAAAACCAATTCGTGAATGTCACCATTTCTGTCGGCATGGCGACATGGACTAGCACTCAGAATCTCGATCAACTGTTACAAGAGGCTGACCACGCCTTGTATCAAGCCAAAAGAGAAGGCCGCAACCGCGTCGCTTATGCGAGTGTGGATGCATTGCAGCATACTGAGGCGTTATGATCGCTTTTCGTTTTTGCCAGTATCAATATCTATCGCTCAACCGCATTCGCGCGCCGCTGCGTTTGCTTGTTGAAGTTTTCTCTCACAGACAAAGGCGGAGAACACACATGAAAGCAATGATGATGATTGGTATTGGCTGGCTTTGCATGAGCAACCTCGCCTTCGCAGCGAGTTGCCCTGATATTTTGAAAGGCTCACAACGTAAGTTGAATTCCACGGATACCGTGAACTTGTGTGAGGCGTTTCAGGGTAAGACCTTGCTGGTGGTGAACACGGCAAGCCAGTGCGGTTTTACTTCTCAGTTTGATCAACTCGAAACCCTGTATCAGCAATACAAAGACCAAGATTTCGCCGTGATTGGCTTTCCGTCGAATGACTTTAATCAAGATCGAGGTGGTGAAGAAGCCAGCGCCAAGGTGTGTTACCTCGATTATGGTGTCACCTTTCCGATGATGGCGAGAAGCAATGTCCGAGGTAACGGCGCTAACCCGGTATTTGCTGAAATAACACGTCAAGCGGGTGTCGAGCCAAGGTGGAATTTTTACAAATACCTGATCAATCCAAACGGCGATGTGGTGGCAACCTTCCCAAGCTCGGTGTCGCCGCTTTCGCCCAACCTGTTGTCTGTGATTAAGAAACAGTTCAACGACGTTCTGTGAGAGTGTCCACTTCCCCTTTAGCGAGACAATGCATAGCTAGAGGTTTCCAATTTCCTCCGGTATTCGGTCGGAGGGATGTTTCCTAAGCTTTCGTGGGTACGTTCTTCGTTATAATCACACATCCACACCCATGCCATATCTCTAACCTGTTCTATGGATTCAAACAAATAGGCATTGAGGAACTCCCGGCGGAATGAGCCATTAAAGCGCTCTACAAATCCATTTTGTTGAGGTTTGCCAGGCTGGATATATATAAGCTCGATATCATGAGCTTTACACCAGTCGGTTAATTGTTCAGATATAAGCTCGGGCCCGTTATCCATACGAAGCTGCTT
>NZ_FOWR01000064.1 GCF_900115495.1 Enterovibrio norvegicus DSM 15893 | reverse complement strand
CGGTGTATCAAGGTCAAACTCGCCCTCTTCGGTTTTGACACGTTTGCTGCTCGTGCCATTCCGACTGTTGTTTGATGGCGACTTTTGATGTTTTTCGTAGCCTAGGTGCTCATCCATTTCAGCATTCAACGCTGCTTCGACGGTGATTTTTTTCAACATCTGGCTAAATTCGTTCAAGTCCTCAGGTGTTTTGATACCTTTGGCTGCTTCCTTTGCGAAAGCTTCGAGTTCTTTCTTGTTCATGCGCATCTGCCTATCCTTAACTCTCATTAGAGTATGGTGTGATAGCCAGTTACACAAAATTAGTTACAGTCTCGCGTTAGCGGAACATCAAGAATTAATCCGTATTCTTTTCGCTTTTCCCTTCTGCTCTTCCTCTTATCTCGTCTCTCAATACTCGCTTTCTGCTCTAACGAATCAATTAAACAAACTATTAAACCACCCCACAGGATCGGGCTTATCACAGCGCTTACGCCATGCGCCGGTTGGATCCCACATTGGCAGCTTTAGCTTGCTGAAACAGTCCGTCAAAAATTGGCTGTCTTTCACCGTATACGGCACCGTGGTCAAATTCTCGGGCCAGCTTAACGTCAGCGGCTCAGGTTGACGGGCTGTCATGTAATCTGCATACACACGTAACGCTCCCGATGAGCCGGTGAGTTTGGTCGATTTGTTGTCATCACGCCCCAACCACACAGTCACCACTTCTCGCCCATCAATACCTACGTACCAACTGTCGCGATTGTTATCTGTTGTACCGGTTTTACCCGCAAGTCCGGCCCATCCAAAAGACGGCTGCAAGAAACGCGCTGTCCCTGATTTGACCACATCTTTCATGGCGTAAATCGTCAACCAACTCGCTTGCTCGGAGACTGTTTGACTTGCCTTTGGCCAATTGCGATAAAGCACCTGCCCTTGTTGTGTCACTACAGCACGCAATGCCGTTAATGGCGCTTTGCGACCACCACTGCCCAGCGTTTGGAACATCTGGGTCACTTCCATTGGCGTGAGCGTAAATGCGCCCAACAACAAAGACGGTACGCGAGTAATTTGTGCAGGGTCGACACCAAGGTCATCAAAGGTATCAATCACGGTATTCAGACCCAGCGCGAGGCCAAGGTTCACCGTGGGTACGTTGTAAGAGTTTGCCAATGCTTTGAGCAAAGGAACCTGCCCGCGGTATTTGCGATCATAGTTACGAGGACGCCATTCACTGCCTTGATCGCCTTTTAACACAACAGGTTTGTCATCTAATGGTGTGGCAAGGTTGTATTTCTCAGGTTCAGACAGCGCCGCAAGGTATACAGCAGGCTTTGAAAGCGAACCAATCTGACGACTGCCATTCAACGCGCGGTTGAAACCCGCATATCCCGGACGGCTTCCACCCACCATGGCCCGAATTTCACCACTTTGACGATCGGCAATCACCACCGCCGCTTCCAGTTTGTCACCCGCGACCTTGCGCAGCTCTTTGACCTTTTTCACCACCGTCTTTTCAATCAAGGATTGAGACAACGGATCAAGCGTACTGAACACGCGTAGTCCGCTTTCCGGATTAAATTGGTTGCCAACACGCTCTCGAATTTCTCGGGTTAGCTGCTCAAAGTAAGCGGGCTGGCGGCTATTCAAACTCGGTGATTGTTGAACATCTAACGGACGCGCTGCCGCTTGCGCGTATTGGTTGGCGGTCAGTACATTGCCTTGCATCATCATGCGTAGCACGAGATCTCGACGCTCTTGAGCGCGTTCGGGGTATCGCCAAGGGTTGTAGTAAGACGGTCCTTTCACCATGCCCACCAGCAACGCCAATTGGTCAATACGAAGCTCTTCAATCGGACGGCCGAAATACAGGCGTGCGCCCAATGGGAAACCATGCACGCCCTGCCCTCTCGCTTGCCCTAAATAGACTTCGTTAAGGTAAGCTTCAAGAATACGGTCTTTGCTGTAGCGGTAATCCAAAATGATGGCGATATACGCTTCCTGTACTTTTCGCCATAAGGTTCTGTCACGAGTAAGGAAGAGGTTTTTGGCCAACTGTTGCGTCAAGGTTGAGCCACCTTGCACCGTTCGTCCTGCCCGAATGTTCGCAACAAGCGCACGGGCTATCGCCATTGGAGAGACACCATCGTGATGATAGAAATCACGGTCCTCAGTCGTCAGCAAGGCATCAACAAGAAATTCAGGAAAACGCTCTCGAGGAAGGAATATACGCTGCTCGTCAGTGTTAGATTCCATCATGCCCAACAGCTTAGGTTCTATACGCAGATAACCACGTTGTTTACCACTGTCCAACTGCTTGATGGCACTGACACCGCCATCTTTGAAGGAAATCATGACGTGTTGTGCTTGTTCCGGTCCATCTTCAAATTCGAAAGGACGACGCACTAACTCCACACGTGTTTTTGACGAGGAGTACTCCCCAGGGCGCTGCGGATTTCGCACTTTGTTGTAATTAAGCAAATCCAATTCACGTTTGAGCGTTGTAATATCGACGGGCTCTCCCGGTGCCACATGCAGAACACGGCCATAGACGACCGCAGGCAGTTGCCAGATTTGTCCTTCAAAGCGCTCTTGGATTTTCCCATCAAGGTAAATCCCCAAAATGGCCAGCGCAGCAATACCCACCAATGCCAGTTTGAAACCCAATGATAAAAGGCGGCGTCCCCACCCTTTTGACGGTGGGCTTTTCTTCGTGCCTCGCTTAGAAGCAGTAGATTTAGTGGCGGCGGTTTTTGAACGCGTTCGTGACGTCGTTTTTTTTGGTGTTGGTTTTGTCATGGATTTGTCGTTCAAGATCCCGGTTTAAAGTGGCGTTTCGTTAGCTTTGTCGGCTGATGATTTGCAGGGTCATCTGGCCATACATGCTTGGGGTATCGCCCTTTCATTTCTTTTTGTACTTCGCGGTAGGCACCTTGCCAAAAGCCCGCTAAGTCTTGTGTTATTTGCAATGGTCGCTGTGCAGGGCTGAGCAATTCCACCACCAGTGTCACTTGCCCATCAGCAATGGTGGGTGATGATGCCTGACCATACATTTCTTGCATCTTCACCGCCAATGCTGGCTTTTGATCAGAATGATAGCGAATGCGGTACGTTGAGCCCGTTGGCACTTGATAGGTTTCAGGTAACAAACGATTAAGCTGCTTTGTATTCTCCCAACCAATGCGTGCTTCGAGTGCGCTGTACACATCCACACTCTTTAAGCCGTTCATCCCTTTCACACCATTCATGAACGGGGCAAACCAACCTTCAAGTTCACCTAATAGGCTTTCTTCATCCATGGCTGGAAGCACAATAGCCAGTTCCCATGCGATGGCACAACGTGCACGGGTTAACAGGCTCTGTGTCTTATCCGACAAGGTTAAGCATGACAGGCCTTTTCGCTTCACCGCTTGCAGCAATGCTTGTGTTCGGTGTTCGTCGCTCACGTTAGTGATCGGGGTACGAGAGACAACGATGTCACCACAGCACACCCGCTTTTCCGCCACCAACGCGCCTTTCTTATCGTCCCAGTCTACCCACTCTCGTTGAGAAAACAGTGAAGGTAACTGGGTTTGCAGATCATCCATGTCAGCACGGCAGGCGGTAAAGATACGGCTATCTCCTTGGGAGACGCTCATCAGATCAATCGCAATCAGGCATTTTTCATCAGACATTGGGTGTTGGTCATCAAGCTTGGCACCGTGGCCATTACTCAATAAATACCGCCCATCCGTACCGCGCGATTGCGCCACCCTGTCTGGCCATGCCGAGGCTGCCAACACAGGTAGCCAATCAGCCTTAGTATCTAACTGCAAACGTCCATTCAAACGTTCCGCCAATTGTTGGGCGCGTTGCAAATGCGGCCCTTTGCGCCCCGCCAAGCTCATCAGTTGTAAGCGAAGGTCTGGGTCTCTACTTCCTCTTGGCGGCTCTTCCGCCCATGCGGCCAACCAAGCGGCTGTCGACAAGGCTGAGGCATCAAAGCCTTCGGCAGTCACCAGCATCGCACCTAAACGGGCATCCGTACCGAGTGCCGCAACGCGTTTACCTTTAGCAGTTAACCCGCCAGATGTATCCAGCACACCCAACTGCATTAATAGGTTAACGGCTTGCTGCCAGTGCTGCGTTGGCGGTAGGTCAAGCCATTGCAAGTCTTGCGGTGAGCATCCCCATTGCAGCAGCTCCAACACCAACTGCGTTAAGTCACTGGTGGTCATTTCAGGATCCGGCACTGCACGCATGCGTTGAAAAGTTTCTTCACTGTAAAGGCGCAAACACACCCCATCAGACAAACGCCCTGCACGGCCTGCGCGCTGCACGGCTGACGAGCGCGCTATTTGAATCGTATCAAGTTTGGTGATGCCTGTTTTTCGATTAAATCGTGCGACACGCTCTATGCCGCTGTCCACCACTAAACGAATCCCCTCAATGGTCAAACTGGTCTCAGCGATGTTGGTGGCAAGCACCACTTTTCTTTTACCGTTTGGCGCTGGGGCGATGGCGGCTTGTTGCTCTTTGGCAGTAAGCTGACCGTACAAAGGACAAACCAACACATCACTTGATACTCTGTCGCGCAACGCGTCAGCAGTACGCTGTATTTCACCCACACCGGGCAAGAACACCAAAGCAGATCCCGACTCTTTCTCAAGCAATTGCGCGACTGCACTTGCGACCACATTCTCGTAGCCATATTGACGTGGCACTGTTTGATAGCGTGCTTCAACAGGAAAACTACGCCCTTCAGATTCAAGGTAGGCCGCGTCAGGCAACATCCCCGAGAGCGCACTGTCATCCAGGGTAGCGGACATAACGAGAAGCGTCAGATCATCACGCAGGCCTTGCTGAACATCTAAAGACAACGCCAACGCGAGATCCGCATGTAAACTGCGCTCATGAAATTCATCAAAGATCACCAGATCCACACCTGGCAATTCTGGGTCGGCTTGGATCATTCTCGTCAGCACACCTTCAGTGACAATCTCCAGTCTGGTTTTGTCACTGACACGGGTCTCCCCACGAACACGTAAGCCCACGGTTTCTCCGACTTTCTCACCACGAATTGTTGCCAAAAAAGTCGCAATATTTCGCGCCGCTAGTCGGCGAGGCTCTAGCAAAATGATTTTGCCGTCGAACACACCGCGTTCTAGCAATACATGAGGAAGTCGTGTTGATTTACCCGCACCGGGTGGCGCTTTGAGGATGACTTGAGGGTGTTCAGCCAATGCAGAAATAATGTCGTCGAGCACACTGTCGATGGGGAGCTGTGACAAATCAAAAGCCTTTGTGTCAGAATTACCAGCGAGCATTGTATACCCAAACAATCCCAAGATGCAGGATTCAGCGCCTGATATGAAGGCACCAGAGCCCCCACAAGCCGATCGCTTTTACTGATGAGGATAAAGTGAATGGAACGCACACGCCGTCTGTTCTTTGCATTAGATGTTTCAACACCAGAGAACGCTCAAGCGAAAGCAGAGATCATTAGGCTTAAGCACACCCTTTCCCCGCTTGGTCAACCCGTGCTCGATGACAACCTCCATCTGACACTCGCTTTTCTCGGTGACGTCTCACAAGGTGCTTATTCCTCTCTATGCCATGCCGCTGACAAGATAGATGCTTCCGTCTTTTCACTTCGCACCGGGTCTATCGGGTATTTCAATAAGCCCAAAATACTCTGGCTGGGCATTCACCCCTCCCGCGAACTTGAACGCTTAGCTGAAAGCCTAAATACACTTAGCCACGCGGTGCTCGGCACAGACAAAGAGGGTATTCCTGATTCGCCTCGTTTCTTGCCCCATATAAGCCTGCTACGACAGGTTGAAGCCAGTGCTATTAATACGATTTCAGATGCGTATAAAGAGGGAATGTCGTCATCACTGACGGTGCAGCGTTTCGGCCTTTATCAATCGGCACCTCATCCAACACATAAAGGCGTGCAATATACCTGCCTAAACACCTGGCCTCTCTCTGCCGCCAAGCCAACACCAAAATCCGATTTTCCGTCTTATTCGTTAAAGGATGACCATGAACTTTGATCCACCATTGAAACCCGCCACCTTGATACGACGTTACAAACGTTTTCTGGCCGATGTCCAACTGCCTGATGGTACGGAACGTACCATTCACTGTGCCAACACTGGTGCAATGACAGGGTGTGCAACACCCGGTGATACCGTGTGGTATTCCACGTCTGATAATGCAAAAAGAAAATATCCTAACAGTTGGGAAGTGACTGAAACGGCACATGGGCATGTCATATGTGTCAACACCGCGCAGGCAAACCGACTCGTGGTTGAAGCCATACGTCATGACGTGGTGGAAGAACTCGTGGGTTATGACACACTTCGCACCGAAGTGCCTTACGGCGAAGAGAAAAGCCGCATAGATATATTGTTGCAGTCAGACGGTCGGGAAGATTGCTATATCGAGGTAAAAAGCGTCACATTACTCGATAAAGATGGGCAGGGATTTTTCCCCGACACAGTCACAACGCGTGGACAAAAACATTTGCGAGAGTTGGCTACATTGGCGCAACAAGGGAAGCGTGCGGTCCTGTTTTTCGCGGTCCTGCATTCAGGGATCGAGAAGGTTTCCGCAGCAAAACATATAGATGCGGTCTATAATCAGTTACTTATAGAAGCAGCGTCATCAGGAGTAGACATTATCTGCTACCAAGCTGCGCTGTCATCTGCCCAAATAAGCATAAAAAACAAGGTCCCGTTTTACCGGATCTGAGAAAAAATGCTGACATGTTCACAATGGGGTTACGCAAGGCGAAAACAAAGATTGCCTCGTATATAGGTTTCTGATATAGATACCGCCCTCTTTTGACCGAGCAGGTCAGGGTGTATTTAGGAGAACGCTTACATGCCAGAAAGCAAAGTAAAAAAATCGCTGGGCATCCTGGCTACCGCCGGGTTAGAACCTTACCAAGAAAAGGCTGGCGAGGAGTACATGAATGATCAGCAAGTTGATCATTTCCGTAAAATCCTTGAAGCGTGGCGCAACCAACTTCGTGAAGAAGTTGATCGCACCGTTCACCACATGCAGGACGAAGCCGCAAACTTCCCAGATCCTGTCGACCGCGCAGCTCAGGAAGAAGAATTCAGCCTTGAACTACGCAACCGTGACCGTGAACGCAAGCTGATCAAAAAGATCGCAAAAACCCTTCAACGTTTAGAAGATGACGATTTTGGTTTTTGTGATTCTTGTGGTGTCGAGATTGGCGTACGCCGTCTTGAAGCTCGCCCAACTGCTGATCTTTGCATTGACTGCAAAACGCTCGCAGAAATCAAAGAAAAGCAAATGGCCGGCTAAGGTTTACGCTTTCCAGCGAATAATGGCAAAAAGGGAGCTTTGGCTCCCTTTTTCCTTTTTCGTTTCAGGTGAAACTTCAGTGTCCAAACAAACACGTAAACCTTGGTTATGACAAACACGCAATACATAGGGCGATTTGCCCCTTCGCCATCCGGCCCGCTTCATTTCGGTTCGCTCATTGCTGCGCTTGGTAGCTACCTTCAAGCACGCGCCCATCATGGTCAATGGCTGGTGCGCATTGAAGATATCGATCCGCCGCGTGAAATCGCGGGGGCATCTGATGCTATCTTGAAAACCCTGGATGCATTCGGGTTGCACTGGGACGGTGACGTGCTCTATCAGCACACCCGCAGCGATGCCTATCAAGCGCAAATTGAGGCTTGGTTAAAAACAGGGCAAGCCTACTATTGCCAATGTACTCGCAAGCAAATCAAAGATTCTGGTGGTGTCTATTCCGGTATCTGTCGTCATCGTGCATTATCGTCGGTAGAAGCGGCTGTACGCGTTTGTATAGAGCATCCCATCACTGAGTTCGTTGACGTGCGTCACGGCATCATGCCCCTCGATAGCGCGATGGCAAGCGAAGACTTTATCATTAAGCGCCGAGATGGCCTTTTCGCGTATAATTTAGCCGTGGTACTTGATGACATCGAACAAGGTGTCACTGAAGTGGTTCGTGGCGCAGATTTGATTGAGCCAACAGGCCGACAAGTCTCTTTGTATCAAAAGTTGGGCGCAGAACCGGTCAGCTATTTACACTTGCCGCTTGCACTCAATGCTGACGGGAATAAGCTTTCTAAGCAAAACCACGCGCCTGCGATCAATAACACGCGTCCAGGCCCCGCTATTGAAGCGGCATTGGCCTTTTTAGGTCATCCAGTACCCATAGAATTACAAGGTGCCCCCATCCCAACATTGTTGGGTTGGGGGATAGAAAATTGGCAGATCGAGAAGCTGCCAGCAGTAACGGAAGTTATTACAGCTTTCTAAAATACAGGGCCGTGATATATGATATGCCGTCGTTTTTATGGCCCGACCTGTCACATACGAGGTGAGTTATCTTTAATCGAGTTACCAGCTTTTGCCGTAAGGTATTGAATCGCGATAATAAAGTGCGCGAGATTGATGACCTGAAGCTTGAAATCATTCCTCGCCAAGAGCACGGTATATCAAGAAAAGATATCAGCGAAAATGCGCTGAAGGTACTTTATCGCCTGAATAAAGCCGGGTATGAAGCCTATCTTGTTGGCGGCGGTGTTCGCGATCTGTTGTTAGAAACAGAACCTAAAGACTTTGATATCGCCACTAACGCGACCCCTGATGAAGTGCGCAAATTGTTCCGCAATTGCCGCCTCGTTGGTCGTCGCTTCCGCTTGGCACACATTTTATTTGGTCGCGACGTCATTGAAGTCGCCACCTTCCGCGGTCACCATTCAGGTGAAAAAAGCGAAAGCAAAGGCGATAAAAACGCGAGCCAATCACAATCAAATGATGGCATGCTGCTTCGCGATAACGTGTATGGCACGATCGACGAAGATGCACAGCGCCGCGATTTCACCGTAAATGCCCTGTATTACAACATTGATGATTTTTCTGTTCGTGATTACGCAGGCGGTGTAGAAGACCTTAAAAATCGCGTGATCCGTCTTATTGGTGATCCTGAAACACGCTATCGCGAAGACCCTGTACGCATGCTGCGTGCTGTGCGTTTTGCGGCGAAGCTAAACATGGAAATCAATGCAGCCACTGCCGCGCCAATTCCAGCGCTGGCACATTTGCTGCGTGATATTCCGTCAGCCCGTCTGTTTGAAGAAAGCCTAAAACTGCTTCAATCAGGCCACGGTTATGACACCTATGTCATGCTTCGAGAGTACAACCTGTTTTCACCACTGTTCCCGATCTTAGAAGAACACTTCACTGAAGATCGTAACAGCAAGTGTGAGCAGATGATGGCGCTCGTGCTGAAATCAACGGATGAACGCATCGCGACCCAACAGCGCATTAACCCAGCATTCATGTATGCAGCAATGCTCTGGTATCCATTGGAAACGCGCGCGGAAGAAATCGCCTTCGAAAGTGGTCTTAGCTACTACGATGCGTTTATGGTCGCTGCAAATGACATCCTTGATGAGCAAGTGAAGTCGATTGCGATCCCTCGTCGCTTTACCGCGATGATCCGCGACATTTGGCAATTGCAGCTTCGCTTAAGCCGCCGCTCAGGAACCCGTGCATACAAACTGCTGGAACAACAAAAGTTCCGCGCAGCGTACGACTTCCTTGATATGCGTGGCAACGTTGAAGGCGGTCAGTTGAGTGAGTTGGCGCAATGGTGGAATGACTTCCAACGCGCAGACCGTGATGGTCGCAACGACATGGTTCAAGTGCTGAACAAAGCCAGTTCTACGAAGAAGGTACGCCGTCGTCGCAAAGCGAAACCACGTCGTCGTAAACCGCAGTCGAACCAAGAATCATGATCCGTGTTTACATTGCGATTGGCAGTAATCTTGGCAATCCGGTAGAAAAAGCCTCTTTGGCGATTGATGCCTTAAAGCAGCTACCGAACACACAATTTGTCTGTTGTTCCTCGCTGTATAGCAGCAAACCAATGGGGCCTTCAGACCAGCCAGATTACGTTAATGCAGTCGCAATTGTTGACACTTTGCTCGAACCGTTAGATCTTCTTGACCAGACACAGCGCATTGAGCTGGAGTTTGGTCGTGAGCGTAAGGACGAACGCTGGGGACCAAGGACGTTGGATTTGGATATCCTCCTCTTTGGTGACCTGCAAATAAACAGTGAACGGTTGACCGTTCCACACTACGGGATGAAAGTGCGGGAGTTCGTGCTTTACCCTCTCGCCGAAATTGCCCCTGACTTACATCTGCCCGATGGGAGTGCAGTCACCGATTTAGTGGCCGTCGTTGATAAAAACGGCCTTACCGCTATCGCGTGACCACAAGGCGAAACCGCCTTTCAGACAGTAAGCAGGGTTTGGGAGACAAGATGAAAAAGATTACGATAAACACCCTAATGACATGGAAGCAGGAAGGGCGTAAGTTTGCTACCGCAACCGCATACGATGCGAGTTTTGCGCAGCTTTTCGAACAACAAGAAATGCCACTACTGCTGGTCGGTGATTCTTTAGGTATGGTGCTTCAAGGTAAGAGTGACACGCTGTCAGTCTCGATTGAAGAAATTGCCTACCACACGCGCAGTGTCCGTGCAGGCAGTCCAAGCTGCTTGTTAATGGCTGACATGCCATTTATGTCTTTCTCTACCCCAGAACAAGCCTGTGAAAATGCGGCCGTGCTGATGAAAGCTGGCGCGAACATGGTGAAGGTAGAAGGCGGTCGCTGGCTAGCAGAAACCATTACTACGCTGACACAACGCGCCGTGCCTGTTTGTGCCCACCTTGGTTTAACGCCACAGTCGGTCAATATTTTCGGCGGCTTTAAAGTACAAGGTCGTAGCGAAGAACAAGCAGAGCAAATGCTACAAGATGCCCTTGCCCTTGAAGCGGCAGGCGCACAAATTATTTTGCTTGAGTGTGTACCCAAAGCACTTGCAGCACGCATTACTGACGCGGTTCGCGTACCGGTGATTGGTATCGGCGCAGGTAATGCTACCGATGGCCAAATCCTTGTGATGCATGACATGTTTGGTATTTCGGCGAACTACATTCCACGTTTTTCAAAAAACTACCTCGCGGAAACGGGTGACTTACGTCAAGCCGTTACACGCTATATCGAAGAAGTTGCAACTGGTGAGTTTCCTGGCCCAGAGCAGACGTTTAATTAAGGAATGCTGAAATTATGCAAGTGATCGCTGAGATTGCTCCACTACGTGACCAGATCCTTCAATGGCGTCGCGAGGGGCAGCGAATCGCATTTGTTCCGACCATGGGACACCTTCACGACGGGCATTTGACCCTTGTCAGAAAGGCGCGTGAAAACGCGGACGTCGTTGTTGTTAGCATTTTCGTTAACCCAATGCAGTTTGATAAAAACGACGACCTCGTGGCGTA
The DNA here is from genome assembly GCF_900115495.1 of Enterovibrio norvegicus DSM 15893. Lineage (GTDB taxonomy): Bacteria > Pseudomonadota > Gammaproteobacteria > Enterobacterales > Vibrionaceae > Enterovibrio > Enterovibrio norvegicus. The sequence goes on along the minus strand of NZ_FOWR01000064.1, from coordinate 5,736 downwards.
CCCTCGCACCTTAGAAGAAGACACAGCCAAACTCCATGCAGAAGTAATCGATGTGCTTTTCACACCAAGTGCAGACGTTATGTACCCACAAGGCATGGATAACCACGTTTCGATTGAAGTACCTTCTCTTTCAAACATTCTTGAAGGTGCATCTCGCCCAGGTCACTTTAAAGGTGTGGCGACGGTGGTCAGCAAGCTGTTCAATATCGTTCAGCCTGATGTTGCCTTGTTTGGCGAAAAAGACTTCCAACAACTTGCCGTGATCAACAAGATGGTGGCAGATTTAGCGTTACCGATTGCCATCGTTCCCGTTCCTACGGTTCGCGAGATGGACGGCCTTGCGATGAGCAGCCGCAACTCTCGTCTGACGGTAGATGAACGTCAGCGCGCGCCAGTGCTTGCGAAAACGCTACGCTGGATCAGCAGCCAGATGCGTGGTGGTCGTAATGATTACAGCGAATTGGTGCTTGATGGTAACGATCAGCTTCGTGCGGCAGGGCTTGAGCCAGATGAAATTTTCATTCGTGACGCTCACTCGCTGCAACCGGTGACAGAGCAAACGTCGAAAGCCGTTATCCTTGCGTCAGTGAAGCTGGGCCAAGTTCGCTTGATTGATAACTTGATGGTTGAACTGACTGTTGCACAAACCGAAGAGTGCAGCGAAGAATAAGCACACAAACACATTGGTGCCTGCTTTTTGCCTGAATAAAAAAACCGCCAATGGCGGTTTTTTTTGTTTTTATAATGGTTTTTCTTCTCACGTAAAAGCGCGGCTGTTACGTTCTTAGCCCAATACCGCGACTGATCAGATACCAAGCCACCGAATACAGCGCAACAATAAACGCAACCAGTACCGAAAATGACGTCACGATACTGACATCCGACACGCCAAGGAAGCCATAGCGGAAGGCATTGACCATATAAACAATCGGGTTCAGCTTCGACACGCCCTGCCAAAATTCTGGTAACAGTGACAACGAATAAAACACACCACCCAAGTAGGTCAATGGCGTCAGGATAAACGTTGGAATGATGCTGATGTCATCGAATGTTTTTGCATACACCGCATTGATCAAGCCGCCAAGCGAAAACACAATCGATGTGAGCAACACGGTCGCGACAACCACACTCAAGTGCGCGATGTGAAGGTCGACAAAGAACATCGATACCATCGATACGATAAACCCGACCGCTAAACCTCGACTCACACCGCCACCCACATAGCCGGCGATAATGATGTAGTTTGGCACGGGCGCCACCATCAGCTCTTCAATGTTACGCTGCATTTTGGTGCTAAAAAATGAAGAGGCCACATTAGAGTATGAGTTGGTGATCACTGACATCATGATCAGACCCGGCACAATGTATGCCATGTAGCTGAAGCCTCCCATTTCACCAATACGGCTACCAATGAGGTTGCCGAAAATAACAAAATACAGCGTCATGGTGATGGCTGGCGGTACCAATGTTTGTACCCAAATACGGCTGTAACGGGTAATTTCTTTAATCAGTAGGCTTTTAAATGCAACCCAATAGGCTTTGTTCATGCTGATACCTCCTCGCTGTTACGCACGAGATTCACGAAGAGTTCTTCCAATCGGTTTGCTTTATTTCGCATAGAAAGTACTTGAATGCGTTGTTCTGACAACTGTGCAAACACCGTATTCAATCCCGTGTCTTTGTGCACTTCCACCTCTAAGGTATGGTCATCCACTTGCAGCCATTTTACGTTTTCGAGATGTGTCACCTTGCTGTCTGGAGCCAGATCTAGCACAAAGGTTTCCACATCCAGCTTTTTCAGTAGCGCCTTCATCGAGGTGTCTTCCACCAACTCACCACGGTTTATGATGCCGATATTGCGACATAGCATTTCCGCTTCTTCAAGGTAATGGGTCGTCAAGATAATGGTGATGCCTTGCGCGTTGATCTCTTTCAAAAACGTCCACATTGAGCGGCGCAATTCAATATCCACGCCTGCTGTTGGCTCATCAAGAATGAGAAGTTTCGGTTCATGCATCAAGGCACGCGCGATCATCAACCGACGCTTCATCCCGCCAGAAAGCGTGCGAGAAGGCTCATCGCGTTTTTCCCACAAATCCAGCAACGACAGGTACTTCTTCGCACGTACTTTTGCTTCAGCACGTTCTACGCCGTAATAACCCGCTTGATTTAGCAGAATTTGCTCAACTTTTTCGTATTGGTTGAAGTTAAATTCTTGCGGCACGAGACCCAACTGCTTTTTGGCTTCAACAAGATCCGTGTCGATGTCATAACCAAAAATCTTCACCTTGCCTGAGGTCTTGTTCACCAAGGAACTGATGATGCCGATAGTGGTAGATTTCCCCGCCCCGTTAGGACCAAGCAAGGCATAGAAATCCCCTTGCTGCACCGAAAGAGAAACCCCTTTCAGCGCTTTTGTATCTGTGCCATACACTTTGACCAGATTATCGATTTCGATTGCTTTCATAATTCCCTGAATATGTGTTTAAGGCATCACTTCAGTGAGCCGTTTCGCTGCATGCAATGCATCATGACGCGAGTCGAAGACATGTGGATCGCAGATCCAATCTCCAACGTGAAGTCTCTCTAATTGTTCTTTGGTTTGCTGATGAGGGCATAGCAAGAAGACAGTACAGTTCGCTTCTCGCGCATCTTTAATGGCGTTTTCAAGCGCCAACCCTACGGTCATGTCGATGAGCGGTACATCGCTCAAATCGAGGATCATGACGCGGTATTCGCCGATCTTCGCATGTTGACGCGAGATCGCTTTCGAAACGCTAAAGATCATCGGGCCTGACAGATAGAAAAACAATACCTTTCCATCCGACTCATCCAATAAAGCGCGCTCGTCTTCGGAAAGAGGCACATCATCATCGTCCGCATCGCTGATTGCGCGTACTTGTTTTGCTTGCTCGCGGCTCAAACGCTCGATCACGATAATGTTAGAAATAAAGACACCGAGTCCCACCGCCACAATCAAGTCCACAAAAACAGTCAAGATCATCACACCATACATGATGGCGGTTTGGTGCTTACTCACCTTATGTGCGCGCTGAAGGAAGCTCCAATCGAGAATATTAATACCGACATACAGTGCAATACCTGCCAGCACAGCCATCGGAATAGGGGCGGTCAAAAAGCCAGCCACCAGCACGACAGCCGCAAGAATCAGTGCGCGTACTATGCCAGCCAAGGGAGATCTCGCCCCCACTTGAACATTGACCACTGTGCCCATGGTTGCGCCAGCACCAGGCAATGCACCGAATAAGCCTGACACCATGTTTGCGATGCCCTGCCCGCGCAATTCTTTGTCTGAATTGTGCTCTTCACGCGTCAACGAATCTGCGATAACTGCGGTTAGCAAGGTATCAATACACCCTAACGTACCCAACACCAATGCATCGATGACCATGGTGGTGAGCATTTCAGGTGTAAAAGTAGGCAGCACAAGTGAAGGCAACCCTGTCGGAATTTCACCAATGCGTCGAATGCTGTCGAGATCGAAAATCAATAAAGAAAGCAGCGTCACCAACACCAAAGCGACAAGCTGCGCCGGGACATAACGACGGTATTTTTTGGGAAAATAGAAAAGAATGACGAGGGTCAGCACCCCTAATAAAAGCTCTTTAAAGCTCAGGTTTAACACGGTGTCAGGGAAGGCTTGTAGCGTTCCTATTACGCCACCAGCAGGTGCGGGATGTCCCATCAATGGGCTGATTTGTAGCAATATCAGTATCACACCGATACCTGACATAAAACCGGATATCACACTGTAGGGCATCAGGGTGACGTATTTTCCGAGCCTTAACGTACCCAGCAATACCTGAAATGCACCCGCCATCATCACAACGGTGAACCCCATCGCCATGCCCGTTTCTGGGTAGCGCGCCATCATGGAGGTTAATACCGCCGTCATGATCACGGTCATCGGGCCGGTTGGCTCTGAGATCAATGAGGACGAGCCGCCAAATAAGGCCGCGAATAAGCCAACTAATATTGCGCCCCACAATCCCGCTTCTGCACCCGCGCCCGAAGCAACACCAAAGGCCAGCGCCAAGGGCAAAGAAATAATTGCGGTCGTCACACCACCAAAAATGTCGCCTTTTAGGCTCCAATGCTTAAATCGGTCAAAGTTCACTACTTGCTCCCTGTGTTGTACTTCCTTTTTTCGGCAAGCCACCGAACTGCGCCGCTATTATATACCCAAACAACTTGAAGATGCCGGATTCAGCGAGCTTTACTGAGGTTATGGTCAAGGCGTCCCTTTGCCGATGTAGTGCGCTCCATCAAAAAGGGACAACACCGAGCATGGCGTCAGTAAACTCGCCCGAAGGGAGGCCCTCAGACATCGAGCATCATCAGGTTGTTTGGGTATACTCAAACAACCTGATGATGTGTGATTGCAGCGTCTATCCATGCGTTCCACTCGATACAAATCCATATCAGAACAGTCTTTTTACTTCGCTGGCGTAATACACGTGAAGATCATGTATTGATGAACCTATTTCAGGAAAATGAATGTGGATAGTCATTTTTAGATAAGGTGCGCGATATACCGCATAGATAGGGGGATTAAGCCTATAACCAGACATCAATAAAAACGAATGGCGAATTGAAATAGTTATATCAATGTACAAGGTGGTAAGAGGAGCTAAAATATTGAGGACGAAGTGTTAAATTGTATCTAATGATGATCTTTAGTGGTGTATAGTGTTTCGCCAGTTAGAGCATTTGGGGGCGCAATGGGACAGATTAAGCAGCTTTTAGCAAATAACCAGAAATGGTCGAAAACCATCAAGGAAGACAATCCAGAGTATTTTTCAGACCTCGCAAAATCTCAGCACCCTGAGTATCTTTGGATTGGTTGTTCAGATAGCCGCGTACCCGCTGAGCGCCTTACTGGGCTGGATTCAGGTGAACTATTCGTTCATCGAAATGTCGCCAATCAGGTCATTCACACAGATTTAAACTGTCTGTCTGTGGTGCAGTATGCCGTCGATGTGCTTCGCGTTAAACACATCATCATATGTGGCCACTACCGTTGTGGCGGTGTCCATGCTTCTATCGAAAACCCCAACTTGGGTCTGATTAATAACTGGCTGCTTCACATCAGTGATTTGTACCGTAAGCACAGCAAATACCTCAGCCCGTTTAGTTTGGAAGAACAAGGTAATCTGCTTTGCGAAATCAACGTTGCAGAGCAAGTGTATAACCTCGGTAGCTCAACCATTTTGAAAAACGCATGGGATCGCGGTCAGGACATTAAAATCCACGGCTGGTTTTATGACATCAGCGATGGCGTGCTTAAAGATCTCGCGATGACATCAAATAGTATTGAAACGCTGGAGTCGGGATACCACAACGCCATGTCGAAATACGTGCCGCCAGGTGACTAAGCGACACAACAAATAGACATAAAAAAAAGCGACCATGACGGTTAATGCCGATCGTTTTAAGTCATTGAACGATCCTACGCAGGCTTCATAATCGGCCTCAACATTGTTGAGGCCGATTTTTTATGTCTGAGTTTTTGAAAGAGTTACACATCACCGCTGAGTTTTGCCAAGACCACCCTATCAACGCATTCTCTAAACACATTCCTCTTGAGTGGGTTGAAGAAGCAGTCAAACAAACCGGACGCGCTTCTTTGCGTAAACGTCGCTTTCCCGCTGAGCAGGCTGTTTGGCTAGTTTTAGGGATTGGATTACTGCGCAATCGCTCGATTCAGAATGTTTG
>NZ_FOWR01000062.1:770-17923 GCF_900115495.1 Enterovibrio norvegicus DSM 15893 | reverse complement strand
AGACCACCTTACTCATCGATAGATGCCGATACAGTGACATTCCCACGACGCTCCACACCATCAGTTCCATGGGGAGCCTACGCTTTCGAATCGTCGTGACGCCTGTGTCTTCAAGGCATTGATTAATGAGAGCGGGGCACAGGAGATCTGATAGGCCATTGAGTTGGTCAGCAGAAAATTGGTGTATTCGGTCGAGGGCTTGTCTTAAGAACATAAAAAAATCCGAGTGTAGAAATACACTCGGATTTTGCCAGCCTCTCAGGATCGTTCAACCGATCATTTTTTGCTTAACTGATCGGCATTAGGCTTCTAGCCTGCTTTTTGTTTTTCAGCGAACGGGTTTTACCGAATCACGTATTAGCCGTTCCATTGGTAATCAAGAGACGCTTCAACAGGATCGATTGGCGCAATCACCGCTGGTGCAATGCTCTGCACAGCTTGGCCATCAATCACCACGGCGTCATCAGCGACAGTGGTATCAACCACTGCAGCATCAACCACAGAGCCGTCAGCCGCCAATGGTGTTGGGGTCACGATGTTGACTAACTCAACCGGGCTCAGCAAGGTCTCTACTCGGCGCAAGCGACGATCAGATTGCATTTCGTTGTGGAACACATCTTCTGAGGCCAACAGGCTAACGCGGAACGTTGCTGTATCATTAATCAGTGATTCTAAGCGAAGCGCCGCCACGGAATTCAACCCTTTCAATGTGCGTTCTAAAACAAAGAAATCTTCCGCAGACGCCATGCCCGACACATTCAGCTTCTTCGCACCGCTATCAGCCACACCTAAGGTCACGCCGAAACGTTCCGCGTAGAAATCAGAGATGTCATCTACCATGGTGGCAAATTCATCAGCCGTAGCACCAGATGCGCGACCTTCAATGGTTGCATCTTTCCCCATGGTTGCGGCATTGGGGAACAATTGCCAGCTCAGTTGGTTGCCACGCATTTTAACGACGGCGACACCAGCAGGGTTATAACGCGCACTTGCTTCAGCAATAGGTTGTGCGAAGCCGCCCCACAAATCGGGGATTGAAATCGCCACCACATCGTCGAAATCGCCCACAGGCATCAGAACAGGCAAACCGCGACGCTCACCTTGTGCCTTGAGTTCGTTAATCAATGAAGAGCCCGATTGCTCCCAAACCACGTTGCGCGATGACGCTTGGTCTTGCACTACCCAGAAAAGGACTTCAGGGCGAGGAACACCCCAGTACTTCGCCTGTGCTTGCGTCAAAAGGGTACGGATTTTCGCATCGTCAAAACCAAGGATAAGGCTTCGCTGTGCATCCACATCGCCATAACCCAGTTGCGTGATGTATTGATTTACCGTGGGTAAGGCTTTTTTGACGACGGGGTTTTCACCCACATTTGATTGTCCTGATGCACGGATAAGTACATCAACAAAGGCTTGTTCCTTCGCCAACTGCTCTGTGGCGGCATCACTGTCATCCAGCACTACTTCTGCATTAAAAATAGAAGCAGCCATGGCGCTTGTTTGCCCAACAAAAAGTGCGAGGGCCAAAAAGAAAATTCGTAACATAACTATGCCAGATAACTCGATTCTTAAACGTTGATCATAAGATGAAGCCTGAGATGCAGCAATGGTAAAACGCCGAAATTGCGTCATATAGCCATTTCATTTATCCCCGCTCATCCCCTATCTTATTGCTTTATTGTGTAATTCGTCGACAAGGGTTTGTTCTCTCATGGGAAAACCCTATACCTCATGGTAGTATTTTCCGATTTTTTTATTAAGGATGCTGCGTCATGATGCAAATACTACAAGGGGCACAAATGCTATTTGTTGCCTTTGGCGCGTTAGTCTTAGTCCCGTTGTTAACAGGCTTAGATCCTAACGTTGCACTATTTGGTGCCGGTATTGGTACTCTTATCTTCCAAGTAATCACCAAACGCTCCGTACCCATTTTTCTTGCTTCCTCTTTCGCGTTCATCGCGCCGATCCTTTTCGGCGTTCAGACATGGGGCATTCCAGCAACCATGGGCGGCCTAATGGTTGCGGGTGTGGTTTACGTCATCATGGGCGGCATCATCAAGGTTCGCGGTGTCGGCTTTATTCATACCTTATTGCCACCTGTGGTTGTTGGCCCTGTCATCATGGTCATCGGCCTTGGCCTTGCCCCTTCAGCCGTGAACATGGCTCTGGGTAAATCAGGCGATGGCGCGGTACAACTGATTGATGGCTCTGTCGCTTTATGGATCTCTGCAATTTCACTGATCACCACTATTGGAGTGTCAGTGTTTGCAAAAGGTTTCTTTAAACTTATGCCAATTTTAAGCGGCATCATTGCGGGTTATACGACAGCGCTGTTCTTCGGCGTGGTCGACTTCTCTCCAGTGACGAACGCTGCTTGGCTGTCCATGCCGAACTTCACCATGCCTGAATTCAACATCAATGCCGTGTTGTTCATGATCCCTGTCGCGATTGCTCCAGCAGTTGAGCACGTGGGTGACATGTTGGCCATTTCTAACGTGACACAAAAAGACTACCTGAAAAAACCAGGCCTTCACCGCACCATGGCTGGTGACGGTTTTGCCACTATTGCTGCGTCCATGTTCGGAGCGCCACCTAACACGACCTACAGCGAAGTCACTGGCGCTGTCATGCTGACGCGTGCTTTCAACCCCGTCATCATGACATGGGCGGCTGTAACCGCGTTGGTGCTGGCATTTGTGGGGAAGCTGGGCGCGATTCTCCAAACCATTCCTGTTCCAGTGATGGGCGGCATCATGATTTTGTTGTTTGGCTCTATCGCAACGGTTGGCTTAAACACGATGATTAAAAACCAAGTGGATCTGCACAAAGCGCGTAACCTTGCTATCGTTGCTGTGACCTTGGTGTTTGGTATCGGTGGTATGGCATTTGGTATCGGCGATTTCAGCCTTCAGGGCATCAGCCTTTGCGGCATCGTTGCTATCTTCTTGAACCTTGTTCTGCCAAAAGACATGGGCGAGAGCCACGTTGTCGATAACGCGCAAATGGAAGACTAACTCTGTTACCTACGCGAACAAAAAAGGCTTCCAGATTGGAAGCCTTTTTTTTGCTCTGGATGACTGTCAGTATTATTTCGTACCGAAGATCTTGTCACCCGCATCGCCCAAACCAGGAACGATGTAGCCTTTGTCATTCAGTTTTTCGTCAATTGCTGCCGTGTAAAGCTCAACATCTGGGTGCGCTTTTTCAAGTGCTGCAATACCTTCTGGTGCAGCAACAAGTACCAACACTTTGATGTTGAAACAGCCATTTTCTTTCAGCAGGTCGATGGTTGCGATCATCGAACCACCCGTCGCTAGCATTGGGTCAACCACCAGCGCCATGCGCTCATTGATGTTGCTTGCCAGTTTATGGAAATAAGGCACTGGCTCTAGCGTTTCTTCATCACGGTAGATACCTACCACGCTGATACGTGCACTTGGAATGTGCTCAAGAACGCCATCCATCATACCTAGACCTGCACGCAGGATAGGAACAACGGTCACTTTTTTACCTTTGATCTGATCAACGTCTACTGGACCATTCCAACCTTCAATCGTCACTTTTTCAGTTTCGAAATCAGAGGTTGCTTCATAGGTCAGCAGACTACCAACTTCTGTCGCCAGCTCGCGAAAACGCTTGGTGCTGATATCACCTTCGCGCATCAGACCGATTTTGTGTTTTACCAGCGGGTGCATAACCTCGACGACTTTCATGACAGACTCCTGCAAAAAACAAATTCCACGCATTATACACGAGAAAAAATCGCCGAATAGCAATGCTCACCGAGTTGCGCTTTTTTAGCACAAATCGACTGACGCAAACGTTTTCCTTTTTGCAAATGCGCTGTTAAAATGGCGCCGCTTTTAGTCCATAACTCGGTAAGGATCTCCAGTGAGCGGTAATAAGTCTTCTCTTAGCTACAAAGATGCAGGTGTTGATATTGATGCAGGTAATGCACTCGTTGACCGTATCAAAGGCGTCGTAAAACGCACTCGTCGCCCTGAAGTCATGGGTGGTATCGGCGGTTTTGGCGCACTGTGTGAGCTACCAACCAAATACAAGCAGCCTGTGCTGGTATCTGGCACAGATGGCGTGGGCACTAAACTACGCTTGGCGATGGACCTAAAAAAACATGACACCATTGGTATCGATTTGGTCGCCATGTGTGTAAACGATTTAATTGTTCAAGGTGCAGAGCCTCTGTTCTTCCTTGATTACTATGCAACAGGCAAACTGGATGTTGATACGGCGGCGGATGTCGTCACTGGTATCGGCGAAGGTTGTTTGCAGTCAGGCTGTGCCTTGATCGGTGGTGAAACCGCTGAAATGCCAGGCATGTATGACGGCGAAGACTATGACGTTGCAGGTTTCTGCGTCGGCGTTGTGGAAAAAGAAAACATCATTGACGGTTCGAAAGTCAGTGCTGGCGACGCGATCATCGCTATCGCTTCATCAGGCCCACACTCAAACGGCTACAGCTTAGTGCGTAAAATCATCGAAGTATCAAACGCCGATGTGTCCGCTGAGCTTGAAGGTAAGCCTTTGGGCGACCACCTTCTAGAACCGACTCGCATTTACGTAAAACCTGTTCTTAAGATGCTAGAAACCTGCGATGCACACGCCATTTCTCACATTACGGGTGGTGGTTTCTGGGAAAACATCCCTCGCGTGTTGCCTGAAGGCACAAAAGCCGTTATCGATGGAAACAGCTGGGAATGGCCGGCTATTTTTAAATGGCTACAAGAGAACGGCAACGTGACGCAACACGAAATGTACCGCACCTTTAACTGTGGTGTTGGTTTGATCATTGCCCTACCTGCAGAGCAAGCGCAACAAGCTATCGACATTCTTAACCAAGAAGGTGAGAACGCGTGGTTGCTTGGTAATATCGAGAATGCAGTTGCCGATGAAGAGCAGGTAGAAATCAAGGGGTGATCATGAAAAACGTGGTAGTGCTGGTCTCCGGCAACGGCTCTAACTTGCAAGCCATTATCGACCGATGTCATGGAAAAGATGGCATCAATATCGCGGCGGTAATGGCGAATAAAGAAAGTGCCTACGGACTGACTCGTGCGAAAGAGGCAGGTATCGATGCCGTTGTGGTGCCAAGTAAAGGCATCACAGATCGCAGCGAATACGACGACAAGTTAATGACAGCCATCGATGGCTATCAACCTGACCTAATTGTACTTGCTGGCTTTATGCGTATTTTGACGCCTGCATTTGTTCAGCATTACCACGGTAAAATGATCAATATTCATCCTTCGTTACTGCCTAAGTACACAGGGTTGAATACCCACCAGCGCGCCATTGATGCGGGTGACAAAGAGCATGGAACCTCTGTGCACTTTGTGACTGAGGAACTCGATGGCGGCCCTGTTATTCTCCAAGCTCAAGTGCCTATTTTTGATGGCGACGATGCTGACGCGGTTGTTGAACGTGTTCAAGAACAAGAACACAACATTTACCCCCTCGTGGTTGAATGGTTCTGTCAGGATCGTTTGAGTATGACTGAAGGGAAAGCACTACTTGATAAGCAAATTTTAGGGGAATCAGGTTACGCAGCCGAGTAAAACTCGACGGATTAACCTCTGACTAAAAGAATAAAAAAACGCGCTTAACAGCGCGTTTTTTTATATCTGAAATATCACCTTTTCCGGCGCGAGAGGTTATCCCTCAAAATCTGCTCGGTTGCAGGTAATCACTTCACCTAAGTGGAATACGCAATATTCACCAGGCTGCATTTTATGCCACGTTTCATTGTTGGTGAGTGGCTGAGTCGCAATCACTGTCACCACATCATTCGGCGTGGTTTCTTCTTGGAAGTCGACCGTCACATCTTCATCAATCAAACTGGCTTTGCCAAACGGTGCACGTCGTGTGATCCAGTGGAGATTATTGGTGCAGTAGGCCATGACATAATCGCCATCACTGAACAGCATATTGAACACACCAAGCTCACGCAATTTATCACAACGACTTGCGATAAAACGGAAGACCTCTGTCATGTCTTCTGGCTTTTCTGGGTAGTACTGTTCAATTTCATGCAGTAGCCAGCAAAATGCTTTTTCGCTGTCTGTTTCACCAACCGGTTTAAAGTGCCCTGATGGCATGTCTTCATAACCTGTCAGCTGGCCGTTGTGCGCGTACGTCCAATAACGTCCCCAAATCTCACGTGTAAAGGGGTGCGTGTTTTCTAAATTCACATCTCCCCGGTTAGCTTGTCGAATATGACTCACTACCGCACAGCTTTTTATGGGATAACTTTGAACGAGCTCGGCGATTTTAGAGTTACAGCTAGGGTTGGGATCTTTGAATGTGCGAAAGCCTTTGCCTTCATAAAATACAATTCCCCAACCATCTCGGTGCGGACCTGTATTACCACCACGCTGGATCAAACCTGTAAAACTAAAACAAATATCGGTTGGCACATTGGCACTCATGCCAAGAAGTTCACACATGTTCCGTCACGCTTTCCTTATCAACGGCGAGAGTTGCTCATCATCGAACAACTCAGCACTGTATGGGCGAGGCCCAATTATTTTTCCATTTCTTTTTCAACAAGCTGAATCAGGATGTGGATGATCTTGATGTGCACTTCCTGAATACGGTCAGCATAGCCAAAATGCGGCACACGGATTTCAATGTCCGCCAGTCCTGCCATTTTACCGCCGTCTTTACCTGTCAACATGATAGATGTCATGCCTTTGGCTTTTGCTGCTTCAATCGCGCGAAGAATGTTGCCCGAATTGCCAGATGTCGACAAACCAAACAAGACATCGCCTTTCATGCCCACCGCTTCAAGGTAGCGAGAGAATACAAACTCGTAACCAAAGTCATTACTCACACAGGAGATATGGCTAGGGTCTGAAATCGCAATCGCAGGGTAACCTGGACGGTTTTCGCGATAACGACCTGTCAATTCTTCAGCGAAGTGCATTGCGTCACAGTGGGAGCCACCGTTACCACATGAAAGCACTTTACCGCCTGCTTTAAATGAATCCGCCAGCAGCTTTGCAGCAGCTTCAATGTTCGCAATGTTCTTTTCGTCTTTTAGAAACGCGTCTAGCACGCTTGCAGCTTCCGTCAGCTCAGAGCGAATAAGGTCTTGGTACATGGGCTATTCTCTTTTTTTATGTTGGATGACATGGGGCAAGCCGCCCAAATATCTGTCGAGCCAGTGTACCTGTAAACACTGGAAGCTGTCGATATTCCCATGACGGTTGTGATTGTTGTGTGAAAACAATTAACTGAAAAAATCATTAGAGTCATTTCTCTAACAGATGAAAGACGGAGCACATTTTTACCGGTCATTGTTTTACATTCTTGCAAAAACCTGCTTACAATTAAGTGGTATGACCTCTTACCATTTAGTGACGGGTTGCTGGAGAAGGAGAACCGAAAATGGCAACAACCCTATACCTGATTACGTTTGCCGCCATCATGGCTGTGATGGCTTACCATCGTGCTGGCTTAAAGCTGTTTACTGCGCTGGCTGCTGGTTTGTTAATTGTTGGATCAATCATGGGCATCGTGGGACAAGTCACGTGGCTTATTTTTGTCGCCATCGCTATTCCATTGAACGTGAAGTCTTTCCGCGAAAGTTGGTTAAGTAAGCCAGCATTAAAAGCATTCCGTGGTGTGATGCCAGAAATGTCACAAACGGAAAAAGAAGCGATCGATGCGGGTACGGTGTGGTGGGAAGCGGATCTGTTCCGCGGTGCGCCAGACTGGAACAAACTTCATGACATCCCTGCACCACGACTCAGCGCGGAAGAACAAGCGTTTTTGGATGGCCCAGTAAACGAAGTGTGTCGCATGGTTAACGAATACCAAGTGACCCATGAATTGGCAGACTTACCACCGAATGTGTGGCAATTCCTAAAAGACAAAAAATTCTTCGCCATGATCATTAAGAAAGAATATGGCGGTTTGGAGTTTTCGGCATATGCACAGTCTTTGGTGTTGCAGAAACTGACTGGCGTGTCTGGCGTATTATCGTCAACCGTTGGTGTACCAAACAGCTTGGGCCCAGGCGAATTGCTGCAACATTATGGTACAGAAGATCAAAAGAACCATTACTTGCCGCGCCTTGCTGAAGGCAAGGAGATTCCTTGTTTTGCGTTGACGAGCCCAGAAGCAGGTTCTGATGCTGGGTCGATTCCTGATGAAGGTTACGTCACCAAAGGCATGTGGCAAGGCAAAGAAGTGCTGGGTATGTCAATTACCTGGAATAAACGCTACATCACTCTCGCCCCTGTTGCGACGGTATTGGGTCTCGCATTCAAACTGAAAGATCCCGAAGGCCTATTGGGTCACACCAAAGATCTTGGTATTACCTGTGCGTTAATCCCAACGGACATTGAAGGCGTAGAGATTGGCCGCCGTCACTTCCCACTTAACCTGCCTTTCCAAAATGGTCCCACAACTGGTGAGAACATTTTCGTGCCTATCGATTTTATTATCGGTGGTGCAGAAATGGCCGGACAAGGCTGGAGAATGCTCGTCGAATGTCTGTCAGTCGGTCGTGGTATTACCCTGCCATCAAACTCAACAGGCGGTCTGAAATCAGCAGCGTTAGCCACAGGTGCTTACGCACGAATTCGTCGTCAGTTCAAATTGCCTATCGGTAAAATGGAAGGCATTGAAGAACCTTTGGCGCGTATCGGCGGTAACGCTTACGTCATGGACGCAGCAAGCGCCCTGACCGTCGCGGGTATTGATTTGGGTGAGAAACCGTCGGTTATCTCTGCCATCGTCAAATACCATTGTACCCACCGTGGTCAGCGCAGCATCATCGATGCAATGGACGTTGCTGGCGGTAAAGGCATTTGTATCGGCCCTAAAAACTTCCTCGCTCGTGGGTATCAAGGCGCCCCCATTGCCATTACCGTTGAGGGTGCAAACATCCTCACACGTTCAATGATCATCTTTGGACAAGGTGCTATCCGTTGTCACCCATTCGTATTGGCAGAAATGGAAGCAGCATACAACGACGACGAAAAGCAAGCATTGGCGACTTTTGACCATGCATTGTTTGGCCATGTTGGCTTTGTCATCAGCAACTTGATGCGATCGGTTTGGTTAGGTCTCACGGATGGCCGCACGTCGAAAGCGCCACGTAAAGATGCAACCACGCGCTACTTCCAGCAGATGAACCGTTACAGCGCCAATCTGGCACTTCTCGCGGACATTTCAATGGCAGTACTCGGTGGCAACTTGAAACGTAAAGAACGCCTCTCAGCGCGTTTGGGGGATGTTCTAAGTCAACTGTACCTCGCATCAGCAACAATGAAGCGTTACGCTGACGAAGGTTATCAAAAAGATGATCTGCCACTCGTGCATTGGGGTATGCAGGATGCGCTTCATCAAGCTGAAGAAGCCTTGATTGAGTTCCTTGCAAACTTCCCTAATCGTTTGGTTGCAGCACCTCTTCGTGTACTCCTGTTCCCATTTGGAACACGCAGAGCGAAACCAAGTGACAAACTGGATGGCAAAGTGGCGCAGATCCTTCAAACCCCAAGTGAAGCGCGCAGCCGTATCGGTCGTGGCCAGTTCCTTGAGGCATCAGAGCACAACCCTGTCGGTAAGATAGAACAGGCACTGATGGACATTTTGACTGCCGAGCCTATTTATCAAAAAATCGTCAAAGCCACAGGTCAAAACCTCCCATTTATGTTCTTGGACAAAGTGGCGGAGATTGGTCTGAAAGAAGGCGTGATTACTGATAAAGAAGCTGAACAGTTACGCATTGCAGAAGCGGGACGTTTAGAAACCATCAATGTTGATGATTTTGACCCTGCAGAACTTGCGGCAGCGGATACCACATTGAACAATGTGATTCATGCTGCGTAAACGCAAAAGCATCGCTCACTCCCTATAGGTTGAGCGCACCATCAAAAAAGGAGAAGCACATAGCTTCTCCTTTTTTATCACTAGCAAATGTTCATCACCAGCAAACATAAACCCTCTCGGTGCTTACGTTATGCAGCTTTATCCGATTCCTCTGGTGGTGCTTCCAACTCTCCTTCCATCTCTGCAGCAAGCTTCTTGGCCTTGATCTTGCGAATGATGAACCAAGTTAGAATCGCGAGCACAAGCAGCAGAATGTTTCCGCCAATGATCGTAATTAGCGCCATTTTGCGATCTTCTTCGCGCTGAATCGCAGCCAGCCTTTCTTCTTCAATACGCGCGCGTTCTGCTTCTCGCGCTTCTCGCTCCAGCTTGGCTTGTTCAATGGCTTCATAATCAGCAACCGCAAAAGTTTGTTCTGGCAACTCAAACACCAACGGACGGCTTGAAAGCTTGTCAGTGCCATATAGCCACGCATGCCATTTGTGACGTCCTGGCACGTCGAAATTATCGATATCAACAGTCAGACGAGTGTAATCCTTCGTCGCCTGCCCTTGATAGACAGAAGGCTTACCGTTGGAGTCAGTAAACTCTACGTGTGTTGCAATGGTGCCGGGTTCAACGCTTGCCGTATCGGACTCTACCAAAAAGTGGTGTGGTAGGGCTTTCTTACGGCTTTGTTTAAACGTCGCCATCAGCGGCGTGGGGTAAACCAGCACTTCTTGTTCAAGGGTACGGAAGAATACGCCATTGCCTGATGTAACGCGGGCGCGGTATTTTCCCGGAGGCACATTGATAGGCAGCTCAACGGTAAACATGCCATCACCCGCCACCTCATCAAGGCCAGCACCGTCGTCTTTAAATTGTCCAAGGGATTTTGCTTGCGGGCGCTGATCAACCGGAATGCCCTCCACGCTTTCAATAAACTCGGTAAAGGTAACGCCCAATTCAACACTATCCAGAAAGTCTCTGAGGTTTAGCGGGCTACCCGCCTGCATCAACTGCGCGGTGAACTTTAAGGTTTCACCCTGATAAAGGCGGTCAGGGAAGGTGTCTACCTTCATGCTTAATTCGGAGAGAATTCGGATTTTGTTCTCAGGCGTCACTTTGCCTATCGCCTGCCAGGGTCCAGGCATAGGATTGAAGACTGAGACAATGTCCATATCGGCTTCTGTGTGCCATGAGACATTGTCAGGGTGTCGCCATTCATAGAGCTTGGTTCCGTCCGGTTGTATCAGTACAACAGGACGGCTCGCTTCTTCACGGTAAATAACGAAAGCAACTTGAGTGATGGTGGAATCAATTCGGAATCGGTTGTTGAGCAACCGTATATCGCGATCAGATGTCTGCGCGGCCGATACGTTGAACGACATCAGCAAAACGAGCAGAAGCCCAGCCCACCCTCTTTTCATACAATCTCCTGTTGCCTCCACAAGCAGCTGCCATTTTTCTCTATGGTATCAAGCTGCGCATTATGCTCTTGTAGTTCATCGGCCGATGCACGGATAATCTTTAGCGATTTCGTACCCGCTTCTACACGACGAATAGATTCGCCGCTTTGTGCGTTCTCGTCACTGCCACTAAATGCCAGCGACGTTTGTCCGCCCGTCATCAACAGATAAACATCTGCCAATATCTCGGCATCCAGCAATGCGCCATGGAGCGTTCGGTGAGAGTTATCTATGCCATAGCGTTCACAGAGAATATCGAGGTTATTTCGCTTGCCCGGAAATATCTGTTTCGCCATCGCCAAGGTATCGGTGATCTTACAGAACTGCTCTGTTTTACCGATGGTGGGATCCAGCGTTTGGAATTCCTGATCCATGAAGCCGACGTCGAAGGGCGCGTTGTGTGCGACCATTTCAGCGCCTTTGATGAATGCCAAAAACTCTTTGTGAATCTCGCCATATTCTGGCTTATCCACTAAGAATTCGTCGGTAATACCATGAACACCGATAGCCTCAGGATCGATTTCGCGATCTGGCTTAATGTAGACGTGAAAATGCTTACCGGTGAGTTTGCGATTGATGATCTCAACGGCACCGATTTCAATGATTCTATGGCCTTCGTAATGAGGGCCACCTTCACGGTTCATACCCGTGGTTTCTGTATCGAGAACGATTATTCTGTCGTAACTGGCTTTCATAGCGTCACTTGTGTCAGACTTGGCGATTAATTTACACAGATACTAACAAATATGGTCAAGCAGGTAGAAATTTTCACGGATGGTTCTTGTCTTGGTAATCCTGGACCTGGTGGATATGGCGTTGTCATGCGTTACAAAGCGCATGAAAAAGAGCTCAGTGAAGGCTTTGACCTAACAACCAACAACCGCATGGAGTTGCTGGCTGCCATTGTTGGTTTAGCGACATTAAAAGAATCTTGCGATGTAACACTGACGACGGACAGCCAATATGTTCGACAAGGTATTACGCAGTGGATTCACAATTGGAAAAAACGCGGTTGGAAAACGGCAGAGAAAAAGCCGGTGAAAAATTCCGATCTATGGAAGCGTTTAGATGAAGAAACTCAGCGCCATCGTGTGGATTGGCAATGGGTAAAGGGTCATGCTGGCCACCCTGAGAATGAGCGCTGTGACGAACTCGCTCGCGCTGGTGCAGAGAAGCCAACACAACCCGACACGGGCTACCAACCCAACGAATAATACCATTCATAGGGCATGACACCCACGCCCGCGCTTTCAGATTAACGCCGTTTAAACGTCGCCAGATCCGGTTCTATAATTCACACTGACTGGCGATAAACGCTTTCGCATTTTCCACTCGGGTTTTATCGGTTTTAGTGGGTACGTTCGCTTTCTCGCCACGATAAAATACAACGAGCCAATTGCAGGCAGCAGCCCAGAGCATGCATTTTCAAACCACACTCCGCACGTACGATGCTGTGTGGCTGGAATCAAGCCAAAACACGACAGCTCAACAATTTCGTAGTTTAAAACGCCCAACCAATCCCTCACCCTCAAAGGCGTAAACATGCGCCCATTCCATGGCATACGATTTTTGCGCCAAGGAATCAATCTTCCAATCCCCATAATACTGCTAGGGTTGACACCGGTGATAACCAAATAGCCATCGTCTATCATCACTCTATCAATTTCGCGAAGTAATCGGTGCGGGTCATCAGAGTAATCAAGCTGGTTTGCTAATACACAGACGTCGAATGCTTTATCAACAAAGGGAAGGTCATAGTTTTCGGATTCAACATTACGAAGGGGATTTAACTTGTCGATACAGACTTGGTGCTGAATGTTACAATGACCACTGACTAACTCGCAGCTCAGGCCACCAAGCTTCAGCATGTGATAACCAAACATTCTGGGAAGCCACTCATCCAGCCGCGTTTGAATGTGCGCGCACGCCCATTCGCCATGCGCGAATTGATCCCATGTATAAGGGTATTCTAGTGGACGTTGGCTGCGAGCTGGTTTCATAAATACTATGTTATAGCTGGAGAATGAAATGCTATCTGTATCAAGCATACCCGCATTCAATGACAATTACATCTGGCTACTAAAAAATGATGACAATCATTGCGTTGTCGTCGATCCTGGTGATGCCAAGCCAGTCGTGGAAACGCTAAGCAACCTAGGGCTAACGCTTGATGCTATTCTGATTACCCACCATCACTCAGATCATGTGGGCGGCGTGCCCTCTCTTAAAGCAGCCTTTCCCTCAGCTGCAGTCTACGGTCCAGCCACCGAACGCTTTCCTGATGTGACGCACCCTCTTAAAGATAACGACACTTTCACACTCAACAACACGACATTCCGCGTTCTGCATGTTGCGGGCCATACACTGGACCATATTGCTTATTACGCTGATGGCATGTTGTTTTGTGGTGATACCTTGTTCTCAGGTGGATGTGGCCGACTATTTGAAGGCTCACCTGCACAGATGTTGCATTCATTGTCTGCTTTTTCAGCCTTACCTGATAACACTCAAGTGTTTTGCGCTCACGAGTACACAGAATCAAACTTGAAATTTGCACAAGCCATCGAGCCGAATAACACTGAACTGAATCAATATGTTGCAGAAGTTGCAAATTGGCGCTCACAAGGGAAAAGTTCAATCCCTAGCTCTATTGCAAGAGAGAAGGCAATTAACCCTTTCCTTCGTGCACATCATCCCTCAGTAAAAGAAGGGGTGAAAAACAGAGCAAAAGATAGGTCAGATCTAGAAACTTTCACCGCACTAAGACGTTGGAAGGACGAATTTTGACATTCGTCACTTGTAAGCATTACTACAGGCCGCTTATTATCAGCGGCTATTTTTTGAAAGGTTTCTAACACATGAAGTTCCGTTATGTATTAGTAGGATCGATGTTCCTCGCAGGATGCCAACTCACAGGGCAAGAAGACGTCGCCACTACGACTAATACGCCGAAAGAACCAAATTCGGCTATCAAACAAAGCATTGCGGAAACGCCAGCCATTGTTGTTGAAGCAAAGCCGGAAGCCCCAGTCATCACACCGCAAAACCAGGATGATGTTTGGGAGCGGATCTCGATGCAGCTTGAAATGCCCGTACCTGACAACAAACGCGTGAATTACTATCGCAATTGGTACCTCAAGCACCCACAACATCTAAAAACTGTAGCCAAGCGTGCAGAGCCTTTTCTATTCCTCATTACTGAGAAAGTAGAAGCCCGTGGTATCCCCTTAGAAATAGCGCTGCTTCCTGTTGTAGAAAGCTCATTCGACCAATTTGCCTACTCCCATGGTCGCGCTGCTGGCCTTTGGCAATTTGTGCCAGATACAGGTCGCCGTTTTGGCTTGGAACAAAATTGGTGGTATGACGGTCGCCGTGATGTGGTTGCCTCAACAGACGCTGCATTAGATCTGCTTGAGTACCTTCACAAGAAATTCGATGGTGATTGGTTACATGCTCTTGCAGCCTACAATACCGGTGAAGGTCGTGTGTTCCGTGCAATTCGTAAAAATAAAGCCGCGGGTAAACCAACAGACTTTTGGTCACTCGACTTACCAAAAGAAACCAGTGGGTATGTTCCTAAACTGATCGCTGTCGCTGATGTGGTTAAGAATCAAGATAAGTATGGCTTACCGCTGCAAGCCATTGCTAATAAGCCTGTGCTAGACACGGTCGAGCCAAAGGTTCAAATGGACTTAGCGTTGGCTGCAAATTACGCGGGCTTGTCTTTGTCCGAGCTACAAAGCCTAAACCCTGCCTACAACCATTGGGCAACCTCTCCTGATGGCCCGACACACTTGCTTTTGCCGAATGAAAATGTGAGTCGCTTTAAGCAGAAATTGGCCGAAAACGATAATCAGGGCATCAAAGTCACACGTTACAAGGTGAAAAGCGGCGACTCTCTTGGACTAATCGCTCAGCGTAATAACACCACAGTGAAAGTCATTCAGCGTGCAAATAACATGAAGAGTACGACTATTCGTGCTGGACAGCATCTGATGATCCCTGTTGCATTGAAAGACGAGAGTCAATACTCACTCAGCGCACCTCAACGTTTAGCAACCCTGACAAGCAAGAAACGTGGCGACTACAAAGTGACTTACAACGTAAAAAAAGGCGACAGCTTTTGGACAATCGCTCGTAAGCACGATGTTTCTCACAGCGCATTAGCGCGCTGGAACGGCATGGCACCAAAAGATCCTCTTCGTATCGGCCAAGAACTTGTTGTTTGGAAAAAAGGCGCTGAAGGCGCGCGCATTCGCACGATCGTCTATCAGATTCGTGAGGGTGACTCGTTGAGCAGTATTGCCGCTCGCTACAAAGTGTCTGTTTCCGAATTAGTGGAGTGGAACGCCCTTAAAAAGAATGCCTACATCAAACCCGGTCAAAAGCTAAAACTCTATATCGATGTAACGAAAGTTAGTGCATAACGCATAACGCTCCATGGAAAAACGCGATGCCAATGCATCGCGTTTTTTGTATCCAAATGATGTAAAACCGCATCAATTTACGTTGAACGAAAAGCTCGCTGTCATCATGGCGTGATCTGAGGCTAACGTGCTTCGACTGTTAGCGTCATTTAGTACTAAATCTCGATAGTAAATATGATCCAACGGCAAACTAAACACCTTCAAACGTGCATCAGTATCAAAGACAGCTTCTTGTAAGCCAATACGATTAAGCTCAGTCTTAACCGTCTTCAACCGCTTCTCGCTCCATGTATTAAAATCCCCGGCAACAATCACAGGGCCATCAAGCTTAGTCACCGCATCAACCAATGCGTTGAGCTGTTCTCGGTATTCCTCGATTCCAAAGGTAAAATTAATACTGTGGATATTAATGACAGACAGTGTTTGACCATTTGATAATGGAAACTCGCTATATAAAGCACTTTTAGGCAAGCGCAAGTAAGGCTCTACTTTTGTGTAAGCACAGACTTTTTGAGGGGCGAGTTCCGACAACGTCATCACGCCAGCCACTTCATCATTTACAGAAAACGCAAATGCCTGATTGCTGTACCATTGCCGTGCAGAAATGTAGTGCTGCAGATCTTGAGATGACTGTGCCTCTTGAAGAAGTATCAAAGAAGATGTTTTGGAGAGTGCCAACAGTTCATCTTCCCACCCATCCAACTGCTGCTTGTAAATATTCCATACAGCGATGCTCAATGAGTTATTCACATCAATGGAAGCCGACACAGGATAGTTCAAACACCGCACGTCCTTCTGGCTACTTGCCAATCTGGGTGCTTCAGGCACTTCAAGCATGTCATAGATCCATACCAATATCGCACCAATCAGGCTCGCCGTGCCAAGAATAAGCCAACGTTTTTTTAGCGTTTTTTTCATTACAAATGTAGCCGTGGTGATAACCAAAAGAAGTCTGTGAATTTCAGTGGACAGCCCTGAACATCCGCGGCTTCTCACACCTAAATTCTACCAGCTCATAAGCCTCTATCACCAACCTAAATATGAAACGCCCGCAAATAGGCAGAAAGTTTTATGAATTCGCAGAGTTAACGGGTAATAGCAAGTCGCATTCGAAGAATAATTACACCCTAGTATTTTTAAAGGAGGCGTAAATTCGGGCTTAGACGTTAGCAGAGAAAGAATGACTCGGCCAGACTGGTGCTCCCGATCCCAATATCACTTTGAAAAAGTGATAGAAACGAAAAGACACCGGTATTTCTGCTGGGACGCGCAGTCTGAAGCCTTAAATGTGGCAGGGATGGAGAGATTCGACCGGGCTGGCGTTCCAACTCCCAACATCGCTTTGAAAAAGTGACTGAAACGAAAAAGCTCCTGTATTTCTGCCGGGACGCGCAGTCTGGAGCCTTAAATTTGGCAGGGGTGG
>NZ_FOWR01000062.1:0-465 GCF_900115495.1 Enterovibrio norvegicus DSM 15893 | reverse complement strand
GCTCCCAACATCGCTTTGAAAAAGTGACAGAAACGAAAAAGGCTCCAGCATTTCTGCTGGAGCCTTAAATGTGGCAGGGGTGGAGAGATTCGAACTCCCAACACGCGGATTTGGAATCCGCTGCTCTGCCAATTGGAGCTACACCCCTGTAGTTATTTTAAAGACTTAACTCTGTCTGAATAAATGGCGGAGCGGACGGGACTCGAACCCGCGACCCCCGGCGTGACAGGCCGGTATTCTAACCAACTGAACTACCGCTCCACACGGTGATAAACAGTTTCCTGTTCATCCGATACATGTCGTTCAATACACATATCTAAATTGGAAGCCTGGCGATGTCCTACTCTCACATGGGGAAGCCCCACACTACCATCGGCGCTGTTACGTTTCACTACTGAGTTCGGCATGGGTTCAGGTGGGTCCATAACGCTATGGTCGCCAAGCAAATCTTGTTGTGTTCCCCGC